>NZ_JBEFNI010000009.1:0-179923 GCF_051970275.1 Psychrobacter sp. ASPA161_9 | reverse complement strand
AGAGTTTATTTTTACACAATTAACATTAAAGAAATACCTCTATATTTATCAATAGCTTAATATTAAAAATTATTTTTTATTCTTCAAATACCATTAGCCAATGACACCAATTGATAAAGCCTACCATCATAAAGAAGGTAGGCTCAAATATATGCATACTCAATTAAAAACTGGCTTTAATCGAAGGTATAGCTTACTCCGACGTTTCCACCTTGTTGACTGCCGCTACCACCGAAAGCACTACTGATAGAGAAAAGTCCGTTTGATGTGGTGTAGCCTACGCCTAGAGCATATCCTGTTTCCCCTTCCCACGTGCCTCCACCAAGACCTACGCTAACTTTGCCAGGAACATTAGGATATCGCAGTGCACCGAATGCGAGTGCACCTGCAACTGCTGAATGAGTCTCTCCTTCGAGATCATTTATTCTTCTGTCTGTATAGCCCATTGCTTCGGCACGATTTTGGTTGAGCTGAGATACATTCACCGCATCATTTGGGTTGATACCAGCGGCGACATTGGTGATTCGGCGTTGAGTGTTTGCATTGCCTACCGATACCGTATTGTCCGCTGTTGATTGTGAGTTTGCTCCTAATGCAACGGCATTGCTATGAGTTACACTGCTATTAGCACCGATAGCTACTGCGTCTGTGGCTTGAACGTTCACTGACTCACCGATAGCGACAGAGTTTGAAGCATCAGTTACTCCAGTGAAGACTGGATTGCCATCTACGGTACTAGCAGATGTTGCACCTACTTTTATGTTGCTACCTATTACAGAAACGTTGTTAGAAGTATCGCCAATAATATTGTCGTTGCCCAATGAATAACTGCTATCGCCACCGATAATACTTGGATCACCAATTGCACCTGACTTGTCGCCTGAAACGATATTACCTACGCCAACACTAAGAGACTGATTGCCTGTTACCTTAGAATCTGTACCAACTGCAATACTATCCTGACCAGCAGATTTGGCATTGACACCAACTGCTATTGAACCGTTGCCTGTAGCTCCTTCATTATCGTAGTCAACTTCTATCTTAGTACCAGAAGTGTTGATACTAACAAAGCGCTCTTTGCTTTCTTCAATTTTGTTTTCTAATTCAACTCTAGCTTCTTCGCTGATACCTGAATCACCTTTGTCTCCCTTAGCACCATCAGTACCGTTTAAACCATCAGTACCGTTTAAACCATCAGTACCGTCCTGACCTGCCGAGCCTTGCGGACCAACTGAACCTTGAATGCCTTGTGCACCATTAACACCATCAACACCATTGATGCCGTCAATACCGTTTGTTCCATTGATGCCGTCAGTGCCGTTTTGACCTGCTGGGCCTTGAAAACCCGTTTCTCCTTTTTCACCCTGATCACCTTTAGGTCCAGGTGTTAACTCAATAGTGTTTATCTGTGTTTGCAAGTCAGTCAGCTTACCGTCAACCGCATTAAACGCTGCACCCACATTGCTGTAGTCTGCATTATTTATTCGATATTTAGGTGCTTGAAATACACCCATACTGTTAAGCTGCGCACCCCCACCTAGAGCAGTTGCTACACTACTGAAATGAGACAAACCAGTTGTTTCAACCCTTTTTAGCTGAGCAATGTTGACAGCGTCAGTATCGGATGTACCTGCAGCAACGCCTGTAATTTGACGGGTCTGCCATTGGCTAGAGTTAGCATTGCTCGTATCACCAACACTAACGGCACCAAGAGTAGATTGCCAAATGGGATTGGTATCGCCATTAGCTGAATAACCTGCCACGCCAGCACCAACGGTAGTGACACTTTTACTACCCAAAGCGATGCTATCACGCTTATCAGCCACTGCATTAGTACCAAGCGCAACTGCTCGAATGCCACTTGCTGTAGCACCGATGCCTAACGCTTCGTAGTCTGTGGGTGTAAATTCATATATTGCCCCACCAGAACCATCTGCTTTAAATCTACGACCTTCAGAATCTGTCTCAATTGATGTGATTGCAGCCGTAAATTCCGCTTGCACAGTGGCATTTTCAACAGCAGCTACTGCAAATGTACTGCCACTACCTATTGCAGTAGCCCCACTAGCAGTGGCTCTACTATAACCACCTAGTGCTGAGCTGGTATAGCCTGATGCTATATTGCTATAACCTACAGCTGAGCTATTGTTACCAGAAGCTTGGTTAAGGTAGCCTGACGCTGAGCTGTTAACACCTGAAGCGAAGTTGGCACGACCCATTGCTGAGCTGTCATTACCTAAAGCTCTGTTTCCAGTACCCAATGCTGAGGTATTATTAGCTGAAGATTGGTTAGCAACACCTATTGCTGTGCTAGCAATGCCTAAAGCGTTGTTGCCACGACCCGCTGCTGCGCTATCATTACCCGAAGCAATGTTGATGCGACCAACTGCTGAACTATCACTACCCGAAGCAGTGTTATCATGACCTAGTGCTGAGCTACGTTCACCAATTGCCTCGTTGCTATAACCCACTGCCGAGCTATGCAGCTTAGAAGCTACATTTAGACTACCTACTGCTGTACTACGTTCATTGGCGGTTGAGTTGTCACTACCTATTGCCAAGCTACGAACTCCGGAGGCTGTATTTTCGTTACCTATTGCGGAGCTAGCTTGACCAATTGCCTTATTGCTATAGCCTACTGCTGTACCAACATAACCTTCAACTTGGTTTAGGCGACCTGCTGCCAATCCAAAACCTTCTGTTATTCTATTTTCGTTACCAAATGCTGAGCTTCTAAAACCTTCGACATAATTTTCCGAACCTATAGCCGAACTGGAATCACCTAAAGCTCTATTGTAAGCACCTATCGCTGAGCTACTTTTACCAGAAGCGGTATTTATAGCACCGACAGCTGAGCTATAAATATTTGAAGCTGTATTGTCATAGCCTATTGCAGTGCTACGAGTGCCTAATGCCTCGTTTAAAAACCCACAAGCTGTAGAATCAGTACCAGTAGCAGTACTACCACCAGTTGAGTTACCACTAGTTGGGTCGCCACTATCTAATATACATACTTCTGCCTGACTACTCATCGCCGTCAGTCCCAGCACTCCAGCAATGGCAATACCTATAGCACTTCGACGTAGTAACGTACCTAAGGTCGCGGATGGCAACACACCTATTGTACCAATGTGACCTGAACCATTGCTGGATTTTCCACCTGACTTGCTGATTTCACTAACGGCTGTATAGCAACCCGTAGAACGATTAAAGACAACGCGGTAGACATGGTTTAACATCGATGTATCCTATGTATGTGTAGCATTATTGGTAAGATGGTTGATTAGATTTTCGTATAAAGGAGAGCTATGTTTTGTTGTACCAAATAAATAACGGATGGATTGTGCTGTTAAAATTAAGTAAAACCGTTTTCAAGATGCTAACTAACAGTATTAATTTTAAAAAAAAGAGAAAGGCTATGAGATAGATAAAAAAATAGGTATGTATACATTTGTAAACTTATATTTCCAATGTATCAAAAACACTATTTATATGTAAAGGAAAAGTCCAGTATTATAGATGAACGGTAGATAGGATTTGATGAATTGAAACATGGCTTAAAGCAGATTTATTGAGAGCCGAAAAGACCAAAACTTATAGCCATGTATAAAAACCCCTCTTACCAAATAAAACGCACAAAAAAACCGCCTATTAAAAATAAGCGGTTTTTTTGGGTCTATGTCTTACATTCTTAACTCTTATAAGAGATACAGCAGAATCTTCCAATCATATTAATGTCCGGCTTTGGCCTTTAGAGTGGTAAATACACCCGACAAAGCATAAATGATACCAATCGCTAAAATACCTACAGGTATGTCATACAGCACGATGCTCATGACTAATACGCCTACAATAAGAACCACAAACGGGACTTTTCTTTTATCAAACTCTTTAAAACTGTAGTACTTTATATTACTAACCATTAACAAGCCGCAAATGACTACCCAAGCAGCAAACAATAACATGACCTGCGTGTCATACTGCCCGACCCACTCGTTGTGATCGACGGCAACCATCACAGCAGCTGTTACCAAAATCGCAGCAAGTGGGCTTGCCAAACCTACAAAGTACTTTTTATCGACAATTCCAACCTGAACATTAAAACGTGCGAGGCGGAAAGCGGCACAAGCGGTAAAGACAAAAGCGCAACCAAGTCCAATACGACCCAAAGGCTCTAAAGCGAAGCTATAAATCAGGATAGCAGGTGCAACGCCAAAGGCTAACATATCAGCCAGAGAATCATACTGCTCACCAAAAGGGCTTTGCGCATTCAGCATACGCGCGACTCTACCATCAGCGCCATCGAGGATAGCCGATAAGAAAATCGCTAAAGATGCCTTATAAAATTCGCCTTGGGTACTGGCTAGAATCGAGTAAAAACCAGATAATAGCGATAAGGTTGTAATCAAATTGGGTGCCAAATAGACACCGCGACTGACCACAGGTTTACCTTCTGCAACTTCTGTTTCAATCACCTCAAAAGTCAAACCATCATAATTGTCATTATCCGCTAAGCGAATGTTGAATTCATGCTCGTCAACAAAAGGCGGCTGAGTAGCTGCGCTATCATTTAGGCTCTTATGGGGTGGTTGCTCAGTCGTCATAACGGTATCCTTATTCGCCAACTAGCCAGCGTACACTGGTCGCACTATCAGGAGTTAAGTCTGGCGCGTCAGCCACTTTTAGAGCAGGCTGTAGGAAACGCAATATCTCACGCGCTTGGTTATCAAACTGCCATGGCGGATTGATAATGAGCATACCTGTACCATTAAGACCAACCGCAACATCATTAGGATAGATATTAAGCTCACAGACCAGCTGACGTCTCATCTCAGTACGCTTCAGCTTCTTATAAAACAGCTCTACCGCTTCGACATTCTTGATTGGGAACCATAATGCGTAAGTGCCTTGTGGCCACTTGTTATAAGCAGCGACTAGCAGATTGATAAGTCGCGTGAAGTCTTTATGCTCTTGCTCATAAGGAGGATCAAGAAAAATAAGACCACGCTTTTCTTTTGGCGGAATAACCGCCGTAATACCTTCAAAGGCATCACGATGCTGGATACCGATTGGCAGCTTATGCAATTGATAGTTAAGCGCATCATATTCACTGGCTTTTGCCTCAAATGCTTCACCACGAACGCCAGCATCTGAGTTCTTTTCGATATGATGAGCAATCCACCAAGGCGAACCAGGATAGACTTTACTGTCGTAAGTGAATTTGGCTTGCTTGATGCCTTCCATATAATCTTTGACAGCAGCTGGTGCTTTTTCGGTATCCGCTTTTAACAAAGCCTGAATACCGCCTTTGGCTTCCCCTGTCTTGCGCGCCTCTTCACTGCTAAGCGAATACAGTCCTCGACCGCCATAAGCGTCAAGCACATAAAAAGGCTTGTCTTTTTGACCCAGTTGATTTAACAGTTGTACTAATAAAATGTGTTTAACCACATCAGCAAAGTTACCAGCGTGGTAGGCGTGTTTATAGTTCATAATCTCAAAAGTTTAAATAAGAAAAATTGCATCTATGGTAGCATAGGCAGAGTAAAAGATAATGTGGTTTTGGTAAGTAGCTTCAACAAAAAGGCTATAAACACCAAATGATTAATGACTAATTGATAGTTATTTGATGATTGATTCATTATTAACAAAAGAACGAGGTGAAATGACGAAGATTATTAGCAACCTAAATGTGACAGAGCTGGTGGTTGATCATCCGATAGGTCCTGATAATCCGCCATTACTTGCGCCATGCGCTGATATGGGAAGCGATAAAACGAGCAATAAGTTGGCAACCCAACATGTCTTGCAAATGTCCGACTTTGATGTGAGCTGGGAAGATAAGCTGACGGATACGCAACTTGATAAGTTCGTGGATGATGGTTGGATAGTTATCGATGACATATTTGAGCATACAGCATTATTAGCCTTGCAAGCGGAAAGCGGTTTTATTGACTATCGTGATGCAGAGCTAACGGCGGGTGTGCGTATCAGTGATATACGTGGTGATCGCATCCGCTGGATCACTGAGAACTTCTTTGCAGGCTATTTTTATATACAAAGTATCAATGCGCTTGGCATGCTGTTTAATCGCAGTTTGTTTGCCGGTATTCGCCATAGTGAAGCACATTACGCCTGCTATCCGGTGGGCTTCGGCTATCAATGGCACAGTGACAATCCCGCTGGTCGTGATGAACGCGTTATTTCAGCGGTGTTTTACTTGAATGATGAATGGGCAACCAGTGACGGCGGCGCATTAGAAGTCGTTGATAAACACGGTGTCCATCATAATGTGATGCCTGTTGCCAATCGACTGGTAATATTTGACAGTGACTTACAACATCAAGTGCAAATCGCCCATCGTCAGCGCTATTCGATTGCGACGTGGATGCGCCGAGATGGTTTAATACCTTTTGTTGAAGAAGGCAGTTAAATTGCTATCTAATTAATGCCACTTACTACAATCATTACTCACTGTTTATAAATACAATATCTTGTTTAGTTCTAAAGCTGGGTTAAAAACCCAGCCTACGCCAATAAAGCCATATGGTTTGAAGTAGATTAATAATTCAACTAGAGAATAAAAGGTTTATCAATGTCTGACTCTCATAATCAAAACATGACTCATCAACAAGAAAGCCATCAACAAGCAACATTGAACTTAAGCATTGCACTTCTTGAGCGTCCTTCAGTCACGCCAGATGATGACGGCTGCCAAGATATATTGTTAGCTCGACTAGAGCAAGCTGGCTTTGATTGCGAGTTTATGTATTTTGGCGATAGAGATAAGACTGGCGAGCACGCGGAAGTCAAAAACTTATGGGCACGCCGTGGCACAGCCGATCCAGTTATTTGTTTTGCTGGTCATACCGATGTCGTGCCAACTGGCGATGTCAACAATTGGACCTATCCACCATTTACCCCAACCATCGCTGATGGCTATCTATGGGCTCGCGGTGCTGCTGACATGAAAACGGGGATTGCCGCCTTTACCATCGCAGCCGAACGTTTCGTCGCTAACCATCCTAAGCATAATGGTTCTATCGCCTTTTTAATCACCTCAGATGAAGAAGGTCCATCTATTAATGGCACGGTCAAAGTCATTGAAACCTTAGAAGCGCGTAACGAAAAAATCACGTATTGCTTAGTTGGTGAGCCGTCAAGTACCGATACCCTTGGCGATATCATTAAAAACGGTCGCCGCGGCTCGTTGGGTGCAATGCTAACCGTCACTGGCAAGCAAGGTCATGTCGCCTATCCGCACCTCGCGTCTAATCCTATTCATGCGGCAACATCAGCATTGGCTGAATTAACGGCTGCGACATGGGATGCTGGTAACGATTACTTCCCTGCGACTTCACTTCAAATCTCAAATATTAATAGTGGCACGGGCGCAACCAATGTCATTCCTGAGACGCTTGAAGTTATTTTTAACTTCCGCTTTTCAACAGAAACCACCGAAGATGAGCTAAAAGCAAAGACCCATGCGATATTTGATAAATATTTTAAAGACAGCAAGGCAAGTTATGATATCCATTGGAAGTTATCTGGTCAGCCGTTTTTGACGCCAGAAGGTAAATTGGTCTCAGCGTGTCAACAAGCGATTAAAGCCGTCACTGACGTTGACGCTACTCTATCAACCTCTGGTGGCACTTCTGACGGACGCTTTATCGCTCCGACTGGTGCGCAAGTCGTTGAGCTTGGTGTGCGTAATGCGACTATTCATCAGGTTGATGAAAAGGTAGAAGTGGATGACTTGGGTAAATTGGCGCAGATATATGAAGGGATATTAGAGAATTTATTGCTGGATTAGTCATAAGTGATAAAAGTAAAAAAAGCGCCATCTCATTTAGATTTGGCGCTTTTTTATTATTAATTCTTGGTCGAAAGCAACTTAATCTGCTCACTAACCTACAGTGTTAACCCATGTATCATCATGTTTTTCGACACTAATTTTTGAGTGATAGCTGTACTTTGCTGGCTTATCGAACTAATAGCTCTACTCAATACCAATATATAGATCCACTTGCCCATACTCTAAATTACCACCAATATAATGCTCAAAATCGACATTATAAGTGCGTGTATGCTCAGAGCTTGGGTCATTAAAATATGTCCAAGCCTTCTCCCAAGCATTCATCACCGTATTAGGCATTCTACCTTCTTCGGTAAACACCATATATTTACCAGCAGGAATAGTGGCTGTTACGACATCGCTAGAATGAGCAGCGCTAAGGATGTTTGCAGCACTAAGAACGTTGCTGTCTTCGTCACTATCCTGCCCTTCTACTGGCTCGCTTTTTACCTTCCAGCTCGCTACTACATCAAAAGCGCCTACTAAATCATCGCTCTCATAGTTATTATAAACACCATAAATATCCTCACCTTCAGAGAGATGCTCCACATGGTTCTGATAAAATTTTTGCCATAATCGACCCAATTTAGCCGTGTCATGGCTGATTTCTGCGTTATTAGTGGTACGAACACTGATACCTTTACAAACTATCACTTCGGATAGCTCTTTGATTTGTGAAGTCATGTGCTTCCTATCCTGTTTATTTATTCAATTTTATATTTGAGATTTTACTTAAGTTAGGAGAGTCGAACTAGTCGGCTTCATCAATCCAGTTCATCTGAATGGCTTCCAAGATGCCTTCATTTGAGCGCTGTGGGTCATCATCAAAGCCTTCAAGCTCGGTCACCCAGCGATGCAAATCAGTAAAGCGTATGTACTGCGGATCAGTTTCTGGGAATTTTTCATAAAGCTCAATAGCGATATCTAAGCTGTCTGTCCATTTTAATTTTTGCGGGGTCATGATGGCTCCTTAACTTTTATAATTTTAGGAAAAAATCTTATCAACTTGATTGTCGATTTAATAGCCCCTATCCTACCAAACTTCGCTAGATGATTATAGCCAAGTTCGTTATGCTGTCTCTATTGTTTTAGTCGACTTAGCAGACTTAACAGCGACTTGATGCTTATTCCACGAGTCAATGACATCGGTCAGCTCCTCGCCTGTCATATCCAATATATCTGGCGTGCACTTAACCTTTTTATCCATCAAGACAAATTTGGTCATACCAACCCCCATTAGTTGGCTTTTTACAAAAAATCGCGTTTCAAAATAAACGTATTTTTTATCCCAACCTGCCAACACACTATTTACCGTCATCTTATCCAAAAACTTAATCTCTTTGAGGTAAATCATCTCTTGCATGGCGATAACCCAGTTTAAAGGCTGGATACCTTTTTGATGACAGCATGCCATTAGCCAGCGGGTAACATTGAGCTCAATAAAAGATAAATAGCGATAATTAGGCAGATGATCCCGAAAGCCCATGTCATGCGGTAATATTCGATAATGACGGACAGTTGGGGCGGTCAATGTCTCCACACTAAGACGCTCGCTGACTGACTGCTTTTTGAGTTGCTGTTTTAGCAAACTGGCCATAATAAAAAAACGTATCAACATGTTCATAAAGCATTCTCTTATTTAATATTATTTATCATTAGCGGTTATGCAATAGGATATACCGTTAATACCATTCAAAAAAGATACAATGCTACTGGAATGAATTTTTTGCAGCCTCTGTCGGCATAGGCACAGCAAGCCAGAAAAATTTATACCAGTAGCATCTTGTGATACGCCTATCTCTTTTATTTGAAGTCAATTATTATAATGGGAAGATAAAGGCAGCTTACTCTAACGCAAAAAAAGTCACCTCAGTGACTTTTTTATTTGCAAACTTATATTTAAAAATTATGTTTAAAAACCGATTTTAGAGATTAATGACCTGCGCCGTTAATACTACGTACCATCTCTTCTACCATCTTCTTCGCATCACCAAAGATCATCATGGTTTTATCCATATAGAACAAGCTGTTGTCGAGGCCAGCGTAACCGGTACTCATCGAACGCTTGATAACCATAATCGTTTGGGCTTTGGTAACTTCTAGGATAGGCATACCGAAAATTGGCGACGATGGATCATCTTTCGCAGATGGGTTTACCACGTCGTTGGCACCGATGACTAAGACCACGTCCGTACTAGCAAAGTCTGAGTTAATCTCATCCATTTCAAGGATATCATCATAAGGCACATCAGCTTCAGCCAATAGCACGTTCATGTGTCCTGGCATACGACCTGCCACTGGATGAATAGCAAAGCGAACATTCACGCCCTCTTCTTTTAATAGCTCATATAACTCTTTGACCGCATTCTGTGCACGGCCTTGCGCCATACCATAACCCGGTACAATAACGACACTACTTGCGTTGGCCATCAAGAAGCCAGCATCTTCTGCTGAACCCGCTTTGTAGTTCTTTGGCGCGCCATCATCACCACCTGCCACTGCTGCTGCCGTACCCATACCGCCAAATAGCACATTAAGCAGTGAGCGGTTCATGGCTTTACACATGATGTAAGACAAGATCGCACCTGACGAACCCACTAGCGAACCTGCGATAATGAGCATCGAGTTGCCAAGCGTAAAACCAATGCCTGCTGCTGCCCAACCTGAGAATGAGTTCAATAGTGATACAACTACTGGCATATCACCGCCACCGATTGGGGCAATCCACATCCAACCAAAGATGACTGCAATCACTGCCATCGCATAAAAAGCGGGTAATGAATCAGTAACGAAATACACCCCACCGAAACCAATCATCGCAATGAACAATAGCGCTTGGACAGGTTTAACCCAGCCGCCAACCAAGGTCTTCGCCCAACTCTTTGCCGCCAATTTACCAAAAGCAAAGACCGAGGCAGAAAAAGTAATCGCACCGATGAAACAACCGATGAATAATTCGACACGAGCAACCGCACCATGCTGTTGTTCAGTATGCAGTACCGTTGCCAACGCAATCGCTACCGCTGCCAAACCAACGAATGAGTGCATTAAAGCGACCGTTTCTGGCATTTGGGTCATCGCAACCGTTTTTGCCTTCCACATGCCGACAAGTGCACCCAATATCATCGCACCAATAATCAACCACAGCACCGGGCCTTCTGCTAAGAAGAATGTCGTTGCTACTGCAATTGCCATCGCAACCATACCAAAGCGGTTACCGCGAATAGCGGTCTTTGGGCTAGATAAACCTCGAAGGGTTAAAACGAAAAGAATGGCACCGATTAGATAGAACCAGTCAGCATTCGCAGAAATCATATTTGTTAAATCGCTCATGCATCGCCTCCATTTTCAGTCGTTACCACTGGCGCTTTTTTCGGTTTTGGTTTAAACATCGCGAGCATACGCTCAGTCACCGCAAAACCACCGAAAATATTAATACTGGCTAAAAATACCGCAAAGGCACCAAGCAAACTGGTTGGCGTAAATATCGAGCCATCAATTGTGACCGTCTGTAGCATTGCACCGACGATGACAATACTTGATAAGGCGTTGGTTACAGCCATCAATGGTGTGTGTAATGCTGGGGTCACTCCCCAAACGACATAATATCCAACAAAAATAGCGAGTACAAATACAGTGAAAATCGCTACAAATGGTGTGCTACTCATGGCCGCACCGGCTGGCGCCGCAGCTAAAACAGTGGCAATCATCTTATCCTCCTAAAATTTTATTCATTACTGGCAAATGTATGATGACAAAGTGTGTAGTAATAGGCAGTCAAGACTTAGCGTTTAGCAAGACGTACCTGACTCTCATGCGTCACTGCCAGTGCGCCCTGAATCTCATCTTCCATATCTAAATTCAGTGCCAGCTTGTTTGATGCCGCATTGTCTGTCGTTTCCGTGGTTTCTTCAGAGGCAATTAAGGTCGTGATAAAATTGACAAGGTTATTGGCATATAAATCTGAAGACTGCGCCGCTAACATCGATGGAATGTTGGCCGCACCGACGATACGCACGCCATTGGCAGTGGTAATGGTTTCATCTGGCACACTACCTTCTACGTTACCGCCCGTTCCAGCAGCCATATCAATCAGCACTGAGCCTGCCTTCATCTTCGCAAGGGTCGCTTGATGTACCAAGCGCGGTGCTTGACGGCCAGGAATTTGCGCAGTGGTAATGACGATATCGGCATTGCTTAAGGCTTTGTCCACCACAGCTGCTTGGTCTTTGATATACTGCTCTGAGGGTGTCCACGCATAGCCACCAGTTGCTTTAGCTTTTTGCGCTTCGTCTTCACTCATCGGTACATCAAGCCATTTACCGCCTAAGGATTCGACTTGCTCTTTAGCTGCAGGACGTAAGTCACTGGCTTCAACGACTGCACCTAAGCGCTTGGCAGTAGCAATGGCTTGCAAACCTGCAACTCCTACGCCTAAGATAACAACTTTGGCAGGTTTAACGGTACCAGCTGAAGTCATAAACATTGGGAAAGGACGGGAATACTCATTGGCCGCGAGCAATACGGCTTTATAACCGGCAAGGTTGGCTTGCGATGACAAGACGTCCATATTCTGTGCACGTGATAAAGTGCGTGGCAATAGCTCCATGGCAAATGCCGTTGTACCTTTGGCAGCATAAGTATCTAGCTGAGTATTACGGTAAGGATCGAGCATACCAATGACAATCTGACCAGATTTTAAGCTGTCAGTAGTTGTAGCAGGTAAGTCATTGACCGTGGTAATAATTTGAGACTGGTTGACTACCTCAGCGCTACTATCTGCAATATCGGCACCAGCAGCCTGATACAACTCATCAGCATAATAAGCTGCTTGACCTGCACCTGACTGGATGATGACTTCAAACCCAAGTTTACGCAGCTTTTTAACCGCGTCTGGGGTTAGCGCTACGCGGCTTTCTTGTGCGATATCTGCACTGATAACACCGATTTTCATACCGTCTCCTTACTCTGAATACATTACTGACCTATGCACAGATTATTTAAATGATGAGATGCATAGAGCGAAAATTTTGGTCAACGCTTACATTAGAGAGCTGAACCAATATTATCAATATAATAAATGACTAACTGTTTTTCATCATGTGTTTTTATTATAGAGACATCGTTTGCTAACTTTCATTGTCTAATGATGACCCATAAGTAAATAAAAAGTTATGTATTTATACCATTTATATATTCTTTATTGCTATATTTGAAATTTTTATTTTTTCGATCTCATAAATCACAAGGAATGACTATGTATTTTGTACTCTCCCCTGCCAAGTCTTTGAATGAAAAAGATGATGTTCCCGTAAACCTAGGCAATTATTACAGTCAGCCTGAGCTTATCGAACACTCACAAGCATTAATGAAAATATTGAAGTCGAAAGAACCGATTGATTTGCAAGAGATGATGAGCATTTCTGACGATTTGGCCCAACTGAATACTGAACGCAATCAACAATGGTGTTGGAGCAAAGATCAGCCATTTACTGATGCTGCTTCTGGTAACGCAGCCAAACCTGCTGGTTATTTATTCGATGGTGACGTCTATACTGGGCTTGATATGTATAACATGGATAAGGAAACGGCCATTTACGTTAATGAACATCTAGGCATTTTGTCAGGTCTTTATGGTGTGCTGAAACCACTTGATTTGATTCAGCCGTATCGCTTAGAGATGGGCACTAAGCTGAAAAATGAGCGCGGTGATAACTTATATGAGTTTTGGGGTGAGGAAGTGACTGACGTTATCAATGCCCGTATGGCTGATAGCGATGACAAGGTATTAATTAATTTGGCTTCTAATGAATATTTTAAATCTGTAAAAAAGAAAGCGTTGAATGCTGAAATCATCACGCCACGATTTGAAGATGAAAAAAACGGTCAATATAAGGTAATTAGCTTTTATGCCAAAAAAGCCCGTGGATTGATGGTGAAATATGCTGCTAACAATAAATTGACCAAGGCTGAGGAGTTAAAGAAGTTTGACTTAGCGGGATATTATTATGTCGATGAGCTGTCTGATGATAAGACGTGGGTGTTTAGAAGAAATGAAGCGGACTCGTAATTATTAGCTAAGATATACTAAACTTGCATAGAAAAACCCCGATAAGCTCAGCCTATCAGGGTTTTATTTGGACTAGGTTTAACAAGTACGTTATGACAAAGTCATACTTCTAGCGAAAAGCGATTTGTCGAGGAAGACGAGCAAAAATAGTACCTATTGTACATTGAGCGCATCTGACAAAGAGAAATCGCTTTGTAGCAGAAGTAGAATTACATCATGCCGCCCATTCCACCCATACCGCCCATTCCACCGCCAGCACCCATGCCAGCCATACCATCATCACCTTGCGGTAAATCAGTAATCATGACTTCGGTCGTTAGCATGAGGCCTGCAACAGATGCTGCATTTTCTAGTGCTGAACGAGCAACTTTAGCTGGGTCAAGAATACCCATATCAAGCATATCGCCATACTCGCCAGTCGCCGCGTTGTAACCATAGTTGCCGCTACCACTCTTCACTTCGTTAACCACAACTGAGGCTTCT
Source organism: Psychrobacter sp. ASPA161_9 (assembly GCF_051970275.1). Classification (NCBI taxonomy): domain Bacteria; kingdom Pseudomonadati; phylum Pseudomonadota; class Gammaproteobacteria; order Moraxellales; family Moraxellaceae; genus Psychrobacter; species Psychrobacter sp. ASPA161_9. Next base: position 165,518 of record NZ_JBEFNI010000009.1, on the reverse strand, counting down.
TCACCAGAGTTGGTAACGATTTGACGTAGTGGTGCTTCCATCGCGCGACGTAAGATATTAATACCCGCGTCTTGGTCGTCGTTATCGCCACGTAGCTCAGACAATGCATTAAGCGCACGAACTAGCGCAACACCGCCACCAGGGACAACACCTTCTTCAACTGCGGCACGAGTGGCATGTAGCGCATCATCAACGCGATCTTTCTTCTCTTTCATTTCAGTTTCAGTCGCAGCACCTACTTTAATAACTGCTACGCCGCCTGCCAGTTTTGCAACACGCTCTTGTAGCTTTTCTTTATCGTAGTCAGAAGTAGACTCTTCGATTTGACGGTTGATAGACTCAACACGATTTTCGATATCTGCTTTGTTACCAGCGCCATCAACGATGACAGTGTTCTCTTTACCGACAGTAACTTTCTTAGCAGTACCAAGTTGCTCTAGAGTAGCAGTCTCAAGGCTCAGACCAATCTCTTCAGAGATAACCGTACCGCCAGTTAGCGTTGCGATATCTTCTAGCATTGCTTTACGACGATCGCCAAAACCTGGTGCTTTAACTGCACAAGTTTTTAAGCCGCCACGCATGTTGTTCACAACTAGAGTTGCTAATGCTTCGTTTTCTACGTCTTCAGCAATGATTAGCAATGGTTTGCTCTGCTGCATGACTTGCTCAAGTAATGGCACGATCTCACGGATGTTGCTGATTTTTTTGTCAACAAGCAAGATATATGGGTTTTCAAACTCAGCGGTTAAGCTGTCTTGCTTATTAGCAAAGTATGGGCTGATATAACCACGGTCAAACTGCATACCTTCGACAACTTCTAAGGTATCTTCAAAGCTTGAACCTTCTTCAACGGTAATAACGCCTTGCTTACCAACTTTTTCCATCGCTTGGGCAATCAATTCACCAATTTTGGTGTCTGAGTTGGCAGAGATAGAACCGACTTGAGCGATTGCTTTTGAATCGTCAGCTGGCGTTGATAGTAAATGAATTTGCTCAACAGCAGCACGAACGGCTTTATCGATACCGCGTTTCAGATCCATTGGGTTCATGCCAGCAGCAACTGATTTCATGCCTTCCTGCAAGATTGACTGAGCCAATACCGTTGCAGTAGTCGTACCATCGCCAGCAACATCGTTTGTGCGGCTAGCTACTTCACGTACCAATTGTGCGCCCATATTTTCAAACTTGTTTTCAAGCTCGATTTCTTTAGCAACCGAAACACCATCTTTGGTGATGGTAGGCGCGCCGAATGATTTATCGATTACCACGTTACGACCTTTAGGACCTAATGTCACTCGTACTGCGTTTGCTAGAACGTTTACACCGTCCATCATTTGTTTACGGGCATCTATGCCGAATTTTACGTCTTTTGCCATGTTAAATTACTCCACTATTATAAGTATGAGAATACAATTGAATGATTCGATCTAGTATTGACAAAACCAATTGTCAAAAATGCGCTGAGTACAAAAATACTCAAAAAGGACTAGCCTTCTAGCACACCTAATACATCAGATTCTTTCATAATAAGTAGTTCTTCGCCGTCAACTTTTACCGTTTGACCAGCATATTGACCGAACAAGACTTTGTCGCCAGCTTTTACATCTAACGCGCGAGTTTCACCGTTGTCACGAATCTGACCGTTACCAGTTGCTAGCACTTCACCTTGTGATGGCTTTTCTTGTGCTGAACCAGGCAATAAAATACCGCCAGCAGTTTTTGTTTCTTCTTCTATGCGGCGGACGACGATACGGTCATGTAAAGGACGAATGTTCATCGATATGACTCCAAAAGTTGGTTATTTGAATTTAAGGGTTTATTTGAATTAATAGTCTCAATACCAATATCTATCAGAAGCGCTGTATAAAAATGGCATTCCTAAGATAAGCTTTGAGCTTGTATCAAAAAGTGGGGGCAATGGGAGATAGCTTCAAGTGTAAACCAAAAAAATTTACAATAATACTAGAGTAAATGGGTTATTAGCACGCGTTGACCAGTAACCTTACTCACAAAGCGTTACTTGTAATGAGAGTTTGAAGATTGATGGCAACATCAGCTACAAGAGCCAAACATCAAATACTATTGCTACCCTTGAAAATGTAACAATATATAACCATTATAAGACTTGAGAAAATAATAATAGCAATAAGTAAAAGCCAACATATTAAGCGTATACTAATTAAGGAATATTCATGAGTTTTTTATCAACACATAAAAAATTAGCAACTACTGATTCTACTAACATCAAACGCAATAAATCTAAGTTTTTAGCAGCCTTAACCACAGGTGCTAGTATTGCTGCTATTGGAGCTTTAAGTATGACTGCACCTACCCTTGCCAGCGCAAAAACCGTTCAGCCATCAAATGCTGATTATAGCTTTACGGTTGAAGATAAGTATAAAGGTACAGCAAATCGTATATTGAGCAAATCTGGCGATACTTGGAAGTACAATGTAAAAGCTCGCGTGGCCGGTGTTGCTAGCGCCTCACAAAATAGCGCGTTCACAATTAATGGTAATAACGTTAGCCCAACTCAGGCCAGTACGACTTACAAGCTCCTAGGTATCGGCCGTACACATAAGCTAGATTTTAACCCAAGTAGCAAAAAGGTCACTAGTAATTATAAAGGTAAGACAACAACCATGAATATGGCGCAGCAAGCCTTTGATGATCTGAGCTTAGAGGTGCAAATTCGCCAAGATTTATTGAATGGTAAATTCTCTGGCAACTATTACATGGCAAAAAAAGACAAGGTTGAAAAGACACCATTTAAGAAATCTGGCAATACCAAAATCACCGTACCAGCAGGCACTTTTGATACTGTCCGTGTCGACCGTGTCCATGACGACAATAGTCGCTCTACCAGTTTTTGGTTAGCGCCAAGCTTAGATTACTTACCAGTAAAAGTGAGCCAAATTAACGATGGTAAGAAAATGGACTTAGAATTGACTAAGGTTAATTAAGCGCTATATTAGCTACCTTATAGTTTAACTGAGGTCTAGCTTAACTGACGTCGAAATCATCTCGTAAAAAAAGCGGCACTCTGATTCAGAGTGCCGCTTTTTTATGGCTTTGAATTTATATGGAAATATGAAGCTGGCTGCGTAGCTAGCGAGGTTGCTTGACTACATTGTTCATCGAGGGCAGACGTTTCAACAAAATAAATAACCAGACGTTGATGGTTAGCAGTAATATAAAATCGATTAAATAAACGGCTATCTCAGCTGAGCTGCTTCCGTAAGCACGAGTAAATAGCACTACGCCACTCGCACCTAAATAAACCAAAGTAAACATACTACCTACCAATAGTGCATAGGGTGAACGACCACGCATTACCCATGGCGTTAAGATGAACGCTGGCACCAGCCACAATGCTTGCCATGCAATACCACCAATAATATCAGGACTGCTTGGATTAAGAGCACTGATAAAAATAGGCAGCCCAAACAATCTATAAATTAACCAGACTAGCCAAGTAAGCATTAAGCGTTGACGGATAGGCGCAATAGGTTTGTTAGGTTTAGCAGGCTTGCCAGAATTTTTTACTGGTACTTTAGCCTGATTGTTACCATCGGAGCGGTTAGTAGCCATCAGATACGTTTATTTCCTAGTTAGAGCATTGTGCTGCAATAGACCAGAGCAGCTTAGCGATTCCAGTTGGCTTGTGCTAATGCGGTTGCACTAATAGCCAGACGACGGCCTTGAGCGATACCCAATTCGCGCTCATCATCAGAGACAGGTTGATCATGTAACGCACCGCTGACGTGACTTGCACCATAAGGTGTGCCGCCACGATGAGTACGGTTCAACGCTGGCTCTGCATATGGCACACCCATAATCATCATACCGTGATGAATTAATGGCAACATCATGGTAAGTAAGGTCGTTTCTTGACCGCCGTGCATTGAGCCCGTCGCCGTAAATACTGAAGCTGGTTTGTTTTGTAGATTGCCAGCCAACCAAACAGTAACGGTATTATCCCAAAAATACTTCATGGGCGCGGCCATATTACCAAAGTGAGTCGGACTACCGAGCGCAAGACCCATACAGTCTTTTAAGTCATCCATCGTGCAATAAAGATCGCCTTCATCAGGAATAGCAGGCTTACTTGCTGTCGTCTCAGGCGCAACTGTCGGCACCGTACGAATACGTGCCGTCATGCCAGCCTCTTCAATACCTTGAGCGATAGCATATGCTAATGTCTTAGTCGTACCATGGTTAGAGTAATAGAGCACCAAAATATATGGGTTGGCTTGACTCATTAGCAGAGCTTCCTTATAAAATCGTTAACATTATGATATGCAATAGCTTACGTACCATGCGGGCTTTTTATCCTGTTATGAATTTACCGGATTAAAAGCTACGCATGCATTGAGTGTTTAACATTGTAGATAGACGTGCACATTATGCCCGAGTCATTCACTGACATGCAAACAAAGCATACCCTACATTGTATAGATAAAACCCTGTAACGGTTGCTAGTGTGCATTTTGACACAATTAAGTGGCAGATGCTGATGCCACATTTTTGTTACACTATTGTCACTCTTATCCTCGCTAAATGGTCGTCATGGAAAACTTATTAAAAAAAATCCCGTTTACACATCAACGCTGGTTTCAATTCTTGCGATTTTTAATACGGCATTTTTTTGAAGATAATTGCCAACAGAAAGCTGCTTCTCTTACCTATACCACTATGCTGTCAATTGTACCCATGTTAACCGTACTATTGATGATTTTATCTTCAGTTCCCGCACTTGCTTCAGTCAGAGCACAGATATATGAAGTGATTTATAGCAACTTGCTACCGCAATCAAGCATGCAAGTCAGTGAATATATCAATAGCTTCGCTGAAAAATCGTCCAACTTGACGGCTATCGGGGCAATGATTTTATTTGTCACGACCATCGTAACCTTAACGACTATTGAACGTGCGTTTAATCAGATTTGGCGAGTGGAAGATCGTTCGGGCGGCATTAAGAGTATGCTGCGCTATTGGACCATCGTCACCTTGGGACCTTTAGTACTGGGTACTGCATTCATTGCCTCTAGTACGGTACAGAGTTTAAGCTTTTTGAATCAACAAATTGGCGGCTATGGTATTGATTGGTCATTTTGGGTACAAATGGTCTCTATCGGCGTCACGATTGCAGGCTTTATTGGTATGTATTGGTTCATTCCTAAAGCACGCGTACCCGTAAAAAATGCGGCCATTGCTGGTATATTTGTTGCAGTAGTATTTGAGTTACTAAAGCATATCTTCGGCACAGTGATGAGCAACTTTACCAGCTATGAAGCTATATATGGTGCGTTTGCTGCTTTGCCGATCTTTTTGCTATGGATATATTTATCGTGGAATTTAATCCTATTAGGCGTTGAGATTAGCTATACCTTAACCATTTTTGAGACTGAGGAAGTTTATCCACGCCATCCACTATTAAGCTTGCTTGATATGCTGAATTTGGTGTACACCAGTCATCTAAAAGGCGATGCCGTTAGCGAGCAAGACCTACGTAACGTATTGGGTCGTAAAGAATTACCCAAATGGTATACCTATATCAATTACTTAAAGGACAGCAAACTCATTACGATGACTGAGGATGATGATTACGTGCTTAAAAAAGACCTTAGCAGAATGACGCTATGGGACTTCTATCGTACCCTACCTTATCCATTACCAATCAAGGATGAGCTTGATGAGATGAAGAGTGAAAATCAACAACCATGGTTGAGCTTATTGGTACGTCGATTTGTGAATACCGAAGCTTGTGCTCAAGAACAACTTAACTTACCATTGTCCGCGATTTTCTCTCACAGTCAGCCACGCAAAAAAACACCAGTAGATTATAAAAAAGAATCATCTGAACAAACTTCCAATCATCATGTTGATGACAATAGAGATGCACTACGTTTTGAAGCAGCCGCTTATGATAAAGACAGTGATGTAATATGCGATAACAATAATAACGAGATTTTAATTCCGAATGACAGTATGGAAGACGATAAAGGTACAACTAATAATAGTGCCAACACTAGCGGCAATATCATTACTGAAGCGGATAATCCACAAGCAAATAGATAAGCGCTATAACCTTATTAGGTAACGCTGTTAAATAACTTTCATTAGAAAACATTAAAAAATCTATCACAAACCCTTTGGAGCCTATGGCAGTGACTGACGACACAAAAGATAATCTGCTCAAACGTGTACTAACGGCAAGTCTCTATTGGCTAAAGCAGTTTGCGCAGTTATGGTCGCTACAGACACTAACGGACTTACCTGATCGCTTAAGAAATCTATGGCAGCAGCTGATTGGCTCTTATTGGTTCATTCCAACTGCTTGTGTGCTGACAGGATTACTGTTAGCACCTTTGTTCATCGCTATCGATCAACAATTTGATCGTGCAACCGTTAGGGATATTAGTTTTGCTTTTACAGGTGATGATTCCTCTGCAAGATCTATTATGACCACGATTGCAGGAGCGGTATTAGGCGTAGCTGGTACCACTTTTTCGATTACCATTGCCGTCCTTTCTATGGCCTCGTCACAGTTTGGGCCACGACTCTTACGTAACTTTCTGACTGATAAATCAAATCAGTTCGTGCTTGGTGCCTTCATCGGTACGTTTAGCTATAGCTTGTTGGTTTTAAAATCTATTCATAAGTATGATGTGGATTTTGGTGTGCCGCACCTATCAGTAACCTTTGCTATCTTTATGGCAATTGTTTGTGCATTGTTGTTGGTTTATTTTGTACAGCATATGGTGCATGCTATTCAAGCGTCACGTGTCATTCAAGGAGCCAGTAATGACACTATCAAAAACATTCATTACTGGTATAGCGATAACTGCGATATTCAGCATCAGCAAGATGTAGCGGATAGTGACATTGAACATTATCATTCTTGGCGCGCTACTCCTATCTATGCACCAAGCTCAGGCTATCTACAACAGATGTATTTTGAGTCACTCATTACCCTAGCAAAAGACTATGGCGGCGTGGTGCAATTACATACCAATCTCGGTGATTTTGTCACTGATAAAAACGTCATAGGGCATTTTTATCAGCGCCCAGCAGGTCATATAAGCAATCTAGAAAAGACTACAATCTCTCAGCTAGCAATCTCTCCACACACACCTGATGGAATATTTTGGCAACGCTTTGCTACTTGTCTTCACTTTGAACGCCAGTCGGCATACTCTAATGATATTGGCTCAAGCTTAGGACAGATAACTGAAATTGCTGTACGAGCCTTATCTCCTGGTATTAACGATCCTAAGACAGCGGTAAACTGTGTGCAATCCTTAACTATTTGCTTGAGCTTAATGATGCGTCGGCAGCCACCTAGCCCTTATCATTTTTATACGCCACCAAAAGACAAGGATGAATCTGATATTACGGTTAATCAGCCACGAATAGCAATACTGGCTCTCGTTACCCGAACGCCAAAAATATCTGATTTTATCGAAACCTCGCTGGGTGAAATACGTCGTTATGCTACTACTGATTTAATGGTATTAAAGGCACTTTGTCAGGCAGTAACTGATCTAAATTATGCTCGAGTAAATAGCGCACAGCGGCAAACATTATTACGTGAGCTGACTTTGATTGAACATGCGGGTCAAGCCAACCTAAGTTATAGGGAGCTAGTAGAGGATTTGCTGGCTATGTGTCAACAAGCACGGCAGTTTATTAATAATGATAATGCTCAACATCAACATTTTGAATATATTAGCGAGTTCGATGCGCATATTTATAAAGCCTTGCAGACACAATCAAGGTAGATAGTTATGGTGCAGTCGAATATATAAGCACAGATTTAGTTATATATTAGTTACGAATATGAGTGACGGTTAAAGCAACAAAACCAGCACGGTATCTGGGCTTAATAACCATTAGCCTTACGACAATTTTTATACTCACTTGAGACCTCTTTTATGGCATCTGCGACCAGCCTAACCATACTCGAAATCAGCGCCATCTTTTTATCGATTACCGCTTTATTGACCTATATCAATCACCGCTTTATTGGTTTACCAACCACTATCGGTGTGATGGTCATCTCTATCGTATTATCTATGGTAGCGATATTTTTAGGTTTTTTAGGCTTTGATCAGCTTATTGATTATGAGGTTAGTTTATTAGATCAGCTAGATTTCACTGAAGTATTGCTTGATGGCATGCTCTCCATGCTCTTATTTGCCGGTGCTCTACACGTAAATATTGGCGATTTGAAGCGTTATAGACTACCGATTGGCATCCTTGCCTGTATTGGTACCGTAGTGTCAGCAGTACTTATCGCCACTGCTCTTTACTTTATGCTGCCGTTACTTGGCTTCGGGCTACCTTTTATTTGGTGCTTATTGTTTGGCGCGTTGATATCGCCTACAGATCCTATTGCAGTTATGGGTATTTTAGCGTCTGCAGGTGCCCCAAAAAGCATTGAAACTGTCATCGCTGGCGAATCATTATTTAACGATGGCATTGGTGTCGTTATATTCGTCTTATTGCTCGGCATTTTATCCAGTGGTGATATTCCAACGGCTAATTATGTGGCACATACTCTAGCTGTTGAAGCGGGTGGCGGTATCATCTTTGGTTTGATACTCGGGGCCATTTTGTACTACATGATTAAAAGTATTGATAGCTATCAAGAAGAAGTGCTATTGACGCTTGCAGGCGTGATAGGTGGTTACGCGCTAGCCAGCCATTGGCATTTGTCAGGACCACTAGCGATGGTGATGATGGGCTTAATGGTCGGAAATCGTGGTCGTGAGCTGGCGATGAGCGACAAGACTCGCCATTATATTGATTTATTTTGGGAATTAATTGATGAAATTTTAAACGCGATTTTATTCGTCTTGATCGGTCTTGAAGTGGTCGTTATTGCCTACTCAGGTAATTTATTTATCGCTGGTGGCTTGACCATTATTATTGCCCTACTTGCTCGCCTTATTGTCGTAGGCATGACTACTAAAACCTTTAGCCGCCAATTGAAGCTACCAGAAGGTGCCTGGAAAGTATTGACATGGGGCGGACTGCGTGGCGGTATTTCAGTGGCCCTAGTATTACAGTTACCATCAGGCACAGAGCGCGACATTCTATTGGCACTGACTTATGCTGTGGTAGTATTCTCTATCTTAGTGCAAGGACTAAGCATCGGTAAAGTTGCCAAAATGATCCAGCCTGTGCAACAAAATCGATTATAAGCTTAATCAATTTATGGCTAAGCTATGTAAAAAAAGGGCCAGCACTAGATATTATCTTTAATGCTGGCTCTCTGGTTTTCACACTAGAATTTCTATGATAGCTATAATTTATGGTGATTACAAAAGGACGATTATAAAGTTCGTGTATTATTTTATATCAACCCTTTTCGCTTCATATTGCGATAGACCACAACCACAATAATAATATTTAACACCAAAATACCCAATTTGAACCAATCAAACGGGCTAACGATCAAGTAGTACAACTCGATAGGGATAAATATCCCATAACCGATGACACTAAACCAATATGCCCAGGTCTTATCTTGCCATAATCCATAAGCTTCAATGAAACGCAGACTAACGTAAGCGAAAATCAATAGCATGAAAAGTGGCCAATTTTTGCTTGCTTGCTGAGCCAGTTGCACAACACTGTCAATCTGCGGGGTCAGCAGGTTTCCAAAATAATATTGCCATGAGTCCGTTGCCGTGGCTAGCCAATGCTCTAGATCAGTATGCCAAAACCATAATGCAAAAGCACCTGACAGCGCACCAGTACCTTTGACAATCTCGTAGATTGCCACCGCCTTAATTGATTCACTAGACTCACTATCCATTTTACTCGGCAGATTGTCATCATCTCCTAGAGACTTATGGTTTTTGCTGGCTGAAGATGGTGGCAAGTTACCATTCTGCTGAGGCGAATTAGCCAAAGAAGGTCTCCACGACTCGACCTTGCAAGTACTGATTAAAGAATGGCGTATTTTTGCCATTCGATAACATAGTATCTGTCGTCACTTGCCATTCAAGGTTAGGGTCAACCAATATTGCACCGCCCATGCTTTCATATTTGTTACTTATACCAGCAATTTGTGCCGGGTTAATGCAAATCTTGTCTACCAGCTGCTCTAGCGTTAACACCTCATCTTTCACTAACTGACAGGCTAGCGCCATAAACGTATCAAAGTTTGAAATACCAGGCGTACTCTCAGCAAAGGGGGCTTTTTTTGCTGTAGAATTTAAAGGCTCGTGATGACTACAAATTGCATCAATAGTCCCATCTTTAAGCCCGCGAAGCAGTGCTTGCTGATCCGTGTTACTACGCAACGGCGGTAGCACATAAGCTTGGGCGTTGAAGCCTTCTAGATTGTCATCCGTTAGATATAGCTGATGCATAGCCACATCACAAGTCACGGGCAGGCCTTTATCTTTCGCCCAGCGCATTAGCTCAACTGAAGACTTACATGATAATTGACTAAAATGCGCAGCAATGCCTGTCTCTTCTACCATCAGTAACTGGGTGGACAATGCTACCGTCTCAGCAATCCAAGGAATACCTTGTAGTCCGTGATAAGAGGCGATATAACCTTCATGCGCTACCCCATCACCAGACAGACTTGCCTCATCAGGATAGAAGAATACTTTCATGCCAAAGGTTGCTGCATACTCCAAGGTGCGTAGCAGTACCAAATCATTGCTAAAAGGCCTACGCGCGTTAGAGACTGCGATACAGCCACCTTTTTTTAGGCCTGCGATATTCGAGGGATTCTCTCCTCGCAAGCCTTCAGTCAAAGCGCCTAAAATATGTAAATGGATACCACCATCGAGCAATGCACGTTCGCGAAGACCTTTAAGTAGCGAGCCATTTTCCAGGATAGGACTTGTATCGGGTGGCGTAATAACATGCAAAAATCCATTAGCGCGGGCAGCACGGCCTTCTGAAATTAGGGTGCCATGCTGCTGCTGACCAGGCTCTCGCAGACGCGCACACAAATCCACCAGTGGTGGTAGCAGCCAAGTCTCTCGACCAGCCTCAAGATTTGCTAGTTTAGCAATCGCCTCACTCGGTAACGATTTTTTGAAAGCATTAGGAAGTAAATCTGTCATCTGCGCATCAGTAGTGATGGGATTAGTCATGAGCTTTTTTTACCATATCAATAATAATTAAATGAATAAAATAGAAAGGCTTAACAGGCGAACGTAAACCATAAAGTGTTAATTTTACCTTTACTGATTATTCGTTTTTTTGTGAATTTCTGGCCGCTTGGTGGGCACGTTGGCCTTCCATGGCTAGTGAGAGCACCGCCATTCGAATCGCAACACCATTGCTTACTTGCTTTAAAATAACAGACTGCGCGCCATCGGCCACATTTGATGCAATCTCAATACCACGATTCATCGGTCCTGGATGCATAACTAGGGCGTCAGGCTTAGCCAATGCTACCCGTTCAGGTGTAATACCATAGTGTTTGTAATATTCACTTGATGACGCCAATAGCGGTGATCCAATACGCTCGTTTTGAATTCTAAGTCCCATAATGACATCACAATCAGTCACACAGCTATTCATATCTTCGTAGACTTGAACACCAAAACGCTCAATCCCTTTAGGCAATAAAGTACGTGGGGCAATCACACGAATATCTTTAACCCCAAGGGTTTTTAAGGCGCTAATATCTGAGCGCGCTACTCTAGAATGCTTAATATCACCGATAATAGCCACCGATAGCTCTTCAAATGGACGCGGCGCTTCACGATGGATAGTCAACATATCGAGCATACCTTGAGTCGGATGTGCGTGCCAGCCATCACCGCCATTAATAATAGCGATATCCGGTGTCACTTCAGTCGCCATAAAATGTGCAGCCCCTGATGCTGAATGACGTACAACAAAAATATCGGCTGTCATTGCCTCCAAATTCCATAGCGTATCGCGTAAACTCTCGCCTTTTTTTGTACTAGAGCGGGCAATATCGATGTTTAATACATTGGCCCCAAGACGCTTTTCTGCTACTTCAAAGGTAGTACGAGTACGAGTTGACGGCTCAAAGAACAGGTTCATTACTGTACAACCATCAAGCTCAGGCCGATTAACCAACAGACCATTTTCATCAAAAAAAGTCTCTGCTTTAGCAATAATTGCTTGTAGCTGTGCTTTATTTAATCCTTCAACCCCTAGGAAATGACGCAGACTACCGTCTTCATTTAGCTGTGGGCGGCTAAGCGAAGTGTTGAGTCTTTGGTGAATAGTATCGTGATCGAATTTGGCATATTTGGATGGTGATATAGTATTGATAGGCATATTTTTCTTGGAAGTTGGCATAATGGTAAGTCTTTATTATGGGTTTATATCGAGTCAATCATATCGGTTTATTCATTTATAATCATCACCATGTGTACAGACACAAGGACATATTGGCACTTATTTGCTACACTTTACCGCATTGGCATACATGGCCTTATTCGCTTTTATAAAAAGACTAATGTTTCTTATAATAAACGGCAAGTAGTAAGCGGCAAGTCTAACTAAATTATCAATAATAATAGATATAGTGTAGCTGATTTTGCAGTCAGGACAAAGATAACGTGTCTGCTATTTGCATATTTACTCATTTAAATGAATACTTAGCTTATTTAGAATGACCCAAGTGACAAGCTTAATCTACTGTATTTTAAAACTTATTATTTCTCTACCTTTTACCACTCATCTCATTTATTAGGAAGTATTATGACGACCTTAGCACATTATCTAAAAGAACGAAAAACCGACTCCGCTGTTGGCGATGTAATTACGACTATTACTGAAGTCGGCAAAACCATCTCACAGCTGCTCAGAAAAGGAGCACTGGCAGATATTTTAGGGGAAGCAGGTAATCAAAACGTCCAAGGTGAAGAGCAAAAGAAGCTTGATGTATTGGCTAATGACTTACTTCTAGATGCTTTAGCACAAAACAAGCATTGTGCTGGCGTCGCCTCAGAAGAGCTAGATGATGCCACTCCTGCCAATGCCGATGGTAGCTTGCTCGTATTATTTGACCCCCTTGATGGCTCATCGAACATCGATATCAATATGGCAGTAGGGACGATTTTTTCTATTCTACCCTACCAGCGCCAAGGGCAAACTAGTGAGAACAGTGATTTCCTACAGGCTGGTAATGCACAGCTTTCAGCAGGTTATTTATTATATGGTACGTCTACCATGCTGGCATTGACGGTAGCTGATAACGTGGTTATGTTCAGCTTAGATCCAGACAGCGACGATTATGTGCTAGTAGAAGACAATGTACAAATCGATGCCGATACCAGCGAATATGCTATCAATAGCTCAAACTATCGTTATTGGCGTGCGCCTATGCAGCAGTACATTGACGAGCTAATCGCTGGCGATACCGGAGTACGTGGTCGTGATTTCAACATGCGCTGGGTGGCAGCCATGGTCGGTGATGTACACCGTATCTTATGCCGCGGTGGTCTGTTCACTTATCCTTTTGACACCAAATATGCACATAAAGCTGGCAAACTACGTTTAATGTACGAAGCCAATCCAATGAGCCTACTCATTGAACGTGCTGGCGGCAGTGCAACTGATGCGACCAATCGTATTTTAGACATTGCTCCAACTAATATTCACCAGCGTGTCCCTGTAGTACTTGGTAGTAAAAACGAAGTCGACTACATTAAAGACTTACATCTAAAGCATGGTGATAAATAAGTAATACTTTTTTATTACTTTTCATGACTTCGCCCTATACATCAAAAGTAGCCAGACCAATGTTAAAAAAACAACTTGGACTGGCTAACTTTTGATATTGTTAATTTTACCTTTATTCTTAAGCAGTCAACTATGACATTAGAACCTACCGAGCTAATCACTTCAGACAAAAACACTTCCGTTAAGCTCGTAAAAGCACTTTTGTCTCAGGCACGTCAGCGTAAAAAACAAGGTCAGACGGTACTTGAAGGTGTGCATCTTATTGACGCGGCCCTACGTAGCGACTATCCGTTCGTCCAAATACTACTAGCCGAATCAGCGCACAAGCATCCTGAGGTTCAGCAAATCTTAACGCGCCTACCGACTTACACTAGTATCTTAACTTTGTCAGATGCACTTTATGAAAGCATTAGAAGTCTAGGTACAGGCATTGATATCATGGCGATTATCAATATACCAGCACCAAGCTTAACGATGATAGATTATGACTGCCTGATCCTGAACGATGTACAAGATAGTGGTAATGTTGGTACGCTATTACGCACTGCAGCGGCGGTTGGTATTGATACAGTGTTATGCACTAGCGCAACTGCACAAGCATGGTCACCCAAGACGCTACGAGCAGGAATGGGTGCGCAGTTTGCGCTAACTATTTATGAGGGTTTGAGTAGTCAAGATATTTTAGACTATGTGCAAACTCCATTGCTTGCGACCAGCTCACATACTGACACTTTGATTTATGAGCATGATCTGACAGCTCCTACTGCTTGGATTATGGGACATGAAGGTCAAGGCGTTTGCGAGGAGCTGATGCAATGTGCCACCCCTATTGCATTACCACAGCCCAATGGACAAGAGAGCCTCAATGTTGCGATTGCAGGGGCGCTATGTCTTTATGAGACGCTACGTCAGCGCCGTTACAACTAAGTTCACATATAGTTAAAGTGAAATAGCTATATTAGCTTAGCGTTTAAACATAAAAAAATCCCGCTATTGATGATAGCGGGATTTTTTATAGATTATCTGTCTAACTTAGATTTTGCTAGTTAGCTCAGGTAATGCTTCAAATAAATCAGCTTCTAAGAAATAATCAGCAACACTGGCGATTGGAGATTCTGGGTCATTATTGATTGCAACGATAACCTTAGAGTCTTTCATACCTGCCAAATGCTGAATAGCACCGGAGATACCAGCAGCGATATATAGATCTGGTGCGACGATTTTACCCGTTTGACCAACCTGCATATCGTTAGGTACGTAGCCAGCATCAACAGCGGCACGTGATGCACCAACAGCAGCGCCTAATTTATCTGCTAATGGCTCAATATATTTAGTGAAGTTTTCACCATTTGCTAAGGCGCGACCACCAGATACGACGATTGAAGCTGACGTTAATTCAGGACGGTCAGATTTAGCCATCTCTTCGTTGACGAAGCTTGATTTGCCAGATTCCTGTACATTGTCAATTGTCTCAACAGTTGCAGAACCGCCTTCAGCAGCGACTGGATCAAAAGCAGTCGTACGTACTGTCAATACCACTTTGTCTTCCGTTGTCTTAACAGTAGCAGTCGCGTTGCCAGCATAAATAGGACGCTCAAAAGTTTGTGCATCTATGACAGCAGAGATTTCCGACAGCATGCTTACATCTAGTAAAGCCGCTGTACGTGGCATGAAGTTCTTGCCTGTTGTCGTAGCAGGAGCGATGATATGGCTGTAATCTCCAGCGATATCTGCAACCAATAGCGAGATGTTTTCTGCCATTTGATGCTCATAAGCTGCATTGTCTGCTAGTAGTACTTTGCTTACGCCTTCAACTTTTGCCGCTTCGTCAGCGACTGCTTGATTACCGCTACCAGCGACCAACACATGAATGTCGTCACCCATTTGCTTAGCAGCTGCAATTGTATTCAAAGTTGCCTTTTTTAGACTGGCATTGTCATGTTCTGCATATACCAAAATTGCCATTTTTTTGTCCTTTATTTATTGGTTCATGTCGTCAGATAGCTGTTTAAATACGGCGTTTAGGACATCGAAACCCTATAAACACCATCGCAAATATTAAATTACTTTTGCTTCATTTTTTAGCTTATCGACCAATTCATCAACTGAGGCCACTGTAATACCAGCTTTACGCTCAGCAGGTGGCATAACTTTAGTGATTTCTTGCTTAGAGGTCATGTCTACGCCAAAATCTGCTGGAGTTTTTTCATCAAGCGGCTTTTTCTTCGCTTTCATAATGTTAGGCAGTTTTGCATAGCGTGGTTCGTTCAGACGTAAGTCAGTAGTGATAACTGCAGGTAGTGAAAGCGCAACTGTTTGCAAGCCGCCATCAACTTCACGAGTAACGTTTACTTTGTCGCCTTCAACTTTCACTTCTGAAGCAAACGTACCTTGACCGATACCCATTAGTGCAGCAAGCATCTGACCTGTTTGGTTATTGTCGTCATCAATAGCCTGTTTACCCAACAAGATAATATCAGTACTCTCTTGCTCAGCAATACTCTTCAAAATCTTAGCGACTTGTAGTGGATATGGCTTGGCATCAGTTTGTACCAAAACACCACGGTCAGCACCCAATGCTAGAGCCGCACGAATCTGCTCTTGTGATTCTTTTGGACCAATTGAAGCTACAATAATCTCATCGATCACGCCAGCTTCTTTTAGACGAACTGCTTCTTCTACTGCAATCTCATCAAATGGGTTGATAGACATTTTGGTGTTCGATAGATCTACACCAGAGTTATCAGCTTTTACACGAACTTTTACGTTGTAATCAATGACACGCTTGACCGCGACTAATGCTTTCATACGTTCCTCGTTTATTAATGTTATGAATTAAAAAATATAAATCAACAACCATTGATTTATTTTGGTTCAAAATCTTACTTAAAAGTCATGACTGAGTTTGCTAGCCACTACTCATCAGGCTTAGATTATTAGACCTAACTATCTTGCGTGAGCATCTCGATAAGGTCAAGACAACGCCGTGAATAATGCGTCATAAATTTGTCACTATTCATTTAAAATATAGCGTTTTTAGTGAAATATCATGATTTTATTGTTCAAAATTCAATAGTTCTTACCTTTGTAGCATTCCTAGGCTTTTATTCTATTGAAATTTTATTATTACATAGTTTAGCTAAGCATTGTTCAAAGCATCTTTTATTGGTGCAGTTTTAGCAGGATTAATTAGCATCTCACTATCACGCACGTCGTCAAATAATGACCAATCAGGTCTTACATCATCGTTTTTAATCACGCTCATATCGCCAGTCGTTTCCATAATCACCACAAAGACCTGTGATTTTGACTTGATACTATTTTTGCGCAATACCTGTTGTACATCGCTAGTACTCAAATTGGCTTCTTTCAGATTATCCCAAAAGTACTCACCATGCGCCATTAGGATAATCGGTTGATTATCAATCAATGCTTTTAATGGTTTAATTTTGCGCCTTATAATTGAGACAAGCCCTTGAATGATAAACAGTACGCCAACTGCAAACAACCCTTGTAGTAATGATGGCGAATCAGACAATACTGTTGATGCCAAAATACTACCAATACCTACCGTCATTGCAAAGTCATGGCTTGATAACTTAGAGAAACTACGTAGTCCCATAAAGCGCGTAAATATCATTAGGCCAACATAAAAACCTATGGCAGATAAAGAGATGCCGAATACTTGTTGCCAATCAATTGAAAACCACGCTTCCCATTTCATAATATCACCTTATTGCACTATTTTACTGATAGTTAATGATTTAATATTTATTATTAAATAGATTATTAAGCACTTTAAACAAAGCTATGGACTCGTTTTTTTGACAAAAAAAAGCAACCTGATAAGAGGTTGCTTTTAATATACAGTCTAAACAATATGTTTGTTGTTATACAACAAATCAATCTTGGCTTATATAGAATCTTTTAGTATTAACAATGACTGATAAATCGGTCAAAATTAACAATAAGTAAGATTAGATAGCTTCGATTTGCTCAGCTTGTGGGCCTTTCTTGCCATCACCTAAGATGAAAGACACTTTTTGACCTTCGGCTAGAGTTTTAAAACCGTTACCTTGGATAGCGCTGTAGTGAGCGAATACGTCTTGTCCGCCATTGTCTTGAGCGATAAAACCAAAACCTTTAGCTTCATTAAACCACTTTACAGTGCCTTCAACTTTATCTGACATAAATTTTCCTAACTCTTTAACTGTTGGCGAGACTTGTGTCATCACCGATTAATTGACAAATACTCAGTCGAATCATGAGCTAAAGCTCAGACTAAATAGCATTATATCTTAATGATATTCAACTATTTCTGTCTAAAGTTCCCTGAGTACAGTTGTAGTATAGCAGTTTTTATTGTCAATGGTATGTTAAATTAGCAGGTTTTGTAAATGTAAAGTTGGTAATTTGATGAACTTATGTAATTAAACATGAAAACTATTCTTATTTAATTATTGATTTAAAACAGGTAACCAAGGAGAGGTCAATACTAACAAACACAATCCAAAGAATATCAATGAAAATGATTGACTGTAAGCAATATATTTAGAAGGTATCACTAAGTCTTCTGGAGAATCTGGGATACCACGAAGCTTAAGTAAACGCGTACCATAAATCCAACCAAATATTGTATAAAGTCCATAAGCTGCAGGCAACGTAGTTGCTAATGGTGTCAAATCAATGACATACATCATTACTACAGAGACAAAGAACCAAGATGTATCTAATAGTGAGCTAAATTGGAAAAATAGAGATTTGGGTAGTTTGCCATTGGTGCGCTTAAGCATTTCACCCTCTATCCAAATCAGAACGGCAACTACGGCACTGAAAAAGATATATGCGAATTGCGGTGTCAGCCAGTCTGGAAAAGATATTTGCACAGCACACAACCTATAATATAAATGAAAAGAAAAAAAATAACTTGGACGCCACTATGTTTAAGCTTGTTAAGCCACAGCAAACAATTTTTAGATAAATGGCCTGCCAGCTGTCTATATTGGGCAGCTATCGTAGATTTTCAAGCGGGATTTTTTGTTGCTTTCGAATGCATACGGTGAAGAGCACTACTGTTATTATCCAAGCTTGTTAAAAGCACGCATCTCAATTACTCATTATTAAAAAACCCATGCTATCTAGTGATAACATGGGTTTTAATTACTATCAATATTAACTTCAGAATTTTGTTATTTAATAACTGATCTAATAGTTAAAATATAGCTTTTTAGTTTTTGTCTTTATCAATGATTTTGTTACCACCGATCCAAGGCATCATGCCACGAAGTTTGGCACCAGTTTTCTCAATTTCATGCTCAGCGTTATTACGACGACGGGCAGTCATAGATGGATAGTTGGTTGCGCCTTCATTGATGAACATCTTCGCGTACTCACCAGATTGGATGCGTTTTAGGGCATTGCGCATAGCTTCGCGTGACTGTTCATTAATTACTTCCGTACCAGTCACATACTCGCCATATTCAGCGTTATTACTGATTGAATAGTTCATATCAGCTATGCCGCCTTCGTACATTAAGTCGACGATAAGCTTGAGCTCATGTAAACACTCAAAGTAAGCCATTTCTGGTGCATAACCAGCTTCGGTTAGGGTCTCAAAGCCCATTTTAACTAGCTCAACAGCGCCGCCACACAATACTGCTTGCTCACCAAATAAGTCAGTTTCAGTCTCATCTTTGAAAGTCGTTTCGATAATACCTGAACGACCACCACCAACACCAGCAGCGTAAGATAGTGCTAACTGCTTGGCTTGACCTGAAGCATCTTGATAGATAGCGATAAGGTCAGGGATACCGCCGCCTTTCACAAACTCAGAGCGTACCGTATGACCTGGTGCTTTAGGTGCAACCATAATAACGTCAAGATCTTTACGTGGTACAACTTGGTTGTAATGAATAGCGAAACCATGAGCAAAAGCTAGCGTAGCGCCTTCTTTAATATTAGGCTCAATCACGTCGCTATACAGTTGTCTTTGGAACTCATCAGGCGTCAGAATCATGACTACGTCAGCGGCTTTAACCGCATCTTCTACTTCAGAAACTTTTAAGCCAGCATTTTCAGCTTTTTTCCATGAACCAGAGTTGGCGCGTAGACCAACAGTCACATCCACACCAGATTCTTGCAAGTTCAATGCATGGGCGTGCCCTTGTGAACCATAACCAATAATGGCAACTTTTTTGCCTTGGATGATAGATAGATCACAATCTTTATCGTAAAAAACGTTCATAGGTAGAGTCCTTTTCCTCAATCATGGAAAGCCATGGGTAGTAGTTACTTATATCGCAGTTACCTTTCACAAATACTTTCTTGGAATAGTCAGCGATATAAGCTTAGTAGTAAGTGTTAATAGATTAATTTTAAACAAGGTAATATTATATGCTTAGTGTTTTTTCACCGCGAGCAATACCAATCACGCCTGAGCGTACTACTTCTAATACACGCTCACGACCGATAGTATCAATGAAACCGTCCAGCTTAGCGGTATCACCAACGATTTGGATAGTATATAAGTTCGAATTCACATCAACAATCTGTGCACGGAAGATGTCAGCACTGCGTTTGATTTCTTCACGTATACTGCCAGTAGCACGAACTTTAATCAGCATCAGTTCACGTTCAACGTGCACATTATCAGATAAGTTCAATACTTTAATGACTTCAATCAGCTTATGCAACTGCTTGGTAATTTGTTCAATTTTTTCGGGTGACGTGATAGTTGTCAGCGTCAAGCGTGAGATAGAGGGGTCTTCTGTCGGTGCGACGTTTAGAGTCTCAATATTATAACCACGCTGGGAGAATAAGCCGACTAACCGCGACAACGACCCCGCTTCGTTTTCCATCAATACCGAAATCAGATGTTGTTGCATTAGGTACGCTCCCCTTTTGATAACCACATGTCGCGCATCGTCTGACCAGCGATTTGCATTGGATATACATGCTCATTACGATCAACGTAAACGTCAATAAATACTAGCTTATCTTTGATGGCCATCGCTTCAGCCAACTGCTCTTCCATTTTGTCAGGATCAGTGATTTTGATACCCACGTGACCATAGCTTTCGGCCAATTTTACAAAATCTGGTAGCGAGTTCATATAAGACTGCGCATGACGACCTTCATAAAGCATATCCTGCCACTGTTTAACCATACCCAACTGTGCATTATTCAAGTTCAGTATTTTTACTGGCAGATTATACTGTAAGCAAGTTGATAACTCTTGAATATTCATCTGAATAGAGCCTTCACCTGTGATGCAGACCACATCGCGCTCAGGGTTAACAAGCTTAGCTGCCATCGCATAAGGCAAGCCAACACCCATAGTACCAAGTCCACCTGAGTTAAGCCACTGACGAGGTTCTTTATAAGTATAGTAGAGTGCAGCGAACATTTGATGTTGCCCAACATCACTTGTAATGATCGCATTACCATCAGTGATTTTACACAAGGCCTGTACGACACTTTGTGGCTTGATGCCATGCTCTGTACTGGTGTCATAACGTAAACCATGACGCGTACGCCATTCATTAATTTGTGCCCACCAATCTAATAAAGCATGTTGATCCAGCTCTTTATCGTCGCCAACCATTGCTAACATTTCAGTAAGTACTGACTTGACGTCACCAACAATCGGAATATGCGCCATAATCGTTTTAGAGATTGACGTTGGATCAATATCAATATGAATAATAGTAGCGTTTGGACAGAATTTTTTAACGTTATTGGTCACACGGTCATCGAAACGTGCACCAACTGCCAAGATAACGTCTGAATGGTGCATAGTCATGTTTGCTTCGTACGTACCATGCATCCCTAACATGCCTAAAAATTGACGATCAGAGCCTGGAAAACCACCAAGACCCATAAGAGTATTAGTCACTGGCAAGTTTAGCTTATGAGCCAAGCTTGTTAGTTCTTTATGGGCGTCACCCAGAACCACACCACCACCCGAATATATGATTGGACGCTTAGCAGCTAATAGCGTTTCAATAGCTTTTTTGATCTGACCACTATGCCCTTTCACAGATGGCTGATAAGAACGCATGAATACTTCACTTGGATATTCATAGGCAAACTTTTCGTTAGGTGCAGTCATATCTTTAGGTACGTCAATAACGACAGGACCTGGACGACCTGACCTTGCGATATGGAATGCCTTTTTTACAATCGTTGGAATCTCGCTGGCATGGCGTACTTGAAAGCTATGCTTAACGATAGGACGCGAAACACCAACCATATCCGTTTCTTGGAAGGCATCTTCACCGATCAAGCTACTCGGTACTTGCCCTGCAATAACAACCATCGGTATTGAGTCCATAAAAGCTGTAGCAATAGCAGTAACCGTATTGGTAGCACCAGGTCCTGATGTCGCTAGTACTACTCCAGTATTGCCAGTTACTCGCGAATAAGCATCCGCCATATGGCCTGCCGCTTGCTCATGGCGAACTAGAATATGTTCGATATTGTCTTGCTGGAACAGAGCATCATAAATGTGCAGAACAGCACCGCCTGGATAGCCAAAAATATATTCGACACCTTCGTCGGTTAGTGATTGCACCAGCATTTCAGCACCGGATAACATCACAGGCTGAGCGCTACCTTCAGCGATTAACTGTTGTTTTTCATCGAAATTCTTGGCAGCATTACCCGTTTGGGTATGTCCGGTCATGTTCGGACTTTGCGTAGTTTGCGTCACTGTCATCACCTTATCAATAATATGTGATCACCATGTCAGAGCACAGCTGTATTACAAGACAGCAGGTTACCCAAACATAGCAATTTATCTGGTCAGTTTTTGATAGGAGTTTACCGATATACAGTGACAAGATGCTGATTAAAGCATTTATAAAAGAAGCTTATTATTAGTAAAAAATGTAAAAACATTAAAGTAATTAGATATAGTCAGATAAATGCCAAACCTAGTGACAACACAAATTGCAAAAGTATGAGCAACATACCGACAGGACGGTCGCACTTTACCTTACATAATGCATTATTGAAGGTTGCAGATACTGTACTTAACTTTTAACATCTAAAAATAATAAGTTTATCTTAGTCATTGTAGACCGATGAGTCCGGAGACAGTAAGTTCAGCTTAGAATAAAGGTTTTGGCAACCATTACTCATATTACACTGCGTTACTGTCACAAAGAGAATAAATCTGCAAATGCTACTGATAAGCAGCAAGTAGTAATTATTCCCAAGTGCTACGGCAATATCATAAAAGCCGCTCACTGACCAATCAACTGCTATTATATTCGATGGTTTGACCGCTATTGTCAAGAAAAACTTGTGAAACCCAACCTTAACTATTAGTTATTAAATAATATACATTTACTATTATTTTTTGCTAGAATCAATCTCTATTGTATTGTCATTGTAATTTATACAACAGTGCCATCGCGCTCAAATATGAATACTTGTTTTTTATTTGTTAAAAGGATTGCTAGCATGGCATATTCACTCATGATCAACACTGCTAATAAACTGCTCATCGGGGTTGCCACCACTTGTGTGCTTGCTCTGTCAATGAACGCTAGTCACGCCATTCAAGTTTATAAGTCCATTGGTGCACATGGCGAAGTTAAATATAGTCAGCATGCTCCGCAAAATGCTCGGAATATTGAGGTGATTGAGTTCCGTAGTGACGGTAGACAAGCTAACGCAGGTCAGATGGCAGGCAAAACAGATGTTAATCAGAACAGTGGCGCTCAGAATGTAGAAGAGCAAAGAGTGGCGCAATTAGAGGCTCGTATCAAAGATCAAGAAGCTCAGGCAAACGCACAACGTTGTCAGTCATTACGTAATAATTTAACCAATTTGAATGTTGGCGGCCGTATTTATGAGATGGATGCAAATGGTAAACGCCAATATCTAGACGGCCGCGAAATTGAACTTAAGCGTGAGCGTGTACAGCAAGCGATTGGACAATATTGTAAAGGTACTGAAACTTAAAAACCTATTGCTTCCCAAACAAATACTAATATTTGAAGCACTTTTAACCATATCAATATTTATTTAGTCAGTTAGATTTTGCATAATATGACGAATGGCTGCAGGCATATCCTGTGCCTGCAAGCCGCGCTGTCCAATCAATAGCTGATTATTATTTGCATAATCACGTGTTCTAGAACTACCTAGCTGCTGATTAACTAAGACATCTCTTGTCAATAGATCTCCTGCTGATGCATGAATAAGTACCGCCTGACGTAAGCTACTCTGCGTACTATCCAAATCTTGCTGAGCCAATAGTCCGGCAGTTACTCCAGATAATACATCTCCCATGCCAGCTGTCGCCATTCCAGCATTACCAGCATCGCAAACGTATATTTCCCCATGCTCCAACACCAGCGATCCTGCGCCTTTTAATACCCAATCACCGCCATAGATATCAGCGCATTGCCATATAGCTGATAACCGGTCAATTTCCACCTCGTTAATTTCTTTATTTAATAACTTTGCCGCCTCACCACTATGCGGGGTTAAGCAAACCTTATGCGTCTTACTATATTCTCGTAGCTGGGTAACGACTTCATGCTTATCAGCTTGCAGCGCTGCTAGATGGTATAGACCATCTGCATCAATGACCACAGAGATGCTTTTTGCCATTATTGCTTGAATATAACGAACAAATAAATTTTCTGCTTTCTTATCACGCCCCATTCCCATACCAATGGCAACTACACTTGCATCCCCAATTAGCTTTTCAACTCCATCTTGATGATGTAAATCAATCGTCATAGCATCAGGTAACGAGGTCAATAGCGCTCCATGAAAGGCTTGATGACAGGCAACCGTTATCTTGCCAGCTCCAGTTGCCATTGCACTAGCAGAGGTCAGTATTGCTGCGCCGCCCATACCTTGAGAACCATCAATACGATTGCCTCCAATGGCCAATACATGACCATAGCTGCCCTTGTAACTATTCTGTCGACGTTGGGCTAGACCTTGAGCGCCTGCAAGCAATGTAGCAACGGGTTCTACCGATGCATAAGGTATCAGCGGTATGTCAATGAGCTTTCCGCTATAATCCATCCCATCTTTGGTATGTAGTCCAAACTTGCGCGCAATCAAGCATAATGTGACATCTGCCTGTATCGCTAAATGCTCAAAAACCTGTCCTGTAGAGGCGACTAGACCACTTGGGATATCGACTGCAATTACCAAGGTATTATGCTGTTGAGCCAAACTATTAAAAGTGCTAATTGCCTGCTTATAAAAGCCTTCAGGCGCGCGATCTAAACCAATACCGAATAGTGCATCAATGTAAACATCGGCCTGTAATGTCATGTCCAATTGAGTGTTTTCATTTTGATAATACTGACTGTCTTCAAAGCGCTGGTGACATACATCTACAGCCATATGCTGGGCTTTTATTGCATCAGACATCGATGTTTTATGATTTTCGGCCTTTTCATCGTCAAACTTTTCAAGCGCTTGTAGACCAACAGTCATTACTTGTACTTGCCAGCCCAATTGCTGTAGATAATGAGAAATTAACCAACCGTCGCCGCCATTATTACCCTGTCCTACCCAAACACAAACGCTGGGCTGACGACTTGTACGATTGAAATATTTAACATTGTTTTTCGCTTGCGCTTTAGCTCGTTCATTAAGCTGTATAATATGCTGCGTCATCTGCCAAGCGGCTTGTTGCATCAAACCAAAACTATCATATCCTTGTGCAAACCATGCTTGCTCCATAGCATAAACTTGCTCGCTACTATACAAAGCAATAGGCATTGACGATTGAGAACATTGCGCTGATATTTGCATTTGTAATCGCATAATTTCCCTTATTCTTATTTTATGAGCTTATAAACGGCTAGGATGTAAATATAACAAAAGCACATCTGGAATTATGTATTGATGCTAATAACCATATATTTTAGTTTTATAGTTGCATCGTTAATAATCTAGCCTATCATAGCCGCTATAACATCACTATTTATGTCTATCACCGTATAACTTAACAAATTAGCATCCTCTAATATGAATCAAAAATCACCGACCAAACAGCAATCAACACACTCTTCTAGCATGCAAGCAAGAGAGAATATTTCTGTCGTCAATGCGTCGGTATTTGCTACCGCAGTAGATGTGAAGCATTGGATTAAAATCGAAGCCCAAGCTTTAGGATTCGCTGACTGTGGTTTTTTGTCTGTTCATCATCCTTTATTTGCTCAGCAGATTGAGCAGTTACAACTATGGTTAGACAAAGGCTATGAAGGCCAATTGCAGTTCATGCACAATAACCATGAACTACGTGCGAATCCTGATAAACTCGTTGCAGGTGCAAAAACCATCATTAGTGTACGCATGGATTATCTGACCCAAACGCCAACGCCACGCGCTGTTGCCGATAATGATCAGCCAAACAATGGCATTATTGCTCGTTATGCGCGAGGCCGTGACTATCACAAGACCATGCGTAGCCGTTTGAAGCAATTGGCATTAAAGATTGAAACCATGCTTCCTGAATGGCAGCATTTGAATATTAGTGCTGAGACCGATTTTGTCTTTCGACCATTTAGTGACTCTGCCCCTATATTTGAGCGACCAATAGCTGATGCAGCGGGTCTTGGCTGGACTGGGAAACATACTTTGTTACTAAATAAACAAGCTGGCTCATTTTTTGTACTAGGTGAGTTATTTATCAGTCTTGAATTGCCCGATGATAAGCCTGTTACTGCACACTGTGGCAGTTGTAGCGCTTGTATAGACATCTGCCCTACAAAGGCAATTATCGCACCTCATGAGCTTAATGCAGCTGCTTGCATCTCTTATTTAACTATCGAGCATGACGGGCCGATAGATATCAAATATCGCCGTGCCATAGGCAATCGAGTCTTTGGCTGTGATGATTGTCAGCTTATATGCCCTTGGAACCGTTATGCCAATCTGACATCAGTAGATGACTTTGCTCCTAGACATGGGTTTGATGACATCAGTCTCCTCGAGATTTGGCAGTGGCAAGAGGCTGAGTTTTTACAATATACACAAGGTAGCCCCATTAGGCGCACAGGTTATATTAATTTTTTGCGCAATATTGCAATCGGATTAGGTAACGCTAACACTAGCTTAGTTATTATCGAACAACTCCAGTCTAAATTAGGCCAACATAACGACATGCTTGACGAACATATTAATTGGGCAATTAGAGAGCAGCGTGTAAAGCTAAATCCTAATGATGAATAAGATAATTACGTGTCAGTAGCAAATTAAAAAACATACCAAAAAGACAGACAATAAAAAACGCCTTTTAATGTAAAAGGCGTTTTATTTTAACTAGTAAAACCATTGTTAACTACTTTTAATTATGGCTTAGGTATGCGTAGTACTTGACCAGGATAAATCTTATCTGGGTCAGATAGCATCGGCTTATTGGCTTCAAATATCTTCATATAATCACCAGTTGAACCATATACGTCTTTTGCAATCTTAGATAAGCTGTCACCAGACTTCACGGTGTACATAGTTGATTCAGGTGCATCTTCTTCGATATCAATATTATCAATTACTTTTGCAACGTTCTGTACGTTACCGATAGCGATAATAGCTTTCTCACGATCAGCTTGGGTCTTCGCATTACCACTAATTTCAGCAGTATCTGTTGAACCGTTGTACTTAACTTTTAAGTTATCAATGCTAAGATTTTGCTGTTGAATGCGACGTAATAAGATATTAGCCACTGATTGAGCAGAAGGCTCAGTAGTTTTTACTGGCGTATTGGCATCTGCTTTAGTCTCTGATTTTGCATCATGCTTATCATCGTCACGATTAAAAATTTTATCACCAATGTCTTTTGCGAAACTGAACATACCCATCTAAACACTCCTTAAGGTTTTATTATTAATTGATTACTATCTTTCTTCTAATTTTTGGAACGCAATGACGTAGGACTGCTCCTACCTGTCATTGCAATGAGTATAGCAAAGTTATAAAGACTGGATAGTCCTAGACAGTAAAAGTATGTTGGATAATGTTAATCTAGCATAATTTGTGTTAACGATAGTTTTTATATTGTTTAGGTAATAGAGATTAAACTCTATAAGAATATTTCAAAGCTATAAAATCATCATCGTCAATAATTTATTATCGTTAATAATATAGTTACTTTAATACGCAAAGCATAAAAAAACCGCTTATCAATAAAGATAAACGGCTTAAAAAAACTTGCTGTAGCTAACCCATAATTTAGCTAAACCAAAAGGTACATAGCCATATCATAAGAGAACTTTAGAGCAATAATGACTTATAGTTGAGCTTGGACGTAATCGATTGCTTTTTGTACTGTAGTCAACTCTGCTGAATCTTCATCAGGAATAGTAATGCCAAAGTCACTTTCAAATGACATAACAAGCTCAACTAAATCTAGTGAGTCTGCGCCTAAATCTTCCATGAAAGAAGCATCATTGTTGATGTCTTCGACGTTCATGCCCAACTGCTCTGCTACTGCAGATTTTACTCTTAACTCAGTATCATTACTCATATAAACTGCTCCTTTTTATATATCAATTTTTAAAAACTATCATCTAGCTTTTTTTAAGCTGATGATGTTATATCGAATACGGTAAATTATGTCAGTTATAAGACTCTAACACACTACTACCAATGTTTCGGTTTATTCAATGTCTTATGAGACCTCATTATAATACAGGTCTTAGACATAAAAGTATCCGTTATTATAACACCATTAATTACAGTTTACACTCGTTCACGCAGATTTTTATTATACGAGTGTAAACTATTTTTCTATCGTATACATGGTATTACATGTACATGCCGCCATTGACAGGTATAACTGCACCAGTAATATAGCTCGCTTCATCGCCAGCTAAAAACAATACTGCTGCTGCGATATCTTCTGGCTGTCCCAAACGTCCAATAGGTACAGCATCTAACATAGAGTTGAGTAAGCGCTCATCAAGCTCATCTGTCATATCTGTCTCAATAAGGCCAGGTGCCACACAGTTAATAGTTACTTGGCGTGAACCAATCTCACGTGCCAAAGTACGACTAAAGCCTTCCACGCCCGCTTTTGTAGCAGCATAATTGGACTGTCCCGCATTTCCCATTTTTGCAACTACTGAGCTAATGTTAATAATACGGCCTCGGCGTGCTTTCATCATTCCACGCACTGCCCGTTTACTCATTCGGTAAACAGATGTAAGGTTGGTATCAACCACACTATCCCAATCTTCATCTTTCATGCGCATCAGCAGACCATCTTGGGTAATACCTGCGTTATTTACCAATACTTGCACTGCGCCATATACACTTTCAATCTCTTCAAACAACTTATCAATTTGTGCACCATCACGGACATCTAAAACACGCCCGATACCACCAGAATCATGCAAATAATCATCTATAAGCGCAGCACCCTTTTCTGTAGTTGCTGTACCAATGACAAAATGTCCTTCTTTAGCAAAGCGCTTGGCAACTGCCTTACCGATACCGCGGCTTGCACCACTTACTAAAACAATCGTTCGGCTCATGATAACACCTCCATCAGTTTGTCCATTCGAGCAGGCTTATCTACTGGATAACTTGCAATAGGCTGTGCTTGACGCTTAGCCAAGTTACTCAGTACATTACCACTGCCACACTCAATTAATATGTTAATTTGTTTGTCTGCTAACTCTTGCATAGTTTTTGACCACAATACAGGTTCGCTAAGCTGTTCTGTCAATGCTTGTTTAATACTTTGCACATTAGTCTCAATACGAGCATGACGGTTTTGAATGACGGGAATAGTGGCTTGGTCAAATTTGATAGTTGCTAACTCTTCAGCTAATGCCTGACTGGCCGGCTCCATTAATGCACAATGTGAAGGTACGCTAACTTTTAGAGGAATTGCTTTTTTACCTGTATTTTGTACTTTATCAATAACAGCGGTAACACCAGCAGCATTTCCAGATATGACGACTTGCCCTGGGCTGTTAAAATTAGCCGCTCCAACAATAGCATTATCAACATGTTCAGTCGCTTGCTCACATAAAGTCTCAACACGACTGTCTTCAAGTCCTAATACTGCAGCCATAGCAGTATCAATACCGACCACTGCCTCTTGCATCAATTGCCCACGCTTATGTACTAATTTCACTGCATCAGTCAATGATATAACACCAGCGGCACAAAGCGCACTGTATTCACCTAAAGAATGACCTGCTAGATAAAGAGGCTTTTTATCAAGTTTATCTTGGAGAATACGCCAAATTGCGATGCTAGCAGTCAATAACGCAGGCTGAGTGTATTGGGTCTGGTTCAGCTGTTCTTCGTTTTGGCAGATTGCCCACAGATCTTCACCTAAAGCTGTACTTGCCTCAGCAAAAGTATCATGTATTTGTGGGTATAATTCTGCAAGCTCGGAAGTCATTCCGACTGCCTGTGAGCCTTGTCCAGGAAAGATTACTGCAACACGAGGTGGCTGGGTTATTACTGTATCAGGTGCAGATGCCATAGCCAATATTCCTTAAGTGATTGGAGATGTCCCTAAAATAAATTGGGTATTGTCATAAAATATGACTTTAATTAATTTACTAATTATTCACAAACTATACACTGCTGCGTGCGATTATTACAGCCAGTAGTAAGCTGATAGTAATACAACGTATTTACCGAGTCATAGCAGATGCTATAAATAAAGCATTTTAGCTATTGAATCATACAGATAATGAGAGCCGTAAATAAAACATACTAGTAAATAATAAATAATAAAAAGCCAAGTTATCCAGCTACATAATATATGATAGCGAAATAACTTGGCTTTTATTGGCTCAATATATACTGTCTAAGAATAGTGGCAGGCGGCAATAGTAGATGAGTGAAAACATTACTATCGCCAGATGCAAACTATCAAATGAACAATAACTTAAGCTTCTTGACTAACTTTAAACAATTGACGACCACGATAAAAACCATCTTTAGTCATGTGATGACGACGATGTTTTTCACCAGTAGTAGCATCAACGCTTAGCTCAGCGATTTCCATACGATGGTGTGAACGGCGCATGTCACGACGAGAACGACTTTTACGACTTTTTTGAACGGCCATGATATAGCTCCTATACTTAAAAGGGGATAAGCTTGAAATTCAGCTTTAATCGACACTGACAGAGGCTATATAATCACAACAACCTAAGTCTTACGCATCATTAGTTAAATAGATTGCCACGTATTAAAGTGTTGATTACGTCTAAAATCTATAATTAGTTTGCAAGCTCAGCTTCTCTCTGCCAGTAGCAGATTGCTAGAATGCAATAAACGGGACATTATACGCATGTTTAACGGATTAATAAAGCCCTGCTTTTCACTCTTCTGCATAAAGCCGCCAAAAAGACAGTAGAATATCTGCCAAAATATCTTTTACAGATGCCGTTTATAGCATTATAAATTACCTTTCAAAGACGCCAAAGCAGCAAAAGGATTTTCAGTTTCTTCTTCTTCTGGTATCTCACCAAACTGCTCAACACTCATCTCGCAAGCATCATGCTTTGGAGCCATTGGCGTTTTCAGTAAAATCTCATCTTCGACCAATTTTTTAAGCGGTAATAAACGCTCTGGTGCAGGCTCAGTGATAATTTCATCAAGCAATAGATAGTCCTGTTCTTCACCGACCAGGCGCACTTGGCTTTCATTATCGAGTAGAGCGATATCATAATCATCGGTCAAATCGATAGCAATGGGTTGCAAACAACGCTGGCAGGTTAACCATACTTCACCAGTTAAGGTAAAAGATAGATGCAACACATTATTATGGCGATATAGATTGGCTTTCATCTGAAGATCTGACTGCAGATGCTCAGTCGTTAATAGGGGATTAAGACGCTCAAAAGAGCGTGGTGCTACTTGCCCTACCCACTCAAAACCACTGTCTTCCCATTTACTTAAGGAGATATGTTCTGGCAGGTTAGCTGACGTAGGAGCTGATGCTTTATCAGCTTGAAGCGCTGACGGCTTGTTTATTGGGGTGCTTGACATGCGCGGCCTCATTCATCAAAAACGGTGTATAATATTGCCTGCCATACTAACGGAAAGCCTGATATGACGCCAGCGCTAGTATGTTACGATTTTTGCTGCTTACTATCTATTAAAAACGCGTACGATAAAACTTGCTATAAAAATAGCCTCATAACTTTTTTATTATTTACCTATTTGACTTGTCTATTTATGAATTCTCAACCTGATCATCCTGATTTTTCTACAATATTGACTACAACTAATGCTACCAATTTATTAAATCGACTAATAAAATTAGAAGATACTTCTAATTTTGGCTCGAGTTATACCAACTTAACCGTCGGTAATAAAAAATTAGACGCTGTAGCCAAAACTAAGCTCGACAGCTACTTAAAAATTTCACAACAGCAGTGGCAGTGGTTAAATGATGTTAATACAGATAACAAAATTAAAAATACACTTATCAATACCTTGAGCTTACAAAAAAACTCCGAATACGCTCTTACGGATTGGCTGATATCACTGTTCAATGCCCTATTTTTAGGACAACAAGTAGAATTGATACGCGGCGAGCAAGAACCAGAGTATTTCCCAACACAAGGTGATAAACCTGCACGTATTGTATTCGCTCATGGTTTTTTTGCCAGCGCTCTGCACGAAATTCACACACCTCTTTATAGGTTGACATGCTATAAACCTCTTATTCTAATAATGTACATCACCACACTACTCCTCAGCATTTAAAACAAAATCATCACTTCAACGATCATTACTACTTATAAATATGAAGCACTCTTATATATCAAAAAGACAATTATCGTTCTATTAATTAGAAAGCATTATAGTGAGTTTATTAGGTATCCTTCATGTCCTAAGAAATAACCTCTTAATGTCATCCTATCAAAACTATAAACGTGAGCATGCGGAGCCTCTCTACATCTTCCTACTAACGGCTGTCTTTGATCAGGCTTACCATCAGCTAGTTCAATAGGCGCTGTGCATATCGGACAAATAGAGGTGAAAGCAGTGATCCTTGCTATTCTATAACCGTCAGCTCCCTTATACATTTCAATATCAGCATTATCTGTATTCAGACTTGCAAACAACAATGGCGCTTTACTCACTCGATGCGTCATTAAATGATGAAGAGGTTTGAAGAACCATAGAAAGTTCATATAGGCAAAAGGGATAAGTGCGATAATAGTTAAAGCCGTTATTAGACTCAGTGTTGGCAAATCTTTCATAAAAATTATAAACACGATTGAAAATAAAACGATGAGGACATCTAGCAAAAGACTAGCGAGCATTAAAGCTATCAAGAGTAAACCTTTAGGACTATACAACTTCAGCTCACCATTTCTAAAGAACAAACGAATGAAGAGTGATGGTTTGACTTTAGAAGTAGGCGCACGCTGGTAAGTTACTTCATAATAATTTTCTGGTGCGTCATCCTCATCTTGTAACTCGCTAACTGGTAAAGTCTCGAAAGGTTCAATATCCAACCAGAATAGTTTTTCTTTGCCACGACCACCTTTTGAAGGATCTACCTTAATAATAGGTATATATCCCATTCTGCTAATAAACTCAGGGTCTATTTGGGTTCTTACAAACTCGTATAAGTCCTTCTGTATTTTCCCTATATTGATTAGATTCTGAGCTTCTTTACTGTCAACTTCATCTAAGCAGACTTCCTTATCAATTGCATATATTATTTTACGAGAGATTTTGTCAGGCTCGTAGTTATCATCAGTATTAATAGATAGGTTTTTTAATCTACGTTCTAGCATTATCTGTATATAACGTTGATTATTGGTTTCGTTAGGATATGAATCTAACTGTTTTTTCAATTCATTGAATAACTCTAAGTATTTGTTTTTCATTAATATTAAACCGATTAAAACCCATTTATACCCCATTTTCAGGGTGTTTCATCTAAAAATTCTAGCTAATACTAACCTTACTTTACACCAACTCTAAAGAGGATAGTAATCATGCTAATGAATATCGCAATTAATAATTCAGAACGATTAGTCAATATCAAACAAGTCGAAAAAGGACTTGCTTGCAATTGTATTTGCTTCGAATGCAGTGAACCCGTTGTCGCTAAAAAAGGAGAGAAGAACGAGCATCATTTCGCTCATTCTAGTAATAAGGAAAGCTGTCATATCAACCCTGAAAGCATCCTACACAAATTTGCCAAACAAGTCATTATGGAAGAAAAAGCGATAGTGCTACCACCCCTACCAAACACTGATGAGGTTGAGGCTAAAACATGGCAGTTTATCCGTTTAATAGAAGAGCAAGCTGTCGGTTCAATTAGGCCTGATATAGTAGCTAATATTGATGATGAGACTGTATTTATCGAAGTTGCAGTGACATCGTTTGTAGATACAGACAAACTAGACTTTATCAAGCGCTTAGGTATCAAGACAGTTGAAATCGACCTGCGTGAGATACTTCGTCAAAATGTGGATATACCTAGTGAAGAAGCAAGACTATTTATCTTGGATCAAGTAGACAACAAAAAATGGTTATACCCTGTAGCCAAAGAGATTAAGGTTCAATCAGAAGATTGGCTGAGTACGCTGAATATGCACTCTCCAAACGAAAATAAAATTACTAATGAGAAGGATATACAGCTATCTAAATCAAGCAAAAACTATACTAGATATCGATTTACGATTGACGGTATATGGGTAGACGTTTGGGAGTTCGATGATGGTGGAGTTTCAGTAAAATCTGTAAGCTATAATCTAGAAATTATAGCGTTACTTCGACAATGGAAGAACGAAGGTGGTGGTAGATATAATACAAAGTTTAAAGCTTGGAAGTACTTCAGCCCTTTCGCGGCCACTGTCTTACAACGTTTACGAGAGATGGATACTACTCCTAAAAACTAGTTAAATCGACTATAAATAGTGACAAATATTAGAAAGAGAATTGATATATGCTCGAGTATATTCACTACAATCTTAGTTAAAAATTTGAGCTGAAACCTAATATGATCTAACTTACTTAAGATTGATCTATTAGGTTCCAGAATAAACACTTATCAAATATCGTATTTCTTCTCTCTCAACTTGAAGGCAGTATCTCCACCTTCAAGAATTTCACAAATATGCTCTTTAATTGTTTTAGACTCTAAAGTAAATGCATCAGGTAAATCAGATTTCAAGCTTGACTCAATGCTACCAAACTTGTATTCAAACTTTTTATTGTTTTTGTTTAAGTTTTTAGCACCATTTTGATTTGCGATAATAATCTGCTCACTGTCTGCATTTACGACTACATTCGCATTATGAGTTACTAATATGATTTGTCTATGTGCCTTTTTTTCTTTAATGTATGTTACGAGTTCAGTATAGATAGCTCTATTGTCTAAGTCATCTTCGGGTTGATCAATTATTATTGGACAACTTTTATTACTGCATTCTAAACTGAGCTTCAACACTACAAAAGCTTTCTTACCTTGAGACATCACATTATAATTATCACCTTCATATATGACATCATAACTAAGTCTAAACCATATATTTGTGAAGAATTCTTTGACAAAACCCTCCTCCGTAAAACCTGCTTTAAGCCTAACTGAATTATCTCGAATAGATAAGATTATTTCATCAAATACTTGAAGCAAATCATAAGCAGTTGATGTTTTTATAACTGTATAGCTTTGTGCTTTATCACTTTGTAGATTTAGGCATTTCTTAATAAAATCACTAAATTTAATGTTCTCAAATGATGACTTAGGTGTTACCTCTAGATTGCTATCTTCCAAAATACTTATCTGTTTTATAAGCTCCAGCGGTTCGTTATTCATCTCTTGCCAGTTATTACGAACTTCAATTAAAAGTTGTTTCGATTCATTTTCAATAGCCGTGATATCTTGTTCACATACTAAGATACTTTGTAGCTTTTGACTTTCAGCTTCTTTTTGATTTAATAAAGGAGTTATTAAATCAGCTTCTTTCAAGTATTTTTCACGACTAATGAATATATCTTCTTTAACTATCGAATTTTGACTATCCACAGTTTGGATACGAACCTTCTCCAAAGCTACTGTCGCATCCTCTTTAAAATTAATAATCTGAGCCCTAGCATAGTCTTGAATACTTACCAGTTTAGACTCTAATATTTCACTAAAATGCTCATAGCATAAGTTATCAATGAAAGGATTAACAGTATTGAAGAATTTTTCAGTCTCAAAACTGTCAATCTGGGTCTTAGTTATAACTATTTGTTCTAAATCTTTTTCTAACTTCTTGAGCTTCGCTTTTTTGAGTTCATGCTCTTCAATATCTTCTGAAGTCAAACTGCCAGTATTTGACAAATTTATACTTTGGCTTAGCTTCTTAATCTGTTCCTCTATATCTTCCCTATTACCTATATTTCTAACACGATCATTTATTTGATCAACTTTCTCTTTATTAGTAAAGTAATTTGATAGTTTACTTGCATTAACTTGTTTTAAGTCTGCAACTCTATTCCTGCTATCTTCGAAAGCATCAGGGTTTGACTGTAGTAAAATACTTTCGATAATACTTTCGACACCTTCCTCTTGTGACTTACTGTACATATGACCTTGATAGAAGTATTCAATTGCTCTTGTATCATCATCTTTACCATCTTGCCAGATGATATTTATACTTTTTGATAGTTCTGGTATATGGCTATTAGCTTCTATATTCTCTAAAGATTTTGGCGTTATTTTATGCGCAATACACTGTATTAAAGTAGACTTTCCTGACGAACGCCCTCCAACAATAGTATTGAGATTTGGATTTAAATAAATTACTTCGTTGCCAATATTGATATCATTAATTCTAACCCTTTCAATAACTTCATAGTCTAACTTAGTTTCAGGTTTATTAGGTCCTATATGAACGCGTGTCGCAGGCTCATATAAGATTTGCTTGAGACCCTCAAATGTGGGCTCAGCTTTTATCCAACAAAACCTGTTCAAATCTGGATTAAACAGCTTCTCTAGAGAATGAGCATCACTACCATGTATACAAGGTTTACATTCACCATATTTATCAGGAAAAGAGCCACTTTTTCCATTAAAAAAATCTATATCTTTTTCGTTTGCTGAAAAAATTACATCAGCAAGGTTATATATAGACTCTCTTAGCATTCTTATAGAAGAGTTTTCTGATTCATTTAGGAATTTTTCATGACCTTGAAAAGAAGAGGCACCGTCCTTATTTGAGTTAGAAACTCCAACAATACACCTACTTCTAAAGTTAGGAAGCTCTTTAAAAGCCTTTATCAACTCTGAAGGATTTAATATAAAATTTGAAACTCCAGCTCTGATAGCTGATTTTTCATCAAGTTGGTCATTATCTTCAGCGGCTTTACCTAATCTAATAAGATCAAGCTTGCACAGACTATATTCAGAGCTGTTTGAATAAGTAAAAACTAGCTTCCTTGAAAACTGCTCTTCATACTCTTTGACATGCTTTGGATCTATAATTAAGTGAACATTTATTAAGCTACCTTTATCTGTACTTGGAGTTGTTCTTAACTCGATATTGGGCATAAGCTTAATTTTTTTGATAATCTCTTTCTCATCATCACTAAAATCATTATTATTCTCGATATTATCCTGATATGTTTTAACTAGCTTATAGTTCTCAATATTAAAATAATCAGTAATGCCTATTACTTTAATGTTGTAATCTATGGCTCTTTTGAATAGATGGCTGCAATATTCGTCGAATGAAATATTCGTGTATCCATCGTTTTTAGCGGTTCCTTTTGTATGGACATGTAAGTCCCAACGTCCCCACTCTGAGCCACGATTAACCATTTGAAATTCCTATAACTGTGAATGCATTATGATTTTTATAAATGTCTTAATAAAAAAAACCCAACAGGATAGTATCACCTTTCACCTGCCGAACTAATGTTTTCTAATAATATTTTTTAGCCAATTGCCTGATTAATCTGTTCCTCTAAACTTCGCCCAAACTTATCCTGAGCATTTGCCATTAGGAAGATTCGCTTACCGTTGCTGTTCTTAGCCCACTGTTTACCAATATCGTTCTTAATCAGTGCATCCTCAGCTGTATCTAGATGTGCACCTTTATATTCTAAGACGAAGATTGAGCCATCAGTTAGCTCAGCTATAAAGTCAGGGTAAAAGTAGTTTCTATCTGTTGGTAGCCAAAAAGAAGTTCTCTGCTGTGACTCTATATTCCTAACCCAATGCTTAACTCTTGGGTGCATGTCTAGCAGTCGAGCGCATATAAACTCTTCTGAAACTCTACCTTTCTCCGTCTTCTCTATCAAATCATTTATTTCTGCGTAAAAATGCTTTTTGAACTTATAGCTACCACGATATGGTTTTTTTACTGGATACACTCCTGCCTTAAACTCAAAAGAGTTTTCCTCAGTTATATTATGATCTACCATTAAAAGGTCGAACATATCTGTTTGGAAGGCTTTCTTACGTGCTAAATGAGACAAACGATCCAGCTCATCTTTGATTGCTTGTACGAGCTGAAATTGGGCGCGGTGCAGACTAGTTAGTGAGAGCTTTTTCTCGCGCATGAGATAAGCTAAAAGCTTCACTAGATATGCTCTTAACTGTGTTTGCGTTAAACCTGTGCGCCGAGTTTTTCTGTCCAACCAATTAATTAAATCTGTTTCACTAATAGGCGTTGGCATATCTGCAAAGTGCAATTGCTTAGTATCAATGTGACCATAACTTAACTTCTCATTTTTGAGGTTCACATCAATTTCAAAGCTATTCGCTGTTTCCTTTATCTGAAACTGCTCAAGACTTATAGGGAAATCCAATAGATCCCAATCTGCAAAATCTTCAATAACCTCTTTATCTGCCAGTTGCCAGCTGCCATCAAAAATCAAGCCTAGCTGTGGAATCAAAGAAAACTGAGCGTTCCAGTTTTCAGGCGCATTAGCTGCTTGTCTTTGTGCTCTTGCTTCTTGAAACACCGATTCTACGTAGACTTGCTGCTTTGGAGTCGCTTGATTTAAAGCAGCATCTTGGATTTGATCAAAGCGTTCATCTGTCGTACCTGTGGTAATAACTAAGGCTGTGCCTTGGCTTGTCTCGTGCTTTCTTACATATACTTGTAGATCAGCTTCAAACTCTTCAATATTGATATCAAATGGCAAAGAAATAAGCGTTTCAGGATCATTAGGCTTTTTATAGTTTTCCTCAGACTCATCTAACTCTAATTTAGCTTGTGTAGCAGGGACAATAGCCGCTTCTGCTTCCCATCTATCGAAGCCCATATTTTCTACCATACGGTCTTTTAGCGTAGATGTAGCGGCTGCAATACTGTCTGATATCACATGAGCATAAGCTTTATTAAGCTCTTTATTCTGACGCTCTTTAGCATAAGGCATTCGTAAGACTCGACCTAAGAGCTGCTCTACATCTGTCGCAGAATTGATATTTTGCAAGCTAGCCAATATATAAGCAAATGAGCAGTCCCAACCCTCTTTAAGGGCTTCTACAGTAATCACTATGCGAATAGGGCAGTTTTCGCTAAATAGGTTTATATCTTCAAGCTCTCTTGTATTACCTGTTGAGATAGCTATCCAATCAGCATTGATATTACTTTCTTCAATTAGAAATTGCTTCACCACTTCGACGTTAGCTTCACCATTTTTGTCCTGCGCTTGAATCAGTAGAATTGGCCGTATGTATTCTGCTTCTTTCTGAGCTATTAGCTCTAGATCAGCACGCTGAAGCAAAGCATCAATCAAACAAGATTGCCAACCTTGGCGATGTTCTGTAAGTACTACAGGCAACTTAATCATATGGTCAGTTTTAAGCTCAGCAGCAGACACCGAATAAAGAACATTATTATCTTTAGGAGTTGCCGTCAGCTCTATTAAGCACCTAGGATTCAGCTGTTGGATAGTATGGAAAAAGCTTTTCCCACCTCGATTCTTATGTGCTTCATCAACGATAGTAATTGGGCGATGAAGGTTAAAGAAGTTAACCAAAGAGTGCTTTACTCGTCCTATATCTTTTTCTGATAAAAAAGGTTGGTGCTCTAGCGTTTCTCTAGTTACTTTATCCAAAGTCTCAGTTTGGCTTGCTGTTAGATTGGTAAAATGTTCACTCAAACTCTCATCAAAAGCATAAGCATTACGCTGATGGGTTTTATCTTTACCAATATTAAATGTTTGTATAGTTGTAACAACAATAACGCATGAATTGCCAATGTCGTGCTTGTTCATGGTCTGTAATGTATCAAGATCACAAACCTTGAGCCTATCGCCGTAGTGACTTTGTAGAGCCTGGCGGTATGGATGACGCACATCAGTTAAGGCTGCAAGTGTTTGTTGGCGTATCATATCAGTAGGTACTAGCCACAGTACGATAGGGGCATCTGTATCGGCATAATTTTCAGCTACTACAGGTATGCTGTGGGCTGCCAATAAGGTTTTACCACCACCTGTTGGGATTCTTATACATACACTAGGAATGCCTTGTAGACGGTCGTTATAAGGGACTACATCCATATCAGCATCAAACAGGCACTTTTCAAAAGCTTTTTCAGGTGTGCTAAAAGAAGTAAGAGTAAAGAATTTTTCCAAGGCTTTAAGTGAGCGATCTTGATAGTCTTTTAATTGTAATGTCATGAGTGGTCCTTGCAGTTATTTAGCTTGGCTGACGTATAGGGCGTATGGAATTTGTTTAAACTCAATAGCAAGAGTTTCTAATTTTGCTGAACCGATACGTGTCGCTTCACCGATAATAATGCGCTTGCCTTCATACTCATGACACTCATTGAGATATTTCAGAATAGGATTGGTCAAGACATTGCCACCATTTGGCCTTCTATCACCCAATATGCCATTGTATAGTAGATAATAAGCTACCCCTTCATGAACACCTAAGAAAGGGGTAGTTATATCATTAGTAGAGATAAATGCTGTGTGTGTCTCCAGCCACCATACATAGCTTGCTAAGTCAGAGAACTTCACATCCGAATGCAAGAATCCTTGTTCATCAAAGACAGAAGATCCTAGCGTATAAAAGCTAAAACCACCGCCACCTTTCCATTCAACATCAGTTGAAATACCGCCTTTTTCTCCATCTATAACTTTTTCAAGCCGTGGAATAACATGCGTTTTAGCATGATCACCCATTTCAATACCAATATATTTTCGGCCCATTTTATGAGCTACAGCCGTAGTAGTACCAGAGCCAAGGAAGCTATCTAGTACGATATCACCTTCATTTGTAGCTATATGAATTATACGTTGTAAGAGTTTTTCTGGCTTTGGAGTATCGAAAACGTCATTAGTATTGAATTTCTTAGCTTCATTTTTAGCTTCATGATTATTACCAACCTCGTTGTTCAACCAGATGGTTGAAGGTGGCCTACTAGGATCTTCTTCTACAAACTGTTTAACATAAATATTCCATTCACCTTTTTTCTTTATAAATTCTACTAGACCCTTTTGTAAGTTCTGTTCATAAGTTTCTTTCGACCATCTCCAGTTACCTTCAGTATTTGTTGATGGCCTGATAGGATAAACCATAGTACCGTCTGGAGCTTCAATCCCATACCAAAGATTAGGCCTATCTTCACGTCTCGAATTAGAACCCTCTTTACGTAAAGAGCGCTTTCTATAGTAAAGACCAGTTTCCTCGTCTAGACTATTAAACTGTTTTAGATTCTGCTTTACTTTAACTTTGTTGACAGTAAAAAGTTCTGATTTCCGATATACGAGAATAGAGTCATGATCAGTACTGAAAAGCTTGGCATCCATCCTTTGGCTATATACTTTCTGCCATGAAATATCTGTGACAAAATTAGACCTCCCAAAGATTCCATCACATAAAACTTTCATATAGTGTGATTCATTATCATCTAACGTAATC
The DNA here is from genome assembly GCF_051970275.1 of Psychrobacter sp. ASPA161_9. Classification (NCBI taxonomy): domain Bacteria; kingdom Pseudomonadati; phylum Pseudomonadota; class Gammaproteobacteria; order Moraxellales; family Moraxellaceae; genus Psychrobacter; species Psychrobacter sp. ASPA161_9. The sequence continues at coordinate 123,967 of NZ_JBEFNI010000009.1, read as the reverse complement.
CAAATTGAACCATCTTGTGCTAATAGCTTCTTCAATAGCTGCAGTCTCGGATACATCATCGATAACCACTGTGCGTGCTCTAATTTATCGTCATAATGCTCAAATGCTGACTGTGTATTGTAAGGTGGGTCAATAAATATACATTTCACCTGACCACCATATAGGGGCAATAAAGCCTTCAAAGCTTGCAGGTTATCACCCTGAATAATCAAGTTCTCTTTTGCTTTTTGCTTATCACCGTAAGCTTCTTCAAACTTGAGCAAATGGTAAGGTACATTGTCAGCAGTTTCTTCTGCCTGATTGCGGTTTACCCAGTCTAATAACGGCATAGTTGTTCCAATTTATATAATAATATTTATCTAATTTAATATAGTTAGAGATGATACAACATTTTTCGAATCTCAATTTATATTGATATATTCCAATAACACTATTTATTAACTAACTTAGACAAAAAATCCTTTCGTTTGATAGTGTGAGCGTTTGACAGACACATCTCGTGCCATCCTTTCCAATAGCTATTATTTTTCTTCAAGTACATTGATTCATCCCAAATAGCCTCAACCCAAGTATTATGACTATACTTATCGATAATTTTAATTGGGTTTTGTTCTACCCAGATAAGTTCATTGAAATCTAATTCTGATACTAATGCCCCTTTAATCTTTAAAGGATAATGCTTGCATAAATATTCTAAAGTGAGAGTTAATAGCGCTTTTTCTTTAGTATCGCCTAAGCCAATACCGTCAAAAAGATGAATACGGGGATTCAAAACCGAACCACGCCAACTGTCGTAATGCTTAATAATAACAAGCTCGCCATAGATAGTATTATTACGAGCGAACCAAAGTGACTTGACCTCTCTCTCGTTACAACCTTCTAGCAAACGCTCTGCATTGTCTTTGATATCAAAACCAAATTTAAAGTTCTCCTGTTTAAAAGGCTTGCCTTCACCATGAATTAACCAGCTTTTTTGACAGCCAAAATATTCTGCTAGCTTACTTAACTCTTCAAATGATGGTTCTTTACGCCCTTCGAACCATTCTTCAACGGTAATAACGTTATCGTAGCTAAATGCTTCGGCTACTCTCGAAATACTTGGCGTGTTAAAACTATCAACTGCTTGTGCCTCACTTAAAATAAAGTTCAGTTTATGAGCTAATGACATTAAGTGTTCACTACGTAGATGAGCATCAAAAAATTCTTTTAACTTACTTAGAGCCTCACTGTAACTCCCTTCGTTGCTCTTAAAAGATGCCTCTAATCTATATTGAGCCTCGGCATTAATAGAACGTCCGCTAACCTGTGCAGCTTCAGAGATAAGAGCCTTAAGTTCAGCAGGAATTCTTAAGTTAAATTGTACATTTTTTGACATCGATAACTTCCAAATGAAAATAATACATGATGAGGTAAGCAATTTTATCATAAAGAACTTGTATGGATGTTAGCACAATGCTAACATCGTTTGTAACATCGAAATAACAGTAGGCAATACCAAATTGTAATGTACAAATCAATGTTCGAGTGTCAAAAGACACTCAGAGAACTTGTAATAAAGGAAGTAAAAAACTAGCTCCATTCTGTATCTAAATGCATTGAAAAATCACTTTATAGAGAACAACAGCTCCATAAAATAGCCTCAAAATTTAAAAATAAAGCATGAATTTTCATATTTGTTATTGTTGACTGGAAAATTTCGTATGAAGTTGAAAAACACTCTTAATGATTCCTTTAATTCTAAAGCCAAGGTTATATATTTAACTAGTTTCCGTAAAGGAAGATTAATATGGCAAATAGGCGAGAAAAACCAAAGTGATGAGTTCTACTTCTCAGTTTTACACAATGCTGATAGCTTTCCAAGAATGCCTGTTATTCTTCAATCGAGTGGCATACCTTGGGCTATTGGTAATGCATATTTATTAGGACAATTAAGCAATCCTAATGTTTCTAATATGAAAACACTTTCTGCACGAGCTATTCATTTGAAGTATTACCTCCAATATTTAGAAGACACAGAGCAGCACTTTCTAGATCTACCTAAGATATATCATGAACGAGCTCCTCAAAGGTTTAAAGTTTTCATGATAAAAATTCTTAATAACCACGACTATAGCTCAGAATATATTAATAACATTCTTTCTACAGTAGCTCATTTTTATACAAACATACGTTATGAGTCACTAGTACCAGAAAATAGTTTACAGAATGAGCCATTCACTCAAATAAAAAAAACAATAATGACTACTAATCAAATTGGTTTAGCTAAAAGTATAGATGTAATTACAAATGACCTCAGGATTAAAAGTAGCAGGAGCCAGACACCAGAGCTAGGTAAAATTAGAGATGGAGGGAGTGTAAGGCCACTTACTCTAGAAGAGCAAAGAGTAGTTTTTGAATGTTTCAAAAAAAACTACGCTTCAATTGAACTTGAGCTAATGATGAGGGTTGCAATTGAAACAGGAGCGAGGCAACAAAGTGTATGCACGTTAAGCATTTCATGTATAAGAAAAGCCTATGATGCGCTAGAAGCTGATTCCTCAATAACTGTCACTATTGTAAATGTTGGAAATAGATTTAAAGCGGACTCGAAAGGAGGTAGATTAAACAGATTAATGTTTGGACGTGAATTAATCAATGATTTAATTGATTATATAGACTGTGAACGAGCTGAAAATAGAAGAAAAAAGCAAAATAGCTTTTATAACGATACAGATGATAATTATGTGTTTTTAACTAGAAATGGAAACCCATATTTAACAGCTCAGCGGGAAATTATAGACCGTCAAAGACCTAAACCTATGTGGAATGATAAAGCACCCACAATAATTCTGAAAAACGGGCAATCACTGAGAAACGAACTAAAAAGGTTTCTCTTAAAAATTAAAAAAAACAACTCCGCTTTCTGTGACTTTTCTTTTCATGACCTTAGAGCTACTGCTGGTATGAATGTTGTCCGCTCAATGAGAGCAGCATCTTATCCAGATTCAAAAATTTTTGATCATGTAAGACAGTTTTTGAATCATAGAAACATCAAAACTACGGAAACGTACCTCGACTTTGACTCCGAACTAACAGAGTTTAATGATATTCAAGAAGCATTCGGCTCAATGTTTTATGGAGATAAATAATGGATAGTTCGCCAAATACTAGAAAACTGTTAGAAATTAATATAAGTAATATACCAGAATCATATAACCCACAAGCCTCAATTATTAAAGGAACAAAGGCTGATGGCTCATACTTTAAAGTGGATATCGGAAGAATATGTTATATCCGTAGAGAAAAGGACAGTGGAAATTCTTTTCATAAAGCTAAAGAATATCAAGCTGGGTTTGTTGATGTTTCCTCTTTGTCTTTAGAGCGAGTTAAGTGGCTGCGGAAATACTTATCTCATATATTTTCTAGTGGCTGCAGAGCAGAAACATTGAGAGCAAAGCTTCACTATATAAGATACTTCTTTAATTTCTGTGATTTTAATGGCTCAAAGCCAACTACACTCGAAGAATTGATATTTGATTATCAGTGCTATCAAAACCATCTTTTTCAGCGAGGCCGTATCAGTGGCGAGTCTTCGTTGAGCAGTTCATCTATTTATATCAGATTAAATACCGCAAGGAATTTTTTAAAGGTAGCTTATGATCTATCAAATACAGACATGCTCACTCTTGTCCCTAAATATCGTTACACCGTCTCTAATACAAGAGAAATGCGAACCGTAAATCTTGAAGATGGACAGGCATACTTGCAAGCTTGCATTTTATATTTCAATCAATTTGCTGATGCTATATTGCAAAAAAAATACCCTGTAAATGTAACTCCCCCTAACTCTTACTCTGATGATCTATATTGGCACGCTCCTGCAGGAACTACCTTAAAGAGCCTACCAGGCTGCTTCAATGAGCATGGTGATCCTTTACCTTTTGAAGACATTAAAAACACTATTAAAAAAAACTTTAAAGGCAGACAAGATAAAAGTGGATTCTATAATAAGACTCTTATTCATAATAGAAATGAATGGATAAATAAAGAACTTAATTTCCAGAAAATTTATGCTTATAACTTATGTACGTTTTGTTTTTTTCAGCTTTATCTCGGATTTACCGCCGCAAACGTTCAACCTACGCTCGATCTGAGATTATCAGATTTAGATCTTAGTAAAATTGGTAGTAGCGCCTTTGCTGAAAAGCATAAATACCGTGCTGGTAGAAAAGTTAAATTTACCGCCCCCAGCCACTTAAAACGAGAAATCTTAAAATATTTAAAACTACGTGAATGGGCTGAAAACCTCAAAATTGATAGAGACGTTGAAGATTTTCTATTTGTTAGTATAAGTGAAAGTCGATCGTTAAAGAGAATGCATCGAGATACCGGAGATTCTCTTATTAAAAGCTCTCCTCTCTTTAGAGGAATTACTAGGATATCTTCAAGAAATATTAGAAACTTATCGGGTGAGTACTTCATTAGACAATCAAAAGGAAAATTAAGTCTTGTAGCTAAGAAACTCAATAATTCAATCGCTACAGTGGCAAAATCTTATACTTCGATTGATCTTGAAACGCAAGCTGTGGAAATGAATCAATTTCATGAAGAAATATGCTCTAGGGTTCGACAGTTTAATCGAAACACCAATGAGCCAGTTCCAGTAAAGGTTTCGATAGACTGTAAGACAGAGAGAGTAGCCGCTGGTTCTTGCGCGAATTTATCGGAAAGAATACCTTTACGAGCTAAAGGATTCAATACTGAAGCTCCTGAGCCTAACTGTGGAACTTTTGAAAGCTGCCTTTTTTGTGAATATTTTGCAATCCATACAGATTTCGAAGATATACACAAGTTGCTAAGTCTTAAGGATGCCTTACTTCATACTTCTATAATCCGTAATGATCCTGAACATCATCAAGCTGTGGTCGAACCTGCTTTATTTAGAATTGATGAGATTTTCGAATTATTACGTCAGAAAGATATAAGTATTACAGAATTAATTGATAAGGTTGAGCAGCAGATTGAAATGGGTATATACAATGAGCATTGGGAGAAGCAAATACAAACTTTAATAACAGTAGCCAGCAATATGAAATGTGAGCTTTAATAATGCCAAAATTAATGATGCGTAACTCTACAGTCAAAGAGATTCTACCTCCGAAAGTGACTTTAACTGCCACACCGTTAAACGATTTAGTTGTAACAATTGGAAAAGATGGCAGTCCTTTATCAATATTTTCCGACGATATTTGGGACTATAGTGCTACTAGTCATACCTTAAAAACAATAAACTTCAGAAAAAAATTAGAAAATCTTATTTTAGAAAAAAGACGAGATGATAATGATAAACTCAATCTAGATATAGCTATTAATTTTATTAAAACCTTTACTTTACATTGGATTAGCGCGACAGGTGGTTGCTCTATGTCAAAACTAAATAGTGATATAGTTGCGATAAGCTATTTAATCTCTTACTGCTTTGATAACAGCATCTCTCTCAATAAAATATTTTCCTCCCCCCAATCAATAGATTTCTTAATAAAACTCGTTTCTACAGACAAACAAACAGGGCTGTTACTCGGAAAAATTCAACGATTTACGGAAACTGCATCTGTATTGAGTAATAATTCCTTTTGGACTGAATTAAAAATTTCTAACGAGTTCTTAGATAAGCTAAAGCAATCCAGGAAAGCTTTTCCTGAAACTACTGATTCTGTTCAAACGCTATTAATACCTTCAAGGATTTATCAAAGTGTTTTAAAAAAAACACTTGAGGATTTAGAGTTGTTTGTCAAAAACATAGATAAAATAAAGTTCATATTTTCTATGCGTGCTCTTGCTAGAGATAAAGGTGTTGCATTAGACAAGTCACCACACCACAGTCAGTTAACAGAAAAGCAAGCCGGAAGGCTTCAGTTTCAATGGAAGAAAATATTAGAAGAAAATAGTAGTGTATCTGAAATCTTGAAAGAACTCTGTGAAGTAGGGATTTCTAAAAGCGAGAGTTGGTCTGGGCTAGTAGAAAACTTAGGGCGTTGGCAAACTCGTTGCGCTATCCTAATTGCAGCCTTTACGGGTATGCGTAAAAATGAACTGTTATCTATACCGCTTAATGGTTTAAAGAGTTTAAATACTAATAACGGAAATGTACCTGTTGTTTGGTCTACGACAACAAAGCTTGAGAAAAACGGAGCGCCTAGATTTACGAAGTGGGTTACAAGCTCTGCAGTTCAGATTGCTTTTGATGTAGCGAGAGTTATTACAGAAGGAACCCTAGAATGGTCTGATGATAGAAAAATCATAGAAATCAACGAACAAAAAACACCACTTTTTTTATCTGTAGAGTACGGCAAAAAAGGAAATCCTCATCCTCATTTTGAGTTTACAACAGCCTCCCTGAATTCTGGAAGAATTGATAAAGATATCTACAAAGAAGAACTTCAAGTCTCGGAACAAGACATAGCAGAAATCAGTTGGTTTTTATATGGTGACCAGCTGCCTGACAGTATCAAACTCAATGAAGCTTGGCCTTTAAAATTTCACCAATTTAGGCGTTCTATGGCAGTGTATGCTGCTGCAAGTGGCCGTGTATCATACCCTGTCTTGAAAGAGCAGCTTAAACACATTAGCATGTTGATGACTACGTATTACTCTGATTCAAGCTCAAGAGCTATTGATATTTTAGGAGATGGCCTTGAAGTTAAGGCTCTACGTTCAGAGTGGATAGATGCTAAATCTCGTATGGAAGCTGACGACCTTTATCAAATTTTAGGTAGTAGTCAACCACTAGCCGGAAGTGCTGGAAAAAAATTAATGGTTCAAAAATCTAAGGGAGAGTTACCTCTCTTTTTAGAAAGTCGTAAAGCCACCAAACAGGCAGTTAAAAATGGGAAAATTCGTTATCGTACAACTCTAGTAGGAGGATGCATGTCTGTCAAACCTTGTAACAAAGGTGCAGGAGTATTAGCGTCTGCTTGTATCAGCTGCGAGAATGCTGTCTTTCTACCTGGGTCAAAAGCAGCCTTAGAGCAAACTAAAGAATTTTATGAAAGAGAATTAACTATAGGCGCCCCAAGACGTGCTCGTAAGGAATATGAACTAAATATCAGGAAAATTGATAGTTTTTTAAACAACTTAATTGAAACTACCGAGAATTTTTATGGAAATTAGTAAAACTGAGCAATTGTACTGGGATGCACTACAACGTCTGAGTAATGGTAAAACCAAATATGTCGATACCAATTCGGTTAGATTTAAATTTACTAAAGATGCGGTGGGCCGAGAAGCTGGGAAAGGAAAAGGATATGTGCGTTATGAACGTTATCCCTTACTTTGTGACGCTATCGCTAAAGCTGAAGATTCTCGCAAGAAGAATGGCTCACTAACGCCTAGTCATGCTGCAAAAGTTGAGTATGAGAGGGATCTGAAAATGAAGGCAAGAAGAATGTATAATCAGTTGAAATTAGAATATGACCTATTAATGACTGACTACTTAAATGTAGTAAGGAGAAATTTTGAACTTGAGACAGGATTAAACGATAGCCAAGATATAAAACTAGTTTCTATTAAAAATACGCGGTAGACTTCAACCGTTAAAAGAAAGTATATACTTTTGAGTTCTAGGACCTCTTTAATGAATGATTATAATGATGATGACGCTTTATGCTTTATGCTAATAAACTTAGTTTCGAAAGTTTTTCCTGACCTGACTATAAAGGGTGGAGCTGAAGAACCTTTCTATAAAGCCCCTAAAGAAAATACAAATGCGATAATATATTTTAGAAATAATTACCCAAGAAGTCTGCTGCATGAACTCTCACACTATTGTTTAGCAGGTAAAAAACGAAGACAGGTCGATGATTTCGGTTATTGGTATACAGAATGTGGCAGAACAATAGCAGAGCAAAAAAGTTTCGAGCTTGTAGAAGCAAGGCCGCAAGGACTAGAAAAGGCCATGTGTAAAGTTATAGGACTTAAATTCGCACCAAGCTTAGATGATTTTTCCGGCAAGCCTCCCACAAAAGATTTTTTATATCATCTAGATGCTGCTTATCATGAAATGCTTACAAACCCTCCACCTATAGCTAGGAAATTATTGATAGCTTTAAGAAGTTTTGCTAAAGGCTAAATGAACTCAAAGAGGTTGATATGCAGCATCGCGTTTATTACCAGCCATATATTGAAGAATCACACAAAGATTTATGTAAAATTTACTGGCAACGCAATACTGATAAGAAGGCTAGTTTTACTTATAGCGTTCCTGAAATTGCTGAAAAATTTAATATCAGTAAAAAGGAGATACCACAGCTTATTAGAAGTGGTAGTTATCTTTTGCTTGATGATTACTTTTGTTTAGGATGTAACATACAACGTATTGTTCGAACTCGTTCAGAGTTAAGAAAACAAACCAAAGAATGGCGTTGCGAAAAATGTGCGTTTAGCTGGTCAAATAACTACCATGCCGATAGGCAAGTAAGAGAGGTTCTTGAAAAACAAAATCGAACAAGACTAAGTGAGATGTCTAATATAGTAATCAATCAATTAAATCACTTAAACGCTAGAAAAACCCCTAAACCTGGAAAACTCAATATAGTTGATAAGTATTTACTAATGATAGTGCTTGATGTTTTAGCTAATAATAACACTAAAAACATAGTAACATTGATTAATAACAGTTGCATTTTAATAGATAAAAAGCGCCTATCACCTTCTCTCACTCTTGATATTCAGATATTAAAGAGACTGCACACCAAGAATTTATTGACTATCAATTATCAAGAAAGCTATCGTCCATTCTATATAAATGAAAAAGGCGATTTAGAGATAGATTATAAATACGCTGATTTTAATTTTTCTTATAACAATGAACAGCTAGGAGTACTGACTACCTTCTTAAAAACTGAGGATGCGAAATGCGAACTCATAAATCATCCTGAGTTTTCTAAATGGGCAGAAAATATAATAGTACATGAGTTAATTGAATATCTACTAATTGAATCAGCTTATGAGTCATTATATCCCACTATTGGAGCTAATATCCTTACGGTTCTAAAAGAGCTTGCGATTAATTACTCTTTGAATAACTGCTATTATGCCGTTTGGTCAGCTGTACAATACTCAGCTAAATTTTTTAGAAAAGGCGCAAATAAAAAGCATGCAGCTAATACAATTGTAAAGAACATTGAAACAAATTTAGAAAAACTGAAAGCAACTCCTTATACTGGTAAGCCGTTTCAACGTCATAACGAACTATCTCAATCTCTCTTATCAAAACGTATGCTTGATGACACTTTTGGCATCGAAGATTGTAGCTTTAAGCTTCCATTAAAATTTTTATTAAAAAATTGTGTAGCTAATATTAACTATAATTCTATAGATAGTGATATAGCATTATCAGCTTCTAGTGCTAACACTGCAGTGAATAACTTAAACATCGGCAATATTAATATTCTCAATCATCAAAAACATTCCATCTACGGCAAACTTGGTAGCAAATAGAACGCTATTATGGTGTGTCCTCAATTCGAACGATACATATTTAAATGGGCTAAAAATGTACATCAGGTAGTTTTTCATGAGTAGATGTACATATTATAATACAATTCCAGAAAATCTCATTTTTAATGTATTCGCATACATATCAAATACTTAAAGATGTACATTAGATACTATGAGGTTACTAGAACAAAGCCATTGGTGCATCGCTGGTAGCGAACGTAGACTCTTAAACGACTTTGGATACTGGTATGCACCAGATGGACGAACAGCAGCGCAGCAGCAGGCTTTTGAAGGCGCAGAGGTTAAGCCACAGGCATTAGAGTGTTTATTCACACTTGCTTGCGGACGTCCGTTTCAAGTCTCGCAAGATAATTTATTCGCCAGCTTTGATACCAGCGCTAGTACATTCTCTCACGATGTTTATCAACAAGTCGTTCAGTATATTGCTGTACCACAAAGTCTACCGCGTGATGCTAAGACGTTATTGCGTACGTTATTAATAATCAATACCACTAAAATTATATAGGTACTTTAAAATTATATAGCTACTTTGCATATCTGTATGATGTTTAATCAACTATGTTTAACGTTTTCCTACGATTATTAACGGCATCTCTCTATATCTCTCAACTTCTTTGCCGCTATACTGAATCTGTAGTGTGATACTTCAAATATTATAAAATCAGTAAAACTACCTATAACCATATAAATAAGGAAATTTTATGCAAACTTTTTACATTCATCCAGACAATCCACAACCTCGCCTTATAGAACAAGCTGCTGACTTGCTACGCGCTGATAAACTACTTATCTATCCTACTGATACCAGTTATGCTTTTGGTTGTCGTCTCGGTGCAAAAGATGCACTTGAAAAGCTTAAGCAAATTCGTGAACTTGATGATAAGCATCAATTTACCCTGTTATGCCGTGATTTAAGTGAAATTGCTAATTATGCCACAGTAGACAATGTGCAGTTTAAACAGCTAAAAGCACATACCCCTGCACCTATCACTTTTATTTTAAATGCTACTAAAGATGTGCCTAAAAAACTGGCGCACGCTAAGAAAAAAACTATTGGTATTCGCGTGCCAAGCAATCCTATTGCTCAAGCACTTTTGGAAGCGATGGACGAGCCTATTCTGACTAGCTCGTTAATATTACCAAACCGAGATGACATATTAGATGATCCTTTTGAGATCGAAGACTTACTGGGCAATCAAATTGATGGCCTAATCAATGCCGGTATTAAAACCACCAAACTGACTACCATTGTAGATATGACTAGTGGTCAGCCTGAAATTATCAGACAAGGTGCTGCCGATGTCGATTCATTGTTGTTGTAATTAACTGAGAATTCGACACGCAAAAAAAGGCTCCAAGTGAATTGGAGCCTTTTTTTATGAATTATATCGTCAATATAAAATTAGTCACGATCAACTAGTTCTACATATGCCATTGGCGCATTATCACCGTCACGATGACCGCATTTTACGATACGCAAATAACCACCTGGACGCGTTTGGTAACGAGGACCTAACGTGCCAAATAATTTGCCTACCATAGTTTTGCTACGCATACGGCTAAATGCTAAACGACGATTAGCAACGCTGTCTTCTTTAGCCATTGTAATCAACGGCTCGGCAACGCGACGTAGTTCTTTAGCTTTTGGTAATGTTGTTTTGATCAGTTCATGCTCAAATAATGAGTTAGTCATGTTCTGAAACATTGCCTTACGATGACTGCCGGTACGACCCAGCTTGACTCCACTCTTACGATGGCGCATAGTCAAATATCCTTAAAGTTTAACGGCTACGATAAGAAAAGCGATCATCAACACGTAAATCAGCTGGTGGCCAGTTATCTAAGCGCATACCAAGCTCTAAATCTTTAGACGCTAGTACGTCCTTGATTTCTGTTAATGATTTCTTACCAAGATTTGGGGTTTTTAATAGTTCAGTCTCTGAACGTTGTACCAAATCACCGATATAGTAAATGTTTTCAGCTTTCAAGCAGTTGGCTGAGCGAACCGTTAGTTCAAGATCATCCACAGGGCGTAAAAGCACCGGATCGACCTCTTCTTTTTCTTTCACAGGCTCAGGCGCTTCTTCAGCTTCTAGGTCAACAAAGATAGAAATCTGTTGTTGCAAAATAGTTGCTGCTTTACGAATTGCTTCTTCTGGATCTATAGTGCCATTAGTTTCAAGCTCAACGATAAGACGATCAAGATCAGTACGCTGTTCTACACGTGCGTTCTCAACTTGATAAGCAACACGAAGTACTGGGCTAAAACTTGCATCAAGCTTTAAGCGTCCAATTGCTTTCGTGTCACCATCTTCACGGCGCTGATTTGCTGGCTCATATCCACGACCCATTACTACACGCAAACGCATCTTAAGATGACCACGCTCGCTTAATGTACCTAAAACCAACTCTGGATTGATAATGTCGACATTATGCGGTAGTGCGATGTCTGCAGCAGTAATAGTGCCTGGACCTTGTTTATCCAAGGTCAAAAATACTTCATTTTGGTCATGAAGTGTGATGGCCAAGCCTTTTAAGTTCAAAAGCAAGTCAAGCACATCTTCCTGTAGTCCTTCAAGCGTCGAGTATTCATGGTCAACACCATCAATCTCAGCTTCAATGACTGCAGCACCAGGTAACGAAGATAACAAGATACGACGTAAGGCATTCCCTAAGGTATGCCCAAAGCCGCGTTCTAACGGTTCGAGCGTGACTTTCGCAATCGTTTCGTTAACCGTATCCACATTAATGGCGTTCGGCGTTAGAAACTCAGTTGCATTTAGCATCATGATGTCACCTCGATTTATTTAACTGGTTTAATTAACGTTAATTGCTCAATGTTATTCTTATAACATTGAGCAGTACGTCAGTTATTTAGAGTATAGCTCAACGATCAAGCTTTCGTTGATTTCAGCAGGTAGATCAATACGATCAGGCGCTTGTTTAAACGTGCCTTGTAGTTTGCTGTGATCAACATCAAGCCATTCTGGAATACCACGTTGTGTTGCTAATTCGATAGCATTTTTAATACGTAGCTGTTCGCGAGACTTCTCTTGGATAGCGATGACATCACCATCTTGCAACTGGATTGAAGGAATGTTCACACGAACAAACTCATCACGGCCAGCTTTTTTTACCATAACAGTACGATGGCTAACTAGTTGACGTGCTTCAGCGCGAGTTGAGCCAAAGCCCATGCGATATACCACGTTGTCTAGACGGCTCTCTAGCATAGCTAACAAGTTCTCACCAGTAGCACCACGCTTGCGAGCAGCTTCTTTATAGTAATTAGCAAACTGACGCTCAAGAACACCATAAATACGCTTAACTTTCTGCTTTTCACGCAGCTGTAATGCATACTCTGAAGTCTTGTTACGGCTTACGCCATGTTGACCAGGCGGACGCCCAGCTTTTTTCGTTTTTACGTCATATGGTTTAACACCAGACTTAAGGCCTAAGTCTGTACCTTCACGACGTGATAATTTAAGTTTTGGTCCAATATAGCGGGCCATCTTTATGTCTCCTATAAGCTTTTGGGATAAAAAGCTTCGTCTTTAATATTAGACGCGGCGCTTTTTCGGCGCACGGCAACCATTGTGTGGGATTGGGGTTACATCAGAGATGCTGTTAACTTTATAACCCAATGCACCTAGTGCTCTTACCGCAGACTCACGACCCGGTCCTGGTCCTTTGACCAAAACATCGATATTCTTAACACCATATTCTTGGGCCGCTTTACCAGCGACTTCAGCTGCAACCTGAGCTGCAAATGGTGTAGATTTACGTGAACCACGGAAGCCTTGTCCACCTGAAGTGGCCCAAGCCAATGCATTACCTTGACGATCGGTAATCGTAACAATGGTGTTATTAAAAGACGCATGGATATGGGCTACGCCCTCCGATACTGAACGACGAGTCACCTTTTTGCGACTGCGAGTGTCTTTTGCCATCTTTTAGCTTCCTAAGTTAATTATCTTTTGAGAGGACGTGTCGGACCCTTACGAGTACGAGCGTTGTTCTTGGTGTTCTGACCTCTAACTGGTAGGTTACGACGATGGCGAATGCCACGGTAACAACCAAGATCAACTAAACGCTTAATATTCATTGAAACTTCACGACGAAGGTCACCTTCAGTCATGTAATTTGCAATTTGTGCACGGATAGCATCTAACTGTGTATCATCTAACTGACTGACTTTAGTAGTAGGGGCAATGCCAACTGCTTCTAAGATTTTCTGAGCAGTGGTACGACCTACACCAAAGATGTAAGTTAGTGAAATAACAGCATGCTTATTATCCGGAATGTTTACGCCGGCAATACGAGCCATTGATTTCTCTCCATTAAAGAAAAATAAGCGTTATTTATAAATAAGGCTTTATTTTTCAGATTTGTTGCTGTCAATACTAAAGCTTTTATAATTATTATCGCTGCTTTAACTTGGTTACAAGCCTATTCATTGACGGTATTATAAAAGTTTTTGCATAAACTACGGCAAGTGGCGGATGATATCGCATCCGCCGTTATTATTCAAGTATTATTTAAATATATAGATTTGGCTTAAGGCCAACTTCTATCTACCAATTAACCTTGACGTTGCTTGTGGCGTGGTTCTGCTGTGCAAATGATATGTACACGACCTTTACGGCGCACAACCTTACAGCTACCACAAATCTTCTTAACTGATGCTTGAACTTTCATAGCATGCTCCTTGAGATATCACACTACTCGTTAGGGTTGAGTAGGTGACTGAATTAACGTCTGATCATGGTATTGATGGGTCATCAAATGCGCCTGAATTTGCGATATGAAGTCCATTACCACAACCACCATAATCAGTAACGATGTACCACCAAGATTGAACGGCACACCAAATGATGACTGGATGACCATCGGCATTAAACAAATAACCGTCATGTATATCGCGCCAATAAAGGTTAATCGGTTTAATACATGATCGAGGTAACGCTGAGTTTGTTGTCCGGGGCGAATACCTGGAATATAAGCACCGCTACGTTTAAGGTTTTCGGCAACTTCACGTGGACTAAAAACCAATGCTGTATAGAAATAGCAAAAGAAGATAATCATCGCACCAAACAGGACTAAATATAATGGCTGTCCTGGAGACAACACTAATGCCATATTTTGTAATATTTTTTGGGTAAAAGTAGGATCAGTTGAATGACCAACCCACTGCCCTAAACTTGCTGGGAACAAAAGTAACGAGCTAGCAAAAATGGCAGGGATAACTCCTGCCATGTTTATTTTCAACGGCAAATGTGACTGCTGTTGAGCATAAATTTTGCGGCCTTGCTGTTGTTTCTGTGCATAGTTCACAGGAACACGGCGCTGGGCACGCTCAATATAAACGATACCAGCAGTAACCGCGACACCTAATAATATAAAAATAAATAGCACAATCAAGTTCATCTGACCTTGATTGACCTGTTCAATAGACTGCGAAATCATTCCAGGCGTACCAGCAACAATACTGGCAAAAATAAGCATTGAAATACCATTACCTACGCCACGCTCTGTAATCTGCTCACCGAGCCACATTAAGAACATAGCGCCTGCTACCAATGAAGTGACAGCAGGAATGTAAAAGGTAAGACCAGTAGACAATGTCAAGTTTTGACTGATTAAGCCAGCACACATTCCTAATGACTGTACTAGTGCTAAAGCAAGTGTTCCCTGACGGGTATACTTGTTTAGCTTACGTCGTCCCGCTTCACCCTCTTTTTTGAGAGCTTCAAGCGATGGTAATACTGCAGACATCATTTGTACAATAATAGATGCTGAAATATATGGCATAATACCAAGTGCCATAATGGACATACGTTCTAGTGCACCACCTGAGAACATGTTAAACATACTCAGAATGGTGTTTTCGTTGCGCGAAAACAGATCAGCCAAATTGACCGGGTTAATACCCGGAACTGGAATATGTGACCCTAAACGATAAACAATCAATGCGCCGATTAAGAATAATAAACGCGTCCATAGTTCATCATACTTACGTATGAATGCAAATGGATTTAGCGGTATACCAGCCGATGACATTGATTGCTTGGACACGTTACTACTCCTCGATGCTACCACCAGCAGCTTCGATTGCTTGCTTGGCACCTTTAGTCACTTTAATACCTTTAAAAGTATAAGCTTTGGTGACTTCGCCTGACAGCATAATACGGGCACGCTTCATGTCATGACGGATAAGGTTAGCAGCTTTAAGTGTTTCAATGCTAACCACATCGCCTTCAATTTTATTCAGTTCAGACAGACGAACTTCAGCAGTTGTCATTGCCATTTTACTGGTAAAACCAAATTTTGGTAGACGACGATATAAAGGCATTTGACCACCTTCAAATCCTGAGCGAATGCTAGAACCTGAACGAGATTTCTGACCTTTTACACCACGACCACCAGTCTTACCAAGACCTGAACCGATACCACGACCACGACGTTGGGCAGTTTTCTTTGCGCCAACACCTGGTGATAATTCATTTAATCTAAGACCCATTACGCTTCCTCCACTTTTACCATGTAGTTGACGCGATTAACCATACCACGTGTTGAAGGAGTATCTTCTACTTCAACAGTATGATTAATACGGCGTAAACCCAATCCTTTCAAGCTCGCTTTGTGGCTCTTTAGGCGATGGGCACCCGATTTAAATTGAGTGACTTTCATTTTTTTCATCGTAACTCACCTAGTCTAAGTTAACCCAAGATTTCGTCTACAGATTTACCACGTTTTGCTGCCATCTTCTCTGGAGTTGACATATCACGTAAACCGTTAAACGTTGCACGAACAACGTTAGCAGTATTGGTAGAACCATAACATTTAGTCAAAACATCTTTGACACCAGCAACTTCTAATACAGCACGCATTGCGCCACCAGCGATTACGCCAGTACCTTCAGATGCAGGTTGCATATAGACTTTACTAGCGCCATGACGTGCTTTGATCGGATGATACAAAGTTGCATCATTAAGCTCAACAGTAATCATATTACGTTTTGCAGCTTCTAGTGCTTTTTGAATAGCAGCTGGCACTTCACGTGCTTTACCACGACCAAAACCGACACGACCATTACCATCACCTACTACGGTTAACGCAGTAAAAGAGAAGATACGACCGCCCTTGACCACTTTTGCAACGCGATCAACGGTAACAAGGCGTTCTACTAGACCGTCTGTTTGTTCATTTTTATCATTTTTATCATTTCTAGCCATGATTAAAACTCCAATCCGTTTTCGCGAGCTGCTTCAGCTAAAGCTTTAACTCGACCATGATATTTAAAACCACTACGGTCAAAGGCAACTTTAGTAATGCCAGCTGCTTTTGCGCGTTCTGCGATCATTTGGCCTACAGACGTCGCTGCATCAGCGTTGCCAGTCGCGCCTGAGCGCAAGCTGCCGTCTAAGGTAGATGCCTGAGCAATCACTTCACCACCGTTCGGAGAGATAATCTGGGCATAAATGTGCTTCGGCGTGCGGTTAACCGTCAGACGATGAACGCCTAAAAAACGGATATGCGCGCGGGTTTTCTTAGCTCGACGCAGACGAGCTGCTTTTTTATCAAACATTTCAACTCACCTTATTTTTTCTTAGCTTCTTTGCGAACCACATGTTCGTCGCTATAACGAATACCTTTGCCTTTATAAGGCTCTGGTGGGCGGAAACCACGGATATTAGCCGCTGCTTGACCAAGCTGCTGTTTATTGTTTGATTTTAAAACAATTTCAGTTTGCGTTGGAGTTTCAGCTGACACACCTTCAGGTAGCGTATATTCTACTGGATGCGAGTAACCAACGTTAAGGATTACTTTATTGCCAGTAGCTTGCGCACGGTAACCAACACCAATTAGTTGAAGACGTTTTTCAAAGCCTTCATTGACGCCTGTAACATAATTGTTAAGCAGGGCGCGCATGGTGCCAGTATGCATCATAGCTTCTTTTGAATCGACTGTAGGTGAGAAAATGATTGCATCATCTTCCTGTTTCAGCTCGACCAATTCATGCAGGCGTAAAGACATATTGCCGTTCTTGCCTTTAACTTCGACCTGCCGATCGTTCAAAGTAACGCTCACGCCATTGGGTAGCGTCACTGGGGCTTTAGCCACACGAGACATAGGAATATTCCTTGAAAAATTAAAACTTATATTAGCGAAAAAACTAACAGGCTAAAAAGCCTGCTAGTTTATCATAATTGATCCTATTAAACACTAACGAATTTTTATGAAATCGCTAGACGTCTAATTTACTTTAAGTTTAGAGCAATCTTTATCAGATTGAAGCTAACTTAAAAGGATTCAAATAGACTTTATCGTTGTGCTGCCTTAAGCAACAAATGCAACGATTTCACCACCGATACCAGCAGCGCGAGCAGCACGATCACTCATAATGCCTTGGCTAGTTGATACGATAGCAACACCCATACCTTGCTTAACAGTAGGGATAGCGTCTTTACCGCGATGCTGGCGTAAACCAGGACGGCTAAAACGTTGGATAGTTTCGATGACAGCTTTGCCTTCGAAGTATTTTAGTTCAATAGTAAGTGTTGCTTTGTTGTTATCTTCTTCAGTAACAACAGCACTAGCTACATAGCCTTCACTAACTAATAAGTCAGCAATTGATTTACGTAGTTTTGAGCTTGGCATCGCTACGGATACTTTATTAGCCATTTGTGCGTTACGAATACGGGTTAGCATATCCCCAACGGTATCTTGCATACTCATGTAATTACCCCTTACCAGCTTGCTTTACGAACACCAGGCACATCGCCTTGCATGACTCGCTCACGCAGCATATTGCGTGATAAGCCAAACTTACGGAAGTAGCCATGAGGACGACCGGTGATAGCACAACGATTGCGCAGACGTACTGGCGATGAATTACGTGGTAAAGCTTGTAGCTCTAACATCGCGTCCATACGCTCTTCGTCACTTGCAGTCATATCACTGATGGTTTCTTTTAGCTTAATACGCTTTTCAGCATATTTAGCAACCATTTTTTCGCGCTTTAATTCGCGGTTAATCATGCTCTTTTTTGCCATAACGTCTTTACCTTATTTAAATGGGAAGCCGAATGCTTTAAGTAACGCACGACCTTCTTCATCAGATTGAGCTGACGTGGTGATCGTCACATCCATACCACGGATACGATCAATCTTGTCAAAATCTACTTCTGGGAATACGATTTGTTCTTTGATACCCAGTGAATAGTTACCACGTCCGTCAAAGGCTTTAGGTGAAAAACCACGGAAATCGCGAATACGAGGAATTGCAATGGCAATCAGACGATCTAAAAATTCGTACATTTGCTCACCGCGTAGCGTTACTTTACAGCCAATTGGCCATTCTTCACGAATTTTAAAGCCAGCAACTGATTTACGCGCTTTGGTGACGACAGGCTTTTGACCAGCAATCGCTGTCATGTCAGCTACTGCACCTTCAAGCAATTTCTTGTCTTGAGACGCACCGCCTACACCCATGTTAATTGTGACTTTAGTGATTTTAGGCACTTGCATCACATTGTCTAAACCAAGCTCTTCTTTGATTTGCTGCTTTAGTTTATCGTTATATAAAGATTTTAATCTTGCCATTACCATTACACCCTTAGTGTCTTACGCAGTCGCCACTACTTCACCGTTCGAACGATAGACGCGTTGTTTCTTGCCGTCTTCGCCGAATTGATAAGTAATACGGTCTGCTTTTTGGGTTTGCGCATTTAAGATTGCGACATTTGAGATATGCAGAAAAGCTTCTTGCTTAAGAATGCCACCTTCAACGCCAGTTGCCTGATTTGGCTTCTGATGTTTAGTAACAATATTAATGCCTTCTACTTTAATACGATCATTTTTTACAGCTTGTACAGTACCTTGTTTGCCTTTATCTTTACCAGCAATCACGATAACTGTATCGCCTTTACGTAATTTTGACATGGATTACCTCACAATACTTCTGGTGCTAGTGATACAATTTTCATAAACTGATCACCACGTAGTTCACGAGTTACCGGTCCAAAAATACGAGTTGCAATCGGTGCTTTATTTTGGTTCAACAATACCGCAGCATTGTCGTCAAAACGCAGAACAGAACCATCAGGACGACGAACGCCTTTTTTGGTACGTACAACTACCGCATTCATCACATCGCCTTTTTTAACACGACCGCGAGGAATGGCTTCTTTAACCGTTACTTTAATAATGTCGCCAACTGATGCATAACGACGATGAGAACCACCCAGTACTTTAATGCACTGAACTCGCCTTGCACCGCTATTATCTGCAACTTCCAGCATTGACTCAACCTGAATCATAGCGTTACTCCACACGTATGAGCAAAAAAACCAGTTGCTGCCGCTAGCACAGTATGAGTAGACGGCATTTTAATGTAAATAACCGCACCTTACTCTTAATGTGAGTGATATACGCTCGGCGCAATCAGCATCCTTAAAAAGGCGGCTATTTTAACAGCTTCTGGCTTTTAATGCAATTTACTTAGATTTTTTCTACTTTTTCAACCACATCAACTAAAGTCCAAGACTTAGTTTTTGAGATTGGACGCGTTTCTTTGATGCGGACAAGGTCGCCTTGTTGGCAAACGTTATTCTCATCATGGGCCTTAATTTTTGTAGAACGACGAAGCTGTTTGCCATACAAAGGATGACGAACCAGACGCTCAATCAAAACCGTGATGGACTTGTCCATCTTGTCGCTGACAACTCGTCCTGTCAATACGCTAGCATTGGTAGCTGTTTGATTGTTATCGCTCATGAGTCGCCTCGTTGTTTCTCGTTAATCAAAGTCTGAATCTGAGCAATCGTGCGACGATTGCCTCTGACTTCATGGGTATTACCCAACTGACCAGTTGCTTTAGCCATACGAATACGGAAAGCATCAAGTTGCTTTTCATCAAGTAACTGAGTCAGTTCTTCTAATGATTTATCACGTAATTCACTGATCTTCATTACATTATCGTCCGCTTAACAATGGTAGTTTTAAAGGGCAGTTTTGCTGCAGCAAGCGTGAAAGCTTCACGTGCAAGTTCTTCTGGTACCCCTTCAATTTCATATAGCACTTTACCAGGTTTGATTTCGCATACCCAATACTCTACAGGACCTTTACCTTTACCCATACGTACTTCTAATGGTTTATTAGTAATAGGCTTATCTGGGAATACACGAATCCAAATCTTACCACCACGCTTAATTTTACGAGTAATGGTACGACGTGCCGCTTCAATTTGACGAGCTGTCATACGACCACGCGTCAAAGATTTTAGACCAATTTGTCCGAATGCAACGGTGCTTCCACGATGAGCTAGCCCAGTGTTACGACCTTTATGCATTTTACGAAACTTGGTACGTTTTGGCTGTAACATAGTTTAACCTCTGTCTGAGTTTCGACGGTTTCCACCACGACCACGGCGTTTTGGCGCACGAGTCTGCTCTTCTTTGACGGGATTGTATACACTATTCATTCCGTCAAGGATTTCGCCACGGAAAATCCAAACTTTTACACCAATGGTGCCGTAAGTTGTTTCCGCACGTACTGACGCATAGTCAATATCAGCGCGTAGTGTATGCAATGGCACACGACCTTCACGGTACCATTCAGAACGAGCAATCTCAGCACCGCCAAGACGGCCAGACAACTCAACTTTAATACCTTTAGCACCAGAACGCATACTGTTCTGTACAGCGCGTTTCATCGCACGACGGAACATAACGCGACGCTCAAGCTGACTAGCAATACCGTCTGCTACCAAACGAGCGTCAAGGTCAGGTGACGTGATTTCTTCAATGTTGACCTGAGCAGGTACGCCCATAATTTTGGTCAATTCTTTTTGAAGTCTTTCGATATCTTCGCCTTTTTTACCGATAACAATACCAGGACGCGCAGTGGCGATGGTAATCTTAGCAGCACCAGTAGGACGCTCGATCATTATGTTGCTGATCATAGCGTTATCTAGTTTTTTGCGTAAATATTCACGAACTTGAATATCGTTGATTAGGTATTCTGAGTATTGTTTAGGGTTAGCATACCAGTTTGCGTTATGCTTTTTTACAACACCAAGACGAATTCCGATTGGATGTACTTTTTGACCCATAACTTATTCTCCTACCTTTATAGTGATGTGACAGGTACGTTTACTGATACGATCAGCACGACCCTTAGCACGTGGTAGGATACGCTTTAGCGTGATGCCTTCATCGACATAGATAGTAGCGACTTTTAGGTCGTCGATATCTAATCCATGATTATGTTCGGCATTGGCGATGGCTGAGTTAAGACATTTCTTAACAAACACAGCGCCTTTTTTATTGCTATACGTTAGGATATCCAAAGCACGTTCGATAGATTTGCCACGAACTTCATCAGCAACGAGTCTAACTTTTTGTGCCGAGATGGCGGCACCGCGTAATTTTGCAGTTACTTCCATGGTAAGCACCTTATTTCTTAGCTTTTCTGTCAATGCCATGACCACGATACGTACGAGTCGGGGCAAATTCACCTAGTTTATGACCAACCATCTGCTCGCTCACGATAACCGGTACATGAGTACGGCCGTTGTGAACAGATAAAGTTAGGCCAACCATTTGTGGCAAAATCATCGAGCGGCGCGACCAAGTTTTAATCGGTTTGCGTGAGTTGGTTTCTAATGCATTCTCAACTTTAGCAAACAAGTGCGCGTCTATGAATGGACCTTTTTTCAATGAACGAGGCATGAAATTCTTCCTTATTTCTTCTTCTTGGCGCGACGGATGATCATATTGTCAGTACGCTTATTATGACGCGTTTTAAGTCCTTTAGACTTCTGACCCCAAGGGCTAGTTGGATGGCGACCTTTGTTACGACCTTCACCACCACCATGTGGGTGATCAACTGGGTTCATCGCTACACCGCGAACGGTAGGACGAATACCACGCCAACGTGAAGCACCGGCTTTACCAAGTGATTTCAAGTTGTTTTCAGTATTAGAAACTTCACCAATAACTGCACGGCAGTTGATATGTACACGGCGAGTTTCACCTGAACGCATACGAAGAATCGCATAAATTCCGTCACGACCTAATAACTGAACGCTTGCACCCGCTGCACGAGCCATCTGTGCGCCTTTACCGATTTTAAGTTCGATATTATGGATCACAGTACCCAATGGGATGTTTTTAAGCGGTAAACAGTTACCTGGACGAATTGGAGAATTTTCGCCTGACATTACTGTATCGCCAACTGCTTGTTTTTTAGCAGCAATGATATAGCGACGTTCGCCATCAGCATACTTAAGTAAAGCAATATGTGCAGTACGGTTAGGATCGTATTCAATACGCTCTACCGTTGCTGGAATATTGTCTTTGGTGCGTTTAAAATCAATAATACGGTAATGTTGCTTATGACCACCGCCAATATGACGAGTAGTTATACGGCCATTATTATTACGACCACCTGACTTACTTTTTGATTCGAGAAGCGCTGCATAAGGACGACCTTTGTAAAGGTGTGGATGCACCACTTTTTCAACAAAACGACGGCCTGGTGATGTTGGCTTTGCTTTTACGATAGGCATGAGTGTTATCCTTATTCGTTGTTCGCTGTTTCACTAGTAGAGGTAGTAGTATCAACTACGTCCTCACCAGCATCAGCCATTTGTACATCGTGACCAGCTTTTAGGGTAACATAGGCTTTTTTATAGTCATTACGACGGCCGATGCTCTTACCAAAACGCTTTGTCTTACCTTTAACATTCAAAGTGTTCACTTTAGTAACTTCAACACCTTCAAACATTAGCTCAACTGCTTTTTTGACTTCTAACTTAGTAGCGTTAGCATCAATTTTAAATACTTGCACGCCAAGTGAGTCACCAAGCATTTGAGATTTCTCTGAGAAGACAGGTCCTCTTAAGACCTGATAAAGTCTTGCGTTATTCATGCTAGTGCTTCCTCAAATTGTTTCGCAGCTTCAACTGACATGATCACTTTATCAAAGGCGATCAAGCTCACTGGATCCACTTCGTTTGTACCAAGTACATTGACGTGTGGAATATTGCGGGCGGCTAAGTATAAGTTTTCGTCAACATCTTTTGTGACGATAAGTGCACGAGGTGCATTTAATTCACTTAACTTTGCAATCAACTCTTTGGTCTTAGGTGCAGAGATTGTTAATTCTTCAACCAAGATTAGACGTTCTTGACGTATTAACTCGGCTAAGATGCACTGCATAGCGCCGCGATACATTTTGCGGTTAACTTTTTGTGACCAGTCTTGTGGTTTGGCCGCGAATGCACGTCCGCCCCCACGCCAGATTGGGCTACGAATAGAGCCTGCACGAGCGCGACCAGTACCCTTTTGGCGCCATGGCTTAATGCCACCGCCAGAAACTTCGGCACGGGTTTTTTGTGCACGTGTACCTTGACGAGCACCTGCAAGATATGCAGTGACGACTTGATGCACTAATGCTTCGTTGAATTCACGACCGAAAGCCGTATCAGAAAGCTCAACCGCCGCACCTGTAACTGTTTTTAAATCCACGTTAATCCCCTTGCTTAGGCTTTGATTGACGGACGTACGATAACGTCGCCACCGGTGGCACCTGGGATAGCACCCTTGATGACAAGTAACCCTTTTTCGGCATCAACCGAGACCACTTCTAGGCCTTGAACGGTAACACGTTTGTTACCCATTTGGCCCGCCATCTTTTTGCCTTTGAATACTTTACCTGGCGACTGGTTCTGACCAGTTGAACCATGTGCACGATGAGATACTGAGTTACCGTGCGTAGCATCTTGCATACTAAAGTTGTGACGTTTTACAGGACCTTGGAAACCTTTACCTTTACTATTTCCTGTAACATCAACCATCTGACCTTGTTCGAACAAGTCAGCTAGAATCTCACCACCAATCTCACGACCTTCAAGATCGCTTTCATTGGCACGAAATTCCCAAACACCACGACCAGCTTTAACGCCAGCTTTTGCGAAGTGACCTTTCTGTGCGGCTGTTACGCGGCTGTCACGACGAGTACCTGTGGTGATTTGAATGGCTTGATAGCCATCTACATCAGTATTTTTTACTTGAGTAATGCGGTTTGCATCGACCTCAATCACTGTTACAGGGATAGAGGCACCTGTCTCAGTGAAGACACGGGTCATGCCGCATTTTTTACCGACTAAACCGATCGCCATTTTAGACCTCTTTATATCTTATATTAATGGGTTGGGCATTTAATGTGCATTAACCCAAAGCAATTTGAACGTCAACGCCCGCCGCTAAATCTAACTTCATTAACGCGTCCACAGTTTTGTCAGTAGGTTGAACGATATCAACCATACGCTTATGAGTACGGATTTCGTACTGATCACGAGCGTCTTTATTGACGTGTGGCGAGGTTAGAACGTTGAAGCGCTCAATGCGAGTCGGCAACGGTACAGGACCACAAACTTGCGCACCGGTGCGCTTTGCAGTATCAACAATCTCTTGTGCAGATTGATCAATCAGACGATGATCAAAAGACTTAAGACGGATACGGATTCTCTGGTTAGCCATGCCAGCAAGCTCCTAATATGTGCTTTTATCATTCTTGCTTTGCAAGTAAATGAGTAAAAGCCGTTTGGTTAAATATTCACTTAAAGCGGCCTTCTGTTCTTAACCAGAATGAGTTCGTTAACGGAACTTATAGCGTACTAAAAGCAAAATAGTTTAAAGCCCCGCCGACCCTTCCATTATAGGATGTCAGCAAAGGCATAATGAAATAGTGCTAGAAACGATGCTCTAGCTGTCATAGCGCCAGCTTTTTTATTGGCCGCGCATATATAATTCAGTGGTGTATATTATACATAGTATTTATCTGATTGCAAGACCAATATCTAGAACACTCAACAGCATTATTAAAATTAGTTCACTTCAAAGTTAATCACTATCTATTATTAGTTATATATATTTGACTAATTTCTAAAATGAACTATTACAACTCTATTGACTACTTAATGTTTTAATTGCTTCATTCAAAACGCTAAGGTCAAAGACTAGTTACCGTCTAGTCTAATACAATATCATACTGCTCTTGGGTATATAGGTTTTCTACTTCAAAAGTAATAACTCGTCCTAATAAGTATTCAAGATCTGCAACTGTATCCGCTTCTGAGGTTAGTAATAAGTCAATAACGGCAGCATGAGCCACGACTGTAAACTTCTTTGGAGAGTTATAAGTACGAGCGCAGCGCATCATTTCACGAAATATCTCAAAGCAGACTGTTTCGGCTGTTTTGACAAAGCCGCGACCCTGGCATGTCGAGCAAGGCTCGCATAGTTGCTGCCCTAACGACTCACGTGTCCGTTTACGTGTCATCTCTACCAGACCAAGCTCACTGACTTGGGTGATATTAGTCTTGGCATAATCTTGAGTAAGCTGTTCTTGTAAGCTTGTCAGTACATCATCTTTATGTTCTTGCTCTAGCATATCGATGAAATCTAGAATAATGATGCCACCCAAATTACGCAGACGTATTTGACGGGCGATTGCATGTGTGGCTTCAAGATTGGTCTTATAGACAGTATCTTCTAATGAACGTCCGCCGACGAATGAGCCCGTATTGACATCAATAGTCGTCATCGCTTCGGTTTGATCAATAATCAGATAACCACCAGATTTTAAATCAACACGACGTTTTAAAGCATCGCGCAAGTCTTCTTCAACTCGATGCACATCAAACAGTGATTGCTCAGCAGTGTAGTGAACAATGCGATCATAGACAAAGGGCACAAACTCTTTAGCAAAATGCCGTACTTGCTCGTAGATTTGCGTATTGTCAACGATGACTTTTTCGGTGTCTGCATGTACCAAATCACGAATAGAGCGTAGCGGTAAAGACAGTTCTTGATAAATAAGCTCTGAGCTTTGATGGTGGTTCATCTCTTGTCGACGTGCACAAATAGTTCGCCAGAGCTGCACAAGATAGTAAATGTCTTCTTCAAGCTTATCGACAGGGACGCGCTCAGCCGCCGTACGCGCAATCAAACCACCTTTTAAATTGACTGTCTGCATCAGACTGGTCAGCTCAGTTTTGAGACGCGTGCGTTCATCATCACTATCAATACGCTGGGAGATACCAACATGATCGCTTGATGGCAAATATACTAGATAACGTGATGGTAATGAGACGTTGGTAGTCAGACGTGCGCCTTTACTACCTAATTGATCTTTAGTCACTTGTACTAAAATACGCTGACTTTCATGCAGGCGATGTTGGATAAGTGTCTTACTAGGTGCAGCTACGATCTCAGTGGTCTTTGCGCTGACAACAGGTGGCGTTATCTCCAGACTGTCGGCTAATGTTGCTCCAGTGTCCGTCGAATCCACGGTCTCTGGTACAGATTGGTTTTTATTCTTTGAAGTGGGCCGTGGTTCACGCTGCATATCATTGACATGTAAAAAAGCCGTACGTGACTGACCAATATCTACAAAGGCAGCCTGCATTCCTGGTAATACACGTACCACCGTACCCAGATAAATATTGCCTACTAATCCTAACTTATGATGGCGCTCTATGTAAATCTCGCCGAGCACACCATTATCCAAGACAGCCACGCGGCATTCCATGGGACTGACATTAATCAGCAGCTCTTCAGACATATTGTTTTTCTCTTATTGCTTATAGTTCTTATAAACAGTTCTTATAAATAGTGATGAATAGCTCTTTAATAAAAATATAGCTTTCTGAATTTGTAGTGTAACAAACGTCTTAGGGTACTGCCCACCATCCTGCCGTGTCATTATGTGACTAATTACTTTTGCATGCGCCTCTTCAATACCATTTACGCTTATAAACCGTAGATATTATGGCTTTTAGTTGCTTCATCAATTAATGCTAGCGTTTGTGCTAATGGTAATCCTACGACGTTAGTGTAACTACCATTAATACTCGTTACCCAAGCAGCGGCTAGACCCTGAATAGCGTAACCACCAGCTTTATCAGCAGGCTCATCGCTATCCCAGTAATCACTCATCATATCTTGCGTTAACGGGATAAAAGTGACATCAGTAGACTCAATGATTTGCTTTTGCCATACCACTTTTAACGGCTCATTACTTAATTGTTTATCAGCATCTGTCGTTGGCTTAGCAGGAAGCAATGCTACTAAGGTCGCTTGTACAGCAGTCCATACTTGATGAGTGTTATCAGACATCTGCTGCCACATACTATAGGCATGAGCGCGATCTGCTGGCTTGACTAGCACGGTCTTACCATCAGGCAGCACACCAATAGTGTCGGCTGTTAAAATTATAAATGGCGTAATTGGTTTAGATAGCTGAGAGCTATTACATTGATAGTCTAGGTTTAACTGGGCAATAGCGGCATCGGCTTTAGCAGCAATCATCCGTAGAATATAGTCTTTTGGAGATTCGTTATCATATGGCGTCTCATCAATGTCAACGCTCATAATAGTCAAGTCAAGCTGGGCACTGGCAAGAAGCTCTCGACGACGCGGCGAACCAGAAGCCAATAGGATATCCATCACTACTCTCTTATTGTCATAATGTTTTATAATTTTAGAACTATCAATGAGGTACTGAAATTCACTAAGCACTTATTTTATTCGACATAGCTAACGTACAAATTTTAACGAGTAAATCCGCGTAATATTAATAGTATGATTGGCCAGCTTAAGATACTCATTAATAAAGATAATCCCGATTGTGCGACAAACAAGTTTTGAGTCATCAGCTGCAATACCCATAAGCTTAGTTGAAAAACGATTAACCCTACCGCTGCTAAGAACCAAGCACTAAGCGTATTTAATTGCTTTATCTGAATGCTACATACCCTAAGTGCTAATACCATCACTACCGCTGCGAATGCTTGTTGACCAAGGTGAGTATCCATTAGTAAGTCAGCAGCAATACCAACAGTAAATGCTGTAAAAATACCAACGTAGCGTGGTTGAAATAATAACCAAAATATCAGCACCATAATCATGATCATGGGACGTAAGGTTGCTATGGTCGGGCTTAATGGATAGACATTAGGTGACGAAGCAACCACAAAGCTTAGTATGATTGCGAGCAGCATCTTACTAGGTGAATGCTCAGAGTTTGAAAGCGCCATGAGTGCTTGCCTTAACGTTTATTTAGCGACTGGCAGGTATTGATGATTGGGTGTCAATGTGCACTATTTTATCTTGCAGGATTAGTACATAAGCATTATCAACAAAATTGGCAGCAGGTGATACCTCGATGCTTCTAAAGTTATCAGCTTGGGTATCTTTAATACGAGCAATACGGCCTACTCGATAGCCTGCTGGAATACGTCCGCCAAGACCAGAAGACACTAACTCATCGCCAATACGTACGTCTGAGGTTTTGAATACGTAGTTAAGCCTTAGTGAGGTTGGGATACCCGCACCTGTGACGATTGCGCGTTGACCAGTACGCTTGATGGTTACTGCAACTGATTGCTGTTCATCAGTGATCAATAACAAGCGGCTGGTATTGGGATATACATTAATAATTTGTCCCAAAATACCGTTTTCATCAATAACTGTTTGCCCAACTTGGACACCATCTTGAGCGCCCTTATTAAGTACAACGATTTGCTTAAGCAAATTGGTATCTGTACCGATTACTTGTGCTAGATTTAGATCAAACAAGTCAGGCTTGGTAGTTGACAAAATGCCTTGCAAGCGTGCGTTTTGTGCCAACACATAATCTTGCTGCTGGAGCTTTGCTTGTGCATGAATAAGTTGCGACTTTAGTTGTACGTTTTCGCGGCGCAACGCTTCTTTTGATTGCACGCTACCACGTACCCAATGCTCAGCATAGCTTGGCAATAAAGAAAACTCATAGATAGGCTGCATGGCTGCATGGCTGATACTGCGAACAGGCTTGAACCACTCTGGATTTTTGCTATCAAACCACATGACTATTAGCGCCACTATTAATACAATAACAGTCCTACGAAGTGCGAGTGGTTGACGGGCAAAAATACTTGGGATCATAGGGCATCTAATTTGATCGGTACCCAGCGCGGGGTATAAAGCCATCACACATAAGAGATGACGACATATGCTAGTTATTAATGTGACAAAGGCAGTCTCGTTGACCGCCTCTGTGCAGATATTTTCTTTGGCTTAGATTTATCACCTAAAATGTATCTAAAGGCGCTTTAATAATCAAAAAGGCTTATACAAAAATCATATTCAAGCTTTTGTTATTAATGAAATCAAGCGCGATGCCACCGCCACGGCTAACACAGGTCAGTGGATCTTCTGCGACAGTAACTGGTAGACCAGTCTCTTTTGAGATGAGCTTGTCCAAATCACGTAGCAATGCGCCACCACCAGTCAAGACAATTCCACGTTCTGCAATATCCGATGATAACTCAGGCGGAGTCTGCTCAAGTGCTGCTTTTACTGCGCTCACGATACCACTTAATGGATCGCTTAGTGCTTTTTGAATCTCTTCTGAATTGATCGTAAACGTCTTAGGTACGCCTTCTGCCATACTACGACCGCGAACCTCTACTTCTAAATTGCTATCTTCGTTAAGCGCTGAACCTACTTCTTGTTTAATACGCTCAGCTGTGGTTTCACCAATCACGCAACCATGTGTACGGCGTACGTGGGTAATAATGGCATCATCAAACATATCACCGCCAATTCGGATTGACTCTGCATACACACAACCAGATAGCGCAATAACAGCAATCTCAGTAGTACCGCCGCCGATGTCAACAACCATTGAGCCACTGGCTTCGTGTACCGGCATGCCCGCACCAATAGCCGCTGCCATCGGCTCTTCTAATAACAATACCTTGTTAGCGCCTGCTGATGATACCGCTTCACGAATAGCCTTGCGCTCAACCAAAGTAGATTTGCAAGGTACGCAAACTACTACATTGGGCTGTGCCATAAAACGCTTGGCTTTTACTTTGGCGATAAAATGCTTCAGCATCTTTTGCGTCACTTCAAAGTCAGCAATGACACCGTCTTTTAATGGACGAATAGCCGTAATATTGGCAGGTGTTCGCCCTAGCATTTGCTTGGCATCAAGACCGACAGCAGCGACGGTAGGGTTTTGGGTACGGTTGCTACGTAAAGCGACCACTGTAGGCTCGTCGAGCACCACACCTTTATTAGGAATAAAGATTAAGGTGTTCGCAGTACCAAGGTCGATAGCGATATTATTTGATAAAAATCCAAACGGGTTCATTAATATATCCAGCGGCTTACAAATGAGGCGAATGAGATGACTGAGGCGGTGCTCGTCGGTATTGAATAGATTGTAGTCAGGTGCTCAGATTAGCAAAAGCGTATCTTTGCGACAAGTTGAATCCGAGCAATAATGACTAAAAGCCAAAAGTGAGCTAAATTATACCGATTTAGCTCAAAAAAAACACAGATATTTGCATCAGAAAGTCAGGATTTTAGTTTGAAACGCTAAAAGTTGTTACAAAGTTTGAAATAGTAGTAAATACTATTCAACTTAATGAAACATCATTTAATTCAATAACTAACAAGGCTCTATCAACAGTTGACAATTTTGCTCAATAGCAGGTGCATACTGTAACGTATTTCAGAACACAATGGGTGAGCAATTAGGAATGAAACATTAACTATACGGTCAGTTTTACAAACCATTCTATCTTGGTTGATATTATGCATCAATCAGGCGCCCTGCTCTGTAAACTTGGGTCAGATGCTTTATAATAAGCCAACTCTATATGAGATTCTTTAGCACTTATCTATTTTAGTTTTATTATTTACCTATATTAGGGCGTGTTTTTAATCTGAACAAGTGAACCTCTAATGGACTAATAGTCGCTTAATTGCTAATCGTTCAATTAATAAATACTTACTCTAACAAAAACTGTCCTTCACTGGAGAAATTATGTCACAGCAACCAGCAACGTCTGACAGCAACGTCAGCCGTGAAGAAATCTTAGAAGTTGCCAACCTTGCACGTTTAGGTGTTGATGAAAATACGGCGAGCAGCTATGCCGATGATATTAGTAAAGTATTAAAGCTGATGCATACTCTTAGCAACGTTGATACGACTGATATCAAACCATTATCGAATATCCATGAAGCTTGCCAAGAATTGCGTGCTGACGTTGCCAAACACGACATTAACCGCGAACGTAATCAATCGGTCGCGCCTGCTGTAGAAGATGGCCTGTATCTAGTGCCACAAGTTATTGAGTAATTTGTTCTACTTATTTTTGCGCTTATTTTATCCTATTTTACGCTATTAACATCTTGACGGACGACACCCTATGTCTGAACTTCATCTATTAAGTACCCAGCAACTCATTACGGGCTTGCAAGACAAACAATTCAGCAGCCTTGAGCTGACCGAACATTACATCAAGCGCATAGACGCGCTAGATAGCAAGATTAACAGCTTTATTACTCATACCTCGGAGACTGCCCGAGCGCAAGCGCAAGCAGCAGACGAGATGCGTGCACAAGGTGATAAAAGACGCTTATTGGGCGTGCCTATGGCGCATAAAGATATCTTTTGTACCCAAGGCGTATTAACGACTTGTGGCTCAAAAATGCTACATAACTTCGTCTCACCTTATAACGCCACTATTGTCTCTAACATTGATAAAGCGGGCATGATTAGCCTTGGTAAGCTCAATATGGATGAGTTTGCGATGGGCTCAGACAACAGCAGCTCTTATTACGGTACCGTGCAAAACCCTTGGGATCTAGAACGCGTTCCAGGTGGCTCATCGGGTGGTAGTGCCGCCGCTGTTGCTGCAGGTTTTATCCCAGTCGCAACCGGTAGTGACACGGGCGGCTCTATTCGTCAGCCTGCCTCATTTTGTGGCTTAACAGGCATTAAACCTACTTATGGCCGCGTATCGCGCTTCGGTATGATTGCCTACGCTTCAAGTCTTGACCAAGCTGGTAGCATGGGTCGTAGCGCTAAAGATTGCGCCTATCTATTGCAACCAATGATTGGTCATGATCCGCGCGATGCAACCTCTATCAAGCATGATATGCCGGACTACGTGCAAGATCTTAATGATGCAGAAGCCGCTGCTGGTGATAAGCCGTTTGATGGTTTACGTATTGGTGTCGCTAAAGAATATTTTAGTAAAGGGCTTGATGCTGAAGTAGAACAATCGGTACGTGCTGCTCTGAAGAAGTATGAAGAACTAGGCGCGACAATCGTAGAAGTGAACATCACTGACCCTGATATCACGCTTGCGACTTACTATATGTTAGCGCCTGCAGAAGCGTCTTCGAACCTGTCGCGCTTCGATGGCGTGCGTTTTGGTTATCGCTGTGAAAACCCAACCGATCTTATTGATTTATACACGCGCTCACGCTCTGAAGGCTTTGGTCCTGAAGTACAGCGCCGTATCTTGACAGGTACGTATGCGCTGTCTGCTGGTTATTTTGACGCTTATTATACTAAAGCACAAAAAATACGCCGCTTAATCGTCAAAGACTTCGAAGACGCTTTTGCCAACTGTGATGTCATTGCCAGTCCAACATCACCAACCGCTGCTTATAAGCTTGCCGAAGATCTTGACCCTGCTACGATGTACTTGGGTGACGTCTATACTATCGCAGTGAACTTAGCCGGTTTGCCTGCACTCAGCCAGCCAGTTGGTCTGACATCAGAAGGCTTACCTGTTGGCTTGCAATTAATAGGTCAATATTGGCAAGAAAGTAAACTGCTAGCCACCGCGCATCTGTTCCAGCAGCATACAGATCACCATTTGCAACACTCTACCATCGCGAAGGAGACGGTATAATGAACACAGCAACTACTACTGATAACAATGCCGTCCGCAAACACGCTGTTCGTAAAGAGCTATTCGTCGACGGTTATGAAGTGGTCATAGGGATTGAGATTCATTGCCAGCTTAATACAGAAAGTAAAATATTCTCCAGCGCACCGACTGACTTTGGTCATGAGCCAAACAGCCAAGCCAGTATCGTAGATTTAGGCTTGCCCGGTGTCCTACCAGTTCTAAATGCTGGCGTGGTAGATCGTGCGTTAAAATTCGGTATCGGCGTCAATGCTGAGCTGGGGCTATTTAATACCTTTGACCGTAAAAACTACTTTTATCCTGACTTGCCTAAAGGCTATCAAATCACTCAGATGGCCAACCCTATCGTCGGTGAAGGCTATATCGATGTCGTGGTTAATGAAGGCGAAAAGAACGAATATCCGAAACGTATGGGTATCACACGCGCGCATTTAGAAGAAGACGCTGGCAAGTCAGTACATGATGCTGTCGATGGCATGACTGGCGTGGATCTGAACCGTGCTGGTACACCACTGATCGAAATCGTCTCTGAGCCTGATATGCGTTCTGCTCACGAAGCACTGGCCTATATCAAAGCCATTCATCAGCTGGTCACGTGGCTAGGTATCTCAGATGCGGTCATGGCAGAAGGGTCATTCCGCTGCGACTGTAACGTCTCTGTGCGTAAGCCTGGCGCAGAATTGGGTACGCGTACTGAACTCAAAAACCTAAACTCGTTCCGCTTTATCGAACGCGCCATCAATCGTGAAATCGAGCGTCAAATAGATATCATTGAAGACGGCGGTAAAGTTATCCAAGCAACGATGCTTTATGATCCAGAGCGCGATGAAACTCGCACCATGCGTACCAAAGAAGACGCCAACGACTATCGCTACTTCCCTGATCCCGACCTGCTCCCTGTACGTATTGAGCAGCATACCGTTGATTCGATTAAAGCAGCCATGCCTGAGCTACCTGTTGCCCGCCGTGCACGTTTTGAAGAAGCGCTTGGTCTATCAGAATATGATGCTCGTATCTTGACGGGTAGCCGTCAACTTGCCGATTACTTCGAAGATGTTGTTGCCGAAGTGGGACAGCAAGATGCGAAGATGGCAGCTAACTGGGTCATGGGCGATCTACTGGGTGCACTGAATAAAGATGATAAAGACATTATCGACTCCCCTATCAGCGCCAAGCAATTGGCTGGCATGCTAGCGCGCATCAAAGATGATACGCTGTCTGGAAAATTGGCTAAGAAAGTCTTTAGCGCCCTGTATGAGCGCGAAGGCGGCAACGATGATGACGCAGCAGATAAAATCATCGAGGAAAAAGGCCTTAAGCAAGAAACGGATACGGGCGCTATCAAGGCTATCGTTGAAGAAGTCATCGCGAAAAACCAAACGATGGTGGAAGAGTATCGCGGCGGTAAAGAGAAAGCCTTTAACGGTCTGGTCGGACAAGTGATGAAAGCCAGTCGCGGTAGTGCTAACCCGCAGCAAGTGAATCAAATCCTAAAAGAAATATTGGGTTAAGGTAAACGTCAAAGTAGTTATGCTGACTATGTTACGTAGAATTGTGTTGTAAAAATCGAGCAAAATAAATAGCTCTTGCAATGTGTGCGATTTTGCGTAAAATAGTCAGTCATTCGGGGCGTAGCGCAGTCTGGTAGCGCACTACACTGGGGGTGTAGGGGTCGCAGGTTCAAATCCTGCCGTTCCGACCAAACATAGTAGTAAAGAGAAAAGCCAATCATTGTTTTCAATGGTTGGCTTTTTTTGGTTTAAGCTTGGTCAACTAGCATATGGTGTAATAGGTAAGAAATGAGTTAGACTTTAGTCAGTTTCTGAAGTAATTATTAAAAATAAAAATATATGTAAAGCTAGGGTTAATTACCTAAAATCAGCCGTTCACACACCTTTAGGCTGGCTTGTCTTGTATATACTTTGACTCAAAGGTGTGTAGAGGTGTGAGTGTGAATGATATAGCGTTACGTTTTGATAAAGCTGAATATTATAGTTTAGAAGAGGCAAGCGAATATCTTAATAGAAAATATAAAACTGACAATATTACTATTCATAAGCTTTTGAAAAAGGTTGTTCAATATGCAATACCATTATTTATATATGGTAAAAACTTTCAGCTTACTGGGGATTATGTACTGAGATCTTATAAGTCAGTCAGTCTTATCAACGATGATATGGAGCTATACAGAAATACTCTCAAAGAGATATTAGTACTTAATAAACCAGTCTATTCTAAGGTAGATAGTATGCTATCTGCAGTTATGGAAAATACGGGAGGATTTCTAGAACTAAACTTAGACACTATAATGGCGTTTTTATTTAGTAGTAAGATAACAACAGATAGTATTGATGAAAGCTCATTATTTAGTGGTTTTCTACCGCTCGACACACCAAATGGCGATGCCTACAGTCTGGATTATCTAGATGATTATTTGTTAAGTAATTTCGAGGATAGCGTAGCATTTACTCTTGCTATATATCCAAATATTGATATTTTTCTAGACGATGAAGAGGAAGTAACTGTAGCTATTGATAGAACTATTAAGTTATGTACTCCCAAGGTTGTGGACTATTACTGTCAACAGGATGAAAGTCAAAAAACCTATATAACACCGTATTTTGAGATTGATAGAAGTGATTTGCTGATACTTAGTAGTGGTGTTACAAAGCTTGAAGAACTTATCTCAAATGTTGAAGAGCCAAGTATAGAAGTTAAATCTTTAGACACAGATTTTTTAAAAAAGAAAGGGGTCAGCCCTCAAAAATTATTAGCTAAACATATGGCTAAACATATAGCCGATAAAGAATGGCAAGCAGATAAACAAAACAAAATTAAAATTACTGAAATGGCAGAAACTATATATTCAAAACTTTACTCGCTTGGGTTTTACAATGAACTACCCGACCAAGCAAAAAATATTAAACCATGGATTAAAGAAGTAGCATCTAGCTATGCTAGTGAAGCAGGCAGACCGCAATCATAACTTGAATGTACCTCAACCTATGTTTATATAGATTAAGCTAGGTTAAGGGAATTTTCTTAATTAGCCCCACCACATACTATACAACCATGTTTAAAGCCGTAGCACACCGTTATGGCTCACATGGAGCTATACACATGGCAAACTTAGAAAAAGCTAAAATCTTAACCAGCACAAAACTATCAATTCAAAAACTATTCAACAAACCACCCAAATGGTCGTTTGCTATATTAAAATTTCTGATCATTATCTTAGTACCTCTATTATCAAATGCACCAGATATTCAGCTTAATTTTTATACCGTTAACATCTTATTTTAAGTCTAAGAAATACAGAAAAAATCCAGCCATTGAAACCAATGACTGGATTTTATTATGCTCATTACTCTTTACCCATTACTACACAGATGCTTTAGTAATTGCACTTAACTCTTCGTTAACTTTAAAGGTTTTCGATTTGATGTCTGTAAATCCAAAAGACTCTAAACGCTCGGTATGCTTAGCTAAATACCTGTTAGCATCCTCTAAATTATCAAACACGTAGATACCACCTGCTTCTTGCGTCTCTTCATTTTCTGTCCATAGCTTATAGACCAGACCCTGCTCGCTTGCGATGTCCTCAGCAAGCTCTTGCATAGATTCAAAGAACTCATTGCCAAAAGGGCCGCTATATGGGAAATCGATTTGCA
The DNA here is from genome assembly GCF_051970275.1 of Psychrobacter sp. ASPA161_9. Taxonomy (NCBI): domain Bacteria; kingdom Pseudomonadati; phylum Pseudomonadota; class Gammaproteobacteria; order Moraxellales; family Moraxellaceae; genus Psychrobacter; species Psychrobacter sp. ASPA161_9. The sequence goes on along the minus strand of NZ_JBEFNI010000009.1, from coordinate 87,011 downwards.
AAAGGTATTTCATAGTTTAATCCTCATTATTATTTGATTTGTATTTAATAATCGACAGAGTATGTGCTGCCAGATGCTTTCAATCTTAACATAGTACGATTGACTATAGACTTTTAGCTAACGAGCAGCTAGGGTAAATACTTTACGTTTACTCTGGTTTAACCCTATGTCTGAGCTTAGCACGCTACGCCCCGCCACTCTCACAACTCATACCAACTATGCGCCTTGGGAAGCTTACCAGCGTCCTTATGTGCGCGATTTGGCTTATGTGCTGGCGTGCCCTAACGTCTTAACAGAGTGGTTGGACTTTGCACCGCATCAGAATACACATATCGTATCGATACATAGTGCAAGCTTTTGGCAGCAGCAGTTTGAGGAGTATCAGCAGCGTTTAGAAGAGCTGGATACCACCAATGCTTATCAGGATCTGACCCGCTATTTACTGACGCGTCCGAGTCCTAACCGCTTGGGTTTTCATTTCGAAGGGTTATTGTCATTTTGGTTAGAGGATGGGTTTGCGCGTAATCTACATCCATACGAAACGCTCGCTAATAACGTGCAGTTATATAACGGCAAGCAGACGACGGGCGAGCTAGATTTGATTTTGTATAATCACGATGAAGGTCTCATCGAACATTGGGAACTGGCTATTAAGTTTTTTATGGGGTCCGCCCCTTTTGCCCCTGTAAATTGGGTTGGGATTAATTCTAATGATAACCTACAGCGCAAAATGACGCACATGCAAACTAAGCAGTTTCGCACGGTGTGGGTCGATACCGAGGATCATGGACAAGTCAAAATTGATAAGCGTTATGGTGTCATAAAAGGGCGTTTCTTTTTACCAATGAACGTGGCTAATTTTAGCCATTTTCATTGGCCTACTTGGCTAGCACCCGGCTTTCCTATGCACGAATGGTGCGATAAAAATGACAAAGATAATCTCGCTAAGATTGATATGACTACTCTTCGGCGCGCACATTATATCGAATGGTTTACTAGGCGCGGATTTTATGACTTACGTCAATCGCGTCAATCCCAGATATTTTGGCCAGAAAACACACTATCTGCGACAGGACTATACTTTGAAGGCGATAGACCGATAGTTATTTATCCTGAGCAGCAAGATCAAGCTACTAATGAATTGAAATAACTGCTGTCGTGCTAAAATATTACTTTTATCTCTTTAACTGATAAATCAATCAAATTACCAAGAATAACGTCCGTATAAGCTAATCTCGCTGCGCTGGGCTTTCTCTGAATCAAGACTATCAGTGAGCAGTTTAATACCGCCATATTGACTGTCTACGGCCAAACCCAATGCTTGCGTCTGCGGCTCTATTAAACCAGTAATAGTAACAGGATAAGTATCATTTCTGGTTTGATAGCCTGCTGATAGCTGATACAAGTCTTGGATATCATTGACTTGACCATGCATACCGAGCTGCCATTGGTTGTCTAGCTGATGCATAAGGCTACCCTCAACTCGCCATGGCAATGTCTGCGTGACGTCATCAGTATCCAGCTGACCTCCGGTCATATCTATAGGTCGTCTATTTACATCGTAATCTAGTACATATTTAGTACTGGGCGTGTCTTTCCAGTGCATACGTCCAAGGAGATCGTAACCACGGATCGACAACTGAGTACTGTCCGATAACTTCCCTGTCAGATTTACATCTAACGAATAACCATAACCCGCTGGTTTTTCAGGATACCAATTTAGGTCTTCCTCCCCAAGCGCTGGCTCATCATAATAGTAATCTACATAAGTCTCCGTTTTATTTAAACGGTCTATATTTCCAACTATCTCACCATCAGGAAACGCTTGTGACGTGACATTTCCCATAGCATTACCTTCAAGTACGTGTAGCCCTTTCCAAATATTGGCATAAGTTGTTAGCTGCCAATTAGCAGCTATCTGCTGGGTAAAACCTACATTCGCACCAATACGTTCATTGTGCTGTGCTTCTAACTCTAACGCATAGGTTTGGTTTTGATTAGGTATTTGCTTGTTTTGATACTGCCAATACAAATCTGCAGTCTCTTGATCGAATGTCATCATGTAATCATAACGCCACGCTAGACCATAGCTAATCGGACTATCAGCTTGGTGCACATTGAGTGACGCGCGGGCCTGTGCGTAGGCATGCTTACCAGAGTCTAAAGGCGCGTCCCAATCCTTGATGAAAGCAGCAATTGGCTGCGCTGGACTATGAGCAGTTACCATCATCGTCCAATCAATCTGTGTGGCTGGTTTTTTAGATGCGATAGATGGCATAGATACTAAAGGAGTCGTTAAATTTTTATCTGAAACTAACACATCATCAGTCACTTGATAAATCATCGGTGACTCTTGCGCCATAGCAGAGATTGAAACGCCAGTACTTATAATAACCAATATATTACGTGTGGTAGAGGCCATTTGATAGCTCACCTGAGAAGACTCAATAGATTGAGGTGAGAGTAAAGTTTTTATAAATGGCATATAGGTGGATGAGCGCGAGGAAAGCATAAAATTCTTCCATGAATTAAAAGGCATAAAAAAGAGACAGGGCTAGCTGTCTCTTTTTTACACATTATCGATATCTCAAATACGTATCATCACGTTTGAAATATCGTACTTTGGGCTGATGAGATAAGCACTCATAATTAACCTAAAGGAATAAAGCTATTGTCTTTAAACTTAGCACTTACTGTACCGTTGTTCTGTAATAATTCACCAAAGACTTTACCATTGACCGTAATATCAGCAAACTTACCAGTCTTGGCATTTTGGATAATGAACTTATTATCAACATCGAATTTTAAATTAACAGCTGCATTATTTTGGGTAATATTAAGCTGTGTACATTTACAGCTGACATTATATTCAGTGTCTAAAATAGTTTTACCAGTCACATACAACTTCTTGCCATCAACACTTGCATTCAAACCTTGCAGCTCTACAACATCACGTGACATACGCTTCAAGTTTGCCTGAATATCCAGCGGTATAGTAGAGGTAGAAGTGGAGTTGGCATTCTTTCTTGCCACCTTACCCTTGAGAGACATCACTATCTCTATACCAACAAACTTACCAGTAGCCTCTTCAATATTACCATCCTGAGTTACTTTGATGACATTTTTGATATCGGCCTCATTAGCCACTGCATTTAGCGAAATAGTTACATCAGTTGCAGGCTTCTCTTTAAGCAGTTGACCCGTTAGTTTAATAGTCGATGGTAAAGTTCTGACCACTAAGGTGCCATCGGCAAGCTTACGACTCATATCCAAGAACGCCATCTCAAGATCACGGGCTTCGATAGTACTATCGTTAGCTTTAAGCTTTACATTACCCAGTTTTATCACTGCTTTTTCTAGGGTAATACCTTCTCTATTGATGTCATTTAGATCAAACTCATCATTTACCAATACTTTATCGCTGAACTGGGCGTTGACCATTGCACCTTGTGACGTTGAACTAAAAACGACAGCTTCTGCACCTGAACCAATATTTATACTATTGAAACCAAAACTACCTTTGAAGTTGTTAGTACTAGTGTTCGAGCTTAAAGCATTTATATAACCTTTATAGATATTAGTAAATACATCTTTACTCACAACAGTTTTTTCATAATTCATGGTCTGGGAATTGTATTTATAATCATACTCTGTAGTCGTAAGTAACGTCGTACCTGAAAGTTTGAACTGACCATCAGTACTAAGTGTCGCTATAAAATCACTACTTGGGTTTATTGTTGTATCACCCAAAGCTGATTTGAAACTTGCATTATTAGCTAAGGCAATAATGTCAGCTGATGTTAATCTTGCTAGGTTATTTTCTTCCATATAATAGAAAATACCTGTTGGCACATCGAATGTAGCGCTAATTCTTTGCTCTTGTCTTTCTGTAAGAATTTCACTAGCACCTTCATAGGCATCTTCAATGGCTTTATTATCCAAAATGAACTGCTTGGCAGTATTAATAATACTTTTAGCTTGCTCAAGTTCAGACAGGCTGTTGTCTACAGGTGGTTTAGGTGGAATGGCTGAACCGTTATTATTAGAAGCCGTTGTATTATTATCACTACCGCAACCTGCTAGTGCTAAGGTGCTGGCCAATGCTAATGCAGTCAGTTTGAAGAACTTCATAAAATCATCCTTTATTTGTGAGGTCTCTTTCGAGTTACGGTAGTAGATATACTTAAATAAATAATTAAATGATGATTATCTGTCTGATCTAACACCATCAAACTTTTAGTCAAAACTTAAGTTCACTAATCAATAAGCGAATAATATATTCATTTACTGATTTAGTCTATACAGTAATCAACTATATTTTAGCTGTTACACAAATATTAAGATAAAAAGGATTTACGGATTTTATAATTAAAAAATACCAATCATTATGCCTGCAACTTGCTAATTTATAAATAAATAGTAAGTAGAATGAACCTGAAGACTCTCGCTAATATATTATAGCGAGAGGAACGCTATTTAGATAAATACGATTTTATTTAGTTCTATAATTTTAAGAGGTTTTTGGGCTTTGTTTGAAGTTTCAAAAGTAAGCTAAAGTCTAAAAGTAATTGATAGTCAATTCACGATAATATTGACATAAGGAAGCTAATTACAGGCTGTGACTGTACCTTAATGTAGTCATCAAAGTTGACGCTGTAATGGTTTTATAGAACGTAAAATTACGCATTGATATTGAAAGTTTCAGGAATCAATAAGTCTCGATGACCTGCATTAGCTCATATCTGAGCATATCTGCACTTGGCAAACGTTCAGCATGAAACCGTACAATCGGAATACCTGCACTAGCAAGCGCTTTGTCTTTTTTGTCATCCGCCTTTTGTCTTGATTTACTACTATGTGTCCAGTCATCAAGCTCAATAGCGACTAAGGTCGTCTGCGCGTCTATATCGGTAATGACATAATCAACACTTTGACGGCAGATACGGTTAAACCAAAAGCTACGTTCGGAGGTTTCGTCACTATTAGCTTCAATAATGCGAGAGAGTTGAACTTGCACAAATATATGATATTCGGGCAAGGCGTTTTTGAGCTTATGAAAAAATATGACTTCAGTATCAGTCATGATAGGCATCGGTGCAAATGGCCAAATAGCCAAATCATCACCGCGTACAGGTTGTGGATCGGGTTCAATGTTTTTACTAGATTGACGTTTTGACAACAACTTTGGTAATGTAATCAGCCCCAAAAAGCCTACGGCTAACACCAAAAATACAACGCCAAATGACATAATTCTACCTTATAAAATTTTGGGATGACTGATGTTAGAGCTCTCTAAACAATCAATCACAACGCGGCAACCATTATTGGCTAACACGTAATAAAGAGAAAAATAAGTAAATAACAAATTGTTCTTATACTATCCGAGCTAGTAAGTATCTACAATTTATAAACCACAAAACACGACAATAGATGTCGTGTTTTGAATAATACATAATTGGATATAAGAATAAAGTTTAAGATATTAGTGGGTCTTAAAGATAACGTCTAACAAACTAATGACCTAACGCCAATACAACACCCATGCACCTGATGTATCAACCTGAGGGTCAGTATTGATCTTATCTTTCAGCGCCAATGCTGCAACCTTTCCACGTTCTGGACCGACTACAACTCGTACACCGCGACTAGTAGTACTGGTTTTAACTTGATAACCAGCGGACTTAAATTTCTTGGCGACATCGTCAGCTGAAGCTTGATTACTAGCCAAGGCTACCTGCACACCAAAGCTACCTTTGGCATCAGTTTCTTTAACTTCTTGACGAGCTTCGCGCAGCTTTTGTTGAGCTTCACGTTTGGCATCAGCAGACTTCTTAGCTGCTGCAGCCTCACGTTCTAGACGCTCAATTTGCTTACGCGATGGAATCGTTAACTCTTGTCCAACTCGCAATGAAGTCGATGAAGAGATGTCATTAGCTTGAGCCAAAGCTTCAACTGGCATATTATACTGACGTGCTAATTTGATTAAGCCATCGCCTCTTTTTACAGTGTAGTCTGCTGGAGATTTTGGTGGTGCTTTTTCAGCAGCTTCAGCCTCAGCTTGTTCTTCAGCTTGCCTTTCTTTCTTAGCTGCAGCTTGTTCTTCAGCTTTTTTCTTGGCATCAGCTTTTTTCTTAGCGGCAGCTTGAGCTTCTTTTTTCGCCTCTGCCTCAGCTTGCTTTTTCGCCTCAGCCTGCTTTTGATTATCTGCTAACTTTTTCGCTTCAGCTTGCTTGGCAGCTTGTTCAGCCGCTTGAGCTTTTTGTGCCTTATCATTGGCCGTACTTGTAGTCGTATCATTGCTCGGTTGCACAGTCGGTGTCGCAACTGTAGTACCCTCTGCTACCTCTGTACTATCACTTTCTGCTGGAAGAGAGTTGGCAACATACTGCTGGTTTTCTGCACGAGACTTAGCCAGTGCTTGTGCTTCTGCACTCTCTTGCTCTGCCAAAAACTGCTGTGCACGTTTCTCTTGTTCAGCGACACGAGCAGCACGTTCTTTTTGCTTTTGAGCCAAAATACGTTTTTCAGTATCGATATCTGTGGTTAACGGCGCCGTTGAGGTTTGCTCAGTTGATGATTTTTCGACGATAGCAGCAGGCGTTGCTGGTTTATCACTAGTACCAATCTGTTGCACCATAGCATATAGCATTACGCTACCGCCTATAATCATCCCAATGCCCAATAAGGCTTGTCTCGAAAAATTCATCCGTTTACGTCTCTTAGTTGGTAATAAGGTTGATTGCTAGGCATGACTAATCTTTGTCGCCATCTCATTGCAAAAGTTATATCGTTTTTGTAAAACGCTTTGATTATAAAACATATTTTTCGCGCTGTCTGCTATCACACATCTCTTAAAATGATGTTTAGAAAATATTTACGCGCCAATCAATTTTAAAGGGTAGTAAATATTACTTCACATCAAGAGTGGCAAGCGCTTCACCAATCGTATGAAAAGAGCCACATACTACAATTAAATCTTGTGGATCACTGTTTTTGATTACGGCTTGTGTAGCCTGTTGTAAGTCAGCATAAACATGTATAGCAGTATCCCCCACGTGGGCAGCTAATGCCGTTTGCAGCTCGTCAATACTTGCTGCACGAGGATGATCAATCTCTGCAATGTACCAATCCGTAATCGGCAAATCAGCATCAGTTAAACGCTGTGCAACCATAGCGATATCTTTATCACCTAACATAGAGAATAACATCTTAATAGTCGCAGATGGTGAGTTTGATTGACGGCTAACATGCTCCTGCCATAATGGTAATAGTTGCGCTAACAAAAACTCAACTCCTTGCTCATTATGTGCCACATCAAATAGCCAATGACGCGCAGCTACCTCACGGTAATCAAAACGTCCTGCTAGCTTGACAGTACGTAATGCCTGTTCAATAGCCTTAGCATCTACGGTCAATGAGCTTGCTAGCACCGCGGACAGCGCGTTAGCAGTATTCGTCAGTGACAACGCGGGACGTGGCAGCTCTAGGGTGACAGCCGCATTACTATACTGCCAAGTCTGCGCATCAACTACACGGTAGCTAAAATCATGCTCTACTTGATAACAGCTGGCATTATGCGTATTAATAAGTTGCTGCACGCTGTTTGGCATATCAGTGGCACCGTATATCAAAGTAATATCATCACGCAGGATACCGGCTTTCTCGCTACCAATGTCTTCGACATTATCACCCAACCAATCCACATGATCGATACCGATATTGGTGATGACGGCCAAATCCGGGTCAATAATATTAACTACATCTAAACGTCCACCTAGCCCCACTTCCAACACCCAAACATCGCAATCGGCTTCGGCAAATATCAGCAATGCAGCAAGTGTTGTCATCTCAAAAAACGACAATGTTAAATTGCATTGGAGTCGCGCTGCTTCTACTTTGCTAAAAGCATCAATCAAAGTCTGATCGCTAACCATTTCACCGTTGATACGCACGCGCTCATTAAAAGCGCTTAAATGCGGAGATTGATACAGGGCGGTCTTGTAGCCTCCAGCTTGACACATCTGTGCAATAACTGCCGTCGTCGAGCCTTTGCCATTAGTACCTGCCACGGTGAATACATAAGCATCGTCTTTCGCTGACTTTACCACTCCTAGCGCCTCAGCGACGGGCAGCACACGTGATAGCCCCATATCTATCGCTGACACATGTATCTGTTGCATATAATCCAGCCATTCGGTTAGACTCGACTGGCTATTTGGGCTATTGGTATTAATCGTATCAGATAAGGATGCAGACATAAAAAACCTATTAAAAAACTCAAATTGAAAAGAATTTAAAATCGAAATTCAAAGCAGTGTATAACAACACTCTCAAAAACCAAACCTAAAAACCAAAAATAGCACTTATCGTTAAATAACGACAAATGCTATTAGAAAGCTTTTGGACTAAGTATTTTGGACTAAGTCTAGTTATGCTAGATGCCGGTCAATGCCAAAACGGATGACAATATTTAGTTATATAACTTAACCAAATACTTTAGTCAGACAATGATTGACTAAGCATTGACGTTTGGCTGATGACACAACTTAGCCAACAAGCGATAAATCGTATCAATCATCTGATGACGATGCACCACTTCATCAACCACGCCATGCTCTAACAAGAACTCAGCACGTTGGAACGGCTCTTCTAATGTCTCACGTACCGTCTGCTCAATCACGCGCTTACCAGCAAATCCAATCATTGCTTTTGGCTCTGCTAAGTGAATGTCACCAAGCATAGCAAGAGAGGCAGTTACGCCACCATAAACTGGATTGGTCAGTACTACGATATAAGGTACGCCAGCAATTCTTAAGCGCTCAACCGCCGCCGCAGTACGTGCCATCTGCATCAATGATAGCAGACCTTCTTGCATACGTGCACCACCAGAGGCAGCGAAACATACCAAAGGCTTTTTCTCATTCAGCGCTTTTTCAGCGGCCTCTACAAACCGATCACCAACGACCGACCCCATTGATCCACCCATAAAGCGGAAGTCAAAAGCACAAGCAACCACCTCAAGGTTACGCAATTTACCATACAAAACAATTAAGGCTTCGCTCTCGCCAGTCTTGGTCTGTGCTTCAGTCATGCGCTGTGGATACGGTTTACTATCTACAAATCCAAGAGGATCCTTCGCAGTAAACTGCTGGCCAAGTTCACCATCAACTTGACCTAAGAACCAATTCAAACGCTCACGCGCCGTCATCGGTAAATGGTGGTCACAATGCGGACAGACATAGCAGTTAAAAATCAGCGCTGTATTGGTAATCATTGAATGACAGCTGGTACATTCTGTTGACGGCTCGGTCTCGACTGCCGTCAACGTCTGTGTCAATTGCTGCTTGATACCTGGAACTGGACGATCAAACCAAGAATGACGTGTTGGATCAGCAGCACTGCTATTGTCTTGAGTATCAGGTTTTTTTATAGTATCAGTCATAATATTCGCCATTATTGAAGGCTTATCGGCAAGTTTGCTCATTCACTTGTCCTTAAGAATTTAATTGTTGTCTAGTCTAAGAATCAAATACAGCCATAACATGAGCAGTTATAACTGACGCGACAGTCCATCACACTAATACTATCTATACATAAGATAAATAGCAGGCAAACCGAATCGCGTAATTGTAACAAATTATACGTCATGTTAGTTTACACTCGTAAACTAAATTTAGCAAAGTCATTTAGCCTTGTACATAAAAAACTATCGCTAAAATATTGCCACTGAAAACGCTACTATTTAAAAAACTGTTATCAGAAATATTTAGAAAAAACACTAACTCTGAAAACAACGTCGCTATCTTAATAACAGCTTATTTGACGCAAACCACAATGAACGACTATTAAGCGCTTAAACTATCGAGTGCGCCGCGTAGCTCGTCCATCTTAGCCATAATTTTTTGCTGAGCATTAGCAACAGCAGTTGGATCTTTAGCATCTATATCGGCAAAGTTCTGCACCAGCGCACTACCCACAATGATACCGTCCGCATGAGCACCAATCGCTTTGGCTGACACTGCATCACGAATACCAAAGCCCACGCATACTGGCAAATCGGTCTCAGCTTTAATCGCTTGCACTTGCTTTGCAACATCATCAGTATCTAGCGTTGCCGAGCCCGTCACGCCTTTAAGCGACACATAATAAATATAACCACCGCAATGTGTTAGTACTTGCTCACGGCGTTCAGGTAAAGTGGTTGGCGATAACAAGAAGATCTCATTCATCGAATGGTCAGTTAAATGCTGAGTAAAGCTACCCGCTTCTGCTGGCGGTAAATCAACCATCAATATCCCATCAACGCCTGATTGCTCGCATAAAGCGACAAAATTATCATAACCGATGATTTCAACTGGATTGAGGTAACCCATTAGAATAATTGGGGTCTGCGTGTCTTGTTTGCGGAACTCTGCGACCATGTTTAGCGCATCACGAGTACTCGTGCCCGCTGCTAAGGCACGCTCTCCCGCTAAAGCAACGGTTGGGCCATCTGCCATTGGGTCAGAGAACGGTAAGCCCACTTCAATCATATCTGCGCCATGCTTGACTAAGTCATGTAGTAATCCGACGAAGTTACCAGGATTAGGATCGCCTGCCATTACATAGGGAATCAAGGCTTTTTTGTTCTGTGATTTTAAAGTTTCAAAGGTGCTTTCAATACGGGTCATAGGGTTCTCTAAAATTAATTTAAACTGGCTATATTGGCTCTCTACGATTTAATAAGAGAGCTCATCAATTTATTTTATAAAAGCGGATTCATAGCGCAAAATAAGATACGCGACTACAACTCAATCCCTTCCGCCTTCATTACCGAATGCAAATCTTTATCACCGCGACCTGACATATTGACGATAATGGTTTGATCAGGGGTCATGGTTTTAGCCAGCTTAAGCGCATAGGCAACCGCATGGGCAGATTCGAGCGCAGGAATAATACCTTCTTTACGCGTGGATTCATGAAAGCCTTCTAACGATTCTTTATCGGTACAGCCCACATACTCAACACGTTTCATATCTTTTAAGAAGCTGTGCTCAGGACCAACACCAGGATAATCAAGGCCCGCTGAGATAGAATGCGTCTCTTGAATTTGGCCTTCATCGTCAGCCATCAGATAGGTACGGTTGCCATGTAACACACCGATACGACCAGCAGCTAATGGTGCTGAATGACGACCGGTTTCAATGCCATCACCTGTCGCTTCCACGCCATACATTTTGACTTCAGTATCGTTTAAGAAATCAAAGAATAAACCAATAGCGTTCGAGCCGCCACCGACACAGGCGACCAACGCATCAGGTAATTTGCCTGTTCTTTCTAAATGCTGAATACGCGCTTCTTTGCCAATAATCGCTTGAAAGTCACGCACTAGTAGCGGATAAGGATGCGGGCCTGCCACCGTACCGATGATGTAATATGTCGTATCGACATTGGTCACCCAGTCACGCATAGCTTCATTCATAGCGTCTTTGAGAGTACGTGATCCAGAAGTCACTGGCACAACCGTCGCACCTAGCAAACGCATACGATAAACGTTCATTTTTTGGCGCTCAACATCATCTGCACCCATATAGACGATACATTCTAGACCTAGGCGCGCAGCAATCGTTGCCGTCGCTACACCATGTTGACCTGCGCCGGTTTCAGCGATAATGCGCTTCTTACCACACATTTTGGCAAGCAATGCCTGCCCAATGGTGTTATTCACTTTATGTGCACCAGTATGATTTAAGTCTTCACGCTTAAAGTAAATCTGCGCGCCACCAATCTCATCACTTAAACGCTTGGCATGATAAAGCGGCGTTGGACGACCGACATAATTGACTAAGTCATTGTGATATTCTTCCCAAAATGCAGGGTCAGCTTTTACTTTGGTGTATAAGGTTTCAAGCTCTTCTAAGGCGGCCATTAACGTTTCAGAGACAAAACGACCGCCGTGGACGCCAAAATGTCCACGTGCATCAGGGTACTGGTTAAAGTCTTGGACGTCTGTTGGATTAGTAAAGGTATTGATAGATTGTGCAGTAGCAGATGGTGCTTTGTTCGTGGCATGACTCATGATAATTCCTACGATAAGTGGTATCTTTTAATATAAGGATTGGTAGTGTAATTATTAATAATATAAATATTGGGACAACTATTGAGACAGCGAAAAATAAGGCTCAATCAAAAAATCGGAATAACGATCAAATAAGTATAAATAGCATAAATACAGCAATTATCTTAGATAGCGTCAGTGACCGTCTCGTTTTGCCATCGGTCACGCTTGACTGCTTTTATAAAGGCACGCATCTTATCAGCGTCTTTTTTGCCTTTATCAACTTCAATTCCACCGCTGACATCGACGCCATAAATAGGCAAATCAAGAGTGGCAGCGACGTTGTCAGCATCCAGTCCGCCCGCTAAGATAATCGGTAGCGAACTGTCTTGTGGTATCAGATTCCAGTCAAAGCGCGCGCCCGTACCGCCATATTTATGCTGATGATAAGCATCAAGCAAAATACTGCTCGCGCCTACTGCGGCAAAACTATCAATACGTGCGCTTACGCTTTCTAGCGTGTCCTGCTCAGCATTGATACGCAACGCTTTAATCCAGCGTTTATTGACGGCACTTGCCAGCTGCTGACACTGTTCAGGTGTTTCATCACCATGGAATTGAATGATATCAAAAGAGACGTTGTTTGCCAGCTCAATCAGCTCATCATGAGACATATTGACTACCAAAGCCACGACACTGACAAATGCAGGTAAGGCCGCGCTTAATGTCTGTGCTTGTACTAGCGTGACAGCACGCGGACTGGGCGGATAAAATACCAAACCGACCGCATCAACACCTAGCTGGACAGCGGCATTGACATCATTAAGCTGGGTAAAGCCGCAAAACTTAACGTGCATTATATGACCTTAAAACGTTAAATGTGGTATTGAGTATGATGTCATTTGACAAGTTCGCGCTAAACTCTAATCCCTAAATATGATGCTGATTTGTTAATCAATTGGCAAATCAATTGCATCCAAAAACTTATCCTAGCATACTTTTATTCATAGTTTTGTTTATGATTGCGATTGATTAAAATAGGAATAATTGAATGTCTAAAACAGCGTCAGCAAATGACGAAAATCATGATAATAAGAATGTCAGTATGCCGCATTACTTGATGTGGTTTCGTCGTGATTTGCGGCTGCATGACAATACGGCACTGGCTGCGCTTTGTGAACAAGCCAACGCAGACAATGCATCAGTCAGTGCTATATTCTTCCTCACCCCTGAACAGTGGCAAGCGCACGATACCTCGCTTGCCCAAGTTGATCATATTGCGCGCACTTTACCGATAATCGCCCAAGATTTGCAAACGCAATTGAATATCACCTTAACAGTGCAAGTCTGCCTCAGTTTTGCTGATTGCGTGGATGCGCTAAACACTTTATGCGAGGCGAATACTATCAGCCTTGTCATGGCCAATCATGAGTACGAAGGCAATGAGATTGACCGCGATGAACAACTCACCAAGCAACTAGCAAAAAACGATATCGAGTTTATCCGCTGGCATGACCAATGTATCTTACCGCCGCAAAGCATCACGACCAACGATAGCGATAGCATGTATAAAGTCTTCACCCCGTTTTATAAAAAATGGCGACATACCTTAGATGTCAGCAATATGCAAATGCATGAAGCAACAGCCGTAAAGAGCAATAATAAGAACAAGCTGAAAACCTCGAAAGCTAGCGCAACTACTATCAAAGATATCGAAAAGTTAATTAAAGAAACTGTCGATGGCTATCAAAAGACATTACAAGATGGCTGTTCACAAGGTATTGATTCATTAAAGCATATTGATATGGACGTACAGCTTGACCACGCTCGAACAGCTTACCCTGCTGGTGAAGCTGCTGCTTGCCAGCGTTTAGAGGATTTTATCGCTGATGATATTGATAATTATGATGTCAGTCGCGATGTGCCCAGTCTACATGCAACCAGTCAGCTCTCAGCCTACCTTACCATTGGATCAATTAGTCCAAGGCTTTGTTACCTACAAGCGAGCAAAGCACAAGAAAAATTACATGGTAATGATAGCGATACCTTTAATGACTCTGATAACTCTGATAACTCTGATAACAACGACATTAATCGCTGGATAAGCGAGTTGGCGTGGCGAGATTTTTATCGTCATGTCTTAGTAGATAAGCCAGCACTTATTCGTCATAAGGCTTATAAAGAAGAGACAGACACTAAGATTAATTGGTCATATAGTGAGGATGATTTCAAGTCTTGGTGTAAAGGCGAGACTGGCGTGCCCTTAGTCGATGCCGCGATGCGCTGTCTAAATGCGACGGCCTTTATGCATAACCGCTTACGAATGGTCACAGCGATGTTTTTAACCAAGGATTTATTGATTGACTGGCGTTTAGGCGAGCGCTACTTTGTGCAGCAGCTGATAGATGGTGATTTTGCTTCCAATAACGGTGGCTGGCAATGGAGCGCATCGACAGGTACGGATTCTGCACCCTACTTCCGTATTATGAACCCCTTTAGCCAAGCCAAAACCCACGATACCGATGGCGAGTTTATAAAAACTTGGCTACCTGAGCTAAAAGATATTCCAGGCAGCATCTTACATAGCGAGGACAAAATGCGTAAAGAACTGGCAAAGGGTGGTAAGTTTGCTGATATTAATTACCCATTACCGATGGTTGAACATAAAGCAGCACGTCAATTAGCTATTGCTGAATTTAAAAAGGATTAACAAAGCCTAAGGTATAGTCAGTTCAAAACAAAAGAGTTACAAAGCTTCTGACGTGCTACTGGTATAAATTTTCCTTGCGTGCTGCTGATACAGAGGCTGCGAAAAATTCATCCCAGCAGCACTGTATTATTTTTAGACTGAATCCATTATCGTGCAAAAGCTATATTAGCTATTTGCTACTGATGGCAACTGACACGCGCCCGCTCCTTGCGTAGTAACCGTAACTACGGCTCCAGTTAACGCAAACAGCTGCTGCAATTGAGTTTGTGCATTTTGTAGCGCCATATTCATTACATCACCTCGGCAAGCGCGTTCAAGGACTTCTTTCTTCGCCATCGTCTGTGCTTGTTCTAGTATTTTAGGATCAACCTGCATCAAACCAAAAGCGCCTGTTTGCCAATCATAAATCTCTAGATTATCGAGATACACTGAAAAAACTTCTGAAGGTGGTAAGGTAATATTAATCTGTGGCATCATTGAGGCTAGTGTATTAGCATCAGCTATCTGTGCTTCGTCTACATTAGCATTAGACTGTTCAGGCTGTACAACTTGTACCATCTCAGGCGTCAATGCGCTTAAATCTATACCGGCATCTACCCGACCACGAGCGATAAACAATCCTTTTTGCTCATCTTGCCAAAGTTTCATCCAGCTTCCCTGACGTTGACTGGTAATCACCGTATCCACGCTAAAAGCCACCGTTTGTAGTCGATTTAACTGCTGAATTTGCGTCACCACCCCTTCACGAGTAATAGTCTCAATCGGTTCTTCTACAATCCGGTTTTGGATAGTATAAACAGCAAAAGCTAAGGCCGTAAAACTGATAATTAACAATATCCACGTCGCCATTCCAATGGGCTGTTTTGGTTTAGGGCGCTTACTAATATTATTGTCGCTAGCATTAGTAGGTGTACGATTATCAGGAGTTGTCATATGCGCTACCTTTTATATTGTCAACGGCACTCAAAAACCTCTATTTATGAGTGCTAAATAAGTACTTCTATATAGTATAAATGACACTTTTAAAAATGACTTCAAGTATTAACTACTAATCCGCTACACAATTGCTTACTCCATATTTTTAAGAGCTACTAGACTCTTAAAGCTACTCTGACTTTTATGACTAATAAGCGCTAGAATTATCAAATTATTACTATATTTTTCATAGTATTTTTAAGTTTATGCATCGTTCTGCTGCAAAAGACAAAAAGTCATTGCGTCTTAGGCGAACTTTACCTAACATAGTCTGATTGCATCGATAAAATGTCAACGTATATTGGCTGTCTCACACTAGTTTGCTATTAGCTAGTTTGTGAACAGAAAGCTTGACTATAAACAGCCAATTTATACACTGTCACATCGATCAGATCATTAGTTACACTAGGTTATATATAAAGGCAGGCTTGTAGCGACTACTAAGTGCTCAGCGCCTTATTTATTATTTATTTTATCGTTGATAAGGTTCCGCTTTATTTATGAAAGCCAGTCAATTTTTGTTCGCTACTCTAAAAGAAACCCCAAGTGATGCCGATATCGCCTCAAGCCAATTGATGGTGCGTGCCGGTCTCATCCGTAAAATCGCTTCTGGATTATATATTTGGCTGCCTATGGGCCTACGCATCTTACAAAAAGTCGAGCGTATCGTTCGCGAAGAGATGCAAAACATCGGCGCTCAAGAAGTGCTTATGCCGATGACCCAGCCAGCCGAATTATGGCAAACGACCGGTCGCTTTGACGATTATGGTCCTGAGCTGTTACGTTTTAAAGATCGTCATGATCGTGACTTTGTATTAGGTCCTACTCATGAAGAGGTCATCACCAATCTTGCCCAAGGTGAGCTACGTAGTTACAAGCAGCTGCCTATTACCTTCTTCCAAATTCAAGGTAAGTTCCGTGATGAGATTCGCCCACGTTTTGGGGTGATGCGCGCACGTGAATTTACCATGAAAGATGCTTATTCGTTCCACGTTGATCAAGCGTCTTTGGCTAAAACCTATGATGATATGTTTGATGCTTATACGCGTATCTTTACCCGCTTAGGTTTAGACTTCCGCGCGGTACAAGCAGATACCGGATCTATCGGTGGTTTTGCCTCGCATGAGTTCCACGTATTGGCAGATAGTGGCGAAGATGACATTGCTTTCTCAGATTCATCTGATTATGCGGCCAACGTTGAGCTTGCTGAATCTGTGAGTACCGCTGAGCGTCAGCCGCCCAAAATGGAGCGCGAAGACGTATTAACGGAAGGGATGACCACTTGTAAAATGGTGGCTGAACACTTGGATATTCCATTAGCAACCACGGTTAAAACCTTGATTGTACATGGACATACCGAAAATGATGAACCACAGCTGATCGCTATCGTGCTACGTGGTGATCATCAGCTTAACACTATCAAAGCAGAGAAAATTGAAGAAGCCAACGTGCCGTTGACGATGGCATCTGATGAAGAGCTTAAAGCAGCTGGTCTACACAAAGGTTATATTGGTGTTGACTTAGATATGCCTGTATTTGTCGATCGCTCGGCATCCACTTTGTCAGACTTTGTAAGCGGTGCCAATAAAGTCAACAAGCATACCACTGGACTGAACTGGGCACGTGATGCGAGTATTACTCGTATTGTAGATGTCCGTAACGTACAAGAGGGCGACCCTTCTCCTGATGGTAAAGGCACGCTAAAAATCAAACGCGGTATCGAAGTCGGCCATATTTTCCAATTGGGTGACAAGTACTCGCAAGCGATGAATGCTACTGTATCTGGTGAAGATGGTAAGCCAGTTACCCTTATGATGGGTTGCTATGGCATTGGTGTTAGCCGTATCATCGCGGCTGCCATTGAGCAGAATAACGATGAAAACGGTATCATGTGGCCAAGAACGCCAACGGTTAATGACTCAATTGCGCCTTTTGAAGTCGCTATCATTCCGATGAAATCAAAAGAAGATACCGTCATGGAGACAGCTACCGCTCTGTATGAAGAGCTTAAGTCTCAAGGTGTTAATGTGCTACTTGATGATCGTAACGAACGTCCAGGCGTTAAGTTCGCTGATCTTGAGCTAATTGGTATTCCACATCGTATTGTGGTCTCAGATCGCAATCTTGCTGAAGATAAATATGAGTACGTCAATCGCCGTGAAACAGAAAAGCAAATGCTAAGCCGCGAAGAAGTAATGGCAAAAGTAAGCGGTAAATAGTTTTTTAATAAAAATTGTGCAATAAAAAGCGCCTATCTCATTTAATGAGATAGGCGCTTTTTTATGTATAGTCAGTCCCAAATAAAAAAAGTACAAAAATTTTAGCGCGCTACTGAAATAATTTTTCCTTGCTTACTGTGCCTACGCAGACAGAGGCTGCGCAAAATTTATCTCAGTATCGCTGTATTTATTTTATAGTAGATCGACTGTATGAGCTAAATGATGAAAAGCCAATTCTTTTACCTACTGACGAATCAAACGGCTTGGTTTAGGTAATAAACCTATGTCACTCACACGGCATGGATTGATATCAATACCACCACGACGCGTATACCAAGCTCTAACCATCAATGCGCTTGGCTCATAGTGTTCGCTCAAATCAGCAAATATCTGCTCGACACACTGCTCATGGAAGCCATTGTGCTGACGAAAGCTTAAGATATAACGCAACATGTTGGCTTGATTAATTGTCTTATTACTGGTTATCGAAACAGCCAATGTACCCCAGTCGGGCTGATTGGTCACCGGACAATTACTACGCAGCAAGTTAGAATAAAAAGTATAAGGCTGAGTAGCATTACTTTCCAAAAAATTATCACTGTCTAAATTCTTATCACTACTTAGCAACGACGCATCAGGATGCTCACATAAAGCGACTTTATCTGTACTATCTGCCAATGCATTATCAATACAGACGCCATTAGGCTGTGCAATAAGCAGCCCTGACATGTCGTTCTCTAAGACGAACAACTCAACCTGCACCTCTGCTTGTACGCATGTTGATAAATCTTTAGCAATCAGCGCTTGCACTTCTTCCCAGCTGGCAAATTCGGTAAAGTTAATACTGTTTAAATATAACTTAAGCGACTTTGATTCTACGATAAATGGCGAGCTGGCAGGTACACTAAAGCGCGCTATAGCGACTTGCGAGATACCTTGATGATTAAGCCATGACATCTCGAATGCCTGCCACCAATCTACACCGACTTGCAATTTTTCATCATGCCAGCCAATTGCATCACGCCCCATACTACGAGCAATGGGATACAGTGTCTCTGGGCTATACTCGGTTGGATAATCAGTGGTTTGCTCACCTAAAATACCGTGAATACTCATTTACTCTTCCTAATCTCATCTATTCTTATAACATCAGCTATTTCTAGCTACAACTATTACTCGCATTAAGCGACAAAAATATCCACTACAAACGAACACGCGATCCATTACTTAGTAATCGATAAGAAATAGCATAAAACACTACGCAAAATGTAAAAATCGCTGCCATTGAATACCAAACATTTACATCAGAATAGCCAAGAATACCGTAGCGGAACGAGTTGACCATGTAGACAATTGGATTCAAGAGCGAAATGTTTTGCCAAAACGGTGACAAGTTCTCCATCGAATAAAACACACCGCCAAGATAGGTAAGCGGAGTAAGCACAAAGCTTGGAATAATGGAAATATCATCAAATGAGCGTGCAAACACAGCGTTAATAAAGCCACCCAGTGAGAACAAAATAGATGTTCCAAGCACGGTAAACAAAGTCACAAATAAATGCTCGATGCCAAGATCAGTAAAGAATAGCGCTACGATAGAGACGATAAAACCAACAGTCAGTCCACGGAAGACACCACCACTGACATAACCCATCAAGATAGCATGCTTGGAGACTGGCGATACTAACAGCTCTTCAATACTGGAAGTAAACTTCGCACTAAAAAAGCTCGATACGACGTTTGAATAACTATTGGTAATAATCGCCATCATAATCAGGCCGGGGACGATAAATTGCATATACGGAACGCCGCCCATCTCCCCAACACGCGACCCGATCATTTTACCGAAGATAACAAAATACAGGCTCATGGTAATGACTGGAGGTAATAGCGTCTGTGGCCAAATACGTAGAATTCGGCGAACTTCTTTTAGTAATATAGTACGAAAAGAAATCCATTTTTTAGCCCATGACATGGTCTCATTAGGATCTACCACTATCTTCTGATTCATAATCCTGCCTCCTTCATACTGTCTGCACTCTGGATATTTTTGTCAACTAAGCGCATAAACAACTCTTCCAATCGATTGGACTTGTTACGCATACTGGCAATAGTGATACCTTGGTTAGACAGCTGAGTGAAAACACCATTCAACGACTCACCTTCAGTCAACGTCACTTCAATCGTAAGATCATCGGGCTGCACTACTGCTGTCACATTGTTCAATACAATCTGATGTGTCAGCGGAGTAGTTACATCAAATACAAAAGTCTCAACCGATAGCTGAGCGAGCAAATCCTTCATATCCGTATTAATACGGATTTCACCATGGTCTAAAATAGCAATGCGCTTACACAGTTGCTCAGCTTCTTCTAGATAATGCGTGGTGAGGATAATAGTGGTGTTCTCTTCAATATTAATTTGTTGCATAAACTCCCACATAGAGCGGCGCAACTCAATATCTACCCCAGCGGTTGGCTCATCGAGGATCAATAGCTTAGGTTTGTGAATCAACGCTCGTGCAATCATCAAACGTCGCTTCATACCACCTGATAGCTCACGTGACATAGTATCGCGTTTGTCCCATAGTCCTAGCGCTTTAAGCAAGCGCTCAGCACGCGGTTTTGATTCTTTAGGCGGAATACCAAAATAACCGGCTTGAGTAATTAGGATATCCTGTACTTTTTCAAACATGTTGAAGTTAAACTCTTGCGGTACTACCCCAAGATATTGCTTGGCAATCGAAGGATTGGCCAAAAGGTCGACACCGAAAATATTGACGCTACCAGTTGTCGGCTTAAACAGTGAGCTAATAATGCCAATCATCGTTGACTTACCAGCACCGTTTGGGCCAAGCAAAGCAAAGAATCCGCCTTGTGGCACCGTTAAGCTGACATCTTTTAGTGCCGAAAACCCATTGTCATAGGTCTTGGATAGATTTTGGATAGAAAGCGCTGGTACCTCAGACATGAATACCTCTTTATAGATTTGTGAAATGAGTGATGTAATGCCTTAATGTGAGGTTACTTTAGATAGATTTCAACTGCAGCATACTATAAGTACATAATTGATTGCATCAATCATCAACCATAAAAAAACGTCTATATCATTAAGTGAAATAGACGTTTTACAATTACATATGATGTAGATAAAGCCATTGGTTACAGATTAAGCACCTATAGCGTAACAACGCTAGTATAAATTAGCTTGCCTCACCAACCATGTAATCCACAGCATTCTGAACTTCTTCATCAGGAATATCAGCGCCACCTTTCGCAGGCATAGCATTAAATCCATTAATAGCATGCGTATATAAAGTATCTGAACCTTTTGCTATACGTGGTCCCCAAGCACCTGCATCACCTAACATAGGTGAGCCAAGCAAGCCTGATGCATGACACGTTTGACATACTGCGTTATATACTGTTTTACCATCACGTGGCTCACCATCTGCTGATGGACCAGATGAACGAGCAGTCACATCACAAACTTCGTCGTCTTCAAAGCATACTTTAGCAACAGGCTGAATACGAGCAATCAGGTTAGGATACAACGCAATTAGCTTTTGTACTTGTGGCGTATCTTCAGGGATTGGCTCTTCATTAGCGACAGGAGCAGCTTGTACGGTTTCTTCGGCTGTAGCATCTCCATCTGCAACAGTGGCGGCGTCTGCATCCCCAGCTTCAGCAACAGGAGCCGTGCCATCGGTAGTATCAGCGGCAGCCTGTGTTTCGTCACCTAGCTTTTGAGGAGCATTTTCTACAACCTCTTGTGCTTCTGCTACATCAGATACGGTTACAGGAGTGTCTGCAACATCTTCAGCTTGGCTCACTGCGATACTAGCGATTCCTAGAATGGCAGCTGCCGATAACATAACTACTTTTCTCATTCGTCACGTTCTCTTATTACGTATACAAGTGTTGGCACGACTTGGACATTCTGTCTATCTTCCTTCGATAACATCTAGTTATCGATGGCAAACAGCCATCCCGTATGCAAGCGTACTTGTAATCGGTGATTATAAATATGAATTCTCCCTAACATTATAAGGGAAAAGACAGGTAGATTGCCATGCCTGTTTGCTGACTATCTTATTTTTTCTCAAAAAATCTTAATAGCTGGCTTCATTCATTGGCTTTCCACCTTTTATTTGTTAGACTAAGCGGTCTTTATTTTTCGACACGTTGCACTGCTAAAGACGCTTGTCTAGAAATCGTGTTACTCAATATAGCAGTCAATTCATTTTATGCGCTCGTAGCTCAGTTGGATAGAGTATCGGTCTCCGAAGCCGAGGGTCGTGGGTTCGATTCCCGCCGAGCGCACCAATCATTGTATTCTACCCTTCCTCAGCATTACCTAAAACCTATATATTCCTTTAATAGCATCATATCAAGTCTTTTAATATTACTTGTTATTACCTAGTAGCACCTATAGAATGTTGTTAAATCTGTTGTTAAAATATATTTAACATCTTTGGTGATGCCATGAATAGAAGAAAAGACTATCTACTTACTGATAATGGCGTAAAGTCTATCGCCAAGAAGCCAGCACCTGATAAAGTTGCTCGTCACACTGATGGCAATAGCTTATATCTGATACAACATCCTAATGGCTCATTATTTTGGCAAATGTCATACCGCTATCAATCGGATAAAGATATTAAGCCTAAACAAAAAACCTACCAAATTGGCATCTATAAATCATCTAAGCAAGCCATTGACGCATCATTCAAGCCGCAAGTATCGCTAAAGCAGGCACGTATCGAACGTGACAAGGCAAAGGCGATACTGGCTAATGGTATCGACCCTACCGCCTATAAGAGCATAGAGAAAAACAACTTTGAGCAAAAAGATTTATTTAAAGTCATTGCCAAAAGCTATATAGATGAAAAATCTAAGACCACAGCCAAGAACGTGCAAAAGCTGCAAGGGTTCTTAGACAATCATATCTTAAAGCACTTGGGTGCATACCCTATTGGGGCTATAACCGCGCAAGACATTATTAAGACAGGGCTTGCCATTCAAGCGACCTTTGAGCAGCAAGGCAAACATACCTCCGAAACCGCGCATAAGTGCATGGGGCTGATTAGCTCAATCTTTGAGTATTCTATCAACACGCTAGGCTATGACATCATTAACCTTGCCATTGGACGCAATAAGGCGATCAGACCACACAAAGCCGAGCGCATGAAAGCGGTAGAGCAGCACCAATTCCCTGACCTACTCCGCAACATTGATCAATACATTAGCAACCACCCAAACGCCCACGCACAGACCGTAGCAGGTTTGCAACTGATGACGCTATGCTTTGTGCGTACCAAAGAGCTTAGATATTTTGAGTGGTCAGAGATTGATTATCATAAAAGTGTATGGCGTATTCCAGCCGCTAAGATGAAGATGCGCCAAGATCATATTATCCCACTGTCACCGCAAGCAATGGCTATCATCGAGCATATGCGACCCTTAACCGAACATACGGGCTATGTGTTCTATAATTTTGAGTCAAACAAGCCTTACAGTGAAGCATGGTTCAATCAGGCGCTACAGCGTATGGGCTATACAGGCGATCCCCACCCTAAAATGACAGGTCACGGCTTTAGGCAGCTTGCCAGTACAGGGTTGTATGAGATGCAATTTTCTGAAAGTTTAATTGAGATACAACTTGCCCACTTAGAGCAATCGAGCGTTAGAAGGCGCTATGACTTATCGGAGCATTTAGCCGAGCGCCAAATGATGATGCACCGCTGGGCGAACCATTTAGATGACTTACGGGCTGGCAAGGCGGTCAGCTTTGACTTACTAACCCCTGATGAACTCGCTAAAGAAATAGATAGCCGCAACGAGCAAGCGACTGATATAGCGCTGCATGATAAGGATATACTACTAAAGAGCTTACAGGCGCAAGGCGTATCAAAGGAAGTACTGGCCAAACTTGCCGAGCAGCTTTAACAACAACATTTAACAACACAGCTTTATTAATTATCGTCAGCATTGGGCTGGCAGACCGAGTTTGATAGCGTCAATCACTGTCATAACCGTTTGCAAGGCTAGGACTAATTACCCGAACGACAGTAACCGCACCCTTAGCTGTCAGCGCCTTGCTCCTATTTTATTTAGGGGTGTGAGGGTGCGAACGTGAGTTATTATAATTTAGAGCAAACTCTAAAATTATTTCAAACCAACCTACCTGAAATACTTCTACCCTTCGACTTACCGCAGCTTGCAGACTTATGTAAGCGTGGAGAAATAACACCAGTTTTCTCTTATGATGAATATATTAATGAGGGGCTTGGTAACGACCGTGAACTTCCTACCTATCTCAAAAAACTTACGAAATCTTTTAATGGATATCTTACCTTGCCAGATTTGACCAATCTCCTACTTCAGCCTTCGTACACGGTTGCTACAAGTACAGCCTATATTTATGAGGAAATAGGGAAAGATAATAAAGGCACATTTGTTTCTTTAGAGAATTATGGTTATGACCGTGACGAGGACTATTATGATGGTCATTATAGTTACGATAGTGGTGATATTAATTCAATAACCATAGATAATTTATTGTTTCCAACCAAACAGGTACAAACCTATATATCATCAAAGCATAATAAAGATCTAGACAAGACAATGCCAACAACAGCGCAAGGTGAACCTAAAACTTATGAGCAGCTTGTTGAAGCATTGACAACCGCTGATACTAAAATCAGACAGCAAGAAGAAGAGATAAACATGCTCAATGAGCAGCTAAGGGAACAAGCAGACAAATTAACTGAGGATAAGGAGTTGCCATATAACTCACAAATGAGTGTAGCTAGAATGCTTTACGGGATTTTGACAGAGCATAAATATGATCTTACAGCCACAAGAGGTAAAGCGAACGAATTGATAGAAACTGCTTCACAAATTCATGGCACTCCCATAACTAGAAACTTTATATCAAAATGGATTCAATTAGCCAATCAAGCTAAAAGCGATAGCAAAAAATAGGGTCATATCAATTATTTTAGGGTCATGTGACCGTCATGTGACCCTTATCACCATACCTCAGCTTTTAATATTCACCTCATAGCGAAGCCAATTACTGGCTATAACCAACCCTGCTATGGAGTGAATAATTATGACCTTAGTTGACCAATACCTAAGAATGGCAGACCTTGCCAACCAACCAGCACGTACCGCTAAGTGCTACACCACAAATACAGGCCAACAGCGTACCGTCACAGCCAAAGCTGCCACACGCGGTATCACTGGCTTTAGTGCTAAACATATTTATCATCTTATCAATCAAAACCAATTCCCAGCACCTGTAAAAATTGGGCGAGCTAGTCTATGGCGCATGTCTGATATTAATAGATGGGTAGACAGTCATGCTCAACTGACGGACGTCAATGTCAATGCTAAAGAGGGGGTTTAATATGTTGATCTCAGCAAACGCACCCGTGACTAACGAGCCAACACCTAAGACCCAAATAGCGATAGTCAGAGCGCACCTAATGACAGGCTCAACTATCACCACATGGGACGCATACCGTCTGTATCAAATCACTTGCTTAGCACAGCGCATACACAACTTACGAAGCGCAGGATTAGTTATTCAAAGCGAGATTGTCACGCACAATGACAAGCGTTTTTCAGTCTATTGGGTCGATGAACAGACCTTACTTGAAGGTGATCTATCCAACAGTGAGGTGACTCCGTGAATAATATTAGTGTATCAAGCGACCAGCTAGATAGTCTATTGTCCGCATTGCAGGGGGAGTAACAGACCATGAGTAAGAAACCTACCAAAATCAATCCACAGCTCCCACACGAGGCGCACAGTCACAAGCAGACTGGCCAGCGTAGCTTACTACTAAGACTTGTTATTTTTATGACATGGGTAGCAGTTATTAGCTTACTCATACCATTAGTGGCTTGCCAACAAAGCGAACCTATAAACTTTGTTATAAGGGTGAATAGGTAATGAGAATCTACCGATAGCCAGAGCAAAGCCGTAAGTACGCTAAGCGTAAGAGCTACTACAAGAAGTATCGAGCGCACCGCAAGCCGAACCAGTCGCAAACAAGGAGGACTTGATGACCACCACACTACAAACAGATAGCCAAGAAAAAGCCCACGGCAAGGTGGGCTTATCTGGCATCTTAGGTGACTATCCAATAGCAGCTATCGAAGCACTATCAGACTTTACTATTTTAAACCAAAACTACCCATTATTGAACCCTAAAAGCTTGCTAGTTATTGATGATAAAATAACGGTAACCAAAGGAGAAAACGCAGGGGACAAGTTAGACACAGTAGGCGCTATAGGAATGGTTTTGCATAACAAAGACTACGAGCCAGTAAGTCTATTATGTTTATATGCTGATGACCACATTAAGCCACTTATAACCGATACTAGCCAGCCGTCTGCTTATCTTATTGGACCATTGAATAATGACAGCGAGCTTATCGCAGTAGATAATCTTGACGATGGCATAGCACTAGCCAAATGCTTAATCAACGAGGATGTGACGATTGCGATTAGCCCTAACAAGTGGTTATTCAATGACACGGTTAAACACTTCTCGCAAGACAGACCCGTTACTATATTCACGACATTGGACAAAGCGAACGAAATAAGCAAACCGCTGGCAGGCCATAATGTAAAGGTAGTCGTTACCAGTGACAGGACAGTATTAGAACACTTGGAGTTTGGCGGCTTAAGCTATGATGCTATTTTAGCAGACAGTGAAACCACTATAGTAAACTTACAAGCCGATGCATGGGACGAGCCTGAGTCATTATCTAATGATCCAAGTAAACCGACACCCTACCCTATAAACGCATTCACAGGCTTATTAAGACGTGTCATTGAAGCAGTGGCATATTATGCACAAGTGCCGCTTGCGATGGCAGGTCAATGCGTTTTAGGGGCACTGGCACACATGGGCCAACGGTTCATTGATGCACCGATGGGACATGGGCATATGCCAGCCAGTTTGATACTGATTACAGAAGGCGAAAGCGGATCAGGAAAAACGCAAGCAATGGGCTTAACTCATTTCAAGATTAAAGAGTATGAGCGCCAACAGTACGCTAGCTACTTAGACGATATAGCAGCATGGGAAAGCGAAAAGGCAGGGTTAAAGGGTAAAGAGCTAGCCAGCTTCTTAGATGAAAATCCAAAGCCATACAATCCTAAGAACTTGTTTGATGATGCCACCATTGAGCCGATATTAGATAGGTTTATCAGTGGTGACATGAGTAACGCATCATGGACAACAGACGAAGCAGGTCAATTCTTCAATGGTCATACCATGACAGGAGACACCGCTGGTAGTGCCTTATCTGCAATCACTAAGCTATATAGTGATGGTGAAGTGTCTCGTTTACGCTCGCAAAAGTCTGCCTATGCTACGCCGCAAACCGATGCCCATGGCGTACGTATGACGCTACTACTACAAGGTCAACGAGTAGTATTAGAGCAAGCATTAACTGACCCTTTAATGAACGGGCAAGGTTTTTTAGCCCGTGCTTTGATAGCTTGCCCTGAGGATTTACGAGGTCAAAGAACGTGGGACGATGAACAGCGCAGAAATGAAAGCCCTTATGATAATCCGCATTTAGTAGAATACTGGTTACGCTGTCAAACCTTACTTGACCCATTGCCAACCAATCTACCCAATGACAGTATAGGCAATCCACATCGCATTAAAATGCAATGGACAGACGGTGCAGAGCAGATCTTTTATAAACACATGCAGGCGATAGAGAACCGCCAAGCTCAAGGGCAAACCTTTGAGTACTTAAAAGCCTATGCATCACGTATGGCGGAAAATGCTAGTCGCATAGCGTCATTAACGGCTTTTTTTGAGGAGCGTAAGATCATTACAGCTGATGATATAACACGGGCGTTTATGTTAGTGGAATACTCAACAGCCGAACGCTTACGCTATCTCGATGCAGCGCCTACAGGTGAACAGAACTACAGTGAGAAGTTGAGCATCTGGCTAGTAGATAAGGCCAAAGGCAAAAACCCGCATAAGCTAGGCAGAACTTATATTGCTAATAATGCCCCTAATCCTATGCGTAAGAACACCAAGCTATTGCAAAATGAGTTAGACAAATTAGAGTCTGCTAAACATATTAGGCAAGAAATGGAGGGCCGTAGCAAAGTGATATTAATCAATCCAAAGCTATATGATTGATATGAACATTTAAGAAATCTTGCTTAAACTGCTTAAACGACCCTTAGCCCTTACAGCTAGTGGCTTTTATTTAAGACTGCCAAATCTTAATCTTGCTTAAACTGCCTAATTCCGTCCTAAACTGGATTGTTCTAAGCAATTTAAGCAGCGTTAAGCAACTGCCTACCTTAACCCAATCCTTTACTCATCATACCTTACAACTACTTTAAGCAGTTTAAGCAGCTTTTGTAGAACAGATCAAAATACCCTAGCCCTCAGCAATTCTCTTAAGCAAAAACTCTACGCGACTGGCATCATCACCTTTACCTTTATAGCCGTATGCTTTGTCCACTGCCTTATCAAGCGCGATATGAGCCTCAGTCAATTTAGGATAAGGGTCGATCATGTAGGTGTTATAGAGTTGCGCCAAGGTCGGCGTATCTTCGCTATCACCTTGATAATGCTGGCGAGCATCCAATACGCTTTGCGCAGCCTCTTCAATTTTGTCTTTAGCTTTAATGGTTTTACTATCGTCATCTTTTGCCATGAAGGGATAAGGAAAGTTATTATAAACAATGGTGTTTGAATAACTATAATCGCTTTTCATTCTTCCTGCCGTCAAACGCATAAAAGCATTGTGCATACTGCTTGAAAGAATACCAAAATGGTAAAGCCCACCTCCCAAAAGTATATATAGTTTATCCCCCGCTACCTCTTCATCTAAAAAACCCACAGGTATAAATTTTCTATTTTCAGAAGATACTCTTGGTAAGCCGATATAGGGATCATTTGTATGTCTTCTTTCATCAAATAGATGAGGTGTTTCGGCTTTTTTAACTGTGGCGGCTTTAGTGCTGGCAAGCCTTGTTTTCTTAACATGTTCAATCCGTTGTCTAACTAGCGACATTTTTTCCAAATCTTTATTCAATTGGATTGCATCACACCCGTCAAACCATAAGCACCAACGTTTTATATTATTTAAGAACTCATTACCCATCATATAACGTTTTGTATATTTTTCTGCTAATGGTTCTTTGATGATTAACTCTTCATACTCATCGTTTGATAATAATAGATTTCCACCATCAGTGGGCTGATTACCTCGAGACATTTCCAACTCATCAGATATCTGCTTTTTGGTTCTATCAAAAAACACCAATGCTCCATCAACTAAATAACCATTAATTATTTTAGCTTTTTGCGGTATAGGGTCACCTGAAATATCAGCATAATTAAATATAGTTTTTTCTTTATGCTCAATGGTCGAGTAACCAATAATCACGCAATGTACTGCTGCTACGCCTTTGCCTTCATTACTCCACTTAAAGGTATGATGGGCAAAATTAATATGACCACCACACTTTTCAAGAATATATCGCCACAGGTTAGCGACATGCTCGCCCTGAACTATCGAATTGGTCGAGACAAATGCAGTCTCTACGAAGTGATTTTGTATTGTAACTGATTGCATATAGTGCATGGCTTTGATATACCAGCCTGCTACATAATCTAAAGACTTATACTTTTTGATACTTCCTGCCACATGAGCCATATCTGCTTTTTGCTCTTTACTCTGATAAGCATAACCAATAAAAGGCGGATTACCCATCACATAATCGCAGTCGCTGGCAGAGAGTACATCTTGCCAGTCTAGCTGTAGGGCGTTACCTTCGACAATATGCGGACTATAGACAATAGGGGTCGTCGGTCTAGTCGTACCAAAGCGCTCAGCAGTTGCTTGATTCAATTGATGGTCAGTAATCCAAAGCGCTACCCTTGCGATATGCGCGGCGTGTGGCTCAATCTCGATACCGTAGAACTGCTCTACTGTGACCTGACACATACTACTAATATCAAGCAGTCCTTTTTGATCACCATATATCAAGGCGATTAACTGGTTTTCTAATAGCCGTAACTCACGGTAAGCGATAATCAAAAAATTACCACAGCCGCAGGCAGGGTCAAAGAATTTTAAGGTAGGCAGTTTCTCATAAAGCTTTAATGCTCTTGGCTTGTTAGTCGTACACTTTGAGAACTCGTCACGCAGCTCTTGCAAGAACAGTGAGTTTATGACTTTTAGGATGTTCTTTTCACTGGTGTAATGAGCGCCAAACTCACGACGCTTATCCTCACTGTCTGCTGTGTCACCTAGATCAAGAACGCTTTGGAACATTGAGCCAAAAATAGCTGGGCTAATTTCACTCCAATCAAGGTTATTACATTGAACGACAAGGTTATAAAGATTTTCATCGAAATAAGGGATGCGAATAGATTCAGAGAACAAATCGCCATTCACATAGGCGAACGCTTTATAACTATCAGGTAAGCGACTTGAACGCTCCTTGATGTTAAGCGTATCAAACAAAGTGGTAAACACCTCGTTAAGATTACTGCCGTCACTTCTAGCTTCATTCTTTAGCAAACCATCTAGCAGATTTCTTTGGCCAAAAATACCAGTATCATCGGCGAAGAAACAAAATATCAGACGAGTTAGAAATAGAGCTAAATCATCAGCATTAACCCCGTCAGAGATAAACGCCTGATGTAGCTTTGCGACCATTTCGGTTGCTTGACGGTTAATAGGGTTTTCTTCGACTATCTCAGCCATCGCCGCGTTTGGTGCCAAGAAATCTAACCATTCCGCGTTTTTAGGTAAGTCAGTAAGCGCACATTTATATTCTTTAATATCTAAAGGATTAGCTATATCGTACAGCCAAACCTCATCAAAATTAGATAATACGATATATCTTGGCTTATCTGTCTTCAGGCGATCGTAGTACTCACTAACTTGCTTGTAGGCCTTATTCAAATCTACGCCACGACTTTTTTGCTCAATCATTACCAGCTTAGGAATAAAAGCATCAACATACTTTTGTGATTTGTCGTTTTTTAAACGATGTTCAAACGCTTTGAGTTGTACTTGGCCCGATACACCGTAGGCATTAAAAATCTGTGTCCAAAAGTTTTGACTTTGCCCACGCTCATAACCTTCAGCATCTTTATAGTCATGGATAATACGGCGTAGTTGCTCACGAATATGTTGATAATCTAAACTCATTGTTTATAACTGCCTTGTCATACTAATTGATATTATTTAAGTGATACTACTATTTAATGTGGGGCTATGTCACCGCTAGTATCATACAGTTTGGTCAGGTAACTATAAAGAACTCTATCACTTTGGTATGGTTCTAACGCATTATGAGCATTTAGGGAAACAACCCCATGCAAAGAAGTTGCAAGCTGCAAATAGTGTTTTTTAGTTAATAACTTAGATCAGGGAATATTTCGTTCTTTCTCGCTCCTTCTAAGCGGTACTTTGAGGGCAATTTTAGATAAAACTTAATTGGTTACTGCTTACTTCAAACCTATATACCATCTGCCTCTGCCAGTATTAGTGATCTAATATAATATGAATTAGCTTAACGCTTATTGGCTAAAATGCGCGAAATTTGTGTGAATTACGCGCGACCACAGACAGCTATGCTAGTCGTGTAGCTAAACTGATAATTCACGAATAAGTACGATCTAGTTTATTAAAAGCACAATTAGTTGCGCGCAAATGCGTAAACTAGGAGTGGTACTAAGCAGCCCATAGACTGCACTACACACAATTAAGTGTATTAAACACTAACTAGCAAGTTGCGGATGATTTGAGAAGAACTGCGAGCTGTCAGGAGCTTATAAGACGCAAGATATTACTACCTTGCAAAGATAACGCACGAAAAACGCTTAACTTTAAACAGCATTATTAGAGCGTGTGCAATCATTAGAAAATTAACTCCATGCAAGGAAGTTACAAGTAGAAAATAGTATTTCTAAATTGCTGACTTTTTCATTCTAATTATGAGATTAATATTTACCAGTAAATTAACTCGTCAATAAAAACCCGCTCGATGGCGGGTTAGATTATAGGAGAAATAATTACTTAAACGAGTGCTACTGCAAGGAACCTAGTTTGTGGAAGTGCTTATTGAGCTGTTGAGTAGTAATAGCATCAATTTCGCTTTGATAGTCCTTATAGCCTCCTAGCTCATACTCTACTATATCGACATCAATTCCTAACATCTCAAGCTTTTTAATGTCTCTGAATCGATTGTATTCCACTTCAGCATGGCGCATAGCAGTATCTTTAATATAGTCGGTATAGCCACTAAACACTGGATAGCCGTTAACCTCTAGAATTTTATCCAGCTGCTCGTGCAAATCTTTCATAGTTAGATTTTTATGCATAAGAGCTGATGACTCAGCGAATAGTAAAAACTGTTCCGACAGCAAGTACATGCGATAAAGCTCATTCTCTGTTAGATAGCTTTTACCTGTTTTAGCTTCTGTTTTACTAGGACATAGGTCTTTAAAACTGACCATGCCCATATTACTTTCTTTATAATTTGCACGATCCATAATTAACTTGGATGAGGTCATTTTAGTGATGGCATGGTGAAATTTGTCTTGGAGTAGAGAATAAAAATTGCGGACCTCTTGTGATGTTGGCTCATAATCTGATGCTGATATCTTAAAGCACTCACGAACTTGGGCGAAGACATTTTTTTCATCGGCGCGAAGCTCTCGAATTTTGGCAGCAAGCTTATTAAGTTTTTCTGGGTCATCACGTAAAAGCGCTTCATTTACAACGTAACCATCTTTTATATAGGTGTGTAAAACTTGGGTTGCCCATTTACGGAATTGTGTAGCTTTAGAGGAGTTGACACGATAGCCGACAGAGATAATAGCATCCAAACTGTAATGCTTAGTATCATAAGACTTCCCATCAGTGGCAGTTATCCGGAATTTCCGGATAACTGCATTTTCATCTAATTCATTGGTATCAATTATATTTTTTAGATGTTCATTAATAGTTCTTACATCAACATCAAAGAGACGTGCCATCTCTTTTTGTGTGATCCAAATAGTATCGTCTGTGAACGATAAATCAACACTCTCACCTTTAGAGATTTGGTACGGTAATAAGTTAGACATAATAAGCCTCAAGCTATAACTGCGGTGAAATGGTAAATATCATTATAGCAGTCAACAAAATACTATTGAGAAAAATCAATTATAAGTATAAACATAAGTAAGATAGTTATTGCTGATGATAGAGGTCAGTGCTATATTCTGAACTTACATCATCTAACTATTAAGGCTATTGTTATGAAGCTATTTTCAGCGTTTTTCGTATCTATGTTAATGATGGCGCCAGTTGTACAGGCGAATGCACAGAACTATCCTTGCTCTAAAAGCATGGGCGGTGTATCGCATTGCAAAGATGGTAAGTTTGTCTGTAATAATGGCAAGATTAGCCAGTCTAAGAAAGTTTGTACTAGCTAGGCTTTGGTAGATTAATAGACAATAAAAAACCCACCGTGAGGTGGGTTTTTTGGATAAAGAGCATAGAAGTTAAGAGGAAAATCAGTAATTAAGGCAGTTTAATCTTCTTATCCATCAACTAAAGCTTTATACCCAAGATAATTTACGCCAACAAGAGTTAAGACTATCAACTGTGTTATTAAGAAGAAAACAACAAAGTTAATTATGGTGAATATGAGTGTAGACCATTCTGTAAAGTTGGATAAATGAACAAAGGATTCCAAGAATTTTAGTGAAAATAGAAAGCGAATAAATATTAGAAAAATTGCCAATAGTAAGCTAAGTGTTGCTAAATAAGCGAATAGCATCGAAAGAAATACTCGTCTGGTCAAAGGATCGTCATAATACTCTGCCCTATTAGGCTCTTTTTTCTTGATTGTAGGTGGGCTATTAGGGTTTATGATATTATCCACTGCGTCACGGTTAATGGCCGAGACAGCAGATAATGCAGCAATATAAAAGCCAGGTAAAATAGCAATTAAAGTAAGCAGATCATTGAATTTGTTACTAAACAGAAAATTTGATCCTTCACCACCAATAATGGAAACGACAATGACTATAGCTGAAATAATGCAGCTGGATATAGCCGGAAGATAATACAATGCCATTCGTTGCGCACGGTCGGGATATTTAATCTTCAGGAAATCAAACACATTAATAGCCTGATTAAGCATATGACCTCCTATACACAAGAGTTAAAAGTTAAAAGCTATCAATCATTTTATCGTAAAACTGAATAATAGGCGTTGGATTTTCTTGCTTTATCTTATCGTGAGTATCAGGCTCTCTATCTTCCCATTTTAAGTAAGATTTTTTGGCAAATCCTGTAATGGCGTCATTATGAAATTCATGTAGTATCTCAGATGATGATTGAGGGTCTTTCATAAGAAGATAGGACGTTGGATCTTCAAATCCTTCACTTTTTTTCTTCGCCACTCTCTTAATCCAAGAGAAAATATCCTGCTCTTTGGCTTTTTGAAAGAAGCTGTCGTTTTGAGATACTTTGATTGTCAGCCTTAAGTCTTTTTCAGTTAGATGATTTGTCACATCAAACTTTTCTTTGTCGGAGTTGCGCTCTTTTAAGACCACACCTCTCAAAAACCCATCGTTAATAGCCGAAATAATACTCTCATCAGTTACTTGGCTCATCTCAACATAAGGCGCAATAGCAACATCTTTCTGTGTCATTGGATCGCTAGCCTTCCAAAAACTATTATCATCTTTAGTTAGTTTTATTAATCTAGTAATTAGCCTGACAATGTAGTCCTTAGTAAAACCAGTAACAGCTTGTATTGATATATTTGCTTTTGATGGATGAGTTTGGTCAAGTTTAAACACAATATGAAGTAAAGTTCTTTGTCCATATTCGTCCGGTATCTCTTGAGTTAATACGCTATCAGATGTATCAGAAAGTAGCCTTGGATCTACCTCTGTATCATTAAAGGTGCATAGCATTTTATAAACACCCTTTTTCTTATCATGTTCAAAACCAACCCATCTTACCCACTTTTTGCCATCTTTATATTGGATAACGTGTTTACCATGTTTATCAAATTCACTAGTATTATGTTTTTGATATTCTGCTAACCACTGGCAAAAATCATCAACTGTAATCTTGCCAAAAAACTGTTGTCCTTGTTCTGTCGATCTCGCTCTCTTTTTATTAATGCTAAGATTGTAGTAATTAAATTTAATATTCACTGCCATTTTGAGGGCTCCATTATCTCAAATAAAAGAATTGCTATATATAATCATAGAATTTCATACGTCAACTGATGTCGCTAATCTTACATGTTAGAGGGTTATTAACCGCTACCAACCACACCCAATACAAAGCCTCACGATACACACAATTCCAGCCCAACATCTATAACCTCACTCAAGTCAGCACCTTCGTTAATGCTATAAGGTACGTTTGGGATCATACCTTCTTTCTTCAGAGACTCTGCAGCGGCCTTATTAAGCGGCGTACCGATAGAAGAGTCTTCGATATAGCCGAAAGGTTCAAAATACACTTCAATGCCAAAATCTGGATAATAGACACAGGATACTTCACCTGATGTCATAAATGGGTAGGGCGTATCATGATCAGCAGCCCAGAAAATTTCATGCACCGCAACATAGCCAGAAACAAACTCATTGCTGTTGTCATGTACAGGAGTGCATGCAGCTAACGATAAGACAAAGATGCTAATTAACCACCTAGGCATATAGATTCGCATGGTACTCCGTCCTTGTCGCCATCAATCTGTGAATTGCCGCAGGCAAGTTGCTGTTGTGCTTCTACGCAAGTCGTTAGCTGACTACAGGTTTTCTTAATAAAGTTACTACAGATAGCACCAGTAGGTGGTAATGGGATAATAGTACCAGAACCACTAGAAGCACCTGCACTAGGTTTGCTATAGCATCTGCTAACGCCTTTCGATGATAAGCGCTCATTATCAAAGCCAAGGTCAGAGCTATTTTTACCACTTCGATAATCTGACGGTTTTATAGGATATCGATTTACCCATAAGCCCCTGCCGTTTAATCGCGCTACACTTTCAGCATTAGCGTACTCAATGCGATCGTAAGGTGTCTGACTGCTTTGATATTCTTTGTAGTGCCAAGCTGCACCTTTCTGTAATTGGTTTAAGTTGCAATCAATATTGTTGGCAATGACCTTACCTAGAAGCCGGTCATATCGATCTCTCTCAGTCCACTCAATGGTGACAATAGCATTGTTGACGCATTGAGCCAGTTCTGAGGTACTTTCTGATCCATACTCTTGTTGTGCCTCCGGTGCGTCAATCCCTAATAAGCGCACACGTTCGCTTTGCCCTGATAATGGAGTAACTTCTACGGTATCGCCGTCAATGACACGGACACCGCTAGCATTCAATACATTAGGTTCAAAACATTTATCGGTATTACCACTGCTAGAGCCTGTACTGCCACCAACAACGCTAGTAGAGCCTATAGTGGCGCCTCTCATGGCATCAACATCATCATAGCCACCGCCACATCCAACAAGAACCACAAATAAACTAACAATCGCTAATTTTCTCATGACTAATCACCAAGATAATATTTACCCAACTGTAAACGATTGGTAAATTTTGGGCAACTGTTTAGAAATTTTATTTACGAGTTTTATGCATACTAGATAACACTGGATAAGCATATAAAGAAAAACTTGGACAGATTTGAAGTCCAATCAAGTTACATTGCTTGCCAGCAGTAGCTCAAAATTTTCGAATGATCAAGCCAATAGAAGTTATGGCTACCGTCTAATTTTATACATTCATCATCATGGTGAACGGTAATAACACAATGCTATTTCATTTAAATCTATGTTAAAATCAACTTATTC
Source organism: Psychrobacter sp. ASPA161_9 (assembly GCF_051970275.1). Classification (NCBI taxonomy): domain Bacteria; kingdom Pseudomonadati; phylum Pseudomonadota; class Gammaproteobacteria; order Moraxellales; family Moraxellaceae; genus Psychrobacter; species Psychrobacter sp. ASPA161_9. The sequence continues at coordinate 50,183 of NZ_JBEFNI010000009.1, read as the reverse complement.
TGTTCTCCTAAACGGATTACGCTTGGGGAATTCTAATAGAAAAGCCCAGCGTCTGTAACCGTTGGGCTTTTTAACTGTTTACAAATGCCGTTGTGTTTATAAACAATAGCGTCACTCATATGTTGTTAAATTTGTTGTTAAAAATATTTAGCGAAAAATCACATGCCTTTAATATCAATATCTATAGCGATATGATTGACTCCCGCCGAGCGCACCAATCATTATATTACCCACTTTCTAACCCCTCCTTTTGTTTAATTTTGCCTTTTTATCTGCTTTCGTTTAGCAATGATTCTATGTATATAGTTTTTGTAAACATCATTTTATTAACTGCATTATTCTTCTAGCACTAAAATCGTAGATACTACTCTGTTCATCACACCTTTAATAAGTAAATTTCAGCATATAATCAACTATTTAACTAGCTCTCAAGCTATCTTTACAAAAAAAACTTCTTTATTAAAAATATTGCTTACATTTCAAAAGCAATATGAGTATTATTGCTTCTTAAGGTATTTATGTAACTATATGTATATAAACGAATATTAGCGCAATATTCTAGAAACTAAATATAGTCTTAAATACAAAAATATTTGTTTGGCTCGTTAATTGCATATTTAAGAAATGCTTGAAACAAGCTAGCAGTTTGTAAATTTTAATATTATATGAGTTGAGTCTAGGAGACGTAATGAGTGTTTTTTATATGGCTGCATTGTCAGTAGGATCTGTATTTTGGGGTATGGTAGTCGTTTGGTTAATGGCAACACGATGAGTAACATCGAGCTTAACCATATCAAAATCTTGATATGGTCAGAATAATATAGGTACCTAGCATTTTTACCTATGCAGCAACATAACCATTTAAACAATGTCGTGAGAGCCATTACAAAGCTTCATATAATCATTATGAGTGGATGTTCAATAAAAATATACGACTCAAAATGAAAGTTTAATCGTAATTCGCTGACTACTAGCTGTTAACTTGCTAGGCGCCTAAGCCTTATTACTTTTCCTAACTTCCAGGCTATTTTCTCAATACGAAAAAGTTACGACCAACTTGCTTTAATTTCCGTATGTCTCCTGTTTTTCTCACAGAGCTAAAATCATTTAGACAGTCCTATACACCAAATACTATTTTGCTAGCTCAGCGCTTGTATTTCTATGTTTAGCTCAATATACATCTTGCAAATCAGTACTCAGCTGCGCCCGATTTGGTACTCGATGATAATTAATAATAGGCACATCTCCTAATCGTCGCTGACCTACCGCTATACTATTATCTATAGTAATCATCGCAATCTTCTTACCTTCTTTAACGATAAGCAAGTGCTTGGCTCTTCGACTGGTTCGGTAGTCAGGAAAGTGCTGCTTAATTAAAACGGCAGTTTTCTGCAAACTATCATTAGCTTGTGACTTTGTAGCCGATAGCTTGTGGTTTTTATCTTTATAATTACTTTTAGTACCGCGTAGGTGCGCTATAAACCATAGCACTGCAATGACTGCTAGCAATATGACAAGCCACCAAATTCCGTCTATCATAGGAAGATATATCCATTATTAGCAAGGGTTTAGCCATGTTAGCAGAATTGTCGCCAAAATTAATAGCAGAAGTGCAGCGTGCTGCTAAATTACTAGCTACTAAATCACGCATTTGTGTTTTAACTGGTGCAGGCGTGTCAGCCGAAAGTGGCATTCCCACTTTTCGAGATAAGCAGACTGGCCTTTGGCAACACTACCGTGCCGAGGATTTGGCCACTCCTACCGCCTTCGAACGTGATCCAAAGCTGGTCTGGTCTTGGTATCAATGGCGCAGGCAATTGGTCCATGATAAAACCCCTAACCCTGCCCATCTTGCTCTTGCCGAATGGCAACAAGATGCCAAAAAAAATAAACAGAGCTTCACCTTAATTACGCAAAACGTCGATGACTTGCATGAACAGGCTGGGAGCACCGTGACGCACTTACATGGTCACCTGTGGCGTAATCGTTGTCATGACTGTGGTACGCCTTTCCAAAATGAAGTCGCAGCTTGGGATAGTAGCAAAGAGGCTGTTAACTTTGACGATGAACTAGTAACTTGCCAGCATTGCGATGGTTATATCAGACCTGATATTGTTTGGTTTGGTGAGGCGCTACCTGGACAGGCGTGGCAAACCGCCGAGGATGCGGCCGCCAATTGTGAAGTATTCATCAGTATTGGTACGTCAAGTTTAGTTTACCCTGCTGCAGGGCTGGCACATTTAGCAAAGCAGAATGGTGCAAAACTTGTTGAGATAAACCCTGATCCAACACCCAACACCATCGTTGATATCACATTAGCGGTGAAAGCAGGAGTAGTAATGCCCTTACTGTTACAGCAAGTCATTGCGCTATCATAATGGCTTTACGAAAAACAAGGTTAGGTCTCTAGCTACTAGGCGTACCCTGACCAAAATTATTGTAGTGCACGATCAACTTTAGCTAAATATACTTCTTTTAACTCATCATCTATAAATGAGGATCTAAAAGAGTTCTTTACCAAAGTGATAATATCATCCTCTGATAATGGTAGGTTTTCACATAAATTGATAAAGTTCTGATTGATATAACCTTTAAAATAGGCTGGATCATCTGAATTAACACTTACGTTTAGGCCGTAATCCAAAAGCTCTTTTATATTGTGCTCTTTATAAGTTTCAAATACTTTTAGCTCAATGTTTGAGTTTGGGCAGACAGTAAGAGGTATTTGCTCATCTTTTAGTCTTTGCATAAGCTCAGCGCTTTTTATAGATTGCACGCCATGATCTATTCTATTAATACCTAGCAAATCTAGCGCTTCGTAAATATAAGAGAAATCGCCTTCTTCACCTGCATGCGCGACTAATTTAAACCCCTCTTCTTTGGCCTTCTTAAATACCTCTGTAAATTTCGATGGAGGATTTCCGAGTTCTGAAGAATCAAGACCGACACCAATAATGTCATCCTTAAATGCCAAAGCTTCTTCTAAAGTATCAAAAGCATCTTGTTGTGATAAATGCCGTAAAAAACACATGATAATACAGGAGGTAATGCCGTATTTTTCCTTGGCATCCATCAAAGCTTCTTTTATTCCAGTTATGACCGTTTCAAAAGCGATGCCTCTTGCGGTATGCGTCTGGGGATCAAAGAATATCTCAGTATGAATAACATTGTCTTCAACGCACTTTAAAATGTACTCCCAAGTCAGATCATAAAAATCGTCTTTTGTGATGAGTACTTTGGCACCGGCATAATATATGTCTAAAAAAGTCTGTAAATTGGTGAAATTATAGGCATCGCGCACATCTTCTATGTCTTTATAAGGAATATCTATGTTGTTTTTTTTGGACAATCTGAACATAAGCTCAGGCTCTAATGAGCCTTCAATATGTAAGTGCAGCTCAGCTTTCGGTAGTTTTCTTATTAATTCAATCATAGTAATCCCATTGTCTTTGTTATCTAAATATACCCTTTTAGAGCACTATTTTAGAAATACGACTGTATCAGATAGCTCATTGCCCGCTGGATCATGCTCCAAATGGTAATATTGACGTAGTAGCTGTCCTACCTCGTCTAATAAATCGCTTAAGCTCTCTTCCATTTTCTTATTAGCAATGCCTGTTACTGCTTTATCACACATCGCTCGCCATACTGTTGGGCTAACATGGGCACTGATACCACGATCAGCGATGATTTCCAGTTTGTGCTCACAGATATTGACATAAACTAAGACACCAGTGTTTTCTTCAGTATCCCATACTCGATATTCGCTAAACAGATCAATAGCGCGCTCACGGCAGTTGGTGCTATAAGCATCTTGAATAGGCAGATGATTTTCTACAATCAAAAACACCTCGCCACGATGACCTTGCTCCGCTTCTGTAACTTTTGCTGTCAGTCGTGCCTTGGCCTCTGCCGTCAGCCATTTGCTATGCAGCATAGGGACAAACAAGACTTGACGCCACCAACGGGCAAAACTTGCCTCTGATAAAGGTAAGTTATTTTGTACCATTATTTTTTCCTCAAGTAGGCGATTGCTAACTGTTATCTAGTAGGTATTCAAACATGCTATATAGTCAATCCACTATAAAATAATAACGCGCTACTGAGATAAATTTTGCGCAGCCTCTGTCTGCGTAGGCACAGCAAGCAAGGAAAAACTATCTCAGTAGCGCGTTATTATTTTTGTACTTCTTTTATTTAGGACTGATTATACAAGCAGCTTTTTCAATTTTCGACGCTAGAAACTGACTTTAAACTAGAAATCGATTATAAAATTGGTGATAAGTGAATAAATTCAACAAAGTCTACCACGAGCCTCCAGCACCGCCACCGCCAAAGCCACCGCCGCCACCGCCAAAGCCACCACCTCCAAAACCGCCACCGCCACCGCTGCCACCACCAAGACCAGGCAAGAATATCATACCGCCTTTACGGCCACCGCCGCGTCCTCCTCGACCACCGCCACCTGAGCCTCGAGCAATCAAGAACATCCAGATAAATATGGCCATAATGACAGTCATGAAAAATCCGCCACCCAATGCTAGAGAACCTGCGAAGAAACCACCTGCGGTTAAGATAGAACCAAATACGCGTCCAAAGATACTAGTAATAAACTTACCAAAAATCATTGCCATTATAAATAGGAAGATAGGAGTTGGTAGCTCATCCGAGCCTTGCTGAGCAGTACGTTCCGCTGCTTGAGCATCAGCGCGGGCCAGTACTTCAGGGTCAGCATTGAGTCGATTTTCAAGGGCACTAACGCCTGCCAATATCCCTGCCCCATAGTCATTTTGTTTAAACAATGGGGTAATATCCTCACGAATAATACGATTGACCGCAGCATCCGGTAGGACACCTTCCAACCCATAGCCAGTCAAAATGTACATATCGCGATCATTGACAGCTACCACAATTAGCAAACCGTCATCGATGTCTTTATCCCCTAACTCCCATTTAGTGGCAACTTGCAAAGCATAGTCAAATATTGGCAAGCCATTAGTGGTTGGCACAATGACAACAGCTGCTTGTGCTAGACCTTGCTGATAGATATTACGCAGCTGTGCCTCTAAGCGCTGTTTTTCTTGAGGATTTAAGATGTTGGCTTGATCAACGACTGGTTCGTTCAATATCAATTTATCAGCATCGACACTAGCAGCACTTGATTGGATAGGTGGCTTAGTCGTCGCCTGCGACTGTGCTACAGCTTCGTCATTAGCAGCGTTGGGATTGATAGCATCATTACCTAGTATAGTGCCACTAATAGCTTCATTACCGAGTACCGCATCATTGATAGCTTCATTAGCCTCACCAGCTTTAGCAATAGCAACCAAGTCCTCAACACTACGATTCTGCAACTGTGTATCGGTGGCACTACTATTAGTAGCAGCACTAGCATCATCCGGTGCAGCATATAGCAGCGTGGTACTGCCAGCACTAAGCGTTAATAGTAATGCAGAGACGATCGCTTTTGAGTTATTCATCTAATCTATACCACCTTGAATGACATCCGTGCTGAGCTGGATTGTGACGTACTATATCGAAGCGTTCGGTATTACCGTACGTTTCCATGAAATGTATGCTTCTATTAATACTTATCAACGATAAATAAAAAGTAAAGCCGCCTATATTAGATAGGCTTAACGCAGTAGAGTCGTAAACACTCTGGCATGGCTTTATTTTTACTTTCATCTACTAATCTTTACTGAGCAGTAGCGGCATCATCATCACCGAAATCCACGGTTGGCGCAGTAGAAATCTCTTCTTCGTTAGCTACCGTAAAGTTCGGTTTGGTATCCATACCGAATACTTTGGCGGTGATATTAGTGGGGAACTGGCGTACTGTCGTGTTGTAACCCTGTACTTCTTGGATATAGCGGTTACGCGCTACGGTAATACGGTTTTCAGTACCTTCTAACTGTGCCTGTAAATCTTGAAATAAAGCATCTGATTTCAATTCAGGGTAACGCTCAGATACTGCCATCAGACGTGACAATGCGCCACCCATCTGTGCTTGTGCTTCAGCATAACGCTCCATCGCTTGTGGGTCGTTGAGCACTTCAGGGGTTATATTAATGCTACCTGCACGCGAGCGCGCTTCTGCCACTTGCGTAAAGACCTCTTGCTCCTGATCCGCATATTGCTGCACGACTTTCACTAAGTTTGGAACCAAATCCGAACGGCGTTGATACTGGTTGACTACTTCTGACCAAGCGGCTGTCACTTGTTCATCTTGTGATTGTAGATTGTTATAACCACAACCTGTTAAGCCAACTGTTGAAGTAGCTAATACCGCTGATAGTAACATGGGTTTTACAATAGATTTACGCGTCATATCTGATTCTCCTAATAGTGATAGCTGACCGTTTAGTGATAACTTACCGTTTATCCATTTATGCTGGAAAACAATATCGTGATCGTCAATAAACGGTTACCTTTAATTATGCTGCTAATAATGGCGATATAGCTATTCTTTTACAATTCATCGTTACCAAAACACAACCGCAAAACAAAATAATTGACTTTTTTATCACCAAATAACTCTCTATTCTACCTATCGCCCTACTATCTATCATCTTGCTATGACTAGCTGATTCAGATTTTATTAATAGTTGCTAATAATCACATATTAAAAAGTTATAAAGTACTAAGCTTGCCAGCAATTAGCGCATTCTATTAATAACTTTAGTAGACTTGTATTAGGTTATTAAGTGGTAATTGCAAAATATAAACACAGTAGATTCAAAAAAAAATCTAGTAATTATAAAGAAATTGTGGCAAATTGCAGTTACTTAACCGTATGGTTTGCATACATTCGGTAGTGGAGTTGTTATTCATTTAGTATTAGCTAAGCGCAAAAAGATGAATATCCTGCTTGTGCTAAATGCAAATGCCACAGCTGTTGAGCGAACTGCTCATTGATTCTTTTTCGACATTTATTAATTTATTCAATAGTAACATGTGGTTAGAGTTGATGTACTGTGGATTTGAAAGCTATCAGTAAGTAGAGATAACAAAAACAGCTGAATAAAGGTTGAATGCTGTCAGTATATTGATTGGTATTTAATGACAATAACTACTTGTTTTATCCGCTGGTCTATTCTTTATCTACCTATTCTTACTGCGTTATGTCATCATAATACTGCGACAACCAGAAAGGCAAAAGGAATTGCGACCGCAGCTAAGATTGTATTAACACTAGTTGTGTTAATGATAAGCCAAGCGGATAAATACAGACAATTACAATCCATCCTGAGTGGTTAAAAGGGTGTTAATTTTTATCTTAATGGGATAATTAACACCGAGCATTACCACTTTGAGGACGTTTGAGGAAGACATAATATGGAAGGTTTAGTCAATTTAGTAAACGGAATTATCTGGAGCCCTGCACTGATCTACCTGTGTTTGGGCGCGGGTCTGTTTTATTCTATTATGACGCGCTTTGTACAAGTGCGTCTATTCGGTGAAATGATCAAATTACTATTTACTGGTAAATCCAGTACAGATGGTATTTCATCATTTCAGGCACTTGCCGTCTCACTCGCGGGACGTGTGGGTATGGGTAACATCGCTGGGGTAGCTGCTGCTATCGGTTTCGGTGGTCCAGGTGCTGTGTTTTGGATGTGGATTGTGGCCTTCTTAGGCGCATCTACTGCCTATGTTGAGTCTACGCTCGCACAGATTTACAAAGAAAAAGATGTGATTACTGGCGAATATCGTGGTGGTCCAGCTTACTATTTTGAACGCGCACTTGGTCAAAAATGGTATGGTATCCTCTTTGCGATCGCCTCTATCTTAGCCTGTGGTATGTTCTTACCTGGCGTACAGGCGAACGGTGTTATCAGTGCTTTTGCACAGGTGATGGGTGAAGGAACAATAGTAAATATTGGCAGCTTAGAAGTCGGCTCTATGCGTTTAGTAGCGCTAGGCATTATTCTAGTTGTCCTAGGTATTATTATCTTTGGTGGTATTAAGCGTATTGCGACCTTTACTGAGTTTGCAGTCCCTTTTATGGCACTAGGCTATATTGTCCTTGCTTTGATTATCATGTTCAGTAACATTGACATGGTTCCACAAGTCTTCGGTATGATCGTTGGCGATGCCTTTACGGCACAAGCAGGTTTTGGTGCTGCTATTGGTTGGGGTGTAAAACGTGGGATCTACTCTAACGAAGCCGGACAGGGTACTGGCCCTCACGCTGCTGCTGCTGCAGAGGTTCAGCATCCCTCACAGCAAGGTTTAGTACAGGCATTCTCAGTATATGTAGATACGTTGCTAGTCTGTTCTGCTACCGCCTTCATGATTTTATCTACAGGTATGTATAACATACAAGGTAAGCTTCCAGATGGTCAGTTCATCGTCCAAAACGTAGCTACTGGTGTTGAAATTAACTCGCCTGCCTTTACGCAAATGGCAATGGAATCTGTTTATGGTACTTACGGTAATACCTTTATCGCTGTCGCCGTATTCTTCTTTGCCTTTACGACTATCTTGGCTTACTACTATATCGCTGAAGTAAACGTTGCTTATTTGACTCGCTTTATTAGTCGCGGTGCCAATAAAAAAGGTCTCTTTTTCGTCAAAGTCTTAATTATGGTGATGGTTGCTTACGGTGGTCTTAACTCAGCCGGCTATATCTGGGCTATTGGTGATATCGGTGTTGGTCTTATGGCTTGGCTCAATATCGTTGGTATTCTTGTTATCTTTGTTGTTGCACGTCCAACACTCACTATGCTTAAAGATTATGAAGCACAGCGTAAAGCTGGTGTGAAGCGCTATACCTTTGATCCTGCAAAATTCGGTATCAAAAATGCGCCTTATTGGGAAGCACGTCATCTAGAAGAGCAAGAAAGATTGGCAAAAAATCCAATACATAAAGAGCATAAATAACGTTTTTTAAAGAATGTAAAAGTAGCAACTAACGATTAAATCAAAAAAGCCTGAGGCAATGGTCTTGGGCTTTTTCGTGTAGTACACATTATGTTTAATTGATAATAGTTGCCATCGCTCAGATTAAGAGATAGATAACTTTTTAGCAAAACAAAAAACCCAGCAATAAGTGCTGGGTTTTTCTTTTAAAAATATTGACTAATTTAGCTATGTTACTTTTAGAACAACGTTATTTAGGCATTAACACTGTGTCAATTACATGAACGACACCATTAGTCGCCACGATGTCTGGCTGAGTGATATTGGCAGTACCACCACTAGCATCTGTGATCACGTTAGCATCACTAATAGAGAACGCTTGACCGTTCACTGTTTCGATGTCAGTACCATAAGGGATATCAGCAGATTTTACTATCATGCTTGGAATAACATGATACGACAGCACCTTGGTTAGCATATCTTTGTCAGCCAACAGCTCTTCTTTAGTAACATCCAGCTTGGTTAGCACATCAGCGAATGCTGCATCTGTTGGAGCAAATACCGTGTAGTTGGTATCCGTTGCCATTAATGTTTGATCAAGTCCAGCCGCTTTTAATGCTGCGGTCAAGATCGTTAAATCATTATTTTCAGCGGCGATTTCAGCGATATTTTGTGTAGCAGTAGCCTCTTCAGACATGGCAGCAGGTTCTTCCATAACTTCAGGCTCTACCATTGGCTCCGGCTCAACCATCGGTTCAGTCGTTACTTCAGGCTCAACTGCCGGCTCAGCAACCGTTTCTGCATCGTTACAAGCTACCAATGTCATTGCCGTTGTGGCGATTGCTAAAGATAATAAAGTCTTTTTTAACATGGGTCTATCCTTATGAATATTAATTAAGTAGTTTTGCATTCATTACATTATATAAAGTCAAAAAGCAGCGTTCCGTTCATTTATTGCGGCAACAATACTTTATCGATAACATGTACGACACCGTTAGAAGCTGCGATATCTGTTTGTAGGATATTGGCAGTACGGCCACTTTCATCCATTAGTTTGCCTTCAGGTGTTACCATCAAGGTATCTTTGCTAAGCATCATAATATTGCCTGGTTTTACATCTTTGGCATAAACTGGAGCTGCACCATTAATCACGTGATACCCTAAAATCTTGGTTAATACGGGTTTGTTAGCAAATAGCTGCTCTTTACTCATACCAGTTTCTTGTAAGGCTTGGGCAAAAGCTGCATTGGTTGGTGCAAGGATAGTGAAGTTCGCATCAGGGTTAGCTAACGGACCAGCTATACCAGCAGCTTGTACTGCTTCAACTAACGTTGAGAATTCAGGATTGCTTTGAGCCACTTGTACCACATTCATCTTAGCCATAGCTGCATTTTGTGCAGGTGCTTGCTGAGCTTGTGCAGATGCTTGTTTTGCTGGCATCGGTGCTTTTTTAGCTGGCATAATGTTGTTACAAGCACTTAGGCCAACAATTGAGACAGCCAATGTACCGATAGTAGCGAGTTTAGTAAATTTCATATTCATATCCTTGATTTTGAGGTCTATCCTGAGTGCGAATTTAATGATTGAGTCGTTCTTTTTGAAGGTAAAGTTTTAATAAATTAACTTATACATGGTGACTTACTATCTATCTAGGCAGTCGCAGTTAATGAGTATATACAGTGACTTATCACAGATGATATACGTACTGCCTAGGGATAATAGTTCACCATTATTATCTAAGAGCTTATAAGCTATACTTACGAGCAACCAAACCTTACGCAGCCAAATTAGCATGGCTTACAACTTTAACTATTTGCGTTTGCGCTATTTTTTGTCACATCCTTGTAAGTTTTGTCTGCTTTGTAACATGGTCTATTTTTTAATCGCTTAAGAAAAACCTTCATATCCTGAGCAACTAATGCAATGACCATATATTCGTATAAAAGCATATAAGATGCCTTTGAGTATGACTTTAATGCTATGTAAATTTACATATTCAAAAGCTCAAGGTCTTGTCTTTGATGCTAAATATGAATAAAAACATACCGATAAACGCTATATTTTTCATGCTAGAATATTGCAGATTTGTGCTTTCTTATTTCTTATAGTTTTGTAAATTTTCTCTTTTTTCTCCTTTTTATGATATTGACGATATAAGCAGTGTTCCTATGACTCAAAAAATGACCTCGATGACTTCTTCTGAAGATAATACTATGCCCACTCACTCAAATGCCGCCGATGACTTTATCTTGACGCCGCCTGCTGTATTTCCTTTTAAGGAGCAGCAACTGACTGCACGTACGCGCATAACTGAACAGATGGCCTCACGTATCTTGGTGTTAGATGGGGCGATGGGCACGCATATTCAGAATTATAAGCTGGAGGAAGCTGATTATCGCGGAGAACGTTTTGCTGATATTAGCCAAGACGTACGTGGTAATAACGATCTGCTCGTGCTCACCCAACCGCAGATGATTAAGGAGATTCATAGCGACCATCTTGCTGCTGGTGCAGATATCATCGAGACCAATACGTTTAATGGTACGCGGCTATCGATGTCTGACTATGATATGGAATATCTGGTGCCAGAGCTAAACAAGACTGCGGCTAAATTAGCGCGCGAAGCTGCTGACGAATTTACTGCCAAGACCCCTGAGAAGCCGCGCTTCGTCGCTGGAGTCATTGGGCCAACGTCACGAACTTGCTCGCTATCACCTGATGTCAATGACCCAGCCTTTCGTAACATTACCTTTGATGAGTTGGTGCTAAATTACCGTGAAGCGACACTAGCTTTAATAGAAGGCGGTGTGGATCTTATATTGATTGAAACCATTTTTGATACGCTAAACGCTAAAGCGGCGATATTTGCGATTACTGGGGTGTTTGACGATATTGGTTTTGAATTACCGATTATGATTTCGGGTACGATCACTGATGCCTCTGGTCGGACGCTATCAGGTCAAACGGCTGAGGCGTTTTATAACTCAATTCGCCATGCCAAGCCGCTATCGGTTGGTTTCAACTGTGCACTCGGGGCAGATGCACTGCGTCCACATATCCAAACGTTATCTAATATTGCCAATACTTATGTTTCAGCGCATCCGAACGCCGGCTTGCCGAATGAGTTTGGTGAATATGACGAAACGGCAAAGGAAACCACTGCCCTGCTTGAAGGCTTTGCTAAAGCGGGCATTTTAAACATCGTCGGTGGTTGCTGTGGTACGACGCCTGAGCATATCCGCCAAATCGCTAATATGGTGGCAAAATACCCACCGCGCGTGATTCCTGAAATCGCACCTGCTTGTCGTCTGTCTGGGCTTGAGCCATTTACTATCACGCCTGATAGCTTATTCGTCAACGTTGGTGAACGTACCAACGTTACCGGCTCGAAGAAGTTTCTACGTTTGATTAAAACCGAAGCCTATACCGAGGCTCTAGATGTCGCGCGCGATCAGGTCGAGGGCGGCGCGCAAATCGTCGATATCAACATGGACGAAGGCATGCTTGACTCCAAGCAGGCGATGATTCACTTCGTTAATTTGGTCTCTGGTGAGCCTGATATCAGTCGTGTACCTTTGATGATTGACTCCTCGAAATGGGACATCATCGAAGAAGGTCTTAAGCGTATCCAAGGTAAGTCCGTCGTCAACTCTATCTCCTTAAAAGAAGGTCATGCTGAGTTCGTCGAGCGCGCCAAACTATGTATGCGCTACGGCGCTGCTATTATCGTCATGGCCTTTGATGAAGACGGTCAAGCCGATACTTTTGAGCGTAAAACTGAGATCTGTCAGCGTAGCTATGATGTCTTAGTCAATGAAGTCGGCTTCCCTAGCGAGGACATTATCTTTGACCCCAATATCTTTGCGGTCGCCACCGGTATCACTGAACATAATAATTACGGCGCCGACTTTATCAATGCCACTAAGTGGATTACGGATAACTTGCCCAATGCGATGGTATCGGGCGGCGTATCTAACGTTTCATTCAGTTTCCGTGGTAATCCGATTCGAGAAGCCATCAACTCCGTATTTTTATTTCATGCGATTCAAAACGGTCTGACGATGGGTATCGTCAACCCTGCCATGCTAGAGCTATATGACGACATCCCGAAGGAAGCACGCGATGCTATCGAAGATGTAATGCTGAATCGAAACCAAGGTGAGACTGGTCAAGATGCTACTGAGCGTCTGATGACCGTCGCTGAAAACTACCAAGATGGCGGCAAGAAAAAAGACAGCACCGTTGATATGTCATGGCGCGAAGGCACGGTAGAAGAACGTATTGCTCATGCATTAGTCAAAGGTATCACCACCTTTATCGAAGCCGATACCAAAGAAGCTTGGGAGAAATACCCCAAACCGCTAGAAGTCATCGAAGGGCCACTCATGGACGGTATGAATATCGTCGGTGATTTATTCGGTGCAGGTAAAATGTTCTTACCGCAAGTAGTGAAATCTGCACGTGTAATGAAACAATCAGTCGCTTGGTTGAATCCATATATCGAAGCGGAAAAAGTCGAAGATGAAAAGAAAGGTAAAATCCTCATGGCTACCGTCAAAGGCGACGTCCATGATATCGGCAAAAACATCGTCGGTGTGGTACTCGGCTGTAACGGCTATGACATCGTAGATATGGGCGTGATGGTACCTTGTGAAAAAATCCTCGATACCGCTATCGCTGAGGAAGTCGATATCATTGGCTTATCTGGCCTGATTACGCCAAGCCTTGATGAAATGGTTTATGTTGCCAAGCAAATGCAAGAGCGCGGCATGACCCTACCCTTGATGATTGGCGGGGCAACGACCTCTAAAGCGCATACGGCAGTCAAAGTCGAACCTCAGTATCAAAACGATGCCGTCATCTATGTGGCTGATGCCTCACGTTCAGTGGGCGTGGTGACTAAGCTGCTCTCTAAAGAGCACCGTCAAGGCTTGATTGATGAGACCCGCGAAGAATATATAAAGGTACGTGAGCGTCTCGCTAAGCGCCAACCAAAAGCGGCCAAAATATCTTATGCCAACGCTATCAAGATTGGCTTTAAAGATGACTGGGAAAACTATGTGCCACCTGTACCTAACAAACTAGGACAAGTAATATTTGACGATTATCCTATCACTAACCTACTGCCTTATATCGACTGGACACCTTTCTTTATCTCTTGGGGTCTAGCGGGCAAATACCCGAAAATCTTGCAAGACGATGTGGTTGGAGAAGCGGCCCGTGATTTGTTCGACAATGCGAATCACTTGATGCAAAAAATGATTGATGAGAAGTTAATCGTTGCCAAAGGTGTGTTTAAACTGATGCCAGCCAAACGTACTGGCGCCGATACCGTCACCGTCTATGACAACAGTCCAGCTGATGGCGGCAAGCCGACCTATCAGTTTGAGCACTTACGTCAGCAAAGCGATAAAGCCAGTGGCAAGCCGAACTTTAGCTTGGCAGACTTTATCTCACCATCGGACACGCAAACCGATTATCTTGGTGGCTTTACGGTGTCGATAGTTGGGACAGAAGCACTGGCTGAAAAGTACAAAGAGGCAGGCGATGACTATAACGCTATCATGGTGCAAGCCTTGTCTGACCGCTTAGCCGAAGCATTCGCTGAGCATCTGCATGAGCTGATTCGCAAAGATTATTGGGGCTATCAGGCTGATGAGAATTTAACCAATGATGAGATGATTAAAGAGAAATATGTTGGTATCCGCCCTGCGCCTGGCTATCCTGCCTGTCCTGAGCATACCGAAAAAGGTAAATTGTTTGACTGGCTCGGTACGGTTGAGGCTATCGGTACGACGCTAACTGAGAGCTTTGCAATGTGGCCTGCGTCTTCGGTCAGTGGCTTCTATTACTCGCATCCTGAGAGTGAATACTTTAATGTGGGTAAAATCAGCAGCGATCAGTTAGAGAGCTATGCTGAGCGTAAAGGCTGGGATATGAAGACTGCTGAGAAGTGGTTGAATCCGAATTTGTAGGGATGATTAAGTAATAGCTGATATATTCCTTAATAAAAAACTTGGCTTCTATTCATAAGAAACCGCCACTTCTATTTATTCCCTTTGGCAACATTGGATTAAAAAAATTGGCGGTTTTTTATTACCTAAATTTCTTTAATTATTCTTTGATAATCACTTCGAAATTATTTTTCTTACTTTTAATAGCACACAATTATAGCTAGTACACAATAAAATTAATAAGTTGATAACCACGTAATACTGGGACCAAACAAAATCAACTGTCGTAGCGAACTACTCACTTTTTACATTCGTTTTTCCATAAAACTTAACCAAATTAGTACGTTGCAGGTTTATTAAATACTTCAAGTTAATATATCAAGGTAAATAAATTCGGTTAATTTATTTTAAAAAATATTCAATAAAAACAGCTATCTGATTAGATTAACTTAAAAATATTTGGTATATTTATAATTAAGAATATATTTGAATTGATTAGGGCGTGTTGAACATTCATAATTTTAGCCAGATATAAGCACAAGCAAGAGCGACCGTATTCTCATAACTCTGTCTTAGCTTATCAAATCTGGTGGCAACCGCTCTATACTGTTTTAGCTTAGCGAAAGCATTTTCTACTAAATGTCGTGCTTTGTACAAGTCCCAATCCATATGGTCGTTAGAGGACTTGGTGTTTCGTTTCCGAGGGATATTATTACAAGTTGCTGTTTGTTCAATATACTCTCGTAGTGTGTCAGAGTCATAGCCTTTATCTGCACATACAACGTCTGTCTTGCTCAAATCAACCTTATCTACTAAGTCAGATGCGACTTTAACATCGTGGGTTGTGCCATCTGACAGAATAAAGGTAATCGGATTGCCATGAGCATCGACCGCTAGATGAATTTTAGTGGCACGTCCTGCGACACTCTTACTAATGGCTTGAGCAGCTTCATGACGACCACTACTGTGCTGATGTGCCTTGATATGAGTACCATCTATAAACACCCACTCAAGGTCAGGCTCTCTGATAACTAAAGCAAATAGTCCAATGAGCTTATTACTGCGAAACCAGCGTTGATAAGCCTTGTAGACAGTATTGGGCTTTCCAAAGTAAGCCGGTAAATCGCGCCAAGGACAGCCAGTTCGCATACGATAAAGGATGCCCTCAATGGTCAGTCTCAGATTTCCTTTGTCATAGATATTAAGTTCTAGTAATATAGGTCTTAGTCTTGTCCAGTGTTCATTTTTGAGCATAGTACGAGGCATAGCGAACGAGATCTTTTTTGTGTGAGAACTTAAAGATTACCCGTTCGCTATTTTTTTTGCCAGAAATTTATACTCAATGTTCAACACACCCTAGTAATATTACTATATATAGTCAGTTCAAAATAAAAATGTTATGCCTTGGACAAATATCATAAAACAATTTGGATAAGTCATTTTGCATCCAACCTTGGCGTAGAAACTTCACTTGAGCCCATTTCTTTTCGATAGGGTTTAGGTCTGGGCTGTACGGCGGCAACCAAAGAATACGATGCCCGTGCCTGTTTAGTAGCTTTTGAATGCGTTTGCTCTTATGAAATCTGGCGTTATCCATCACAATCACGCATTTGGTTTTAAGACTTGGGATTAGCTTGTGTTTGCACCAGTGATAGAAGACGATGCTGTTGATGTTTGTCTCAAAGTAATCAAGCGCAAACAGCATCTTTTCATACAGAGCACCAATAACGTTGGTTCGCTTTTTACCTTGCCAGTTGTAGCTATCGATACAAGGCTTACCGATCGGCGCATAGCCATGAGAGCGGATGGTCTCGTGCTCAAAGCCGCTTTCATCCATATAGACAATGGGATAGCCTTGCTGCGTAAAGCTATCAAGCTTTCCCTGATACGCCGCTCTTTTTATTGGGCAAGCTTTTGGATGCTCTAAGGTCTTTTTTTTGACTGATGCCTAGGCGCTTTAGGGCATGATAAATGCCTGTTTTACTACAATTTAAACGACGTGCTCGCTCATACTGGTAATCATCAGGATGTTCTTTGACATCATTAAGTAGCACGTCATCTGGTATTTTATAGGGTTTGGTTTGCCTGATTGTTTTGCTATGAACACGTCTCTTCCAGTTTTGTATGGTGGTTGGGCTGAGATTATAGAACTCAGCCGCCCCGGCAATGGTCATACCCTCGTCTAAGCTTTTTAGTACTTGTTTGCGAAAATCTAGTGAGTAAGTCATGGTCTTTATGATAACAATTGGGTTTAATAATTAGTTTATAACACTTTTAAATGGGTTTGGCTATAGCATGAGCATTAAAAACTGTTAGAAACAAGGAGGTATATCGGCATAATAGTTATAGAAAGTGAGATTTTACATTTTTAAATCAAGGAGAGATGAAAATGAAATCGTTCAAATTAACACTACTAGCCATAACAGCTATATTTTTTTACAAGGATGTAATGATGATGATAATGATGGATCATCAACGTCACAACCTGATATAGACACTGAAATCATTGGAACGTGGAGTAGTGATGATGGTAGTAGTGGGTTATCAACGATTGTCTTTATGGATGACGAGACTTATGTACAGGTCCAAGTCAATAGTAGTCAGTCTACAAGTGACCCTAACAACGGTATGGAATGGGGTAATTACAACATTAACGATAAGACAGGAGAACTAACCGCTACGCCTATTTTTGATAAAAATGGTAGCTCTGGATTGTCAGACTCCATCAATCGTCATGCTAAGGTATCTAACGGCAAGCTGATCCTCGAAGTAGATGAAAACAATGATGGCGTTATCGACAGTGATGAAAGCTATGAGTTTTCAAAGACCAAACCTGAAGGGATCTTAGGGTCTTGGAGTTACGATGATGCTGATGACGATGAGCTAATCGGACTAGCTTTCTTCGATAATGGTACTTATGTCCATGTCCAAGTTGATAAAATTGGCTTAGTGAACAATCCCAAAAACGGTATGGAATGGGGTTACTACACCGTCGACCCTACGACTGGGCAGTTAGCAACTTCTCTGATCTATGACGATAACGATGACAATGGATTATCAGAGCCGCGTACACGTTACGCGCGAGTGACTGGTGACACCGCCCTTACTATTGAAGCTGATAACGATCAGAGCGGCTCAATAGACAGCGATGAGTTCTTTAAATTTTCAAGACCATCTTAGGAAGGTTTAAAAGAGCGTAACCTGAAAGCCGTCGAAAAGAAGCAGTGCTTCTTTTTGACAGGTCTAATACCGCCCTATCTCAAACATTAGCTTACCAATAAATTTAGATTTAGAAAATTAATCAGTATTGAAAAACGACCAATACTTGTAAGAATAGGATGTTGCCGTTAGCCCTGAGACCCGTTAAAAAATTACACTGCAATTTTAGGGACGCAAGAGAAAATCCATTAAAGGGGATTTTCTGATAGCGGCTATCCTGCTTAGCCAATGCCTCGCCTAAACCAGCAGATATGAGCGAAAAGCAGGAAATGGCTGCCTATTATTTTTTAGGTTTTGAATACTTTTGGACTTGAGCGTTTGGACAATTTGTTGCCACTATGTGCTTGGCATTTAGATAGTTTTAATCTACAAAGAAAGCCGAAAAATTATAAATCCTAGCCTTCCCAATGAGTACGTTCTATATCTTCTATAGAAACAGTCTCACTCTCTCAACTCTCACATCAGCTTACGGCTAGAACACCCGCTATTTAAAAACAAAAAAATGAGGCCTTCCTTGGCCTCGATTGTTTTCACTGTTTTAAGTGTTTTGGTAAAACGGATAGTCGTTGTAGCCGATGTCAGTGCCGCCATACATAGTGGTGAGATCAACTTCATTAAGTGGCCAATCATTGGCGATGCGCTCAGGTAAATCTGGGTTGGCAATAAAAGGGCGGCCAAAAGCAAATAAGTCGCCATAGCCTTTGGCTAAGATGTTGACTGCTTTTTCAACGGTATATTTACCAGCATAGATGATACGGCCTGAAAACTCAGCTCTGACCGCTTTATAAAAGGCTTCCGGTAAATCAGGGGCATTATCCCAATCCGCTTCGGCAATTGACAAGTAAGCAATGCCCGCTTGTTCGAGCACTTTGACCGCTTCAACATAAGTAGTATGCGGGTCTGACTCTACCAAACCTAAGTAAACGCGAGTCTCATTGGTACTAGCAAATAAGGGAGCAAATCTGACCCCTAAACGCTCGGCACCCACGACGGCACTGACGGCTTCGACTATTTCTTTTAAAAAGCGTAAGCGGTTAGGCAGCGAACCGCCATATTGGTCATCACGGTTATTGCTATGCTCAGAGATAAACTGATTGACTAAGTAACCGTTAGCACAATGAAGCTCAACCCCATCAAATCCTGCCTCTAACGCATTGCGTGCTGCTTGCGCGTACATATCGACCAGCTCGCCAACCTCAGAAGTGCTCAGCACACGCGGCTCACTTGGATCATCTAAAGCGCCTGCACCGGGGCCAGTTTCAACAAACACCTTGACGTTATCAGCAGTAATAGCAGAAGGCGCTATAGGTTGTGCGCCATTTGGCTGTAAGCTGGTGTGAGACACTCGACCAACATGCCATAATTGAGCAAAAATAATACCCCCTTTGGCGTGCACGGCTTGTGTGACTTTCTTCCAGCCGTCAATTTGGTCTTGCGAGTGTATACCGGGCGTCCACGCATAGCCTTGTCCTCTTGGTTCAATTTGCGTGCCTTCCGTCATCATAAAGCCCGCTGATGCGCGCTGTGCATAGTAGCTTGCCATTAAGTCGTTAGGAATATTGCCTGGTTGAGTGCTACGAGAGCGTGTCAATGCTGGCAACACAATACGGTTTTTAGCCGTATAAGGTCCAAGCGCTACAGATGAAAATAAGGTGCTGGTATTTGGATTAGATTGTTCCATAAAGTTCTCTTTTTTAAAGGATATGAATAAGCTTATGGTTTTAACCCCTGAATAGATTTTGATAACTAAGGGTTTACTGAAGCAATATTGATAAGCTTAGGGATTTAAAGATACAATTAGAAACAACGATTTTTTGTTTGAGATACAATTATGAATGGTATCAATCGGCTGGATATTAAACAGCTTAGAGTGTTGCATGCTTTGCTAGATTTAAAAAACCTCTCGCAAGTCGCCCGAAAAATGGGCTTAACCCAGCAAGCCATTAGTGAGCAGCTACGCAAGTTGCGTGATTTATTTGATGATCGCTTATTTATTCGTCAAGGCAATAGCATGGTGGCAACACCAAAAGCGCTATCGCTGCAGCAACCCATTAGTCATATATTGGCACAGTTAGAAGCGCTATTAGAGCCTGAGTTATTCACACCGAAAACCTATAAAGGCGTCTTTACGATTAGCGCTACTGACTACGCGACACAGGCGTTGTTGCCGCAGCTTTTTAAGATAACGAGGCGAGACGCCCCTGAGCTAAAATTGATAGTACGCGACTTTGCGTCTGATAATATCAATCAGCTGATTACGGCAGGTGAACTTGATTTGCTGATTACTTTCCCAGAATTTATTCCTGATAATCTGACTTACGTGACTTTGCTTGAAGAGCAGCATTTATGCATTACTGGTTGTAATAACGAGCTTACAAAAGCGCCACTAACACTGGCACAAATTGCCGCTTATCCTCAGCTGGTAGTGTCGCCTTCGCGTGCTAATTTGCGCGGCTCCCATGATCAATGGTTTGCAGCAAGAGGTCTTAAGCGAAATATTGTTATGTCGGTTCCAAGCTTTTCAGCAGTGCCAGATATTCTTCATACCACTGACATGATTGCATTTTATCCTGCCAGGTTATTGCCGAGCAGTAAGGTTAAACAATTAGAAGTAGAAGCGTTACCACCAACATTTCAGGTAATTGCTGCTTGGCATCCTCGTACCAATGACAGCCCCATTCACCGCTGGATAATTGAACAATTACAGAATTTATAAAATAAAAACGCTAATCTTTTTGAATAATAGGGATGTTGATAAGCGATACTATTTAGAATTAGTATTACCTAGAGGCCTATTAAATCTTAGCCACCTCAACATTGCTCTTAATCCTTCTCCCACTTTTTGTACCAAGTGAATGAACGATGATAGACAGGGTAGGTTTTGCTTTTTGTGTAACATGGTTTTCCTTACATCGGATATAGAGCTGGACTAAAGCTACAGCCTACCTACTGCACAGATCAGGTATTTTAGGGTGATTTTCATCGCATTGATAAGACAGATGTTTTATAAAGTTGGCGCGCTGGATGCACCCTACGCCTCTCAAGGAAACTCCTTTAAATAGTCGCGTAGGGTGGGTTAGCGTAGCATAACTCTCCATTTAAACTTAGCATAATATAAAATCGTTGGGTGTCGCAATCTCCGACCAAGATATGAGCGAAAAGCAGGAAATGGCTGCCTATTATCCTTTAGGTTTTGGATGCCTTTGGGCTTAAGAGTTTGGACAATCTGTTGCCACTATTCGATTAGCTTTTAGATAGCTTTGATCTACAAACAAAGCCAAATTTATAACAACTTGGGGGTAGCAGCCGTTGCCTCGCCCCAATAGTGATAACCCACGATATTTACGCCCTGAGTAAATCCTTGATGACCCGATACCTCAAACCCCGCCTGCGCTATCAGGTGTTCGATATCTCTATCCAGATGACAGCCGCCTGCTACCGGCTTCCATACCGGAGTGATGAGCTGTTGCATTTTACCGACCCATTTGGGCTGCGGCGCTAAGCCATGCTCGGCATAATATAGGGTGCCAGTCGGTTTTAGCACGCGTCTCATCTCAGTTAGCGCTTGGATAGGATTAGGGATAGAGCATAGGGTAAACGTCATGACGATACTATCAACGCTATTGTCCTCAAGAGGTAGCGTCTCAGCGGACAACAGCTGCGAGATAAAGTCGATGCCTGCACTAGCAAAGCGCTCTGCTGCCAATGGATGCAAGTGCGGGTCGACGCCTATCACTCGTTTGACGGTTTGTGGGTTATAAAATCTGGCATTAAGCCCACTGCCAACACCGACCTCTAGTACTATGCCGTGGGCTTGTGGGACGACAAGCGCTCTTTGCTCGCTCACAACGTCTAATGCACAGGCCTTATCAATTAATAAAGGCAGGACTTTATTGTCGTAGATGCTTTTGAGACTTAACAGTTTAAAAGTTGGCTTTGATGGCGGCTTTGATTTCATGAAGGTCTCGGTCGGGTTGGTTGTGATATTGGCTGTTTGTTAATGATGTCGTTTGAAAGGTAGCTGTATTTATAAACCTGAAAGAAATTAGCGTCTTTGTATTTTAGTCGCTTCTCTTCCTACGCCGACAACGCTCTGAACAATAAATCACCTGCTCCCAATCCTTTTCCCACTTCTTACGCCAAGTAAATGGTCGCTGGCAGACGGGGCAGATTTTTTGCGGTAAGTTTACTTTTTTATGTGCCATCGCTTTCCTTTTGTCTTATTCAGAGTTTTGCATGATATTTATGAATAAATTTATAAGACAGATTTTCAAATTGGTGCGCCCGGCGCACCTTACACGCCAATTACATAAAGTTTGCTATCTAAATATAAGATGCTGAGCTAAAAGCGCCAGCCTACAACCACCTTGAATTTTGCATTATTTCTGATGTTCTAAGCCTTCATACTTCTTCACTCGGCGACACTGGTCTGAACAATAGACCATGTTATCCCAATTTTTATCTAGCTTTTTGGTCCAGCTAAACTCGCGCTGGCAGACTGGACATTCTTTTTTGCGGACGTTTTTCTTTTTGTGCGCCATACTTTTCTCGCTAATTGTTTCATGCATTAGTTATTTAAAATTAACTTTATTCTTTAAAGCCTAACGACTCCATATAGGTGAACGTACCACCCCACCTGCTTTACTACTAATCGCATAGCTTGTATTACCAGATAGCGAATGTATGACTATACTACCACCACTTTGACCGTCGACTTGTGATTTACGTGTGGGATAAACGGTATACAGTCCAGATGGCGAAAAACGTGCTGGCTCATCAAGACCAGTCTCGGCAAGTTTGACAATTTGCCCAGTTGCTAATGTCATAACCGCCGCTTGGCGACCGTTTAGATACGCTAGACGCTGGCCGTCATTGCTGAGCTGAGGGCTGGCAGCATAATCTTTTGTGGTGATTTGGGTAGCGCTACGAGTCGCAAAGTTATAGCGATATATGCGTGGTCGTCCAGCATTTTTCTTGTCACTCGTATAAACAAAGCTTTGCCCATCGCTTGCGTAGCTTGGTTGTACCTCAGTGCTAGGAAGTGTGGTCAGCTGGCGAGTTTCGCCGCTATCCAAGCGCATCTCGTAGATATCTGCGTTACCACCGACCGTTGAGCTATAGAGCAACCTTTGTTTATCTGATGAGAAGGACGGAGATAGATTACTGCCCTCAGTGTTCACCACCAGATTACGGGTTTGGCTACTGACGTCGTAGATATAAATTTTTGGATTTTGACGTGGGGTTTGCTTACTATAAGCCAATAGCTGCCCATCAGCTGACCATGCTGGTGCATATATATAACCGCTTAGCTCATCAATGAGCTGTCTATCACTACCATCAGGACTGATAGTATACAAACTAGAGATTTTTGCAGATCCTGCGCCTTGCTCTTCCACGTAGGCAATACGGCCCGCGCGATCTATTGGAGGCATCTTAGCCATTAGTGGGTTGACAACCGTACTGCTAGTAGGCGTGCGAGCAACCTTATCCATTGGCAAGGTACTGCAAGCCGTCAAAAAAATACTAAGTGCGACACTAATAGTAATATTAAAAGTGATTTTCGTATGAGTAATAGTCGAATGAGCTATAGAAAGGCATTTTTTATGTAAACGCTGGGAGATATTGGAGGTAAGCATAAAGAGGCACTCAGTTAGATTCTGGCTAGGAGCAGTTATTGATAGGTTAAGTGTCAAAAAAAGACACTATAAGGTAGCTGAATGTATGGCATATTTTTATATAAAAGATACTCATGCATGAATAATCAAAACAATAAGCTCGATAATCATGCCATAAAAAACGCCCCACTACATTATATAGTGAGGCGCTCTATAGTCATAAATTATTTGGCTTTACTTTTATAACGATAACAATAATTTATCACCATAATTTCAAGTTACTGTTAAGTGCTCAATGAGCGATTACTTAGATACCGCTTTAAAATAAGCAACTTGGTTAGCATTGCGAATAGTCAAGATAGGTAAATTGTTTACATTATTATTAATGCTGTATTTACCTTGCACCGTCGCCAGCGTTGCTGTATCGAAACTTGCTTGTGGCTCAGGGCATGCCATCATAGTAGATATAACATTACCCAATACTACGTTGCCATTTACAACACTGTAATCAGAACCCATGTTATTACAAGTGTTCATAAAGCTAACGCGATCGCTACCGTTGGCTTCAGAAAAACTTAGGGTTAGCGGCTTAGATGGGCTATAAAATAGCTGCGTTACTTTTTCGCCATTAGTACGTTTGGCATCGACAAGCTGCCAGTTATGAGCTTTTAAAGCTTCAGATGTAATTGGCTGAGTCACTGGTGCTATAACGCTAGGCGTTGTGGTTTGACAGCCTGCAGCAAGTGTACCTACCGTAAGGGTTGCAGCCATTATTACTTTAGTTATATTTTTCATAGAAACTCCTATAACAGATAAATTTAAGATCTTCAGTGAAAAACACATTTTTCACTGAAGATCATAGTTTTTATAATGATTAATTTATTGTTTTATTCGATGTACTAAACAATAGCCCTATTATGCATGACTAGCAGATTATTATCATGAAAGATTGCGTACACACTTAAAACCATATTTGTTCAACTCTATAGGCGTTTTGCTAACGCTTCTTGCCAGTGAGTACATTACCTGCTAACGGTCACCTATAATTTTATTATAACGAGACTATTGGTAATAAAGATAACGTAAACTAAGATGAATTTCAGCATAAAAAAACCCCACTTATTAGCGAGGTTGTTCGAACAGATTGCTATTATATAACATCTGTACCAGTGATATCTGGTTGACTGGTTGGCTCTGCTGTAAGAGACTGGCAGCCTACTAATACGCTTAACATTACAATTCCGGTCATTACTGCTTTAGTGATGTTTTTCATTTGAGCTCCTAATAATTTTGTTTAAATTGAATACTGGCTGGAGTTTGTCACTGTATTAGAACTACGCTATTGGTTCGTATTTCCACTATTAACCGTAGCTTGTTTAAATTCCAATCACAACTATATTTTACATTAGCATAGGTTATTTAATGTTAACCAAAAATACTTATCGAAATTATTGCTGTTGCTGTTGCATAGCCGCATAACCCGCTAAACGCTTACGCTCAGTATCACTAAACAACTGCTGCTCTAGTTGCTCAATCTGGACACGAGTCTGCGTACTGTTAGTATTTTGGCTTAGGAGTTGTTGTTTTTGTACTTGGTATCGAGTAAAGCGCTGATCAAAATTAGCATCCTCTTTATCTAGTTGTGAAAGCCTGCCCGCTGCTGCCGCGCCTACCAATTCACGGCGCATATTGTAGAGAGCTTCAGGCGTCGCGCCTTGGGCTTTCATTTGCTCAGTACGGCTCATCAGCGCGTTTAGGTTGGCCTGTTGCTCTATATTGACCTTGGTCATGTTGTCCGGCATTCGGCTAACATAATCCTGCTGAGCCGCTGCTTTTTGCTCATCCGACATTAGCTTGTTTTGATTAATATTTATCATCGCAATACTATAGTCATCATATTCATCTTCAGCGCCAAAGAACGCGGTAATAGTTTGCGTATCGAAATACTGCTGACGTAGCTTGGCAACGTCTTGCTTTTGCTGCGCTACCATATTTAGATCTAGCTCACCATTTTGTGTGGCTTGCAGTTGTAAGTTACCAAAACGCTTTTCTATTTCAGGAATCGCTTTGAGATAGGCTACATATTTATTGAATATAACAATGGCTTGGCTGGCGGCTGGCTCAGGAACAAAACTGCGAATATAGCTCTCAACACGGGCAAAGATAGTGGCTTCATCTTCTTCACCAAGCGCCGATAAGAAGTAATCAAACAAGCGCCGCAGACCTTCGGTGACGACCAGTTGTTTGTTTTCATCAATAATTATTTCACCGTCCACATCTGTACCCTGTAGTGAGCGCGGTAGATTTTCTAATCCAGTAATAAATCTATCGTTGTTGTTAGTAGACAATGCCGTCTCGTTATTGTTATCAGACAGCTTTACCATAGTGCTACTAATGTCACTGTCTACCGTAGACAATGTTTGAGAAGGCGTCATATTGCTTTGATTAGGCTTAAACCATAAGATAATCACCGCAGTTACAATGATAACCACGGTAATGACAAGTATTGTTAAATAGGGACGACGATTATTCGACATAAAAGAGGCGTCTTGTTTTAAGAGTCATTTTATACGTTACAGGTTAGCGTTTTTGAGACGGTTGACCTGACTACGATACACGGTTGTTGGATTAACGCTTCCAAATGCCACTAAGCCCAATAGTTGATTGACTGAATCTAGATGGTTCATTACATAGTTATCTCGGATGACATAGCCGAGACGACTTGAACAAACAGATACTAAGCCATCATTTGCTTCGCCCTTGTATGGCGTACTAGTTGCCAATAATATAGGATCAGTGGCATCAAGTAAGTTGGTTATTTGCCCTACACCACTAAATGAATAGTACTTAATACCATTGACTTCAGTGTTGGCTGGCTGACCACAATAACGGGTTGGCATTGCAGCAGGAAATTTGGCATTGAATTGTGCGGCACCATCAGTAGACAAGGCCACTAGCGATTTCCAACCATCTTGCTGTTGTAGCTCTGTGACACTGACACCAGAGCCGACATCTGTAGCGATGCCAATGAGTTTAAATAAACCCAGCGTAGCTTCAGTGGTAATACTACCTTCTGACAGTTGATCTAACACTGCATCTGCCGTTTTTGAGCCTTGTTCTGGACTTGAAACTGCAGTTGCTGATGCTATATATTCAGGTGCAACACCAGCGACGTAACGAACGTCGATACCGCCTTGACTGTGTCCAATCAAATTAACTTTAGGTTTACCAGAAATGGCTGAGATGAGTTTGACTTGCGCCAATAACTGCTCACCGCGAACTTCACTATTATTAACTGCTGAGGTTTTGGTGGCGAATACGTCTGTACCTCCGCGCATTAAAGTTTGAGGAATACCGTAAAAGTAATCTAGGACGCCAAAGAGTTTATTAAAACCACCAAGCCCATGTGCGAGTATCACTGGGTTTTGGGTATTGGTATAATTTGAGGTTAACAATCTAGCGCCTACCAGTTGGCATCCGCTAGGGGCAGAACAGCTATAGTAGGTAGATGCTTGAGCCGGAGTTGTTTGCATCGACATTAGCAGAAAACCAGTACCAACAGCACCTAGTGTCGGTAAAAACCTGCTTGGCTTCAAGGCCTTAGAGAGGTAAGCGTTAAGCTTCATAACAACATCCTTGTTATCGTTAATATGTATTAATCTTTGACCAGCTTATGTATTGCATATCTTGCAAAAGCTATCGAAGACACCTGCTAATCCCTTTAGCAGTGAAATTTACATTACTTTTATAATCTGTAATATTCAACCAATTTAATCTGTAAGCTTCACTATGCGCATGACTACTTAGTCATTGTTTAATCACTATTTAAAATTTTAGTTTTGCTAATGACTCCAGCATTAGCTCAATCACTCGTGGGTATATTCCTGTTATAGCACGCTGCTCATCAGTAAAATTCTACGACTGCTACCGCTTATGGCAAAACGCCAACTATGCATTTATGATATAATTCACCTACCTTAATTCTATAACTATAAGTACGACAATCATGACTAAAAAATCCCTTATTCAGTCCCCTGAAGCCATAGAAAAAATGCGTGTTGCTGGTAAGCTTGCCAGCGACGTACTCGTGATGCTTGATGAGCATGTTAGAGTCGGTATCAGTACCGAAGCGCTCAACCAAATTGCCCATGATTATATCGTTAATGAGCAACAAGCCATTCCAGCACCGCTTAACTATAATGGTTTCCCAAAATCAATCTGTACCTCAGTGAATCATGTGGTATGCCACGGTATCCCAACCGAAAATAAACTGCTTAAAGACGGCGACATTATCAATATCGATGTGACCGTGATTAAAGATGGCTATTATGGTGATACCTCAAAAATGTGGATCGTCGGTAATGGCTCTATCATGGCGCAGCGTATCTGTAAAGTGGCGCAGGACGCTCTTTATGCAGGCATGAGTGTCGTCAAAGATGGCGCGCGCTTGGGTGATGTTGGTGCCGCTATTCAAGAAGTGGTTGAGCCTGAACGCTTTAGTATCGTGCGCGAGTTCTGTGGTCACGGTATCAGTAATGAGTTTCACCATGAGCCACAAGTCATGCATTATGGCAAAAAGGGCACTGGTTTTGAGCTTAAGACTGGTATGACCTTTACCATCGAACCGATGATTAACCAAGGCACGTGGCAGACCAAAATCCTACCAGATGAATGGACAGCAATTACCAAAGACCGTAAGCTGTCTGCGCAATGGGAGCATACGATGGTCGTGACTGATAACGGCTGTGAGGTATTTACCACGCGCCCAGAAGAAGATTTAAGTTTCTTGACCCAGTAATATAAACAAAGATCGCTTAGGCGGTCTTTTTTTTGGACTATTATTATCGGCTTTAGGCTACTATTATCATTGTTAGTCGGTGGATACACGTTGAGCATTATGCTTGCTGATTTTTTACCTTTATACTTCTGATAAGCTTTTACTTTTGATGGTCTCTATTTTTAAATTCTTGATTGGATAACGCTCATGTTCACATTCGATGCCGCCTCTATTAACCTTACTCCGCTGCCGTCCTTCCCTGCGCCAAATACTGTGTCGTCAGAACCGTCCGATGCAGAGAAATCTCTACTCGGTATACCTGAATGGCTGACGCAGATTAATGCTGATATTAGCCGTGCACTCGAGCGTGGGGCAAATATTCGCCAGTTAGTAGTCGCGCGTGCTTGGGCAATCGATGGCTTACTCATGGCTTTGTTTAAATGGTTTGAGCTAGATCAGACAGATTTGGCATTATTTGCTACGGGCGGCTATGGGCGCAGTGAGCTGTCGCTATACTCAGATATTGATATCTTGTTGCTAGCACCTGATGAGATAAAACCAGATGTCAGTAGTAAGATTGATAGCTTGGTGGCGATGCTGTGGGATATTGGACTGGAGCCTGCGCTGTCCGTACGCAGTGTCAATGACTGCTTAGAAGCCGCCACGGATCATACTATTGCCAGTGCATTGTTAGAAGCACGGTTATTGATTGGTAATGAAGCGCTACAAAGTATTCCTGTAGACGTCGTCAACAAGCTATGGTCGCAGCGAGATTTTTATGAGGTAAAAATCAACGAGGCTAAAGTGCGTTATATTCAGCATAATGCCACTGAGTACAATCTTGAGCCTAATATCAAAACGGCGCCGGGCGGATTACGTGATATTCATATCGTCGGCTGGGTGACCAAACGCTACTTTCGAGTCAGTAAGCTATATGACCTAGTGCAACAAGGTTTTGTGACTGAAAAAGAGTTCGACGAGCTTAGTTTTGCTGAAGGTTACTTATGGCAAATACGTCACTATTTACATGAGATGACAGGTCGCAACGAAAATAAATTACTGTTTGATTATCAGCGCGATATTGCCCAGCGAATGGGTTATGAGTCGCAGCCAGATGATCAGCCCAACGCAGCTGTCGAACGTTTTATGCGCGACTACTATCGCTGCGCAATGCAAATATCAACGCTGTCTGAGATGCTCATCAATCACTACTTTGAGACCATCATAGAGCCACATCTGCCGGATAATGAGCAGCCTACTAAGCGGCCTTTAAATGCGCTTTTTAATCAGGTTGGCGAGCAGATTGCCATCTCCCATCATCGCGTATTTTCTCAGCATCCTGAAGCGATTTTAGAGATGTTTTTACTCATGGGACAATACGGAATAAAAAGTGTCCGAACCCGAACCCTACGCGCGTTAAAAATTGCCGCGCGCGGTATCGATCAGACTTACCGTGACAATCCTGAACATCAGGCATTGTTCTTAGAAAATATAAAAGAGCAAAACTATTTGTTCCATCGTTTGCGCGCGATGAATCGCTACGGGGTATTGGGTAATTATATTCCCGCCTTTGCCCAAGTGACCGGTCTTATGCAGTATGATTTATTTCATCGTTATACGGTCGATGCTCACACGCTATTTTTGATTCGAATTTTACACCGCTTTACCGACGCACGCTTTTATGAAGATTTTCCATTGGTCAGCTCTATCTTTCAACGCATTGAGCGTAAAGAGATTTTAGTACTAGCGGCAATGTTTCATGATATCGCTAAAGGTCGCGGTGGCAATCACAGTCAGCTTGGGGAGACCGAGTCGATTGAGTTTTGTTTGGCACATGGCATGAGTAAGGCCGATGCCCATCTAGTAGGCTGGCTAACGCGTTATCATTTATTAATGTCTATGACCGCGCAGAAAAAAGATATTTCAGACCCTGAAGTGGTGACTATCTTTGCTGACTTAGTTGGTAATGTCACTCATCTTAATCACTTATATGTGTTGACGGTAGCGGATATGAATGCTACCAATCCGCAGCTTTGGAACAGCTGGCGGGCGACTTTGATGAAACAACTATACTCACAAACGCGGCGCATCTTGCGCGCCGATATCGATGCA
This sequence comes from Psychrobacter sp. ASPA161_9, assembly GCF_051970275.1. NCBI lineage: Bacteria > Pseudomonadati > Pseudomonadota > Gammaproteobacteria > Moraxellales > Moraxellaceae > Psychrobacter > Psychrobacter sp. ASPA161_9. The sequence continues at coordinate 19,641 of NZ_JBEFNI010000009.1, read as the reverse complement.
CCAACCAACCGCCAAGACATGATTCGTGCGACGCGTAAGCAGGCGCTGACGATGCTTGATAATGTTGACAATCAACATATGAATCGTGATGAAGTGCTCAGATTATGGGACGACTTGGGCGATGAATATTTTTTGCGTGAGATTGCAGAAGATATCTTATGGCATACCGAAGCTATCTTAAACCATCCCCCTATCGGCTATGCTTCTAACGCTGATAGCGCACCTCTAGTCGTATTACGTGAGCATCGGGAGCTGGCACTTGATGCAGTGCAAGTTTTCGTTTATACCCAAGATCAGGCCAATTTATTTGCAGTGACGATGGCCGTATTTGATCAGATGAATTTAGATGTATTAGATGCACGAATTATCACTGCTACTCGTGACTTTGCTTTGGACTCTTATGTATTACTTGACCGTAGCGGTACGTTATTAAGAGACGAAGACAGCCAGCAAGAGTTAAAACAACGCTTAATTGATGCTTTTAAAAACCCGATGACACCTAAGCTGGCGCAAAAACGTATTCCGCGCCAGCTTAGACACTTTGATGTGCCAACTATTATTGATTTTGAGTTTAATGAAGCTTCAGGTCAGCACATTCTGAGTCTACAAACACTGGATCAGCCAGGATTGCTAGCACGAGTAGGACAAGTATTTTTGCAGCAAGGTATCGAAGTCCATGCTGCACGTATTACTACTTTGGGTGAGCGCGCAGAAGATATGTTTTATATCAGTGATCAAGACGATGCGCCATTATCTGAGGACAAGCTTGAAACCTTGCAAACTGCCCTGACTACTAGTATTAGCGTTCAGCCAGATAGCAATCATGCTTAACGTAGTTTGGCTATCCTAAAAATTAAATTAACAAGCTCTGATAAGTCTTTTGGATGGCACCTCTTATCTTCAGAGGTGTTTATCTTAAGAGCTGCTTATTTTAAGAGATGTTGACTAAGCTTTTATATACCATCTTGTCAGCGTATGGTGACAACGCTTCGTCGGCAAGCTCTGGTGGCAACACTTCTGCTTCTATTTGATATTGTCCCAAAACTAACCGTCCGGCATCGACCTCTTTTTGTAGTAATCGTCGCAGGCTAGCCAGCTTTAAATGTGACTTATAGCGCTCATGAATGGTTTGTAAAGAGATGGGTGCACTGGCATGGATAGCAGGCAGAATGATATCTGATGCTAATATATACATCTCATTCAATGCTTGCTCGCGTACAAAATCTGCACTATCAATATTGTTCTGCAGACGATTAGCCAGACGTCCTTTAGACCCCAGCGTCACTGCAAATAATAGCGTTTGTGCGCCAAATATAGTCATATACTGCCATAAATAAAGCTGCAAATCGAATAGCTTACTGGACAGCATCAGGACGATAGCGACAAATACATAGCTGACCAATTGCCACATGAGCCACATAATTAAACTGTTCTCCCCGAACCAAAACATCCACCGCTCTTCAAGAGCGATAAGGCGCTGACGTGCTTGCCACCATTGCTGTTCACGCTGTTTTAGTTGTTCGCAAAAACCAGAATGCTGTACATTATTATCACTAGCCTTATTAACATTGTTAGTACTAGCATTGAGAACTTCGATATTAAGGTGGTCAGAGTTGGAAGCTTTAAGCATTTCAATTATCCTAACAACAACTTACCAGAAGCTAAGGCAACCATTGTATATATTGTTATTATTTATAAGCTGTGAGTGATAAGACAAACAGCTAAGTCATTGAACTGCTATCAAATAAATCATCAGTTAATAGCAAAAAACACGAGTAAGAAGGAAAAGACAAAAAATAAGAGAAGTGCTACACTGCTTGAATGTAATTTTTCTTTATACATTTATTATCATCTGCCTATTATAGTTACCAAACTTATGAATAACAACTTAACGCATTTGCATCCATACCCGTTTGCCAAAATGGCGACTCTGTTAGCTGACAGCATACCAGCTAACGATTATTCTGAGATTAAGCTTGGAATTGGTGAGCCAAAACACGAACCGCCAACTTTTGTGCTGGACGTATTACGAGAAAACTTAGACAAACTATGTCGTTATCCGACCACTGACGGTAGTTTTGAGCTGCGTCAAACCATTGCGCATTGGCTTGAGAAGCGATTTTTTCTGCATCATCTTGATGCCAATACCGAAGTACTACCCGTCATGGGGACGCGCGAAGCTATTTTTAGTTTTGTACAAGCGGTGGTTAATCATGACGAAAGTACAGACAAGGTGGATCAAACAAATATAGATAACAAGCCTTGTAACCCTATAGTCGTGATGCCTAATCCCTTTTATCAAATTTATGAAGGGGCGGCGATACTGGCACAAGCAACACCATACTTCGTGCCTTGCACCGCAGATGATGACTTTAAAGGCAATTATCGCGCTGTACCGAAAGATGTCTGGGAGCAAACACAGCTGTTATTTATCTGTAGCCCAAATAATCCGACCGGCTCAGTGATGACCATGGATGATTGGGAGTTTCTCATTCGCCTATCAGATCAATACAACTTTATCATCGCCAGCGACGAATGTTATAGCGAACTATACTTTGATAAAGCACCTATTGGCTTGCTGCAAGCATGCACAGAACTTGGTCGTAATAACTTCAAGAACTGTGTTGTATTTCATTCGCTATCCAAACGCTCGAATCTACCCGGTCTGCGCTCAGGGTTTATCGCAGGCGACGAGTCCATCCTAAAGTCTTATGTGCAATATCGCACCTACCAAGGTTGTGCGATGCCTATACCGCATCAGTTGGCATCGATTGCCGCTTGGCAAGATGAGAAGCATGTCGCGCATAATCGAGCGCTATACCAAGAAAAATTTGCGTTGTGGATGGCAGAATTAGGCGAGCTATTAGACTTACGCATGCCTGATGCAGGATTTTATTTTTGGGTAAAAGTTCCTGAGCAGTTCGACGGTGATGATGAAATATTTGTCAAAACCTTGTACGAACAAGCCAATATCCATGCGCTTGCTGGGCGTTATTTATCACGTGAAGTTAATGGTAAAAATCCCGGTCAAGGTTATGTCCGTATCGCTCTCGTTGCTAGTGTTGAAGAGAGTCGCGAGGCGATTGACCGTATTCGCAAGTTATTATCAGCACAAGCCAAACTGGTGAGTTAAGGGTTGATGTACTAAACCTTAAAAGATGAGAGGCTGGAAATTTTAGGTTAAATATATCCTTATTAACAATAATGTTATGAACAGCAAGATAGTGCTATAGTAAGACGATAACGTTTTATAATAGTAATTTTTTTGCTTTTGATGCTGCTTCCTATACTGCTTCTGCCCTATTGTTAAGCCTATTGATAGTAAGCTGCTCTTATTGATTATGCCATCAAGGATGATGCCATGCCCCATCTTGATTTTACTCAGCCACCGTTTGATGTACTGCGTCTAACTGAACGTCAAAGCCTCAAAAAAAACACCCAAGTCCGCTATCTTGGTGCAAACGAATCCTTATCCAGTGATGACCTACATAACTTTTTTGTGGTATTAAAAGGACAAGTTGATCAAACGCTAGCTGGCGAATTTGTCGCTTCTTATTTTGGTAGTAATCACTCCGACCAACTGAACAGCAACGACTGGTTCGATAGTCGCCGCACGCCTGAATCGCAAGGTCGTATTACCAAATCACAAAATGATGGCAATACTGAGCCCTATCAATACACGGCTCACGAAGATACTTTGTTGCTGCAAATTGATGGTGCTGCTATCGATAAAATAAGCGCGCAAAATCATCTAGTCCGCCAACTGCTATCAGACAAATTACCTGAGCGCTTAAAAGCACTACAACAAAGACGTAGTACGCAAGGTCAAGCATTAGGATTGCATGCGGATAGTTATACTGCGCAGCAAGAAGTGCAGCAAATCATGCTACAACCAGTCACTGATGTAATTTTATTGCCCGTACATATTATTGATGCCGATAGTAGCCTACACCAAGCCGCACGTATCATGACCGAAGCTGGACTGAAGCATGTGCTGGTACGTCCAACCAGTCATTTGTTAGAGCAAGTAAGAGGTACGCTTAGCGATATTGAAAAAAACTCTAAGCCTGAACCTGAACATAGCATTACCCGCCGTTCAGATCGTGAGCTAGGCATCTTGACTGATACTGACATCTGCCGGGCGGTCAGCGAACAGCAAGACCCTGCTACCACTACCTGCCAGCATTTTGCAAGTTTCAACCTACGGACTATTGATACTGATAATGAGATTGGCGATGCTCTAATGACCATGACTCGCTACCGTATCCACCGCTTACCTGTCATTGATAATAAAGGTCAGGTCGTAGGTGTACTGGGACAAAGCGATGTCTTGGCTTATCTTGGTCATCACTCACAGCTCATTAGTATTCAAATTGAGCAAGCAAAAGACATAAACAGCCTAGATACAGCGGTCGAGCTCATTGGCCGTTACATTCGTGCGCAGCATCAAAACGGTGTCAAGATTGGTATCGTCAGCCGCATGGTACAAACGCTAAACGCGCAAGTCTTTACTAAGCTTTGGAAACTTATCGTTCCTGATGAGGTCGTAGCAAATACCTGCGTCATCGTGATGGGCTCAGAAGGTCGCGGTGAGCAGATCATGCGTACCGACCAAGATAATGCACTGATCATTCGTGATGGCTTTACTCATCCTGAGTTGGCGCAGTTTGCTGATATATTTAACAACCACTTGGCAGATCTTGGCTATCCACTATGTGATGGCAATATCATGATGAATAATCCAATGTGGCGGCAACCACTGAAACCGTTTAAAGCACAAATTAGCTTATGGTTTAAAAATACTGATCCGATGCACAGTATTTACTTATCCGCCATACTCGATGGTGAGTACGTCTGCGGCGATGAATCTCTGCTAAAGGATATACGTGAACATTTAAAAACAGCTCATCGGCAATCAGATCGGATGTTCGTACGGCAATTTGTACGGGCGGCGCTCCAGTTCGGTGATGTCAATCAATGGTGGCAAAAGTTTGTGCCGTTATTAAGTGGTAAACCTAGCTCGCATGATATTGACCTTAAAAAAGCCGGTATCTTTCCATTGGTACACGGTATCCGTACCTTGGCATTAGAAAATGATATTTTAGAAGTACCTAGCACTAAAGGTCGCCTTAAAGGTTTGGTACAAGCTGGCGCTTTAAACCAAGAGCGGGCTGACACCTTATCGGAAGCCTTAGAGTTTTTTATGGCGCAGCGTTTGTCAGTCGCACTCTCTACAGATGATAAGTATGCACGGCACATCGACCCGACTACCTTATCAGCGCTTGAGCGTGACTTATTAAAAGAGTGTCTTGCAGTGGTCAAAAGCTTCAAAACGCAGCTCCGGCAGCACTATCAACTAGAGGCATCATAGAGGGATAGTAGACTGATATGAATTGGCTAAAGCAGTTGTCGTGTACATGGCAAAAGTCGCAATTGCAGCGTCCAGAGCTGGCATCGATGTTTAGCAAACCTTTGGCTGAGCAATGGGTGGCGATTGACTGTGAGATGACAGGGCTCAATCCGAAAAGGCATCACTTATTATCTGTAGCAGCCATTCATATCAACGGAAATACTATCGATACAGGTAATGGTATGCATCTGGTCTGTAGGCCGCCTGTGATGCCTGACCGCGATACCATTGTAATTCATGGTCTGCGTACCGCTGATGTTGAAAATGGTATGAGCTACGATGAGATGCTAGAGTTACTATTACCGTTTATTGATAATCGTCCGATAGTGGGATTCTGTCCAAAGATAGATACTGGGTTTCTAAACCCCTTGGTGAAGCACTATATGGGCACTACTTTACCCAACGAAGTCATTGATGTGCGACATTTATATAGTCGGCGCATGAGCGGTCAAACCCAAGGCCTTTCCGGTCAATCACAGCATCTGACCAGTATCTTGGCGCATTATGATATTCCTGAGCTCGGCATTCATGATGCCTATAACGATGCCATCATGACGGCAATGGCATTTTTGCATGTACGCTAAAGCTCGTCGCCAATTCATGTTAACATATGCGGTTTTTGCCACCTGATGGTAGACTGCTCATGCAACCCACTTCCAAATTTTATATGTCTCCTACTACCAAACCGAAGCTTCCTTGCACTTATTTGCGACCGTCGAATCAGTCTAGCAAACGCTTATCAATGCTCGCACTATTGGCAACGGCTATTGTATCGCCACTTTACGCACAGGCAGCCCTACCGGAAGCTATCCAAGCAGCACTATCGCGAGCAGACTTAACAGCGGCTGATATCAGTATTGTCATTACCCCAGTGGGTGATAAAAACGCCAGTCGACTGCCCTCTCCGATTAAAGTTATTGACAGCAGTGTTAATGACGACAGTGAACCAAAGCTTGTCAATCAGACTAAGCTTGCGAGCACCCCTTCTGAAACTAATAGCATTAGTCAAAAAACGACACAGAAGAAGAATAACAATGTCAAAAACGATGCTAGCCAGCAGATTACATTGACTACTATTGAGAAGCGCACGATTAAAAAGCATGAGCAAAAATTACACGCTTATACTGACGACCCTTATACTTATCAAAGCTTAGAAAGCATTCCAACAGTACTCTCAGATAATGCAAGCTCAAAGTCTATTAACAATGCTAATAGTAATGAAGATGCCAACGCCAACGACATAGATAATGCTAATGTTGCTACGCCAACTATCAAAATTTCTTTCTCACCCTTATTGAGTCATCAACCAGATATCGCACGTACGCCAGCCAGCACCATGAAACTTGTGCCCAGCTTTATTGCTTTAGATACGCTAGGCGCTAACTTTGTCTGGCATACACGCGTCTATCATACGGGTATTATTATCGGCGATCGTCTACTTGGTGACTTGGTTATTCAAGGGAGTGGCGATCCCAAGATGACCCATGAGCGTTTGCAACAGCTGCTTTACAAAGTGCAAGCTTCAGGTATTCGTCATATTAATGGTGATATTATCATCGATAGCGGGGTTTTTGAAAATGTTGGCAAAGATCCTGCGGCGTTTGATAACGCACCACTGCGACCTTATAACGCCAGCCCTGATGGGTTTTTGGTGAACTTTAGCACTATCGGTATCCAAAGCTATCCATTAGCTAATGGACAGGCGCAGCTGACTTATAAACCGCAATTAGCAAATTATCAGATGCCTAACACGATCAACACACGCTCAGCTTCCTGTGGTCAAGCTAGTTATAGCTTAGCCCCGCAGTGGCAGCCACAACAGCTAGCTTTGAATGCCAATCTACCAGATAGCTGCGGGGAGCATGCCTTTTATGTCGCGTATCCTAATGCCAAAGATTTTGCTGCGCGTGTCATCGCCGCCAAATGGCAAGAGCTGGGCAATACGCTGAGCGGAAAGGTCATCACTCAAGAAACTCCTTACGAGGCGTTGAAAAACACAAAACCAACACGTGGTCTGGCAGCGCTCCCTATGTCACCGCTACCTCTTGTCAGCTATCCATCCTTAAACTTAACTCAGCAAATTTATGATATTAATCACTTCTCTAATAATGTCATGACCGAGCAAGTGGCGCTATCGATTGGGGCTTACGACAAAGCCAAAACCACTGAAGCACACATCGCTACTGTTGAGACGTTTAGCACAAACAGTGATAAAGCGAACCATGATGAAACAGCTAATAATAAAATAATAAACAGTAAAACAAGCAGCTTATACCAATTTGGTAAGCCTACTACTACGGGCTATCCTGCTGCCTTACAAACCATGAACCAGTGGTGGCAAGCCAATCTAAGCACTCCGCCGCCGTACTTAACCAATGGTTCAGGACTTTGCCGCGACTGTACAATAACTGCCGCCAACTTAAGCGAGCTGTTAACATACGCTTATAATCATCCAAGCTTTGACGCGTACGTCAGCTCTTTAGGCATCGCGGGTGTCAGTGGTACTATTGCCGCTCATAGCGAGCGCCTACCTGAGTCGGCAGCCATTGGCCGTGCATGGATAAAAACGGGCACCTTAAATAACGTGACTTCGATGGCAGGTTATGTCAAAGGGACGTCCGGACAGGACTATGTCGTCGTTGGTCTTATTAATACCGAGCAGGCACTAAACGCTTATACGGCTAGAACGGTGTTAGACACCATGCTCGACTGGACCGCCCAGCACTAGTCTTTTTTAAAGAAGCAGCTTCAAAGAATTAGGCGCAGTATTTATTGTGGCTTTTGTTACGATTTTATCGAATACTTATTACATTTATATCAACTGCACGTTTTTACCTTTATAAAGGTCAGCTTATGGCACGCAAGACAACCAAACTTAGCAAGTCTAATACTCAGTCAGGACGTAATGGATTATCGCAAAACTCTAAATCAACTCAACCCAAAATGGCTCAATATATCGGTTTTTTTGCAATTGGCTATATTATTACCAGTACGATATTTATGATGATTCAAACCCAAGTTGCCCTCAACTCGCAACTGGTCACGGTACTGTCCATCATGGTTGGCGCTTATATTGCTGTGAATAAATTTATCAAGCACCAACAGCGGGCACTGGATAGAGATGAGATCAATCGCTTAATGTTCGGCGGGGTTGGTGTTGTTTGGCTGCTTACTGCCATTTACTTCTTAGGGATATGGTTCTTGCTGTTTGATGCGGTAAGCCGTGAGGTGTTACTTGAGATGACTATGCAGCAACCTCTCCCTCTACTCTCTGCATTAGTAATGATATTGGTACTCACTTTTATCAGCGCGCGGATAAGTATTTTGCTGCTGAATCGTCTCCTTGATCCAAAACGCAAAACCTCTTAAGGTCTGGCAGCTACCTACAACGTACTACAAAGTTTTTGCACTATTACAGCGTAAATTCCGTTACGCTGGTTTTAGTTAGTTTAAATTGTTCATATTTGAGCCGCTAACTTTAAAATTTGAATCGCTTTGTATTATTGATAGGAGTAAATACGATGGAAATGCTCTTTTTTGACAACATAGACAAGCTTGGGCGTATTGTCCTAACTACAGTTATGGTATACGTGTTAATTGTGCTAATTACAAAGGTCTCTGGTAAGCGCTCTACATCACAGCTGAATAACTTCGATTGGATCGTCACCGTGATGATCGGCTCGTTAGGTGCGAGTACTATTTTGCTCAAAGACGTTCCCCTTATTGAAGGGTTTAGCTCTATCTTAGTGCTCTATTTATTACAGTTTTTAGTGACTAAATACGCCTCGATTTCACCGCAATTTAGCAGCGTCATTTTATCTGAGCCACGCATTGTTTTTTATCAAGGACAGTATTTACCGGATGCTATGCGTGCAGAACGCTTGACTCGTCAGGAGCTTGAATGTGCGATGCGTTCTGAAGGTATCAGCAGCTTAAATGAGATTGAAGCGATTGTCTTTGAATCTGATGCTAAGTTGACCGTTATTACTAAAGATAGTAATGATCAGAATACAGATACTATTTCTGAAACGCTATCGCCATTAACCGATTAAACAGATTCTGTTTACTTGTTATAAGATAAACCAAATACAAAAAGCTAAGGAATAAACGGCAATGAAAGCACGACTCTTAACCGTTGGTAATAAGATGCCTAGTTGGGTGCAAAGCGGCTTTAATGAATACTATAAACGTATTCAGCCCATGCTCAGCACTGAAATCGTTGAGCTTGCCGCAGCCAAACGTGCCAAAAATCCTTCTGATGCCAATTTGGCGCAGTATCGCGAGCAAGAAGGTCAGACCATCTTGGCAGCTCACGCAACTGCTGCACGTGAGCAACTGTGGGTACTGGATGTCAAAGGTAAAATGCTATCGACAGAAGATCTGGCAGAAAAGCTCGCGGATGCTATGCAGCAAGGCGATGATATTGCGTTGGTCATTGGCGGTGCAGATGGCGTCTCACAAGAAGTATTGGCACAGGCAGATGTAAAATGGTCATTGTCAGCATTGACGTTGCCGCATCCTTTAGTACGAGTGGTATTAATGGAGCAGTTGTATCGGGCGATGAGTATCAATCATAACCATCCTTATCACCGTGGCAACTAAAGACACTTATATAAATGTCGTAAAACTAATCTATCAGAAAACTAAGCGCAATAAAATATGACTGGCTCAATAGATTGAAAAACCTTTGCGCGCCCTAATAAACGGTACATGAGCTATCCGAAATCTGCTAAATATACCCCGTCTAATAATTACTATGATGATGCTAAAGCTATCAAGCCAATAAGTGCTGCCGTAGCTTGGGCAGACGCGCCTGCAGGATTAAACAATGCAGCAAGGCTGCCAGCGTTATTTATATCCCACGGTGCACCGACGCTTGCTATTGAGCAGTCGGCAACTACTAATGCCCTTGCGCGGATAGGACATAACCTACCTAAGCCTCGTGCTATTGTCATCATGTCTGCGCATTGGTTATCCGAAAAACTTGAAATTAGCAGCAACCCCAAACCTAAGACTTGGCATGACTTTTCAGGATTTGATCCCGAATTGCATGAGTTGCAGTATCCGGCCTTAGGCCATGCTGAGCTTGCTGAATCACTAGCGCAGCAGCTGACTGCACGCGGTATTACTTGCAGGGTTAATCCGATGCGGGTCTGCGATCATGGTGTATGGTCGCCGCTCAAACATCTGTATCCAGAAGCAGATGTCCCTATCGTACAGATATCGCTACCCCGGCATTATGATAGCGTGTCTCTCTATCAGCTGGGTGCGCAGCTTGCCCATCTGCGCGAGCAACAAATACTTGTCATTGGCTCAGGTAACATTACTCATAATTTGCAGGCACTACGCTGGCAAGCTGATAGTATTGACCCTGCCGCCAAAGACTTTAAATTGTGGTTATTACAACAACTTAAAACAGATATTCCGTCTGCGTTAGATTGGCAACAGTATCCTAACTATAAAAACATCCATCCAAGTGACGAGCATTTATTACCGTTATTCTTTGCTTTAGGGGCGGGTCAACGTGTGTCTGTCGTCCATGAAAGCATGGCGCACCATAGTCTTGGGATGGATATCTATCGCTTTGACTAAAGTGCGTTTGTTATAACTGATTTTAAATATCAGTTGTTTAAATGTCAGTTATTAACGTTATTTAGCAAATGCGGGCTTTGTAAATAAACCCGCACGCTCTATCTCTCCTGCTAAGCTTAATAGCGTCGTCTCGTCATTCATCCTTCCGATCAATTGCATTCCAATTGGCAAGCCTTTTTTACTCATGCCGAGTGGTAAAGACATGGCAGGTAAACCAGTAATATTGCCTAACAAAGTAAACGCCATTTTACTCAACACGGGGTGGCTGAGCTTCTCAATCATACCTGAGCTAAAAGTATACTTACCCATATTCACGCCTTTACTTAATAGACCAGAGGTGTTCATTAGCATCTCTTCTACTCGGCTTGGTGGCAATACTCCATGCTTCACCGCCGCTGTCGGTACGGTTGGACATAGAATCATATCGTATTGCTCAAGTAGCTTACCAGTATGATATTGGCTGTTATGCCAGCCATGTTTGGCATGTACTAAATCCACTGCAGATAATGAGCGCCCAAGCATCGCCATATTATACGTTTGTGGCTCAAGATTTTGCACATACTGTTTGCCATGGCAGCGCTCAACATTATCAATAGTAAAGGCTGTATGGGCGCAAACCACCACTATGAAATCATGCCAGAATTTTTCGATATCGATGTCTGGCTCAGCTGGCACAACGCGATGCCCCATGGCCTCCAATTGCTTAGCGGTTCGTTCAAGGACCGCTAATACCTCTTTATCCACTACTGTATTGGCAATTAACGGCTGCTGATGTAAAGCAATTGTTAGCGGACGAGGTGCACGCATCGCTGCTTGTAAAAATGTCCCCTCAGGTGGTGCGATGACGTAAGGTGCACCAACCTCAGCGCCACTAGTCGCATCCAGCATCGCTGCACTATCGCGCACCGTGCGCGTGATTACGTGATCGGCGATTGCGCCATCCCAGCCTTCACCAAATGCTGGGCCGATTGGATTGCGGCCACGGCTAGGTTTAAGGCCAAATGCACCGCACCATGCTGCAGGAAAGCGTATCGAGCCACCACCATCTCCTGCACCTGCCATCGGCACAATGCCACTCGCAACTGCCGCTGCACTACCGCCAGATGAGCCACCAGAGCTATAGCCCTTTTTGAATGGGTTGTGGGTGGCGCCATGCGCTTTGGGCTCAGTAGTGATGATTAAACCAAACTCGGGGGTATTGGTCTTGCCAAAAGTGTTAACGCCACTGGCTTTCATGCGTTTGACAATTTCACTGTCGTAATCGGTCACGATATTGACACTACGACTGCCCATCGTTAATGGCTCATCGGCAAAATAAAAAGACAAATCTTTGAGAAGATAAGGGACGCCAGTAAATGCGCCTTTCGGTAATCCTGTTTGCGCGGCATTATAAGCACGCTCATCGAAACGGTGAATAATGGCATTAAGCTTTGGATTAAATCGATTGGCTTGATTTACCGCAGCATCTAATAATTCTTTGGCGCTGACTTGTCCTGAATTCACTAATCCTGCTAATCCTAGCGCATCGTACTGAGTATATTCTTTAAACATATTTTGCATCCTTGCTTAAAAAGTAATTTTACTTGTGAGCTGTCAAACACGTCCTAAGTATATCGGTTTAAATAATAAACAAGTAGATACCTTATCAGTACTACTATGTTCATTACTCTGTTTATTGAAACAAAAAAACGAGCCACTATTGCGACTCGCTTTTTCTTGATGCAATCAAACCCCAGCTCTACATCAATAACTCACGCTTACCACTTTTACCCATGGAACTAACCAGCCCAGCTTCCTCCATGGAGTCGACGATGCGCGCAGCGCGGTTGTAACCGATGCTAAATTTGCGCTGAATACTAGAAGCAGATACTTTACGAGTTTCCATAATAAAGGCGACCGCATCGTTGTAAAGATCGTCGTCTTCGCCAGAGGCACTAGCCCCGCTACTACCACCACCAGGACTCGATAGCTCAAAATTACCTGCCATATTATCGATATAATCCGGTGCGCCACGCTCGCGCCATGCATCACACACACGGTTGACTTCTTCGTCACTGACATAAGCACCATGGACACGATCGGGTTCAATCTGTCCTGGCCCTAAGAACAACATATCACCGTTGCCGAGCATGTCTTCTGCACCGCCACTATCCAAAATCGTCCGCGAATCTACTTTTGAGTTAACACGTAATGCCGCCCGTACTGGAATATTGGCCTTAATCAAACCAGTAATGACATCTACCGATGGACGCTGAGTGGCAAGCATCAAGTGAATACCTGCCGCCCGCGATTTTTGTGCTAAGCGGGTGATAAGCTCTTCTGCTTGCTTACCGACCTGCATAATCATATCGGCAAACTCATCAGCGACAATGACAATCATCGGCAAGGTTTTGAGCTTCGGTGCTTGGTCAATGCTCACATTATCGTTAGGTCGCCATAAAGGATCAAGCATCGGATTACCCGATTTTTCAGCAGCGATAACCTTTTTATTAAACTCGTTAAGCTTACGTACTTTAAGTAGGCTCATTAATTGATAGCGACGTTCCATCTCTGCCACACACCATGATAAGGCACTGGCTGCTTCAGTCATATCAGTGACGACAGGTGTAAGCAAATGCGGAATGTCATTATAGTTGGCAAGCTCTAGCTGCTTTGGATCAATGAGGATAAGACGCAGCTCGTTCGGTGTATATTTGAGTAGCATGGACAGTAGCATTGAGTTTACCAATACCGATTTACCAGAGCCTGTCGTACCAGCAACCAACATATGCGGCGCGCGAGCAAGATCAGTGATAATAGGATTGCCACCGATATCTTTACCCATTGCCATGCTGATTTGGGCTTTGGGATCTTTGAATTTTTCGGTGTTAAGTAACTCAATTAGGCGCACCATCTCGCGCTGTTTATTGGGCACTTCGATGCCAATATAAGGTTTGCCCGGAATAACCTCGACTACGCGTAATGATGCCATCGATAACGAACGTGCCAAATCACGTGAAATGCCTGTGACCTTACTGGCTTTTATCCCAGCCGCAAGATCCACTTCAAAGCGGGTGACGACGGGGCCTGGAATAGCATTAACCACAGATGCCTTAACATTGAACTCTTGAAGTTTAATCTCTAATAGCTCTGACAATTGCTCAAGCTCGACGATGGTATAGCTTGGCTTACGATCAGGGTCTGGCTTATCTAAAATAGATACTTCTGGAATAGGCGTCAAACTACCGCGATATTCAGCCGTTTGCATCGCACGTGAACGTTTAGCAAAGGCTGCATCATCACTAATATCTGGCATAACTAGCGTATTAGAATCATCAGAACGACTATCGTCTTCTGGCATCATATCGGTGATATGGTTACTACTATCACCATCCGGTACCGAAAAGCTCACTGTTGGCTTAGGTGCTGCTATCAGCTCAGCATTTGTAACTGGGTCGGCTATTTGTACCGTTGGCGCAGCTTTTGGATTAGCAGGCGGCGTATTGGTTGGTGTCATATCTGCTGGTACAACTGGCTCTTGCACTTGCAGACTTTCTTTAACTTCAGCTTTAGCTGTTACGGTTTCTCTCTGTTCTATCACAGGCTCTACAACTACAGGCTGGTCTTCGATTACTGGAGAGCTTTGTTCACTTACTACCTCAGCGTCGTTTGTCGGATTTTGATAGTCATTGGTCACGTTGTCAGAAGAGATAGTGTTATCAAACGAAGATGCTGTATTCGCAGGCTCATTTTCAGCTAACCAATTATTCGCTAACTCATCTAAGCTCGGCGTCTGTTCGTTAGCAACATTACTATCTATTTCTTCAAATTTGTTTTCATAGAATCTTGTTTCATCAAATTCTACTGCTTGCTCAAAATTTGCATGCGTTTCTACAGGCGCGGATATGACTGGATCAGCAGTAGGCGTCGGCATGTATTGATCTTTTTCAGCTTCCGTCGCCAGTAAATCATTGACCGTACCAGCGTCATTCCATGCAAAGCTAGGCTCAACTTTACGGGTAGGCATAGTAGTAGCTGCTACTGCTTGCACATTATTATTAGATTTTTCAGTATAGTTGTTCGATACAGGAGCTGACGCCTGCGAGCTGTCATACATACTAGCCTGACTTGCAATAGATTCCGCAGAAGCATCGGCCGCGACAGTCGCCTTAACGCTAGCACCAAGTCCTGACTTGGCTAAGAAATCCGTTAGTGCATGACTAAAGCGGCTACTATTATCTGGCGCATGGCTTACGCCGGCGGTTTGTAGCTCAAGTGGTAGTTGCTCATAGTCATTTGCACTTTGTTTGGCTTTACGTTCAGCGCTTTTAGTATTGCTAGCATTGGCAGCTGAGTTCTGAGCTGCATTGCTTTTTTCATCATTGGATGCTTGATTATCAGAGCCTTGTTGACTGTAGTTATACTGATCACTATTGTCTTTTACACCTGAGCCAAGCCATGACAAATCGGTAAGTCTACGATACAGTGCATGCCAATGAATATTAAAAGCAAAAGTCGCCGTAATGACGACAAATACCGCCAAAAACAACACACTCCCCCACTGCGATAACAGCTGCGTTAAGCGCGCTTGTAATTCCAGCCCAATAATACCGCCAGCGACACCTTCAAGGCCTGATGCTATGGGATCTGCAACATGCTGCACTAACGCAACGAGCTGAGCGAATAAAGCGCTACTACTCAATATCAAAAAGACATAAGCAACCAGTCGCAGCAACCAAAACGTCGGCTTATTTTCCCACCAAATCAAGATAGATTCGTAGACTAAAAAAGCCAGTAGCCACCATGCACCAAAGCCAAAGAAGCTATAGAATAGGTCAGACAACCATGCGCCCGTTGAGCCGCCCATATTATTAATCGTTGTCATATCACTGCTGATATGCGACCAGCTGGGATCATTGCCAGTATAAGTCAGCAAAATAACGAACAGATAAACTGCCAAAATTATCCCAAGGAAGGTAAATATCCCTTTTTTTAAATACTCAATAAGCGGTGCTGATATCACGTAGAATCTGCCTTGTTATCCATACTAAATAGTCGTCAACTCATGATTAAGCCTAACCATGCTGACATAAAGTGCTGACATAAATTTACGTAGCTAAATTTTTATAACCAAAAAGTGTCTGTCGTAAAATAGCTATTATAAGGTATCTCATAGTCATTCATGACGTAAAAGTAGCCATTTATAAGATAAAAACTAACCACTTATAACGTAAAATATGCCTTCAATGCTTTACATTTGCCAAATGCAGGCCTATCGATACAAGATATCATTTAGGATCTAACGCATTTAGCATAACTTCTTATAATAACAAATACATAGGTCAAGTGGCGACCCTGTTATTAAGAAACAGGCCAAGAAAACACATTCATAACGGATTTATGAGTAAGCAGATACATCGATAAAAGAGTAAAAGCGAATCATTTAAAAATAGTGCCACAATCACTCGGAATTAGCAGCTATCAAGTCTGATTTAATTCTAATAATATCCATATTTGTTTTAGCAAACTTGCACTTTATAGCAACGACCCTTATGTTAGTATCACATATAATTAACAGCACTCAATAATTTCTAATAGTTAATCATTATTATTTAGCAAGGAAAAACCATGTCAACTGAAAACACTACTGCTACTCAAGAAGCCCGTCACGAAAAACTTATTATTCTAGGCTCAGGCCCAGCAGGTTATTCTGCCGCTGTTTATGCAGCACGTGCCAACCTAAAGCCTGTTATGGTTACTGGTATGGAAGTGGGTGGACAATTAACCACCACTACCGAAGTCGACAACTGGCCAGGCGATGCTCATGATCTAACAGGCCCTGCCCTGATGGATCGTATGAAAGCCCATGCCGAACGCTTCGGTACCGAATTGGTTTATGACCACATTAATGCTGTCGATTTAAGCGAGCGTCCTTTTAAGCTGACCGGCGACAATGGCAGCTATACTTGTGATGCGCTTATTATCTCAACAGGTGCTTCTGCTCAGTATTTAGGTCTAGAATCAGAAACCAAATTTAGAGGTTTAGGCGTTTCTGCCTGTGCTACTTGTGACGGATTCTTTTACAAAGATCAAAAAGTCGCTGTCATTGGTGGTGGTAATACGGCAGTTGAAGAAGCTTTATATTTATCAAACATTGCCTCTGAAGTTACTTTAGTGCATCGCCGTGATAGCTTGCGTTCTGAAAAAATTTTACAAGACAAATTATTTGAAAAAGCCAAGAATGGCAACATCAAAATCGAATGGAACCACAAAGTCAAAGAAGTAGTCGGCGATGACATGGGTGTCAATGGTGTTATCATCGAATCGATGATTGATGGCAGCACCAAGCAGTTAGATAGCCATGGTATGTTTGTAGCGATTGGTCATAAGCCAAATACTGACTTATTCAAAAATCAGCTAGACATGAAAGACGGCTACCTCATTGTTAATAGTGGTCTTAATGGCAATGCGACTCAAACCAGCATCGAAGGTGTATTTGCAGCAGGCGACGTAGCCGATCATGTCTATCGTCAGGCGATTACTTCAGCGGGTACTGGCTGTATGGCAGCACTTGATGCGGAAAAATATCTGGATGCTATCGGTGAAGCCGTTGCTACTGATCATACTTATGCATCAACCTTAACTGCTGATAATGAAGCTTAAATGAGTCATTTCTCTGAACAGCTTACCCCTCATATCACGCCTGAGACCCTAAAAAGTCTTGGGCGTTATGACTTCCCTAACCCTGCCATCATTGATCCTGATGGCGTTGGGATTGTCGCTATAGGTGGTGATCTAGCACCTGAAACACTTATTTCAGCTTACGCACAGGGATTGTTTCCTTGGTTCAATGAAGATGAACCTATTGCGTGGTGGTGCCCTGAGCCGCGCTGTGTAATGATACCGACTGATTATGTGCCAAGTAAATCACTACGCCGTCAGGCCAAAAAGGAACGCTGGCAGCTTACGCTCAATCGAGCGTTTGATGATGTCATACACGCTTGTAGCTTACCGCGTAGCGATGGCCTCAATGATGAACAGCCTGAGGGTGAGCATACATGGATTCATGATGAGATGATTGAGGCTTACACCGAGCTACATGCGCACGGCTTTGCTCATAGCGTTGAGGTTTGGGATGATAACGGACAGCTTATTGGCGGCTTATATGGTCTAAAAATAGGCAGCATCTATTTTGGTGAGTCAATGTTTCACCGTAGCTCTAATGCTTCTAAACTGGCATTTTGGGGCTTGATGCGTTTATGCGAACAAAGCAATATAGCGCTTGTGGACTGTCAATTGCCCAATGAGCATTTGATGAGCTTAGGGGCTAAGACCTTGCCACGTGCTGATTTTTTAACACAGTTGGACACGCTTATTGGAGGCCATTCGGTACAATGGCAAAATAATTCTCATAAACCGATGGCAGTTGCTAGACTGGATATGTCAGAAGCATGGCAAATAAATGTTTAAAAAATAAAACTAAAGCACACGTAGTCTTCTGTCTATGTCATTGCATGAATTCAGAGCTTTTTTATCCCTCCCCTTTTTGTTAATCATTACATTTATGAGATTACCCTATGGCAGCTGATACATCATTTTTACTGATTGGAACGTTGGCAGCACAGGCCAATACGACCAAAGATACAGTACGCCATTACGATCAACTAGGGCTGCTAAAATCGCGTAAACGCCAAGCTGGATCACGGCTGTATACTGAGTTTCATCCAGAATGCGTAGAACGTATTGAGCTCATTAAAAGCGCACAGGCTATTGGCTTCACCCTTATTGAAATCAAGGATAGTCTCAATGATTATTATGACGGTCAGCTAGATATTGATTTGCAGCTGATGCTTACGCAGCAAAAACTGGCACAAGTTAGAAAACAACAAGCCAATATCAGTGTTATGGTAGAGATGTTAAGCGAAAGAATTGATATTTTAGAGCGTATGAGAACAGACAGTGACTATAAACTCGATGTTGAAGTCTGTAAAAAGAAAATACCTTTACAACCTTAGGGCGTGTCCTCAATCTGAACGA
The DNA here is from genome assembly GCF_051970275.1 of Psychrobacter sp. ASPA161_9. Classification (NCBI taxonomy): domain Bacteria; kingdom Pseudomonadati; phylum Pseudomonadota; class Gammaproteobacteria; order Moraxellales; family Moraxellaceae; genus Psychrobacter; species Psychrobacter sp. ASPA161_9. Next base: position 623 of record NZ_JBEFNI010000009.1, on the reverse strand, counting down.
GTGAACCTCTAATGGGCTAAAAATGGTGATTAAAAATAAATGCGCTGCATAATTAAAGCGTCAACTGTTGGCTGATGCGGTGCTTGATAATAGCCTTTACGTCTGTGAATCTCTGTAAATCCTTGCTGCTCATATAAGGCAATAGCTGCGAAATTATCTGCGCGTACCTCTAATAGTAAGCTCTCCATCTTCTGATTCTGTAGCTCTTTATTTAAGCTAGTAAAAATTTGCGATGCGATACCTTGGCGCTGATAGTCAGGATGGGTGCCAATACGTAAAATTTCTGCTTGTTCAAAAACCACTTGATATAAACAATAACCAACTACCTTATTATTGATAGCCTCCTCTTGTTGCTCACAAATACTAAGCATCTTAATACTATCTTGCTTGAGCAATTCGATTAACGTCTCATAAGTCCACATGTCTTGCGGCTGTACCATAGCTTCAATATTTGCTACTGCTTGAATCACTTGTTCAAACTCTATTGCGTTAATTGGCAGCTCTTCTATACTTTTTACAATGAACACGGCCTGTCCTTTTATTCTTATTATTTAATGCGCTTATTTTATCGTAAACGTTAATCGTTGTTCACTTATATTATTTAATCCCCTTATTTCACCCAC
>NZ_JBEFNI010000008.1:0-180335 GCF_051970275.1 Psychrobacter sp. ASPA161_9 | reverse complement strand
TTGGCTTTTATTCCTAGTGACTGGTGCAGCAAATCCTATTTATCTGAACAATTTAAAACAACCCACCTGTCTCCACTATCTCTTCAAAGTCGAATCCTAGCTGCTCGCCTTTACGCTGCCTCATCTGCTCGACACGCTGCTTACGTCCAACGATTAGCCGTAGCACCTCACGACGCTGTTCCGTCGTCATGTTATGCCATAACTGACGCTCAGGGCGACTACGCAAGCAGCCAAAGCAATAGCCTTTTCTATTGCTTTGGCAAACACCAATGCATGGATTGGCAATCTCGAACAGTTCAAACTGCTGATTCATGGCTGCTCCATCGCTATTATCGTTATTCCTTTAACGTCGGTAATCTCATTGTAAACCACTATTATGTCGCAAATACTGAATAATAGCGTGCCGTTTTATTGTTACTGTTTTTGGTGACTCAATGCTATGCTGTGTCTTTATTATCCATACATAGTAATCATAACAAAATTAATAAGTGAGATTATACGTGAACGTTATTTATATTCATGGGTTAGACAGTGATGCTAACTCCACTAAAGGCAGATTGTTAGAGGATTATTGCCGCCAGTACCAACCTGATATTAATGTATTGCGCCCTGATTTAAATAAAACGCCTGACCAAGTTTTTAGTCAAATACTGTCGTCAATCGAAAGTTTAAATAAAAAAAACAAAAATGCTGAAGGTGATCAATTTGAATCGTCAAATACGGTATTGGTCGGTAGCTCATTAGGCGGTTATTTTTCTACCTTAGTCAGTAACCATACAGGTTGCCCAGCGCTATTGTTAAACCCTAGTACTCAACCCCATGTTACCCTGCAGCGATTTGCCAATGAATTTATATTGAATAGTAATAACGATGACAAAGCATCGAAGAATCAGATTCTTTATACCACAACAGGTGGCTGGCCAATAACGGTAGCAGATTTAGAATGGTTTGCAGACAATCAGCTATTAAAAATTAATTATCCTGATAAAGTTTCTGTTTTAATTAAAGAAGGTGATGAATTATTAGATCCTAATCTGTCCAAAACCTTTTACCAACAGCAAGGAGCGACAGTAGCTTTGCAAGCGGGTGGTGATCATAGATTTAGTGACTTCGGTGAGCAATTGCCAATGGTAATTGATATGCTACGGCAACTGCTTTAGGTTCTAATGGAAATTGACATAGAGAGTTAAATAGACGACATTATGTGACGTGAGCGACTGACTATTAACGTTAACGTCGCTATTTTTCGTTATAATGGTTCAATAGAATTAATCGCACGTGAATAGTTAAGGATGCATTTGTGAGTGAATATAATGCGCAATCGTTAGAAGTTTTAGAAGGTCTTGAGCCAGTACGTCGTCGACCAGGTATGTATACCGATACCACCCGCCCCAATCATTTGGCGCAAGAGGTCATTGATAACTCAGTTGATGAAGCATTGGCTGGTTATGCCAAGATTATTAAAGTTCAATTGCATAGTGATGGATCATTATCAGTCGAAGATGATGGTCGCGGTATGCCGACTGATATTCATCCTGAATTTGGTCAGTCAGGTATTGAGCTGATTTTAACCCGTTTGCATGCTGGTGGTAAATTTTCGACCTCGAATTATGAGGTTTCAGGCGGCTTGCATGGCGTGGGTATCTCTGTCGTCAATGCGCTATCAACGCGAGTTGAAGTAACGGTATGGCGTGACAGTACACAGTTTGACATGGCGTTCGAGAATGGCGCACCAGTAACATCTCTAACCGAAACAGTAAGCTCAAACAAGCGTAAACGTGGTACTAGAGTACAGTTCTGGGCGGATGGTAGCTTCTTTGATACCCCTAAGTTTAACGTTAAGCAGCTCAAGCATAACCTAAAAGCCAAAGCAGTCTTATCAGCTGGGCTGACGATTGAGTTTGTTGATGAAATTAATAATGAGAAAGTCATTTGGCAGTTCGCTGATGGGGTTGTTGAATATTTAAATGAGCAACTGGACGGTCTTGAAACGTTGCCTGAAGCACCATTTTATTATCATCATGAGGCTAAAAAAGGTGCACGTGCTGGCATTACCTTTGCGCTGTCTTGGTTGCCTGATGGCGGTACGCCGATTCAAGAGAGTTATGTCAATCTTATCCCGACTGCGCAAGGCGGTACGCACGTTAATGGATTGCGCACGGGTATTTTAGAAGCGTTACGTGAGTTTTGTGACATTCATAACTTACTGCCACGTAGTGTAAAGCTGACCGCAGAAGATGTGTGGGATGGGGTTAATTATATCCTGTCGCTTAAGTTTTCTGAGCCACAGTTCTCGGGTCAAACCAAAGAGCGTTTATCTAGCCGAGAAGCTGCTGGAGCAGTACAAACGCTAGCGAAAGATGCGTTTAGCCTATGGTTAAATCAGCATGCAGATATGGGTACTCAAATTGCCGAGCTGGCTATTAATAAGGCTGGACGTCGCCTAAAATCGGCAAAAAAAGTCGCCCGTAAAAAAATTACTCAAGGTCCAGCATTGCCCGGTAAATTGGCAGATTGTCGTGGTGATTTGCGTGATGGGGCAGAGCTATTCTTGGTGGAAGGTGATTCTGCGGGCGGTAGTGCTAAACAAGCAAGAGATCGTCATTATCAAGCAATACTGCCACTGCGCGGTAAAATCTTAAATACGTGGGAAGTGTCGTCAGATACCGTACTATCAAGCCAAGAAATTCATGATATTGCTATTGCCATTGGCGTCGACCCTGCCTCTGATGATTTATCCGAGCTACGCTATGACAAAGTATGTATTTTAGCGGATGCGGACTCTGATGGCCTACATATTGCAACGTTAATTTGCGCATTATTCGTCAAGCATTTTCCGGCCTTGGTTGATGCCGGTCATTTATTTGTAGCGATGCCGCCTTTATATCGAGTGGACGTGGGTAAAGAGGTTCATTATGCATTGGATGAACCTGAGCTTGCACACATTTTAGCCAAGGTTCCTGGCAATAAAAAAGCGCAAATTACGCGTTTCAAAGGGCTAGGTGAGATGAGTGCAGAGCAGCTGCGTGAGACAACGATGAACCGTGATACTCGGCGCTTAGTGCAGTTAGATATGGACGACATGGTACTAACTAATAGCGTGATGGATATGCTATTAGCGAAGAAACGTGCAGCTGATCGTAAATCATGGCTTGAGAACAAAGGCAATCTAGCGAATATTCCGTTATAGATATTTATTATTATCAGAAATTAGATTGGTGGTTATAGCGCCGCACAGCTTGTTCATAGTTATGGGGCGTTAAAAGTTTGCAAAAGGCAGTTTGGTCGCGTTAGCTTAATGCTATTATATTAATATATCTTATTATGTGGTGCCTTTATGACATCCAATTCTGTTACTCGATCCAACTCTACAGGTTCTAAAGCATTGTCTAAATTTCCTAAACTTAGCAAAAAAGACTTGGGCAACTTGGTTCCAAGGCGTGGTAATAAAGTAGCGCCAGTATTAGCTTCAGCCTTGTTAAAAGCATCGGGTTGGCGGACGGTTGGGGAGATCCCGAATATTCCGCAGGCAGTAGTGCTGGCACTTCCGCATACTTCCAACGTTGATGGTGTCTATGCGATACCTAGCTTGTTTGCGTTAGACTTGCAGATTAGTATTATGGGTAAGCATACTTTATTTAAGATACCAGTCCTTGCTCAGTTATTACGTTGGATGGGCGTTGTTCCAATTGATCGTGGCAATAAAGGTTCAGTCTTGCAAGCGAGTATTGATAAGTTCAAAACTGGAGAGCCGCTATTTTTAGGGTTGTCACCTGAGGGAACACGTCAATACACCAAAGATTGGAAGACAGGTTTTTATTATTTAGCATTAGGTGCTAATGTGCCAATCTTGCCGGTAGCCATGGATTATAAAACTAAAGAAATACGATTTATGTCTTTAGTGCATCCTACTGGAGATATTACAGCTGATTTACCAAAAATTTATGGCCAATATCAGGGAGTGGTACCAAGATATCCTGAGCGCTTATCGCAGCCGCTACAAGACGTTAATAGTTTATCTGATTAAGTTTTTCGTTACAGCAGGTCATTATTAGTTATCCATACCCAAAAAGCCCCTGTTACTAGAATATCAGGGGCTTCTTTTTTATTTTGAATGAATAAGATTCAGTTTTGATTGGTTTATCTTCATTTTAAAAATGTGGCTGACCATTGGAAGCGCTAACACCGCCATCGACCGGTAAATTAACGCCAGTAATCATGGAGGCATCATCGCTTGCTAAAAAGGTAATAGCGGCTGCAATATCTTCAGGAGTAGCAAGGCGCCCTAGTGGGCAACGATTTAAGAACTGATCGGTCTTGGTATCGTTGTCCTGAATAGCAGTAGTCATACTCGTTTCAGTAACGCTTGGATTGACCGCATTGACACGTACTCCATCAGGACCATGATCTAAGGCTAGTGTACGGGTTAGATTTGTAACACCAGCTTTAGCAGCATTATAGGCGGCCATGTTCCAATCACCGCCGATACCTGATAGTGATGAGACATTGATGATATTACCTTTGGTCTTAATCAAGTGCGGCATAGCAGCCTGACAGACATAGAACGTACCATTCAAATTGACATCAATTGCTGATTTCCAATCCTCAGCTGACATCTCTGTAATTTTGCCTTGCGTCGCTTTACCAGCGTTATTTACCAATACATCAATCTTTTCAAACTTTTCTATGGCTCGTTTTACCATTTCTTGCACTTGGCTTTGTACACTGATATCGCAAGTGATAGTTAAATAGTTGTCAGTATGAATCCATGTACGATCTTGTGGAAACTCTTTTGCAGTCTCCTCCAAAGTTTCCGCAGTGCGTCCTACTAAGACGACGCTGGCACCTTCTTGAGCAAAGCGAATGGCAGTAGCACGGCCAATACCAGAGCCTGCACCTGTAACGATAACCGTTTTTTCTTTAAAACGTTTCATGGTCTTCAATCCTTGTTATTATAAGATAGTAACTAAACAAGTAAAATCAATTAATATGTTCTAGAGCAGCTTATGATCTATAAAACGAGCAGCTAGTTATGCTGCTATTATGCCATCATAACAACTCATTGCTTTGAAAGCGACAGCAAAGCAGCGCTCTATAATAGTCTTCTTGTATATGAGTGTTACTGTGCCTAAAGTCACTTATATATGTATTTATCGAGCTATGTTTGCTTTACATTAAAAGTCATTTGCTCATTTATATTTATTCAATAATAAGAGTCACGTATTGTGTCAAATGCTATTAATTCATCACTTAAACGACCATCTTCTTTAGATGAGCTGGCTTGTTATTTACAGTCGAATACATCTACTATGGGCTTTTTTGTGCCACTCGCATCTAATACACAGCATTCCTTTGAACAACACTTCTACAACTTGCCAGTAGGCGAGCTGCGTGTATTAGAGGTGACGTTGTATTTACCTATTGCAAGTAATGCGTCTGAAATCGAAGCTGCACGCCTATCTATTATTAAATCTGCAATTATACGGCAAAAGCGCTGTTTACAGCTTGACGAAAACAACAATGCCGTTACTCGTGAAGTGCTAATACTGGATATCCAGCTGGTAAGTGATTCGGTGCTAAATGCCGATAATAATATTGAAAAAGATAACGCGTTATCCGATATGAACTCTATAGTGCATAGCTTCGGTGCGCACTATTTTATGGAAAACTTGGTATTAGATATTGGTGAAGACGCACAAATGCTACAAGTGTTTAGCTGGCAAGATTGGCAGTCAACTATTGCAGCTGTCCAAACTCCCAGTGATTTGTGGCGGTTTTTGAGCTTCCATTTAGACAATCTCAAACAATCATTAATAGGCGGTATAGCTGGCTTTGAATCTGAACAGGCGCTTGTGTCGCAATTTATGAATAGCACCGCCTTATTCTCACAAGCCATAACTGTAGACAATGCACTTATTAAAAACAGTTTGCAGAATGAGCCGAATTTAGCTTTGGTAGCGATGAGCTTGGCGCAAAAGCATAAAGATACTAGTGCACAGCAGACATATCAGCAGCATCGACAACAAGCAGCCACACTATGGTCACAGCTTAGTAGACAAATGCTTGAATTGGCTACCGATAATTCTGTAATGGATGACGTACAGGGTGCAAGTCAGCAGTCCATACAATGGCTACAGCAATTACTAGATGAATCCTTATTCTCGCGCCATGAGCTAATACGCACAATATATAAGCATCTTGAGCAGTCGCCCAGTATAAGAGAAGCCGGTTACGTTATTCACCAGCATTCTTATGAAAGTCTAGGTCGACACTATGTAATAATATTTTATGGAAAAGGTGTGAGTACGCAGCAGAGTAGAATAGCCATTCAGCCAAATTTGCAGAAAATTGCACAAGATGTAGCAACGCGCTTGCCATTAGCAGAGCTACACCATGTTATCGTACTTGGCATAGAATTCGTTCAAAAGGACAATGATACTTATATAGATATTGATGCATGGATTCAACCTGTCGATGCTATGACCCAAAAAGAGCGACAATTAACCAAGCAATTACAGCGTTTGAATCAGCAGCATAAAGAGTCAGCAAAAAATAATCCATCAGCAGGTAAAGATGAATCAATGCGCATGCAGTTAAGTTTGACTATACCTACACGAAAGACCAAGTTATAGGCGCAATATCGCAATGATATTTTTATATATAAAATTTAAGCAATAAAAAAAGACAGCCTAGGCTGTCTCTTTTATGTTCAAAACATATCGTTAACTAAGACTTATTTTAAGTCGTTGTTATTATCGATATCAGTAAAGTCTTTACCTGGCGCTAAGTTTGAACCAGTGTCGATATCGTTATCACTTGTCTCAACATGAGTGATATCTACATGACCAGTACTAAGATTGTTGTTATCAACAGTACTCGTAGGTAAGTCACTAGTCATTGTACCTGAAGCAGCAGGAGTATTCTCACGAACTGCTGCAGCAACTTTATCTTGTGTACTTGAACCAGTATGAAGAGCAGACTTCGCTTTTGCTTCATCACTTTCTTTGTCCATCTTGTCCTGCATTTTACGTAGGAAACGGGCAGCAGCTTCTTGACCACCAAGTCCGAATGATAGAGCGAAAGCAACTGCAACCGCACCTAAAGTTAAGCCAAATGCTAGGTTAACAATAGAGTCAGCGATACCCATCGCTTTTAAGCCCATCGCTAGTACTAAGCCCATGATTAATACACGTACGATATTAGCTAAGAATTGTGAGCCTTTCTCAGAGCGTTCAACGACACCGGCAATGATATTGGCAAGCCAAAAACCGATGAATAGAATGATAGCACCTAGGATGATATTCGCACCGAAAGCGATAAACATCGTGATGATAGCTGAGATAGGTTCGAAGCCAAGAAGATCAGCCGCTGCAATAGAGGCAAATAGCATAGCAAAGAAGATAATGGCATAACCGACTAGATCAGAAATCTTTTTGTCACCCATTGTTTCTTGTAGACCTACTTTAGCTGGTAGTTGATTGATTTGAGTGTTTTCAATCAAACCTTTAATAATGTTCGCTACCATGCGTACTACATAATAAGTCACTACAAGGATTGCTACGGCCATAAAGATGTTAGGCAGTGCTTCCATGATTTTGTTAAGCATATTAGTAGCTGGACGAGCAATCACTTCGATTTTTAGCGCGTTTAATGCAGCAATAACCGTTGGGATAATAACTACTAAGAACGCTAAAGAACCAGCGATATTAGGTAAGCTGTTTTCTTCGCTTAAACCTGCTTTGGTAGCAAGAGCTTGTACATTAAAGGTAGAAACAAGGTTAGTTACAATGCCGCGTACAACTTTAGCGATGATATAACCTACCACAAAGACTACGATAGCAATAAGAATATTAGGGATGAAGCCAAAGATTTTATCTACCATATTAGTTAATGGGGCAAATAAACCGTCAAGCTCTAATTGACCAAGCACCATAGTCAATACAACCAATAAAATAAACCAGTAAACCATGTCAGCAATCGTGCTGCTCATAGGTTTGACGCCAGCTTGCGCGCTCAAACGTTCGTCCATTGTGGTTTTTGATAAAGCAGTGTTAAGAGCAGTACGGGCAACAGTAGCAATAACCCAACCAATGATACCAACAGCAATAGCGCCAATAAGATTAGGAATAAATGCGAGTACTTGGTTAACCATATTTGCAAACGGTGCTGAGATAGAGTTTAAGTTTAGCTGACTAAGCGCGCCTGAAATAGCAATTATAAAGATAAACCAAAAAACGACCTTAGATATAATGCCTTCTAGGTCGTAGGTTTTGCCTGTTGAAGAGTTCATACGCTGGTTTAAATTGACCTTAGCCAATACATTACGTACTAGTGCTGCGATACCAAGTGCAACGAGCCAACCGATGACGAAAATCAAAATAGCACCAATGATGGAGCCGATAGGCCCACCAAGATAACCATTAAAAGATGCAAACATTGGATTCATCCTGTCCTCCTTTAATCACCCTGTAACAAGTCATAAAACAATAATTAGTTTTAGTTTTGACGGATACACGATTATTTAAAAATAGTATTGTTGTATTTGAAGTTATGTACTAATTGAAAGCTTTATTGAAACTATCCATGCGAATATTCATGATAAGTAGAATTACTTTAAGTTACTTACCATCTTAGCTGATTAAGCTTAGCTGATATAATGATGCAGTTAAAGATAGAATGCTTAACCTCACGCTATAATTGTGTGATAAGTTGTTATTTTTACGGCAAATATTAACAAAGACTGTACATTATTACGATAATTTTATTGGAAACATGGCTCACAAAACTAAGATTTGCTATGATAGCTAGCAAATAACGTCTCAATATTTTTTTACAACTGATTCGACAACTCGAGAGTACTATATGAAAAAAATTACCACTTTATCTGTCAGCGCGCTGGCTGGTGCAATGCTATTAGTTACAGGCTGTAGTACTAACAATGGTAACCAGGAAAGCGCTACGCCAAGTGTTTCTATTACTGAGCAAAGCCCAGCAAAGGAAAAAGTAGGCTATAGCCTAGGCTTTATGATGGCAGAAGGTAACAAAGAAGCCGTACAAGATTTAGACCTTGATACCTTTGAGCTAGGCTTCCGCGATGGTTATGAAGGCAAAGAGTCAGCATTAACCCAAGAACAAATGGAAGCAGTGCTAATGGCTTATCAAAAGGAACAAGAAGAGAAGTTTGTAGCAGACATGCAAACCAAAGCCGAAGAGAATAAGACTAAAGGCGCAGCATTCTTGGCAGAAAATGCAAAGAAAGAGGGCGTGAAAAAGACAGCTTCTGGTCTACAATATAAAGTACTGACAGCGGGTACTGGCAAATCACCAAAAGCAACTGACGTAGTCGAAGTAAACTATGAAGGCAAACTTATTGATGGTACTGTGTTTGATAGTTCTTACGAGCGCGGTGAGCCAATTGAATTTCCATTGAATCAAGTAATTGCTGGTTGGACTGAAGGTCTACAGTTGATGAAAGAGGGTGGCAAATATGAGTTCTATATCCCATCAGATATCGCTTATGGTGAAGCTGGTAATTCAGGTATCGAACCTAACAGCACATTAATCTTCACAGTTGAGCTATTAAAAGTAAAATAGTATCAAAGTAAAGTAATGTGCATTAAGCATTTAATATCATAGAATAAAAAAGCCCTCATACTAATATGAGGGCTTTTTTGAGGGAGCATGTTTTTTATAACATAGTATGACTTATAGCTTCTAAAGTGTTTTTTGGAAAACTTTAGAATTACGACCGTTATGGTATTTTTCTTGTCTAGCTGCCGGTAAGACACTAGCATCAACTTCTGCAAAACCTTGCTCTACAAACCAGTGCGCGGTACGCGTTGTCAATACAAACAACTTATGCAAGCCATGGCTGCGTGCTTGCTGCTCCAAAAACGCAAGCAGGTCGGCACCGCGGCTACCATTACGATATTCAGGATGAACAGCCACACAAGCGACTTCTGCCGCATCAGTATCTAATGGGTATAGCGCTGCACAGCCCAAAATCATGCCATCACGCTCAATCACACTATAGTTATCAATCTCTTGTTCTAAGCGCTCACGTGAGCGACTGACCAAGATACCTTGCTCTTCTAGCGGTGTGAGTAGCTCGATAAGACCGACTACATCATCAATATTAGCATGACGAATTTCTTCGTATGGGTCATGGCTGATTAATGTACCAGAGCCATCACGCGTAAATAGCTCTTCTAATAAAGCGCCATCTTTGGCATAAGAGATAATATGCGTACGATGAACGCCTTGGCGACAAGCGTTACTGGCGCAGTGTAAGAAGTAGTTTATCTCGTTGTTTAAATCACGCTCTCGCAGAAAACGATCAACTTCATTTGGAATCATCTCATGTAACAAGCGTCCATTATCATTAATGTCAGCTTCTTCACCTAAAAAGATAAGCTTGTCCGCACCAAGCGCTACTGCCGCACTAAGTGCCACATCTTCACTTAGTAAGTTAAAAACTTCACCAGTTGCCGAGTAGCCCATCGAGCCTAAGATTACGATATGATCGTGTATTAGATTGTTCTTAATCGCCTCAATATCGATAGATCGTACTTCGCCAGTCATCTGATGATCAACACCATCACGAATGCCATAAGGGCGCGCGGTCACAAAATTACCAGAGACTGCGTCAATGCGTGAGCCATACATAGGTGAGTTGGCAAGCCCCATGGACAATTGAGCTTCAATTTGTAAACGAATAGCGCCTACAGCCTGTAAGATGGAGGGCATCGCTGCACGTGGAGTGACACGAATATCACGGTGTAAAGGTGAGGTGATTCCGACTTCTTTTAGATTTTTTTCAATCTGCGGGCGTGCACCATGTACTAATACTAGCTTAATGCCTAAGCTATGCAACAAAGCAAAGTCATGGATAAGGGTACTAAAGTTGGGATGATTAACAGCCTCGCCACCAAACATAATCACGAAAGTTTTGCCGCGATGCGTGTTGATGTAAGGCGCAGAGTTACGGAACCAATGGACGTATTCAGGTTTAATCTGGGGCATGGCGCTAGTAGTCATAATAGGAGCAATAATAGTAGGTATAGTAAAGGATAAGAGATATAAAAGATTTATTGAATATTAAAGATTTACCATAGCAAAAAACATCAGTATGAGCTATCTTTTTATTTTAACGATCTCCATCTGAATTTATTTAGTTGACTATATACACAACCTAAACACGGGGTTAGTATACCCATAAAAGCTTTTTGCTATGCTAAGTCCTACTGCATTATCGATTGTTCGCGTTACTTATACTTCAAGTGCGTTATATATGTTTTGCAAAAGAGGTTCTAGATTCTCAAAACTAACACCCTTGATCAGCATTGTTTTACCGATACATTAACTAGGAATAATGAACATCATGAAAAAAATAAACCATTTGGCTAGTCCATTCACTGCTTGGAGCGGTCATCGCTTATTCCAAGTCGTCGCCGGTACGCTTATCGGCGCGATGGTAGTAACACAAGCGTCAGCTATGTTGCCAACTCCAGAGCCTGCACTTGACGGATCTGCTGCTGTACAGACAGCTGCAAACGCTAATAGCGGCAAATCAAACGTGCAAGCGGTTAATACCAAGATTACTGCCTCTCTTATTGGCGTTGATGCAAATGGACAAGAGACTTTGGTACCTGTGGATGCCAACACACGCTTGCAGTCAGGCAATGTTGTAGAGTATCAAGGGTTTTTTACCAATACTAATACTGACCGTGTACGTAAAATGACGGTCACTCTGACTATCCCTGAGCAAGTAGAGTTGCTACGTGTTGTGTCGCCTGAATTCCCGTATGGTAGTGCTGATGGCGAGACCTTTGCACGCATGCCGTTACGTGGCAGGGTCGATAATCAACTTCAAGAGATTCCTTTACAGTACTATAAAGCGGTACGCTGGGATATCGAAGGAGTTGGTCTTAATGATACAGTGATGGTTAAATATCGCGCAAAAGTTAAATAAAGCAAACATTTGGTATGCTCAATAATAGAAAAGCACTGCAATTGATGATTGCGGTGCTTTTTTTTATAACGAAAATTAGGCTATGTTAGAGCTGAGTTTGTATATCGTTAAAGAGTCACGTATTTGCTATTAGATTTTTCTCTGATTAATTTTTTAATAGCATTTATCTGCGGGGTAGTGGCTTGCGTGCCAGCAGTAATAAGTGCGCTACGTTGACTGGTATCTAATGAGCTAATATGACCGACATCAGGAGTAATTACGATATCAGCACGCCCACGTTCATTGCGCATCGATGAGCGATGATTAGTGCCCGAATAAGTAGGGTTAGAAGCTATGGTATTAGAGGATATATTATTAGAAGCTATATTAGAGGTTAGATTGTTTTCAAGTAATCCCCAAAAGCTACTTAATGAGGTAATAGCAGGTAGTAAATTGCTAGTCATATTCTTTTTACTCGATGTAGGCACTGTCACATCGACAGCGATGATAATATCAGCACCTAAATCGCGGGCGCTATCGACAGGAACTAAGCTTACCACACCACCATCGACATATTTTTTGCCGACTTTTTCAGGGATACGCGGCGCAATAAAAATATTAGGTACGCTACAAGACGCTTGTACGGCAAGCCCTGCATCTCCGGTAGTAAAGACTATTTTTTGTAGCGTGTCCTTTTCAGCAGCAATAGCCGCAAAGCTGATTGGGAAATCTTCTATCGTGCGGCCACCAACTTTCGCATTGATAAAGTTTCTGAGCTTAATACCTTCTATAAATCCCTGGTTGGATAAAACAAAGTCGGTCAACTCGCTATCAAGTGTGGTCAATGCTAATTGCTCAAGCTGCTGCGGTGTGTAGCCGCTAGCGTATAGGCTACCAACCAAGCTACCGACGCTGGTTCCAACTACCAGTGTTGGTGTGATACCGCTCTCCTCTAATGCTTTAATGACACCGACATGAGCGAAACCTTTGGCACCGCCGCCGCCTAAAACCAAAGCAACTTTTGGTGCAATGGGTACTGGCTGAATTTGTGCATTAGTTGCGGATGGCACAATATTAGTACAGGCGCTGATAACTAAGCCTAAAATAGACAGTAGGCTTGGGCGGATTAATTTTTTATAGGAGGCTTGAGAATCTTGATTATGAATAGGATAAACGGACATAAAAAGACCTTGTAAAAAACGTTCCAAAGGAAAAGATCATAGGCAAAAGAGTTGCTGATTGACCGTTAAGTGTATAGACGCATCATTACCAAATAGCTTAGCATAATCAATAGTGTTGTCAGTTATAATGATTTAAGTTCACTATTTTCATAGCTTGTTGATTATTATAGTGTTTGGATAGCGTTTAATGATTCAGCTTTAAGAAAAATAATTAAGTATAAAATATTCAGCCATACATGATTTAAAAATAATATCGTTAAGGTTTTTAATGCCAATATCCCATTATTCCTCAGCCAACCTATCAGACAATGTATTGTCACAACAGCTGATTTCAGCGCTGGATCTACCAGTGACAGCGCTGGCGGGCGTTGGACCAAAAGTTGCAGATCAATTAACGCAATTGGGTATTACTCGTATCTTTGATTTACTCCTGCATCTACCACGTGCTTATGAAGATCGTAGTCGACTGGTATCGATAGCTGATGTGGGTCATGGGCAAGCGGCATTGATTACTGGGCGCGTGGTACACGTCGATACCAAACGCAGCGGTATGACTGTGATCGTAGATGATGATACTGGCACAATCTCTTTACGATTTTTCAAAGTCTATAGTGGTCTTGCGCAGACCATGAGTTTGGGTACACGACTACAGTTGTTCGGAGAAGTAAAAGTCAGCCGTTACGGTAAACAAATACACCATCCTGAGTATCAGATTATTACTGATGGTGCAGACGTTACCAATACGGGTCTGCAGCCAATCTATCCAAGCGTCAAAGGCTTGCATCAGAACAAGCTGCGTACCTTGATTAAGTTGGCATTGCAGACCGTTCGCAGTCAAGGGCTACCGATGACGCTGTTTACGCCAAAGGATTTTGCAGTCGTGGCTGATCTGCCATTAGCGCCTTTTGAGCCGACAAAAACATTAGTAACAGAGACAGATTATTCGGAAGATATATTCTCAACATTGGCGCGTAGTGTGCCTGATAATGATGTTAGTAACAGCGTCAATAAAGTCGCTGTTAGTGCGACTAACAGTAACGTGTATAACCTGACGATATTTGAAGCGCTAGTGTTACTGCATACACCGCCTACCTATACCGATGCTGGGCAGCAATATAAGCTACTCACCCAATTAAGCGCGCGTACGCATGCTGCCTGTCAGCGTCTGATTATTGAAGAACTGACCGCGCATCAGCTCAGTCTATTGTATCGCCGCCAGCAATTACATCAGCATAAAGCGCCCAAATGTGCCACGCAAAGCCCATTGGCTGATAAGCTATTTGCGGCATTGCCCTTTGATTTAACAGGCGCGCAAAAAAGAGTGATGAAAGATATCACGGCCGATATGGCGACTTCTATTCCAATGCTACGATTGGTACAGGGTGATGTGGGCGCAGGTAAGACTTTGGTTGCAGCAGGAGCGGCGGGCTACGCACTTGATAGTGGCTGGCAAGTAGCCGTTATGGCACCGACTGAGATTTTAGCAGAACAGCATTTATTGAACTTTAAACAGTGGTTTGAACCGTTGGGTATCGGTGTCGGCTGGCTGGCTGGGAAGCAAACGGCGAAACAGCGTCGCGAAGCGTTGGAAGCGGTGAGCGAGAACACTGTGCAAGTGGTCGTCGGCACTCATGCGTTATTTCAAGAACAAGTACAATTCGCTAAATTAGGCTTAGTCATTATTGATGAGCAGCACCGTTTTGGCGTTGAGCAGCGGATGGCTTTGACTAATAAAGGCGTGGCAAATAGTACTCCGCATCAGCTAATTATGACTGCAACCCCGATTCCGCGTACGCTAGCGATGAGTGTCTACGGTGATATGGATACTTCTATCATTGATGAGTTGCCACCGGGACGTACGCCGATTACTACGGTGACAATTGACCGCAATCGCCGTGATGAAGTGATAGAGCGCATTGCGATTAATTGTGAGGCGGGCAGGCAGGCGTATTGGGTGTGTTCGTTGGTGGAAGAGTCGAGCGTACTCGATGCGCAAGCTGCCGAAGCCACTTATGAGGACTTACATGAGCGTTTGGATATTCGAATCGGCCTGGTACATGGCAAAATGAGGTCCGCTGATAAGCAAGCTATCATGCAAGAATTTAAAGCGGGCAAGCTTGATTTATTGATTGCCACAACGGTCATCGAAGTAGGGGTTGATGTACCTAATGCATCATTAATGGTCATCGAGAACGCTGAAAGATTGGGTCTGTCGCAGTTACATCAATTGCGTGGACGCGTTGGGCGGGGCTCAACCAAAAGCTACTGTGTGCTGCTATATCAGAAGCCATTGTCGGAAACAGGTACAGAACGTCTCAACGTGCTGCGAGACAGCACCGATGGTTTTGTCATTGCCCAAAAAGACTTAGAGCTGCGCGGACCAGGTGAGTTACTCGGTAAACGGCAAACGGGTAATGTAGGCTATTATCTGGCTGATTTGATTCGTGATGAGCAGTTATTTGCCATTGCTCAGCGTTTGGCCAAGCATTTAATTGCAGACCCCACGCGTAAAGCCGATGTCAGCCAATTAATACACCGCTGGATGCCTGAGGCCAGCCGCTATACCAATGCTTAAACCAGTTGCTTAAAACAGTGCCTAAGATGATTTGGTGAGTAGCGAGGTATTCATTTTTTAAGTGAATCGACTAGATTGTGCTTGATATTTCTATACCTCATACTCTGAAGTATGGCGATAAGCTTTATTCTATACACGTTAAAAAGAGGACAGCAATTGCTATCCTCTTTTTTATGTTTAACGAGCTTATATATCTAACAAGCGTCTAAAAAAAGCTTATTTAGATTTTTTCTCACTCTTAGATTTTTTCTCAGGTTTCTCTTTTTTTGCTTTTTTTAGATCCTTTTTAAGATCTTTAAGGTTTTTGTTCTGGTCTTTGATATTTGCCTTGGTTTCTTTGATTTCTTGCTTTATCGCTTTTACTTTTTCTTTATTAGCCATGATAGACTCCTTGATTTATGATTTAAAGTGCTGGGTATTCAGCGTCTTAACATCAATATACAGTTAAAGTTAATGGACTAATTCCACCATTATTATGATGTCATTGAGTGAATGATGTCATGAGTTAATAGTATCAAACCAACCTAACAACACAAGACAGAACTGTATGTCGTATGTAGTGTGTAATATTCGATAGCGATACGATTATCATCGAAAAAATGATAACAGAGAAAGGTTAATAAGATCGAAATCTAATCGTCATATCTAGCCAATATTCACATATAGACAGTCATATCAACTCATTACTCTTCATGCATAATTTTCCAAACCTATATCATCATTACTGAACGCTTGCTCTGTCTTTCGACTGTTATTTATAATTATTTTTTAACAGAGTAGGGATAAACTACAGTTGACCTGCTAGTACGATAGACTACAATGCAAAAAGCTATCAATAATATAAACTGTCTATATCACCCCATTAAAGATTAATGTTTAGCTTCTTTTCTATCAATGCGCTTATTTATAGAGACCGATTATGAGTGATCTGCAAGACCCTAATGATAAGCAAGTGACTAATCCTACACCTGAGCCTGAGCTGCCTCCTTATCGCAACCTTGATACGCTAAAGCATAAACCTTCGTCAAAGCTGCCTGTGTGGCTATTGCCTGTGCTGGTAGCAGTGCTGGTCATTGGTGTGCTGTTAGGAAAATATTGGGGTGGTAATGACTCAACTACAGATGAGTCAACCGTTACCACTGGGACTCAAAGTGATATAGGGCCTATCAATGCAGATAATGACCAAGCCGTCTTGTCAGTTGAAACAGTGCAGCCGAGTCAAGATAGTGTCGGCAACACGCTAACAGCCGACGGTACAATTAGTGCCAAAGATATTGCAAATGTCAGTGCCAAGGTCAATGGCGTGGCAATTGAGCGTGTATTGGTCGAAGAAGGTACGCGTGTCAAAGCCGGTCAAGTTTTAGCGATATTTGATACCGATGCTATGGAGCAACAAGTCTTGCAAGCAGAAGCAGATGTGGCTGAAGCCGAAGCTACGCTTGCTAATGCCAGCGCGGATGCGGCACGTGTGCTACCGCTAATTGATATAGATGCCATTAGTAAACAAGAAGCGGACCGTTACCGTACTTCCAGAATACGCGCAGAAGCTGCCTTGCAGTCATCAAAAGCTCGCTTAAGCAATCAGCGCTTAACCCTTGAGAATGCCAAAGTCGTCGCGCCAGTGAGTGGCGTAATCAGTGACAAGATGGCTGAGGTCGGCATGGTCGCAGGTGGCGAGCCCCTATTTACGATTATTAAAAGGGGTATTTTAGAGTGGCGTGCTGATATCGATCCTAAGTTAATCGGTGATGTAAACGTAGGTACGCCTGTCAAAGTCAGCTTGCCAAGAGATCAATCAGTGATGGGGCAAGTCAGTCGTATCGCTCCGACAGCGGATAATAACCGTCAGATTACTATCTATGCGAGTTTAGAAACCAACTCTGCAGCGCGTGCGGGTATGTATCAAACTGGTGAGTTTTTGCTCGGTAGCGAGAGCATGCAAACGGTGCCTAATAGCGCTATTGTCAGCAACGATGGCTATGATTATGTGATGCTAGTGACTGATATCAAAACCCAGAATGACAAAACGGTTGGACGTATTCAACAGCAGCGTGTGACCCTAGGAGATCGTATTGGGGACAGTGTTGTACTTGCAGAGCCTTTGCCAAACGATATTAGCTTGGTCAAGCAAGGCGGTAGCTTTTTAAATGATGGTGATTTGGTACGCGTTGTGGAAAGTGAAGCTGTGCAGGCAACACCATGAATATGAATGTATCTACCTATTCAATTAAAAATCCACTTGTTGCGATTTTACTATTTGTCTTGCTAACACTCGGCGGTTTGTTTGGCTTTCAACAGATGAAAGTGCAGCAGTTCCCTGATATTGATTTACCAGCGGTCGTAGTGACGGTTACTTTGCCGGGAGCCGCACCGTCACAGCTCGAAAATGATGTCGCTAAAAAGATTGAAAATAGGCTGACTAGTATTGAAGGTATTAAGCATATTCGTACTACCTTACAAACTGGTGCAGCTACTATCGCTACTGAGTTTGTATTAGAAAAAGATATTCAAGAAGCCATGGATGATGTGCGCTCAGCAGTCGGTGAGGTACGTGGAGACTTACCCGCAGCCGCTAATGATCCTATTATTACCAAGGTCTCGACAGCAGGATTTCCAGTAGTCACGTATTCAGTGACTGGTAATAATATGAGTGTTGAGGACTTATCATGGTTCGTGGATGACACGATTACTAAGCGCTTATCTGATATCCAAGGGGTAAGCGCTATCAGTCGTATTGGTGGTCTTGAACGTGAGATTACCGTCGCCGCTGACCCTATCGTGCTTAGTGGCTTGCAACTCTCCATCCCTCAATTGTCTCAGCAGATCGCTGGTATTCAGCAAGACAGCGCAGGCGGAGAAGCTGAAGTTGGCAATACTACCCAAACCATTCGGGTATTGGGAGCAGTAGAGCGCGCGCGCGAGCTTAACGATTTACAGATTGCTGTCCCTACTGGAGGCACGCAAGCGTTAGGACGTATGGCTGAAGTGACTGATGGTGCGGCTGACCCTAGCTCTGTTGCTAAGCTAGATGGCGAAACAGTGGTCGCATTTAACATCACTCGTTCACGCGGTGCCAGTGAAGTTGAAGTGACCAAAAGAGTGGATGCAGCACTGGCACAGTTAAGTGCTGAGATGAGTAATATCGAGGTCGAAAAAGTCTACGACCGTGCCACTCCCGTGGAAGAGGATTATAAGTCTTCATTACGTATGTTGATTGAGGGCGGTATTTTAGCAGTCGTCGTAGTGTTCTTATTTTTACGCAATATTCGCGCTACTATCGTCGCCGCTGTAGCTTTGCCATTATCGGTCATTCCTACCTTTTTGGGCATGTATCTGTTTGATTTTAGCCTCAATATTATCTCGTTATTGGCGTTATCGCTGGTGATTGGCGTGTTGGTCGACGATGCTATCGTTGAGGTCGAAAACATTATCCGCCATCTACGGATGGGTAAAACGCCTTATGAAGCGGCAATGGAAGCCGCTGATGAAATTGGGCTTGCGGTTATTGCCACTACCTTTACCTTGATTGCAGTATTTTTACCTACAGCCTTTATGGGTGGTGTAGTTGGGCAGTTCTTCCGCCAATTTGGCTGGACAGCAGCGATGGCTATTTTTGCCTCGCTATTGGTAGCACGTCTAATTACGCCGATGATGGCAGCCTATATTTTGCGACCAGAAAAACAGCGGGTCGAAAAGCAAAGCGCATTGATGACATGGTATTTAAAGATAGTATCGTGGACACTTCATCATCGCTGGTTAACCATGGGCGCCACCTTATTATTATTTATAGGGTCATTAGCCCTAGTGCAGCTGCTACCGACCTCGTTTATTCCTGATAATGACATTGATCAAACGCGAGTAGGCATTGAGCTGACGCCGGATGTCGAACTCGAAGATACCGAGCGGGTAACCGCATTGGCACGTGAACGCATTCTAGCTTTGCCTGAGGTAACTCATGTCTTCTCTTCAGTTGGGCAGGCGCAAGAAGCGATGGGGCCAAACTCTAGCAGTGGAAGTGGCGGCGCAAAAAACATTGCCAGTTTAGACATCGTCCTTGCCCCACGTGCCGAACGTATCTCTAAAAAAGAGATCGAGCAACAGATTAGCGCCATATTAACTGAAGTGCCTAGTGCTCGTTTTACAGTAGGGCTATCGAGTGGCGGCGAGACGGGATATAGCTTCTCATTGACCAGTACCAATCCGCAAGTGCTAGAGCAGACCGCACAACAAATCATGACGGATATCCGCGCGCTACCGATTGCAGGCGCTGTCACCAGCGATCGCAGCTTACCGCAACAAGAGCTGACCGTGACCCCTGATCGGCTAGCGATGGCAGATAAAGGTGTCACCACACAAGATATCGCAACCACCTTACGGATCGCGACAGTGGGAGATTATGAACAGCGTCTGTCCAAGCTGAATTTAGATACGCGGCAGATTCCTATCGTGGTGCGCTTACCTGATGTGGCCAAACAAAACGTCAATCAGTTAGAAGGGTTGTATGTGCCTAGCACACGCCCAGCTGGTCAAGGCGTACGAGTCGGCGAAGTCGCTGACCTTGACTTTGGTACAGGGCCTGCGCGAATTAGTCGCCTCGATCGTGAACGCTCAATTACGATTACGGTGCAGCCTGGTGCTGGCGAGCTTGGCGACTTGGTAGAAGCAGTTAAAAACACACCTACCATGCAGCAACTACCAGCGTCTATTACGATGATCGCACAGGGTCAAGCGGAAAACATGGCTGAGCTATTTAGCGGTTTTGTCATTGCCATGTCCGTAGGTATTATCTGTATCTTAGGCGTCTTAATTCTACTGTTTGGTAAGATTTTACAGCCTTTTACTATTTTGATGGCATTGCCACTATCGATAGGCGGTGCATTCGTGGGCTTGGTCATTACGGGTAGTAGCCTATCAATGCCTTCGATGATTGGTTTTATTATGCTAATGGGTATTGCCACCAAAAACTCTATCTTACTAGTGGATTATGCCATTATTGCGCAAAATAGAGGTCTAGCACGTTTTGAGGCAATTATAGATGCCTGTCGCAAGCGCGCCCGTCCTATCATTATGACTACTATTGCAATGGGTGCTGGCATGTTGCCACTCGTGTTTGGCTGGGGTGATGCCGATCCTACCTTTAGACGCCCGATGGCTGCTGCTGTGTTAGGCGGTCTAGTAACCTCGACGCTATTAAGTTTGGTCGTGATTCCAGTCGTATATACTTTGATGGATGACTTGTCAGGATGGTTTGCTAAATGGTTGATTCCGCACGGTAAAGATAACGACAGTCCAGCTGCTGATAAGTTATAGTAAGCACAAAAAAGGCCAAGACTGAATAAGTCTTGGCCTTTTCTTTATTGGTAGAAAGTAACTATCTATCATACTGACTATTACTTTTAGAGATCTACAATTTTTTGGATACCTATGATGCTAACCAATTATATAAGTCTATGAACGACCTTGCGTGTCAATGAAAACAGACGTGGTGCTTTATTATATATTTTCCCTCGAATCGTAAAACGATTAGCCATTCCTTCGGCTATAGTATATTTACAGGGATTGCATATCCCACATGGAGTGTTGTTAATTGGCTTATGACAGAACCAAGATTTATAAAGTATGTCCAAATCACCTGTAGTTTTGGCTTCTTCCTCCATTTCAGGCTTGGTATAATCCAAAATAGGAAATTTTAAACGACCAAAAATAGTAAATTCATCAGACTCTGGGCCTTTCTCTTTATTTACTAGCTTTCTTACGAAGTACTCAGCCGTATCATCTTTATGAATACTGAGCTCCAAATCTGCAATCTGCTCTGATAAAGCCGCTAACCATATATACTGACTCCCTATATAACTGTCTTTGAGCAGCTTTTTATGGGTCTTCACATACTTATCAGGGATATCAATTCGTGAAAGCTCTATAAGTTTAATATCTTTAATTTCACAGTCTTTGTACTTGCGAGAAAGATCATCTTTAATGATATACATTTGTCTAATTTCGGTTAGAGACGAAATACGAGCAGTATCAATAACATAATAAGGCTGAATCACTGCCCCTGAAACTGCAAGTTGTATCATTCTAAAGGTTGAGTCCCATCCCCCTGTCCATAGTATATTGACCGGTTGCTTACTGTTTGTATCTGAAATAGTTGTGTCTACCATGACGAAGCTCCAAATAAAAAGTGTCCATACTGTTTTAATTAAATAAGTTTGAAAAAACCTAACATAAGTAATTTTTGATGATTTTATCTATTGCAAAAAGCAAACATTGACTAGAATATTCAAGCACTAGCCATTTTTGAGTTCATACCATTTTTCTTTTAAACCACCTTCTACAATCTGTGATGGAATAGAGCCCCAGTTGTCGTTACCTTCAATCAAGATTGGGCCATTAGGTGTAATAGCGACATCCCAACCTATCGATTGCACATAGTAAAATTGTTTATGTGCTTTTTCTACTAAGTCCTTAACCTCATCCCAATAGGGAAGTTGATACCCTTCAAATACCGTATTGCTAATCGGATGTTTTTCTACCTTAGTACCAAAAGGTACATCATAGAAACCATATTTTCTCAATAATCCACTATCGTCGATACCAACCGCTAGTCCACCTGTCTTAACATTATCAACAAAAGAGTCTTTGGTTGATCCGAGTCTTAAGAAGGAATTAAGAATATTGATTTTCCCTGATACTCCTCGTACCGTTGTTATCCTGATAGTATTAACACTTGAATCATTTATTTTATTTAAACGTTCATGTTGCTCAATAACATTCTGAAAAATAAATTTAGAATCTTTCATTTTTGACTTTAATTCTGACAAAGTGGTTTTTTGATTATTTAAAAAATAACTATCCTCTTTCTTTTCAAGGATAAAGACTTCTTCTGAACCTTCCCCGTTAATAATCTTACAAAATACTTTAATGTCTTCTTGAAAAAAATCTTCTAAGCTAATATATTTACGTTCACTAAGTAGGTAAACCTCTCCATTGTTGTACAGAGCTATCGTAGGAACTACTTTGTCCTCTCCGATGACGTATGATAGATAACTTGCAAATACGTATTTGTCTCTTAGCATAGCTATATAATTGTAGTTGAATTTCTCATTTTTACATGAGTTACCAGATTCTCTTTCTCTTCTAAATTTCATATCTGGTAAAAATTCTTCCGGACTTCTCCATTTTTTGATATCTAGACCATTAGAGTTATAAAAATAATTCACCTCTTTATTTTTGATGATCCATAACAGATTATCTAAAAAAATTGTAGGACTGGATTTCCTTTCTTTTTCAGGATAATAGCTTTGTCCTCGCACTATTTTTGATATGTCTGCTGGTGTTCTGGATATGAATTTAATACGGTTGTATATCTTTTTTAGTTTCATATAATCCTCTGGGTTTTTTATTAAGATCTCAAAGTAACGGTTAATAAATTAGTGAACAGGCTAGATAAGACTGACGCTAACTATGATGAAAAAACGCTAACAGTACAGGTGATTGTTAATATTAAAGACACTCGCAAAGAACAATAGATTAAGAGAATGTCTACCAAACTATAGATATTATGGGATAACCTAATTAAAAATACTGATTCAAATCAATGACTTCTTGGTCTTATTTTCCTTTTTATGATTAGGTTTATTTTCAAACATATAAAAGCCTATCTTTAACTGGTCGTGCCATTCTTTTTCCGGCACAGCTTTATATGGACTGTTAGTAACTTATCTCTTTCTAATATTTTATTTGAGACTTGTTGCAATACGTCAACTAAGAAAAATAACACCATTGTTGCAAGGGTTATTATAGATATAACATAAAGTATAATATACCGCAATATATATTCGGATATTAGAATATATACGTTTTTATATAATAAGAAATATCCAAAATAGTCAGCTTTTCTTGGAGGAGAGTTAATTTTCTAGGTAGTAACAAGACGTGGTTTTGTACTAGATCAGAGCGTTCAAACGAGCTTAGTGTAGAGGCGTATACTTTGTTAGCACTGACCTATTTCAAATTAGTAAAGGCAAAAATATCTACCAAGTTTTTCTCTAGGCTTTCGTTAGCATCGCTCATGCTTTTACAGGTCTGATTTTCCAGCAAGTAAGTTGTTAAAATCTCTGTTATCCAATCTCATCTCATACTATAATCCTATAAACATGAATTTTATTCATCTTATGTTTAAATAGTATCGTTTTTATTCATGTAATGGTTTAGGTATGATTCATCTCATACAGAAATTTGGCTTTATCTCAAATAATGAGAGTAGATTAGGGTAGCGGATTATCATGAGTAAACAGTTTACATATTCCATCTCGAGCATTCGTTTTGATGAAAACTATCAGCCTGCAGACAGCACACGTCTGACGACTAACTTTGCGAATTTGGCGCGTGGCGAGAGACGTCAAGAGAACTTACGCAAAACGCTGACTATGATAAATAACCGTTTTAATGATCTCGCGCATTGGGATAACCCAACCGCTGACCGTTATTCCGTTGAAGTTGATATCATCTCTGCAGACTTAGATATCGAAGGCAATGGCCATACATTTCCAGTCATTGAGACGTTAAAAACAACAATTATCGATCATAAAGAAAACAAGCGTATTGACGGTATGATTGGCAACAGCTTCTCATCTTATGTGCGCGATTATGACTTTAGCATCGTATTGCCAGAACATTTTGAGAAAAACCCAAAATCGCCACCAGCAGCCGATTTTGGCGATTTGCACGGCAAACTGTTTCAACACTTATTGAACTCAGAGGCCTACAAAGCCAACTTTAACAAACAACCTGTGATTTGTCTGAGTGTGTCAAGCAGTAAAGTCTATCAGCGTACTGGCAATCAGCATCCTGTATTAGGGGTTGAATACAAGCAAGATGAGTACTCCTTAACCGATGACTATTTCCATAAAATGGGCTTAACGGTGCGCTACTTCATGCCTGCAGGTAGTGTTGCGCCTTTAGCATTTTACTTCGCCGGTGACTTGCTGAGTGATTACACCGACCTTGAGTTAATCAGTGCTATCAGTACGATGGAGACCTTCCAAAAGATTTACCGCCCTGAAATTTATAATGCCAACTCAACCGCGGGTCACGTATATCAGCCAAGTTTGAAGTACCAAGATTATTCACTGACTCAAATTGTCTATGACCGCGAAGAGCGCAGCCAAATGGCGGTGACGCAAGGCAAATTTACGGAAGATGAGTTCATTAAACCGTATCAGGCTATTCTTGATGAGTGGGCGGCAAACTATGTTGTGACAAGTGAAACTGTGCAAAAAGAAGCGGTAAAAAAACACGCGGCTTAATAGACCTTTATCAACCGACATATAAAAAACTAAAAGACTAAAATATAAAAGAGTAACCAATATGGAATTATTATTACCGACCTCAACCGCGGGCAGCTTACCGAAACCTTCTTGGTTGGCAGAACCTGAGAAAATCTGGTCACCTTGGGCATTAGAAGGGGAGCAACTGCTTGAAGCCAAACAAGATGCGCTACGTTTGACATTGCAAGAACAAAAACATGCTGGGATAGATATTGTCAGTGATGGCGAGCAGACCCGTCAGCATTTTGTGACCACCTTTATTGAACATTTAGATGGCGTAGATTTTGAGAATCGTAAAACCGTTAAAATTCGTGATCGTTATGAGGCCAGTGTGCCGTCAGTCGTTGGTGCTGTCAGCCGTCAAAAACCAGTATTTGTGGACGATGCTAAATTTTTACGTCAGCAAACCGACCAGCCAATCAAATGGGCGCTGCCCGGTCCTATGACGATGATTGATACGCTATATGATGGTCATTATAAAAGCCGTGAAAAATTGGCTTGGGAATTTGCTAAAATCCTCAATCAAGAAGCCAAAGAGTTGGAGGCAACTGGGGTGGATATAATCCAATTCGATGAGCCAGCCTTTAACGTGTTCTTTGATGACGTCAACGACTGGGGTATTGCCACATTAGAGCGTGCAATAGAAGGTCTAAAGTGTGAAACGGCAGTACATATTTGCTATGGCTACGGCATCAAAGCTAATAATGATTGGAAAAAGACACTGGGTTCAGAATGGCGTCAATATGAGCAAGCCTTTCCTAAACTGCAACAATCTAATATCGATATTGTCTCACTTGAATGCCAAAACTCACATGTACCGATGGATTTGATTGAATTGATTCGTGGTAAAAAAGTGATGATTGGTGCCATTGATGTGGCAACCAATACCATTGAGACACCTGAGCAGGTAGCCGATACACTACGCAAAGCCTTGCAATTTGTCGATGCGGATAAGCTTTATCCTTCGACCAACTGCGGCATGGCACCTTTGTCGCGCCAAGTGGCACAAGGCAAACTAAAGGCGTTAAGTGCAGGCACTGCAATCGTGCGTCAAGAACTGACGGCTTAGAGTTTATTAACTCAGCTTATGCAAAATTTAATTCTTCTAGGCTGAGTTTTTAAATTGAATGATGCTTATTGAAGTTCAGTCGTTGAGGAAATTACATTTAAAGAATTTCCCTTGCGAAACTAAAATTGAAGCACAATTTTTTAACGTTTCTCAGGATTACAGCAATGATTAAAGATATGATTGAAGCCAACGATTTTAGAGATGCCATGTCTCTATTAACGACTGCGGTCAATGTTGTCACCACAAGAGGGGCGTCTGGCACTCATGGCTTTACCGCATCTGCGGTATGTAGCGTCACTGATAGCCCGCCAACCTTGCTAGTTTGTATGAATCAGGCAGCTCGGTCACATGCACATTTTCTTGAAAACAAAACATTAAGTGTCAATGTGTTAGGCGCACAGCATGAATCCATATCCAATGCCTTCGCTTCTAAATTATGCTCAGAAGAACGATTTGAATATGGTTCTTGGACTGAGTTAGCCACAGGTGCCCCTGTTTTAGAAGATGCGTTGATCAGTTTTGATTGCGAAATTGAAGACATTCAAGAAGTGGGTACGCATAGTGTATTTATGTGCCGAGTCGTTGCCATCAAAAATGGTTATCAAGACAGCGACCAACAGAGCGGAGCTAGTGAAAGCTTGGTGTATTTCAACCGCGCTTACCATCAAGTAGGTCAAGTAGAAATTGTTTAAGCTGACTTTCTGACATTGATTATTTAATTGTCATCTAACTATAGTCAGCTCAATATAAAGAAGATACAGTGAAACTGGTACAAATTTTTCTAGCTTGCTGTGCCTACGCCGACAGAGGCTACAAAAAATTCATTCTAGTTTCACGTTGTAAGATAACGTATCCATGTTATTTAGCATCGACTATAAAACTATCATTTAACCGAGAAGTAACTATCCTGTGGAATTAATCATTTTCTTAATAATAGGTGCTCTAGCAGGATTTGCTGCGGGGCTGTTTGGCGTGGGCGGTGGCACGATCATCGTACCGTTATTATTTATTGTCTTTACGCAAATGGGCTACAGTCCTGACAACATCATGCATTTGGCCTTAGGCACTTCATTGGCGACCATCATTGTCACTTCTATCAGCTCGTTAATGGCACATAATAAAAAGGGCGCCGTCATGTGGCCTATTTTTAAGAATTTAGCACCAGGCTTAGCGATTGGTTGCTTTTTGGGCGCGGGAATAGCAGGACAAATATCTGGGCTATATCTTCAGCTCATTGTGGGTGTGTTTTTGCTTTGGGTCGCTTATAAGATGTTTTTTGGTGGCAAAAAACAGGTCGCTAGTCAGGCTAATGATGTCAATAATGCCAACCATACTAATATAGAACTGCCTTCAAAACCCAAGCAATTAGCGGCAGGCGGAGTTATTGGCGTTGCTTCGGCCATTTTCGGTATCGGCGGCGGCAGCTTAACGGTGCCTTATCTCACGCGCTACGGTGTGGTCATGCAAAAAGCAGTCGGTACATCAGCTGCGTGTGGACTGCCGATTGCCATTGCGGGTGCGTTAGGGTTTATGTTCTTTGGAATGCAACAGCAAGTCGATGTCCCTAATACTATTGGCTTTGTCCATATTTATGCTTTTTTAGGTATTAGCATTATGAGTTTTTTCACCGCTAAGCTAGGTGCAAAAGTTGCTCATATACTATCGCCAGAAATTTTGAAGAAATGCTTTTCGGTATTGTTAACCGTCGTGGGATTTTACTTCCTTTACAAGGGGCTGGTTTGAGCATTTATATCGATGTATTCAAGATGCAAAGTTCACGAACGGAATTGTATTGCTTAGTACCGAAAATCGTGCCTAGTCTAATATAAGTAGTTCCATGACAACGGTCTACTTTGAGTAGTCTATAAATGTACCTACAGGCATATCAGACTGGTTCCCTTGGGGTATACCTTAACTAGCAATCTTACGAACTAGTAGAGTAAGTTTGTCTTTACCATTATCAACTGTAGCTTCCTTATCATAAGCGACGGTCGTTTCTTGTTCAGTAAGCTCGTCACCAACTTTAAGAGCCGTAATGACTTTAGCAGTATGCTCATTATATGGCTTTACTATCAGGTTATACTGAAACTCAGTGTCAACAGCGATTGATGCCATCTCCTCAGCATTTACAAGCATCACAGGTGAAGCAATTAACTCACCATCTTTAAATACAGAAGTAGAAACCTTATAGGAATCAGCAGCAAAGCTTGACCCTGACGCCAACACAGCAGCTAATAACAAACCTATTTTTACTTGCATCTTAATTTCCTTGTTTAAAATAAACTCAAAGAGACAGCTATGATGTTTCTTAGCTAACTCTTTGAGTGAGTAATCAATTTACCTATTGGACAATGTTTGTAGCAAGCTAAAAGCTGGCTGTATTTCATGCATTCCATGACAGAAGCGCCATACATTGAAAGCGACATATTAATTCTTTAGTGCAAATGTCGGCGCGACCAAATAACTATTATCAAAGGCACGCAAACTTCTCAATTGATATTTAAAAATCTCGATGCATGTACACCACAAAGTACACTATCGCTATTTCAGTAGGTCAATGCATTGAATTACGTAGCGTACAACCAAGCTTTCAAGTCCTCACTAGGGACTCAAACCCTCAACAATAGCGCCAGTATTTGCAGTCTTTCTTATTTTAAAACTTGCTAACCACTGTAAATCCAGTATTTCGACTGCTTTGATATAACTCTCCAAGATCAACCCTAAACCTAACACTGCTTAAACCTCAGCACTCTCTACCCAAGAAAATTCTTTTAAAATGTTCATCCATTGCTCATCCAATTCTGCTTTTAGCAACAAGGGCTCACCAGTAACAGGATGACTAAGCGCTAAACTCTGGGCATGCAGTAGCATGCGCGTGCAACCATATTGACTACGAAAAAATCGATTGTGCCGTCCGTCGCCGTGGCTGGTATCACCCACTATGTGATGGAATAAATGTCTCATGTGCCGACGCAGCTGATGCTTGCGCCCGGTCTCGGGTGTTAAGCGCATTAGACTATAGCGGCTAGTGTCATGCTTTTTTGACACAGCAAATGGCAGCTCAACTTGTGCCAAACGTCGCCAATGGGTCACCGCCTCTTGAGCGGGTTTGTCCAAGTTGGCAAACTTATCAGCGATGGCATCGGGCTTAAAGCTCAACGCATAATCAACGGTGCCCTGCTCTGGCATAAAGCCGCGCACCACGGCTAGATATTGCTTGGTAACTTTGTGTTCAGTAAAAGCCTCGGTAAGACTGCGCGCCACAGCTGAGCTCTTGGCAAACAACAACACGCCTGAGGTAGGCTTGTCTAATCTATGCACCGGAAATACATGGCAACCTACCGCATCACGGGTGAGTTGCAAGGCAAAGCGCGTCTCGCCTTTATCCAGCCAACTACGATGCACTAATAGACCAGCTTCTTTATTAATCGCCACCAGAAACTCATCTTCATAGATAATTTCTATTTGGTTAGCGGTATCGCTTTCGATATCCATGTTTTCAGTGCCCATACTTTAGATACTATTACTTTAAATACTGTCATTATATATCTACTATCTTTTATACATATCCTTTTTATCGCATCTGTAGTGCCATAATAAATTTGGACTGTGATTCAGAGAAAATACGCGGTACACCAATGAGTAGTGATTAGAATCAACCATATGTAAGTAAGTTTGACGATCGTAAATACACTCTCAAAGACAGCTTCTTATTTCCATAAGAGACGTTATGGTAAATGGATTTAGACGTTAGTATTTTAATCTTTTTCAATGTGCTTGCCAGCTTAATATAATGGTTATATTGAAGTATCCCCAAATTATTGAGATTTTCCATTTTTTTTATTCAAAAAAAATCCTCCGCCATCTAGTTTATGTAAGGTGGCGGAGGATTCAGTATGATAGGTAATTATCTATCATACTAGAAATGTTCTAAATCCTTGATAAATATAGAAGCTGTAAATGGCTAATAATAATTAACTATCATTCTAGTTTAGTTAATCTTACTTATTGAGCTTAATATTTAGTAATTAGCTATCATACTGATGTTCCAATATTATTGACGGCTTCTATTTTAAATGCGGCGCTATATTTGATACGTTGGGTATCAAGATGCAGGATCTATTTTTTAGATTAATCGAGCTATCTCCAATTCCAATATTACCGAGAGCGTACTTGTGAAGAATGATCCGCTTAGGGCCCTCTGAACTCGGGAAGAATTTAAAAAGCGGGCTGAACTGTCAGTCTTGTTGCATTGAGTTTAAGGCTTCAGTTCTAGCTCGGCGTTGGCGAAGTCATCCGAATTAGAATTGAACACCTATTCTTTGCCGTCGTCGAGCGTCACTTTCTTGCCATCGTCGTACTGTTGTACTACTACAGTCTTTCCCTGAACCTGGCAGCGGGCGATGGCGTATGGAGAGAGTTCGGCCCCAAAGTCACGGTAGGCCCAGCGAACCAAGGATGCAGACATGATAATGAGTACTGGTATCATCGGTAGCGCTACCAGGATAGTGGAGGTCTGAACCGCTTTGAGGCCGCCAACGGATAGGAGCCCTACACCAACCAAGGCAAGCATAAGGGTCCACAAGATACGATTCCATCTGGCGGGCTCTTCATAACCGGTGAGTTCCTTGGTGCAGATCGATGCCAGCATGTAGGCGGAAGAATCTACAGTTGTGGCCAGAAATACAAAGCATAGCAGTGTGAATAACGGGATTACCAACCATGCTACTGGCAAGGTTTTCAAGATCGCTACGACTGTTGCCGGTATGCCATCGCTGCTCAGAATCGTCTGCAGATCGACTGCTCCACTAAGCTGCAGGTCAATAGCATAACCGCCCCAGATTGCAAAGAAGGCCCAGCAGCCGAGGGTACCCCAGACTACGCCATTAACGATTATGTTCTTAATGGTACGACCGCGCGAGATACGTGCTACAAACAACCCCATCATAGGCGCGTAAGCGATCCACCAAGCCCAGTAGAAGATGGTCCAGCTCTCGGGGAAGCCACCCTTTGCCACTGGATCAGTCCAGAAGTTAATGCGGAAAAAATTATCTAAGAACAATCCTACACTGTTAGTCCAAAGGTTCAACAGAAAGATCGTTGGCCCCACAATCAAGACAAAAAACAGCAGCAGAAAACCTAGCGCCGCATTGATATTTGATAGCGTCTGAATTCCCTTGTTCAGACCGTTATAAACACTCCAGGCTATCATCGCGGTCCAGGCGGTCAGGATCCCCATCTGCAATCCAAACGAATCTGCCAGTCCGAACATCTCCTGAAAGAGGGCGGACACCAAAGGCACGGAAAGTCCCAGAGAGGTTCCCACACCACCGACTATCGAAAAGATCACAATGACGTCGATCAGCTTACCGATAGGGCCGTCCACCGCTTTTCCGAGTATACCGCGGCAGGCTTCGCTGAGGCGCAATACATTGACCTTGCGTACGTACAGAACATACGCCATAGGCAGGGCAGGCATCAGATACAGCGCCCAAGGCACTACGCCCCAATGGAACATCGGATACATGGCTGCCCATTCGGCTGCCTCAGTGGTGCCGCCTTCGATACCCAAAGGCGGGCCTGAGAAGAGGTAGAGCGGTTCTACAAAGGCCCAGTTGCAGATTGAGATGCCGATTCCTGCACAGAACAGCATGGCAATCCAAGGAACGGTCCTGAACTCCGGCTGCTCGTCGGGTGCGCCCATTTTGATCCGCCCCAGAGGGCCGTATGCAAGCCAGACCATAAAAAAGAAACTGCCGATTCCGGTTAGCAAGTAAAGCCAACCGAAGGTGCCGGTGAACGAACTTAAAAGTCCATCAACAGCGGCTTTTCCCGCCTCCGGATATAAAGCAAGAGGAATGCTTGCAGCTAAAATAGCAATTATCGAAGACCAGAAAATTCCCGGGTCGATCGTTAATTTATTGTTTTTTTGAACGGTATTCATTACCTTTACCTCGCACGTAGTCCTTTAGGGAGGGGTACCTCAAGTTTTATTTGTTATTGCTTGAGGTAATTATTACTAGCACTGTCAATTATTGGTGCCTTATATTTTTCTAATGTTTAAAAAATCGTTTCAATAAAAGTGTGTGTGAACCGGTAGAAAGAAGCTACTGTTGTAATCGAACCAAGGCATCGGCAGCGACTGCACCTTTACCTTTAGGCCTGACCATCAAGGGGTTGATATCCAGTTCGGTAACACTGTTCCAGTGATCCATAGCAAAATCAGCTACGGCCATAATGGCATCTACTACGGCTTCCAAGTCGCCTTCCGGGTGGCCTCGAAAACCCCGCAGCAACGCGCTGCCTTTGAGTGATAGAACAGCCGTACTAGCGGCTTCGCGGGTAATTGGCAGCAGCATAATTGCACTGTCGTTGAGCAGGTTGACCAGAATGCCGCCCGTACCAACAATCAGTGCCAGTCCGAACTGTTCATCTCGTTTGAGGCCAATGATCAGCTCGCCAACAAAGTCTGAAATCATAGGTTCGATCAGAAAGCGGGCATCGGCGAGCCCCTGTTCGGCTAGGCGGCCCGCCATTACCTCAACAGCGCTGGCCACGGCGCTGCCATCTTTAAGATTGAGCATGACGGCCCCAGCCTCGGTCTTGTGAGCCAGCCTGTCGCTGACCCCTTTCATCACCACAGGGTAGCCAACTTCGTCCGCTGCTTCTACCACATCTGCTTTGTTTACACAGCGACCGCCGGGTAGTTGCAGGCCATAGCGGCCAACCAGTTGCTTAGAGGCCCACTCATCTAGCATCTTGCTCTCGCCTTCCACCAATAAAGGCCCGCGCAGAAGTAATTGCTCAGGGTCATCCATTGCGGCCACTTGACGGCGGCGCTCGCCATAACGCACAAGCCGTGCCAACGCTGCAACACCGTCTTTCAGGCTTTGCAATGGTGCAATACCAGCTTTCGCTAACCGCTGGCGGGCGTTCTCCGGCATTAGTTCGCTGAGGTTAGAGATCACGGCGCAGGTCTTGGGGTGGTTGGCGTGAGCGGCAATTAAAGAATCAACCGCCACTTGCCATTCGTGATCGTCACCAATGCCCTGTTTGGGGAAGTCTAACGCTAATACGGTAGCGTCACAGTCGCCCTCCATCATAATGCCAAATACCTCGGTACAGGCTTCAAGGTTGCCCCAAATCGAGGTGTTGTAGTCTAAGGGGTTGGAAAGACTGGCAAAATCGGGCAACCATTCACCTAGTTTTTGTTCCTGTACCTTGGATAAGCTTGGTAGCTGAAGCTTATAATGATCCAGACTATCGGCTAGCATGGCGCTATCACCGCCGGAGCAGGTCAGCACGCCGATACGATCCCCTTTGGGAAGTTCGCACAGAGAGGCAATCTTCAGGGTTTCAAGCAGCTCAGACAAAGAGTGCACACGAAGGATGCCCAGCCTATCAAACATTGCCTGATACATATCATCAGAGCCCGCTAAGGAGCTGGTATGACTCATGGTCAGCTGGGTGCCGATCTCCGAAGTGCCTGCCTTGAGCACTACCAGAGGAACGCCTTTCTCTAAAGCCTTCAAGGCCGCACGGCTGAACGTTTCAATATCTTTTAACCCCTCGATATAAAAACCGATGGCGGTTACACGATCGTCTTCGAGCAGTGGCTCGATATAGTCGCCTGCGCCTAATACTGCCTGATTGCCAACGCTGATTACATGGGTGATTGAAAGTGAGCGGCCGTGCATGGTCAGATTCAGCGCTACGTTACCACTTTGGCTGATGATAGCGACGCCTTTATCGGTACGCTCACCACAAAGGCGGTCCGGCCATAACGCGACGCCGTTGGTAAAATTTAGCAAGCCATAGCAATTGGGGCCTACTAATGCCATATCTCCGGCCGCTTCTATCAGTGAGTCTTGCAGTTCATCGCCATTGTTGCCTACCTCAGCAAAGCCAGCGGCGTAACAAACCACGCCGCCGCACCCACTTTTATTCAGGTCGGCGACGGCTTGAACCGTCAGCTTAGCATTGATGGATACGAACGCCGCGTCAGGAGTGCCAGGTAAATCATCAATGCTGGCGAAACAGGGTATATCAGCGATTTCATCGTACTTGGGATTAACCACCCATATTTCGCCATCAAAGCCGATGTCTCGAGTGTTTTGGATAGGAAGTGCCAAGTTGGAACCGCCAATAAATACAATACTGCGCGGTGAAAGCAGTCGTTGAAGATTTTCATGTTTTGTCATGATTAGAAACCTTATAAGCCCAAAAAAAGAGTTAGGGCGCGCTCGTGCGAGCCCTAGGGGACTTACCAACCAGTGTAAATATCGAGGCCACGCTTCTTAATTTGGCCGCTGATAATGACACGTTGGATTTCTGAAGTGCCTTCCCAGATTCGGTCGACTCGGGTGTCACGCCACAAACGCTCAACTGCTTGTTCACGCATATAACCGCGACCACCCAGAATTTGTACAGCCTTGTCGCAAACTCGGCCCACCATTTCGGAACAATACAGCTTCAATGCTGCCGCTCTGGCGTGATTAAGCTTGCGGTCGCTGGTCTGGTCGATTTCCCAGCTCAGTCGGTAGAGCATAGACTTGGCGGCCATGATTTCGACGCCCATATCAGCCAGCATGAATTCGATCGCTTGAAAGTTATTAATTGGCTGGCCGAATTGGATGCGTTCGGCGGCAAACTTGTTTGCTTCTTCAGCGGCTCGAATGGCGCCACCAACGCAACGGGCTGCTATTCCTAGGCGCGCTTCAACAAACCAATCCTTGGTCATATCGTAGCCTTGGCCGATTTCGCCCAGAATTTTGTCTTCTCCAACAATCACGTCGTTGAAGATGTACTCAGGGTGCTTGAACGCAAAATGGTGGGTATAAAGCGGTGTACGTTTGAGCTCTACACCAGGCAAGTTCTTTTCAACAAAAAATACGGTGGGTTTGGTTGAATCACCATCTACGTGAGCGTGTACCAGAATATAATCGGCAATGTCTCCGATGGTTACGAACCACTTCTCACCGTTGATTTTCCAGCCACCCTCGACCTTGTCTGCACGTGTCATGCACTGAGTCGGGTCAGAGCCTGCATCGGCTTCAGTAATGGCATAGGCGTCGCGACGTTTGCCCTGACAAGTCGGGATTAAATATTCTTCTTTTTGCGCCTGAGTAGCGAAGCGCATGGGATAAGAGGGATACCAAAGCGCGTCCCAGATGGCGCCAGTGGCTTTGCCTAGTTGCTCGTTGAGAATGGTCTGTTCAAAGATACTAAAGCCTTGGCCGCCATCTTCCTTGCTATGGTTTGGTGCGTTAAAGCCCCACGCCAATGTGGCATCGATAATCTTTTGGTGAGTTTCACGGCTGATGCCGTCATTTTCTTCACACTCCATTTCATGGGGGAAGAGAACGGTTTCGGTAAATTCTTTGGCTTTTGCCTGCAGTTCAAGATGCTCTTTGGAAAGATTAAAATCCATTGTAAAGTCTCCAGGGAATGTTAGTGTTGATGATGATGTGCCGTTTGTTTACGGGCCTAAACTATTATTTACTCTACGCAGGAGTGCAAGGGTGTGGTTGACCAAAAACGACGTATTTATCGTGAAATACGACAATGAACGGTGTCGTTTTGTGGCGTAAAATCTGTTCTGTCGTTTTGGTGCATTTTTATGACGATTTTGTGCAATGGGTATATCGGGCTTTGCGCTAAGGTGGTGGCAATGGAACAACCAATACAAAAACAACAGAGGGATTGAACAACATGTCAGTGTCTGTACATACCGAACACAGGGGCTCAGCGTTATTAATCACCTTGAATCGCCCCAAAGCTAATGCGATAGACTGCGCCACAAGTTTTGAGCTTTACGAGGCCTTGGCTGAATTTGAGCAGAACCCTTCTCTTCAGGTTGCGATTATTACTGGAGCCGGCCAACGCTTCTTTTCAGCGGGCTGGGATCTTAAAGGCGCCGCCGCGGGGGAAGCGGTAGATGCTCACCACGGCCCTGGTGGTTTTGCCGGGCTGACCGAACTTTTCAGTCTGACCAAGCCTGTTATTGCCGCCGTTAACGGCATGGCAGTTGGTGGTGGTTTTGAACTGGTTTTGGCCTGCGATTTAATCGTGGCAGCTGACCATGCTCAGTTCTTCCTACCCGAAGCTCAGATTGGTATTGTTCCCGATTCAGGTGGCGTGTTTCGTCTGCCCAAGCGGTTGCCTCGAGCAGTTGCTATGGAGATGCTACTAACGGGTAGTCGCCTGAGTGCAGAGGAGGCTCTGCGGTGGGGATTAGTGAACGCTGTTGTTGCCCCGGACGAATTGATAGCGACGGCACTGGCGCTGGCCGGACGAGTCGCTGCAAGTGCTCCCTTAGCTCAACAGGCAATCATGGAACTAGTCTCCGCCGGAGAATCAATTTCCGTGCAGCAAGCGTTTGAACTTCAGCGTAGTGGATCGCTGCCGGCTTACAAACGCATGCTTCAATCACAGGATGCCGAAGAAGGCAGCAATGCTTTTGCGGAAGGCCGCCCCCCAATCTGGAAAGGGTGTTAAAAGGAGATAGGTTATGGAAAATATATTTAGAACTGATTTGTTTGCCGGTAAAACGGTTTTGATAACCGGTGGCGGGAGCGGCATTGGCTTGGCAATAGCTCGTAATTTCGGCACTTTGGGGGCTCGGGTGGTGATTGCGGCTCGAGACCAGGAGCGATTGATTGAAGCGGGACAGAGCCTGCGTGAGGCTGGTGTCGATGCGATCGAACTGGCAGTCAATATCCGCGATAGCGACTCTGTGGCAGGTCTAATAGAACAGCTGGAGCTACAGGGAATTGGTATTGATGTATTGGTTAATAACGCTGGTGGACAATTTGCTGCGCCTGCCCTAGAGCTCTCTGCCAATGGCTTTCGGTCGGTTGTTGACCTTAACCTCACCGGCACTTTTCTTATGTGTCAGGCTTTTGCCCGGCACTGTATGAACCGTAAGCTACCCGGATGTATCATTAATATTGTTTTGTGCCAGGCCAACGGGCTGCCCGGTATGGCGCACGCGGGTGCTGCCAGAGAAGGTGTCGTCAACTTAACCCGAACTTTAGCTTGGGAGTGGTCAAATCTTGGTATTCGAGTGAATGCCGTGGCACCGGGCACTATTAAGACTGAAGCATTGGATCAGTATGACCCAGTTGCGCTGCAGGATGGCATCAATAAGCTACTGATAAAGCGCATGGGCTTACCCGAAGAAGTTGCTCAATCAGTAGCTTATTTGGCATCACCTGCTGCTAGTTTTATCACCGGCACATGTCTCGCCCTGGATGGTGGTGAACACTTGACAGGCGCGTCTCCGCAACGCTAATCAAAGGATGAATTCTATGCCCTGTTATGAGTTTGAAGGTTTGATTCCGGTGGTGCATCCCAGTGCTTATGTTCACCCCACAGCAGTGCTAATCGGTGATGTGATTGTTGGCCCTAATGTTTACATTGCCCCGCTAGCATCTCTGCGTGGAGACTATGGCCGCTTAATCTTAGAGGATGGTTCCAATCTTCAGGACAGTTGTGTGATGCATGGATATTGCGACACCGACACCGTTGTTGAGGCTAACGGCCATATTGGGCACGGCGCAATTCTTCATGGCTGCATAGTAAAGCGTAATGCGCTAGTGGGTATGAATGCGGTAGTGATGGACGGTGCCATTATTGGTGAGGACAGCATAGTTGCCGCCGGCAGTTTTGTTAAGGCCGGCTTTAAAGGGGCACCCCGCCAGTTGTTGGTAGGTTCGCCTGCCAAAGTAATTCGTGAGGTTAGCGAACAGGACTTGCATTGGAAAGGCCTCAATACAAAAGAATATCAGGCGCTGGTCTGGCGCTCAGCCGCGAGCATGAACGTGGTTTCGCCACTGCTGGAGATGGAAGCGGATCGCCCTAGACTCAAAGGAGTGACCGTCGTACAACCCAAAGTATGAGACAGAATCAAAGCGATATATTCAAGATTTTTTGATGCATGTCAACGGTCTTCACTCGGGCTGCGAGCGAACTGTTTGCGGTAGCTTCGGGTGAAATGGGGAGCTGAATTGAATCCGCAGATGATTCTGATTTCAGAAATGCTCAAGCTGGACTCTTTCAGCAACTGTCGAGATCGTTCTAGCCGCAACTTCATGTAATAGCCAGAAGGTGAATCGTTCAGAAAACTGCGAAACAGGCGTTCCATCTGCCGAACGGAAATGTGGGCGTATTTTGCCAGCTCTTTGGTGGACAAGGGCGACTCCAGATTTGCTTCCATCTTCTCCAACACGCGCAGAAGGCGTGGATGGTATATTTTGAGCCGTGCGGATAAGTCGATGCGTTGCTTGTCCGATTTCTGACGGATACCACTTTTTATAAACTGTTCACAAACCTTGATTGCGAGAGCATGGCCGAGCTCTGTCTGAATGATATAAAGCATCATATCGATGGCAGAGGTTCCGCCGGCACAGGTGATCAGATTGTGCTCCACTTCAAACAGCTCGTTGGTGAGTTCCAGTTCGGGATGATCTTCCTGAAAGGAAGGTGCTGCTTCCCAGTGCAGGGCTATTCTGTGCTTTTTCAGAAGCCCGGCTGCAGCCAGAAGGTAGCAGCCGGTGTCTATGGCACCGATTAAAGAACCCACGCGGTGGAGTTTTCTGAGCCAGGCCACGGTGTCGTCCCGGATATAATCTTTCGGATTAAAGCTGGAGCAGACAAAAAGATTAAGGGGGGTTGCGGCATCCCGGATAGCAACCGTTTGTTGCAATGCCAGTAGGTTGCTCGCTGCCACCGGTGGGCCGTCCTCGGAAAGCAGTTGCCAGCGAAAAATCTCGCGGCCGGCAAGGCGGTTGGCTACTCGCATTGGCTCAATGGCAGACATCAGGGCTACCATTGCATATTCAGGTAAAAGCAGAAAGGAAATGGTAAAGGCGCCATCGTTATCAGGATTTAGGATCATAGTGATAAGCCAAGTTTTACTGAATACTATAACAGACAACGGAACATGTAAGTATTTACATCAGATAAATTTATTTGCCCCCGAATTCAGTTTTTTAGGCTAAATCCATTCAGTTATTTCTCATCTAGCTTGCTTGCCAGAAAGCAGTGATGATTGGAATTCAGAAATGAGCACAGCTCTTTGTTCAGAGGGTATAGTCGAAACGGAGTTTGTGGCACAGCCAGCTATCAGCACAGCGGATAGTGGGAGAATAGCAAAAATAATCTTCAAGTTACATCGGGTTCTTTCTACTCTTGTTATTCACAAAAAAATCCTCCGCCATCTAATTTATATAAGATGGCGGAGGATTCAGTATGAATCTTTATTACTTAGTATGATACTTTATTACTCGCGTACATATGCTTTTTAGTGAACGATAAACCTACTCAACAGTAACCGATTTTGCCAAGTTACGTGGCTGATCGACGTCGGTGCCACGCATAACAGCTACATGATACGACAACAGCTGTACAGGGACACTATAAACGATCGGTGCTAGTATTTCGCAGACATCCGGTACATAGACCACGTGCAAGCGATCTTCTGCAACCATTTGGCTGGCTTCACTGGCGAATACAAACAGTTCACCATGGCGCGCATGTACCTCTTGCATATTGGCTTTGAGCTTATCAAACATACTGTCTTTCGGTGCAAGTACGACGATTGGCATGTCTTTATCTACCAATGCCAATGGACCGTGCTTAAGCTCGCCTGCTGCGTAACCTTCTGCATGGATATAAGAGATTTCTTTCAGCTTAAGCGCCCCTTCCAAGGCAATTGGGAACTGCAAACCACGACCCAAGAACAAACAGCTCTTTTTCTCTTCAAAGCTTTCACTCATTATTTTAATAGGCGCATCAAGCTTTAAGCTGGCATGAAGCTGACCAGGTAGCTTATGCAAGTTTTCTAGCAGCGATGATAAACGCTCATTATCGATACGATTTTGTACGACCCCAATCTTCAATAATAGTAGTACTAGTGCTACGAGCTGGGTAGTGAAGGCTTTGGTAGAAGCAACACCAATTTCAGGCCCTGCAAGCGTCGGCAAGAAAATATCAGTTTCACGTACTAGCGATGACGTTGGCACGTTACATAGTGCTAAGCTCACTAAACCTGTTGGACTATGCTTTTGGATCTCGCGTAGCGCCGATAAGGTATCAGCGGTTTCGCCAGATTGTGAGATACAAACAACTAGCGAGTTATCAACGACGACAGGATTACGATAGCGGAACTCACTAGCAATTTCGACCGAGCATGGCAGACGTGTTAAATTCTCAAACCAATATTTTGCAACCATACCCGCGTGATAGCTGGTACCACAAGCGAGTACTTGGATGTGTTGAATACCAGCGAGCTTTGTTTCATGACGCTGTAAAAAGTCATCACGTAGCTTAGTTGTTTCACCGTTATCTACCGCCATCTCAACCGTACGGGCAACTGCGTCTGGCTGCTCATAGATTTCTTTAAGCATATAATGCTTAAATTCGCCTTTATCTGCATTATGCTGCTTGGCATCTATCTCATGAATTTTGCGACTGACTTCTACGCCGTCCGCATAAACACGAATACGATCACGAGTAATGTTAGCAATATCGCCTTCTTCTAGATACATAAAGCGGTTGGTGACTGGCAATAACGCTAACTGATCCGAAGCAATAAAGTTCTCACCGATACCCACGCCAATCACTAATGGAGAACCCAAACGTACTGCAATCAGCTCTTCTGGGCTATCGACATGAACAATACCAAGAGCGAATGCGCCATGTAATAGTGGAATAACAGCGCGAACGGCTTCTAGTAAGTCAGACGTCTCTTGATAGATATCATTAACTAGATGGGCGACTACTTCAGTATCTGTTTGAGAAGTAAACACATAGCCTTTGGCGATCAAGTCTTCTTTTAGCTCAGCATAGTTTTCGACGATACCGTTGTGGACTACCGCGATTTTACCTGAGACATGCGGGTGAGCATTACGTTGAGCAGGCTCACCATGAGTCGCCCAGCGCGTATGTGCAATACCGATATGACCGTCAAAATTTGCTGGATCATCAGCGACCGCATTGACTAATGCCAATACTTTGCCGACTTGACGTTCGCGATGTAATTCACCGTTACGAATGACAGTCAGACCAGCGGAATCATAACCTCTATATTCTAGACGTTTGAGACCTTCGAGTAAAATATTAGCGATATTACGCTCAGCAACTGCGCCTACAATTCCGCACATAGCTATTCCTTAATTTAGATGTATGATGATATTAGGTAAATTAAATTAAATTAAATTAATAAGTAATAAGGGTGACAATATTGATTTAGATGTTGGTTTATCAATACGCCCTAAAATTAGTAAGCAGCACCACAAAAATTGCCGCGCTGCCTAAGTTTGCCCAAACATCGCTGTCAGTAGCTTAACTATTTTGACTTTTTAGTCGGACGTTGGAAGTCAGCCTTTTGAACCTGACGAGCACGGCCTAAGCCTAGAGCATTACTATCAACATCATTGGTAATCACAGAACCAGCAGCAATAGTAGCGGTATCACCGATCGTTACTGGTGCCACTAAACTAGCATTCGAGCCTATAAAAGCATTATCTTTAATGATGGTTTGCGATTTATTGACGCCATCGTAATTACAAGTAATAACACCAGCACCGACATTAACGTCAGCGCCTACGGTTGCATCACCAACATAGCTGAGATGATTAATTTTACTGCCATGACCAATCGTTGATTTTTTGATTTCTACGAAATTACCCACTTTACTGTTATCGGACAATACTGTTTCAGGACGCAAGTTTGCAAAAGGCCCAATGTCAACGCCAGCACCGACTTCAGCACGATCAATGACGCAATAAGGTTTAAGATGGCAAGCATTACCAATTTGCGCGTTTTTGATGATACAGCCGGCTTCGATATAGACATTGTCACCTAATGTACAATCACCCTCGAATACCACACCAACATCGACGAATACGTCCTGACCTGCTGTCAATGTGCCACGGATGTCGACACGAGTAGGGTCGGCAAACTGTACACCAGCTTCTTGCAAGTCAGCTACTAGCTTGTTCTGCCATGTGCGCTCTAAGCTGGCAAGCTGTTGACGGTTATTGACGCCTTCAATCTCAAACGTATGCTCAGGCTCAATGGCAGCAATCGTAACGCCATCAGCGACTGCCATTTTGACAATATCAGTCAGATAATATTCTTGTTGTGCATTGTCGTTTGACAGTTCAGGCAAATATTTATGCAACAATGCGTTATCAACGCAGTAAATTCCACTATTGATTTCTTGAATGCTCTGTTCATCTGTACTAGCATCTTTTTGCTCGACAATAGCTTCGATGTTTCCTGATGCATCACGCTTGATACGACCAAGCCCAAATGGGTTATCTACGGTTAATGTCAGCATAGACATACCGGCAGTATTGGCCGCTTGTAATGTCGCCAAGGTCTGGCAGCTTACTAATGGTACATCACCATATAAAATAAGGCTTTGACCGTCTTTTGGTAGTTGCTCTAAAGCAACTTTAACGGCATGGCCAGTTCCTAACTGTTCAGTCTGTGCGACCCACGTAATTGGTAGGTGCGCATACTTATCATCCATCGCAGTTTGTACTTGATCGCCACCAAAGCCATATACGACGATAGTCTTGGCTACGGTTAATTCATCGCAAGTATCTAGAACATGACCAAGTAAAGGTTTGCCTGCCAATGTCTGTAAGACTTTTGGCTTTGCAGACTGCATGCGCGTGCCTTTTCCGGCAGCAAGGATAATTACAGAAAGGGAATTTGTCATAATTACTCTATAGTAGGTGTAACAAAATATAAGGATATTATAACGCAAATGTCGGGAAATTACATATTCATTTAAGTGAATATTATGGAGCTTTGTTATCGTTGAGTTTAGTATGATGAGGTAGTCTGTAACATTATTATTCTAAACAGCAACTATCTACGCTAACATGCCGAGCATAACAAATATCCATACGACAGCGGCCATAATACCAGCGATGATGTCATCAAGCATAATACCAAGACCGCCTGCGACCTTCTTATCTGCCCAACCAATCGGTGGAGGTTTAATAATATCAAAAAAACGGAAAAGCACAAATGCGACGATAAGGGCGATGATAGATAAACTTTGCGATATATCTTGCCAAAAGTTTGCTGCCGTGAGACCCATATAAGAGAAAGGTAATAAGGTAATCCAAATACCTGCCCATTCATCCCAAACAATATGCGGATCATCATGACCTTGCATCAGCTCAGATGTGCGACCGCATATCCAAATACCTATAATGCAGGATAAAATGGTAATAATCAAAAATGGGACAAACCCTAAGCTTAATAGCGGTATGGCGACGATTAATCCACCAACCGTTCCCCAAGTACCAGGGGCACGGCGGGGCAGACCACTACCTAAACCAATACCAAGCCAATAAACCACACGATCAAGCATGCTAGCATTTGCTGGTAGAGGTGGGCAGTCATTGGCTTTGCTGATATCAGGCTTAGATAGGTCATGATCGGTCATGGATTAACCTGCAAAATGTTGGTAACCAGTAAGATTGGGCCATGTAGAGAATGGTGCGGGATGAGTCGGTGTTACTGGCTGGTTTTGATAGAAAATTTCTGGACGTGACTTTTTTGGAGATAGATTGGTTGATGCATCTGTGCCAGCGTCTATCTTATCTACCATTGCTATAACCTCGCCAATACAGGTGACTGGAGTGTTGCCGCTATTATTAACAGGGGGCTCAATATGAGCAGGTAGGGTAAAGGCCAATTCGTAATCATCACCACCAGCCAGCTGACATAATAAGCGCTCAGATAAATCAACGCTTGCTAACGGTTTGCTAGTAGGTAGCTGCTCTAGATTAATCCGCATACTAACGCTGCTCTGCTGACAAATATGTCCAAGATCTTGATAAAGACCATCAGAGATATCTATCATCGC
Source organism: Psychrobacter sp. ASPA161_9 (assembly GCF_051970275.1). Lineage (NCBI taxonomy): Bacteria > Pseudomonadati > Pseudomonadota > Gammaproteobacteria > Moraxellales > Moraxellaceae > Psychrobacter > Psychrobacter sp. ASPA161_9. Next base: position 136,338 of record NZ_JBEFNI010000008.1, on the reverse strand, counting down.
GGTGGCGCCAATTTTGGCTAATGCTGCACCTAATGCAATACGCGGGGTCGGCATGTGCAGACGATGCGCCAGCTCCACGCCTTGAGCGTTGTCAGGATACTTTAAGGCATAGGCGGCATCGCCAAGTGACCCTGATACATAGACTTTATCGCCAACTTGCGCGCCTGAGCGGTAGACTGCTGGCGTGTCTGCGGCTAGTAGTCCTTGCGCGCTGACACTAAGTATTAAATTATCGCTGCGCGTGGTATCACCACCAATAAGGGTGACACCGAATAATTGACAAGCATGAAATAAGCCTTTGGCAAATTCAGTAAGCCATTGCTGATTGGCTAATCGTTCTGGTAATGCCAATGCTAGTAGAATGCTATGCGGTGTCGCGCCCATAGCAGCGATATCTGAGACATTGACTGCCACTGCTTTATAACCAATGGCAAATGCCAGCTCGTTAACTTGATCCCAATCGGCACTAAAATGTCGACCTTGAACTAAGGTATCGATGCAGCTAACTAAGCGCGCTTCTGACGGCAATGACATTACTGCAGCATCATCGCCAATGCCCTTTTCGACATCATAAGGCAAAGGATGTGCTGCTTGCATTTGTGAGAATATACGCTCAATCAGCTCAAATTCATTCATGGTTAGTCTTGGCTTTTTGCATCAGCATCGTCTAGTTCAGTGCTATCTAGTACAGTATCTTTTGCATCAACACTAACCATATTAGAATCGCTTAGACCAATATCTGCTGCAGTATTGTCGTTGCTTTCGTTGCTTTCGTTGCTTTCGTTGCTTTCGTTGCTTTCGTTGCTTTCGTTGCTTTCGTTGCTTTCGTTGCTTTCGTTGCTGTCATAATTAGCAACTACGTCTTCTTCTACAGGTTTTTCATTGACGACACTTTCGGTACTAGCAGCAGCGTCATTCACGTTATCAGTCACAGCTGGTTTAATGCTCTCTTTTTCAACCGTGTTTTCAGCATCGTCTTTTTTACTCGCCTTAAAGTCACTAATGTTTGCACTGGCTTTACTAACGCTAGTGCGTTTGATAGTGGCATTGTTAGCACTGATACGTGGCTTATTTGAAACAGTTGGTTTTTCTTCAATGCCATGTGTATCGGCATTATTATCTGTATTCGTATCAGTTTTTACTGCAGGTTTAGCAGCCGTTTTTTGTGAGGTGCGTAGATTGGCTTTGATATCTGCTTGCACTTCAACGTCGCGTAGCTCAACTGCCATTTTATCTAGTACGGCGTTAATTAATTTATGGGCATCAGTCGCACCAAAGTGATTATTTAGCTTCATTGCTTCATCAAGCACTACTTTATAAGGAATCTCTAGGCGATTCTGTAGCTCATAAGCACCGATAAGTAAGATGGCATGCTCAACGGTATCGAGCTTATCGATTTCACGATCGAGATGCTGACTAATAAGCGCATCTAGCGCTTCAATCTGTTCTGGGATATCACGCATCATTTCATGATAATAGCCAATATGTACCGTATGCATAGCATTGGTTGCGCGCGTACGTGCAGCGATATCATGCGGCGCATTGGCCTTCCAGCCAAGCTTACCATCTATATCGAAGCGACGATCTGTAACGAGCCATTCGTATAGACCTTGCATAGCAAAGCGCCGTGCCTTACGGACAGCGGTGTGACTGGTCTTATAAGAAGACTCACTCATATCGAAGTTTTGATCACCCGCACTGCTGCTCGCTATACTGGTAGCTTCAGCCTTTTCAGCATCGGTTTGTGCGGTTTTCGCAGCGCTAATAGCGCGCTTGAGTTGGTCAGTCATAGGGGGTCTGTACCTAAATTTTTGAGATGATACCTATCCAAAAAATAAATGAGCATTATTAAATTTGCTACTTTATTTTTTGAAAATAGTATAGAAATACGGCGAAAATTCAAAAAATAGCCAATTTTTAGCAGGCTAATACTATTTAGGTGCTGCTATCATTAAGTAACAGCACCAATCAAACAATGGGATTAAACAACGCTAATCATTTAATCATATCTTTAAAAACGGTCACTTTTTAATAAAGTCTGAGTTAATAAAGCTTAAGCGTCATCACTATCATCGTCAATATCTAACTGTGATAGAACCGCAATCATCTCTAGCACAACCATCGCCGCTTCAGAGCCTTTATTACCAGCTTTCGTGCCAGAGCGTTCAATAGCTTGCTCAATGCTATCGGTCGTCAATACCCCATTGGCAACTGGAATATTATAATCAATAGCAACACTGCTTAAGCCTTTTGCAGACTCGCTAGCCACAAAGTCAAAATGCGGCGTGCTACCACGAATAATCGCGCCTAAAGCAATGATAGCGTCAAAGCGATCTGACTCAGCAGCGCGCTGGGCAACCAATGGTAATTCAAATGCACCAGGTACACGGATAACGGTAATATTGCTACCCAATACGCCATGACGGAGTAGGGCATCAATTGCACCATCAACTAATGACTCCACGACGAATCCATTAAAACGACCAACGACGATACCAATGCGGGCATCTTCATTTTGGTGTAGGTTGCCATCGATATGGGTCACGTCATTGCGTTGCTGTTGTAAATTCGACATAAAAAATCCTTTGCTTAATAAAGTTTAATTAAAATATAGGAGTAAGTTAGTAGCTAAATATAATTATTGGTTCAAATAGCTTGGTCGACTATATGTTCGACTATCTAGTTAATTATTAAATGAACTAGTAGTTAAATGAACGAAAATAAGTGGTTAGCACTATGATAACATTTTTTGCAGATGCATTTGCATTTTACAAACGTATTACAGGCGCATCTGTATACCTTGTGCTGCCATGTATTCTTTGGCTTCTTGAACCGTATACTCACCAAAGTGAAAAATACTGGCGGCGAGTACCGCATCTACGCCGCCTTGTAATATACCTTCTGCTAAATGTTGTAAATTACCGACACCGCCTGAGGCGATAACGGGTACATTAACTCGGCTAGTAATCTGTTGCATCAAGGCTAAATCATAACCTTTTTTGGTGCCATCACCGTCCATTGACGTGACTAGTAGTTCGCCAGCACCCAGCTCAGCCATTTTGCTCGCCCAAGCAACCGCATCAATACCGGTTGGCTTGCGACCACCATGGGTAAAAATTTCCCAACGCGGCATGATGATGCCATCAACTTCAATGTCAGCGACGCGTTTGGCATCGATCGCCACGACGATACATTGATTGCCAAACTTCTGCGATGCCTCACCGACGAATTCAGGCGTAAACACTGCTGCCGAATTAATCGCGACTTTATCCGCGCCAGCATTGAGCAAGTTACGAATATCGGTAATTTTACGCACGCCGCCACCGACGGTTAATGGCACAAATACCGTTTCTGCCATACGCTCAACGGTATGATAAGTAGTATCGCGCTCATCGTTAGTAGCCGTAATGTCCAAAAAGGTAATCTCATCAGCGCCTTGTTCGTTGTAGCGCTTTGCTACTTCAACTGGGTCGCCTGCGTCTTTAATATCGACAAACTGCACGCCTTTGACCACGCGTCCATTATCAACGTCCAAACAAGGAATGATACGCTTTGCTAACATAGGGTCTTTCACCTTATAATCAATTCATTCTGTAAGCGCTAGTCTAGCAAAATCACTGCCATATCAGGCAGGTTTTCGTAAGATTATTACGCTTTTCATTATAGTTTGCTCATGCGCGGTACAATTACTGTCATTACCGTCCACATTCGCCCTATTTAACTTATTATTCCATTGCCAAAAGTGAGATGTCATGTCCGTCTATACCCAGTTAACCAATGATCAGTTTGCCGCCTTTTGCCAAAGTTTTGGCGTATCTTTCGTGCGTGCCATTCCGATTACCCAAGGTATCAAAAACTCTAACTGGTTTATTCAGACAACTGATGATGTAGATGGCGCGCACTCTTACGTATTTACTTTATTTGAAGAGCGTCCACCAGAAGACATCGAAAAAATGGCGGTCATTTTAAATCAATTAGATGGTAAATTACCGGTCGCTGCGCCGTTATCATTGGTTGATAGCGAAGAAAAATGCTATGTCATTCAGTATGATAATAAAGCGATTACCTTGGTGCCTTGTCTGGCTGGCGCGCATCCACAGCAAACCACGCAAGCCATGTGTCATGAGATTGGTGGCGCTTTGGCGATGCTGCATGAGACCCTGCAAGCGCTGCAACCTGCGCAAGAATACGGCGTACCTTTATATCCATGGAGCGATGTACGCGATCGTGAAATGCAGTTTATGCCCGGTGACGAAGCCAAGCTAATGAGCGATATTTGGCAGTCATATAGCACATTACCGCTTGCCAGCTTGCCAAAAGGACTATGTCATTTAGATATGTTTGCGGACAATACACTATGGAATCTACAGAAGGGTGAAGAGCGTCTGACTGGTCTGTTAGACTTTACCGAAGTCAGCGTCGAGCACTATGTGATGGATATCGCTATTACTATCAATGACTTTTGTACCACTTGGGGCGATGCAGAGCAAGGCGAGCGAGTTCACTTTGACCGTAGTAAAATGACTGCCTTTTTACAAGGCTACGAGTCAAAACGTCCGCTTAATAACGATGAAAAACGTGCTTTACCTGTTATGCTGGCAAAAGCGGCTGTTATTTTTTGGCTATTACGTCTCAACGTCATTCACTACAATCGCACCGAAGGGCGGACTGGCGATAACATCATGGTCAAAAATCCTGACCTAATGAAACGTCTTGCCGCTTATCATTGGTCGCATGTAGAAAAAGCGCAAAACATCGTTTTTGTACTGTTAAATACTAGTTTAAATGCCAGTAAAGACAATCAAATAGCTGGCATTTTTAGCAATATTAAGCAAGCTGAGCAAGCACGTGAAAATCTAAAGTCTGACAGCGAGTTTGAAATCAAAGAATACAAGTTAGATGCATTAGCATAAGCCATTTTTGTTCAATTATTCATGTACCAAAACCTCAAAGGTGATCTCATGACCAATCAAGTCGACAACTGGCACAAACTAGCGCGCTACGATACCAATATGCAAGGTGAGCTGCACGCCAACCTGCTACGTAATAACGGCATTACCGTGTCCTTGCAGCCGCTAAGCGCTATCCCGGGTATGAACTCTGGTATCGTACTTTGGGTGCAAGATGAGGATTTGGCGCAAGCACAGGATATCTTAAGTAATATTGATACAGATACTAGTGGTGAAGTGCTGCTAGACAATATGAGCGACACAGACCTTGGTATCATATCAGATACTCAGGTTGATCAAGACTCTCAAGGCACTCAAAATAGTCAAGACAATCCAGATAGCTTAGACAATCAAACTGATAACGGCGGTAACTTATAAATGTGTCAGCTTTTAGGAATGAACTGTAATACTCCAACCGATATCGGTTTTAGCTTTGCAGGGTTTCGTCGTCGCGGCGGCATGACAGACAGTCATGAGGATGGCTTTGGTATTGCATTCTTTGAGCGTAGTGACTGTTTTAATAACGGCAACTTTAATGGTGATGGCGCGGCCAATGCTTCAACCGGACTGCGCTTGTTCCATGACAATCGCCCAAGCCACTTATCGCCAGTTGCAGACTTGGTTAATAATTATCCAATCAAAGCCATGAACGTCATAGCTCATATTCGTAAAGCTACCCAAGGACAGAATTGCCTAGCGAATACGCATCCATTCGTCCGTGAAGTCTGGGGTGAGCAGTGGGTATTTGCTCATAACGGACAGATGAATAGCGAGTTTATTAAACGCTGTCAGCGTCTGCAAGATAATGGCAATGCCTCACATTGCCAGCCAGTCGGTTCAACCGATTCTGAAATGGCGTTTTGTTATTTGGTCAATCGTCTTAAAAGCAGCTTTAAAACCCGTCCTGATGATCAAACGCTGTTTAACTTTTTGACCACCCAATGTCGTTATTTATCAGCTAACGGTCTGTTTAACTGCCTTATATCAAACGGTCGATGGCAAATGGCTTATGCTGGTAGCTTGTTGTTTTATCTTACGCGTAAAGCACCGTTTGGTGAGGCGAAATTGGCAGATGATGATTTGGCGATTAATTTTGGTGATGTGACCACAGACACTGATAAAGTGACGATTCTAGTGACTGTGCCACTGACTGAAAATGAAAAATGGCAACAGTTAGCGGTCAATGAATGTCTAATATTCCAAGATGGTGACGTCATTTATAAAGACAGCCCAAGTCAGCGTAAGTTTTTGACGATTGATGAAGGGATTGCGATTGCACGGTCGGTTGGGGCGAGTGTTTAGTGCTGGCGAATATTTAATGTTGATTAGATATACATTCCACAACACCGTTTAAACTTCTCACCTGAACCACAAATACATGGCTGCTTTTGGCTGACAGTCATTGCGACCGTAGGATCTAAAAAGTACCAGTGCGCATCATTATTCGCTTTGTCTTTTACCTTTACAAAGGCAGACAGTTCATGATGCGCTTGTATCATTTCTTCTACACTATCAGCCGCACTATCTGTTGTATGGAAGTAAGCCTTAAATTCAACTTGCGCATGCCGTTTACTGAGTTTTGGCGTGTGTGCTACGATTTCTAAACCTGCCCAATCTGTCTCTTTTGCCCAAGACTCAATCGCCTTGATATCTAACAAGTTTTGCTGCGCGGATAGATAGCGTGGTTTTGACGATATATTCTGGCTTGACCAATACAAAGGCACTATAACGCGTGCGCATTAATCGCTCAGCAGTGTCCGCTTTTATATCGTCTGCATTATCATTTTCTTCATTAGCTTCTTTATTACATATGCCATCGTGATAAGGCTGACAGCAATCCTTATAAGGTAGGGGCGCGCTGATGTCATCTGATGACGGATTAATTTTGCAAGGGCAGGTCTGTGCGGAAATTGACATTATTTACTCAAGTTGTTATTTACATTTTTAGCGGTTCTATGAATTTTAATTCAGCCAGTTTTCCAACATTTCTGGCAAGATGCCAACTTTTAGCTGTGCCCAAGGTGCTGGGTCACGTAGCTGCTGCCAAAATGCATCAAACGGTGGTGCAAAATATACCAAGAGCGCAAGGATGACGTACAGTAGCAGATACCACCATTTATCTTTATGCTGATAAAATTTCATCGCCGTGCCCGATGAGCGCTTCATTTTCATATTTGATAAATTAACGCTATATAACTCATCCAAAGCCAAATGTACCATCGCACCGCCGAATAAAAACAAGCCGTAAAACCAGCTAACCGTTAACGGTAAGTTTAAAACATCGTAGCTGACATAGGTCATTCCAAGCCCCAATATAGCCATATAAGGTACGGAGTGGATGACACCACGATGCACAGTCATATTAGTAAAAATAGTGAACACCACGTAACGCATAAAACCATAGCCCGCTAGCCATAATGCTATCAATGCCAGCAAACTCAGCTCACTGCGCCAATGCATCACCAGTCCAAAGGCAAAGATAAAGGAGGTGATATTGAACCCAAGCTTAATCGGTGTCGAGTTATCAGAATCTAAATCAGGTAGCAGCCCACCAATGGTGCCAAGCGCCACGCACATCAAAAACCCTGAGTCATCAATCAGTCCCGCTTTGTAAACTGTCAAACTGAGCGTACCACTGACCATGAATGCAACATTTAAGTGGGTGTTAAAATTTGCCATAAAAACTCATCAATAAATAGCGCGCGAAACGTTCATTTCGAGCCGCTCGTCTAGCAGTAAAAAAGCGCTCCATGATATCATAGACATGCCAGTCGTCTAATAGAGATAGTGAACATGACCGCCACTGATTTACCTGTCAAACCTTATCCAACTGCTTCTTCTGATGCTTCTACTAATAACCCAGCTGTATGCGACAGCAGGCTCGATGACAGCTTTGCAGAAATTAACTGGCAAGCACCATGGCTATGTCATTTGAACCGGTTGAACTACATCAGTAAAACTATCACTCAGCTAAGTGGCTTAAATGACCTAAATGCTGAGCACTTTAATGCAAAACCTTCTGATATTAAATCTTTTAATACAGATATAATCGAAAATATGCCTGATATTATCGCAAAAGTGTTAAATACAGCGTTGCAGCAACAGGCTGATGGTTTACAACAGCCATTGCCGCAAACCAAACCTGCGCATAACAATGAAGCCCAAACTATAAAATTTGTCTCGCAAAATGCATTACCGGAGGGCGAGGCTTACGAGAGTTTTATCGCCACGACTGGCAATATTCCGACGCGTGACAACTTGCATGATTTATTTAACGGCAGTATTTGGTTAACTTTTCCCAAGACTAAAGCCTTGCTCAATTATTATCATATGCTTGAAATCGAGCAGCAAGGTATTAGAGCTAGTCGAGGGCGCGTCCGCGATACCATTACGGTATTTGATGAAAATGGCGCAGTGCTAGTCACAGCTGACCCTAGTATTGGCGAGGCGCTCATTGATTTTGACTGGCAGGGGAGTTTGGTAAGTACGCGTTCGAAATGGGATGACCCTAAACAAATTAATATCAATTCTCAAGCAGCGGTCTATATTTTTGGACACGCCTTGCTTGAGCAGCTGATACAACCGCGCAAACCTCTATGTGCCCATAGTATCGTGATAAATGTAGCGCAAGATTTCTTCGCCTTGGCACTATCTGAGCGTATGCAATATTTGGATAATGCAGTTGCCGAACATATGGATAACTTATTATCACAAGATAAGGTTATACCACGTCAACTTGCACCCTTGCCTATTTTGGGCGTACCACACTTTTGGTCAGAGAATGCCAATCTTGGCTTTTACGATGATAGCTACGTGTTTCGCAGCGGTCGCCGCCGTAAAAAATGACATGCGATGGTATACCTTGCCAATAAACCGCTAAGCTACTGTTGCGGTTACGATTGTGCCACGATTTGATAACGTCTAGGCGGTTAACAAAGCGTCGTTTATTTGTTATGGTAAAAGGAACATATTGTTAACCCTAAAGATATACTTAATATCTTTAGCTCATTCAGACTGTTTCATAAAATTATAATTTTTGATAAAACAATAAATAAACTATCTAGCCACCAGTCATAAGCATAAATTTATAATAGTTTATGCTCAGGATCTATAACAACGATAAGGAAGCTACCATGAGTGATATCTTTAATGTAAAAGACACCATTTCGGTCGATGGCAAGGAGCACGCCTACTACAGCTTGCCAGAGCTGACCAAAACTTATGAAAATATTAGCAAGCTACCATTTTGTATGAAGGTAGTACTAGAAAACCTATTACGTAACGAAGATGGCGGGCAGTCTGTCGGCAAAAACCATATCGAAGCGGTTGCCAACTGGGATGCAGCAGCAGAGGCCTCAAAAGAAATCGCCTTTATGCCAGCGCGTGTGGTGCTGCAGGATTTCACTGGTGTACCATCGGTCGTCGATTTAGCAGCGATGCGTGATGCGGTGGTCAAGCTTGGCGGTAAAGCTGAGCAAATCAATCCGTTCATTCCTAGTGAACTGGTCGTTGACCACTCGGTGCAAGTCGATGTGTATGGTCGCGAAGACTCGCTTGATTTGAACGAAAAAATTGAATTTAAGCGTAACAATGAGCGTTATGAGTTCTTGCATTGGGGACGTAATGCTTTTGAAAACTTCGTCGTTGTACCACCAGCAACAGGTATCGTGCATCAGGTTAACTTAGAGTATCTAGCGCGTGTCGTGATGGCTGCTGATGTCGACGGTGAACTGACGGCTTATCCTGATACGGTATTTGGTACTGACAGTCACACCACCATGATTAATGGTATTGGTGTACTTGGTTGGGGTGTTGGCGGTATTGAAGCGGAAGCGGCGATGCTTGGTCAACCATCATCGATGCTGATTCCACAAGTCGTTGGTTTTGAGCTGACGGGCAAACTCACTGAAGGCGTTACGGCAACTGACTTAGTATTACGTGTGGTTGAGATGTTGCGTAAGCATGGCGTAGTTGGCAAGTTCGTTGAATTCTACGGTGAAGGCTTACACCAAATGCCACTTGCTGACCGAGCAACTATTGCCAATATGTCTCCAGAATATGGTGCGACTTGTGGTATTTTCCCAATTGACCAAATGGCGATTGATTATTTACGTCTATCAGGTCGTGACGAAGCACAAATTGAATTGGTTGAAAAATACGCCAAGGCGCAAGGCATGTGGCATGATGCCGATACTAAAGCGGCGACTTATTCAAGTAACTTGCAGTTAGATCTCAGTACTGTCCAACCTGCACTAGCTGGTCCTAACCTACCGCAGCAGCGTATCAATCTATCTGATATGCACGAAAAATTTGGCGAGACCTTAAAAGAGATGACTAAGGGTCGTAAAGTCGATGTCGAAGCCAAGGTGCGTTTTGACGAAGAAGGCGGTAAGCAAGAGCAGGCTAAAAAGTTAGCAGCCAAACCGAATCCGTTCTGCGCGGATGGTAGCACCTCTTGTACTATCAGAATCGAAGATAAAGAGTATAAGTTACGTGATGGTTCTGTCGTGATTGCGGCCATTACCTCTTGTACCAACACTTCAAACCCTGCCGTTATGATTGGCGCAGGCTTAGTCGCTAAAAAAGCAGCGGCTAAAGGGCTGACCGCTAAACCATGGGTTAAAACTTCTCTTGCACCAGGCTCAAAAGTTGTGACCGATTATCTTGAAAAGTCTCAGCTAATGGATGAACTTGAGAAAGTAGGTTTCTATCTGGTCGGTTATGGTTGTACTACTTGTATCGGTAACTCAGGTCCACTGTTAGATGCGATTGAAGAGGCTATCGAAGAAAGTGATTTGGTTGCCGCAGCCGTACTATCAGGTAACCGTAACTTTGAGGGTCGTATCCACTCACATGTGAAAGCGAGCTACTTGGCTTCACCGCCACTGGTTGTTGCTTATGCACTAGCAGGTACGGTCGATATTGACTTGACCACGCATCCACTAGGTCAAGACCTAGAGGGTAATGATGTCTTCTTAAAAGATATCTGGCCGACCTCGGAAGAGATCAACGAGCTGATTGCCAATAATATCGATGCTGAAATGTTCCGCAAAAACTACGGTGAAGTATTTGACGGTAGTGCAGCATGGAATGCTATTAGCTCAGCAGATAGCCAGCTGTATCCATGGAGTGAAGAATCTACTTACATTAAGAACCCACCGTTCTTTGATGATATGACCATGGAGCCAGAAGGTATCCTAGATATCGAAGGTGCGCGTATCCTAGGTTTATTCGGTGATTCAATCACTACTGACCATATCTCACCAGCCGGTAACATCGATGCCGACTCACCAGCAGGTAAGTACTTGCAAGAGCGCGGTGTAATGGAAGCTGACTTTAACAGCTATGGCTCGCGCCGTGGTAATGACGCGGTCATGACTCGTGGTACCTTTGCCAACATCCGTATCAAAAACTCAATGATGGATGGTAAAGAGGGTGGTTATACTTATTACTTCAAAGACGACAAAGCTACGCTACAAGACGGCAAAGAAATGGCCATCTATGATGCAGCCATGAAGTATAAAGAAGATAAGCGTCCGCTAGTAGTACTTGGCGGTGCAGAGTACGGTTCTGGCTCTAGCCGTGACTGGGCAGCGAAAGGTACTATTCTACTTGGTGTAAAAGCAGTACTGACGACCTCGTTCGAGCGTATTCACCGTTCAAACTTAGTGGGCATGGGCGTATTGCCATTGACCTTTAAAGATGGCGAGAATGCTGACACTTACAAGCTTGATGGTTCAGAAGTGATTAGTATTACAGGGCTGGACAATGGCGAGAGCAAAACCGCCAAAGTCACTGCTACTCGTGCCGATGGTTCAGAAGAAGTGTTTGAAGTGAATGTCGGTCTGCAGACGCCAAAAGAGCGTGAATACGTGCGTCATGGCGGTGTATTGCACTATGTCCTACGCCAGCTCGCTACTGACAGCAAAGACGCTGCGTAATGGTTGATTAGAGTTAGAATAAGAGAAAGCCCAATCGTTATGGTTGGGCTTTTTTTTGATAATTTTTTAGGGCTGTTATTTTTAAAATAAGACGCATGGTCTGTAGGGTGAGTTAGCAAAGCATCACCCAATTTAATGACTTAAACTCTTTTACTCAACCCTTCTCAGTCAAAAGCTTAACCCCCAAGCCAATAAATACCACACCACTTATTTTATTTAAAATGGATTCGGTTGTTGGGTTTTCTCTCAAGCTTTTACTAAACTGTGACGCCAATAGTGCCAAACATGTGCACCATATTAGACCGGTTACAGCAAAAGTAAGTCCTAAAATTAAAAAGGACAACATGCCATGAGCGTAATTAGAGTCGACAAAATGGGGAAAGAACGCTAAGAAGAATAAGGCCACTTTTGGATTAAAAACATTGGTTAATACACCTTGTTTATATATTTGCCCATAATCTAGAGATTTGGAGTTTGCGAGTGTTTTATCTTCGTTTAATTCGTTTGCTACTGAAGCTTCAGGTTTACTGGTTATCATTTTAAAGCCTAGATAACACAAGTAGATTGCACCAACATATTTGACTATCGTAAATGCGATTGGAGATTGAGCCAATAATAATGACAATCCTAGCGCTGCAAACAAAGTATGCACTAAAATACCAGAAGTAATACCCAACACAGAATAAAAACCAGCTTGTCTTCCTTGTGAGACACTACGCGTGATAATGTACATGCTATCCGTGCCTGGGGTCAGGTTCAGTAAAATAGCTGCTAAGATAAACCCCAGATAGTTCTCAATACCAAACATCGCCAACCTGCCTTTTAAATATCATAAAAAAAGCGGGTATTAGCGGAAAATAATGCTCCGCTGATACCCGCTTAATCAAAGCATTTTATTAATAATCTTTATCAACAGAGTCAACGTTATTAGCTGAAAGAGAATCTTCTTTCATCTCTTTGCGCTGTCTGGCACTCGGTCTTTCAATCAAAATATAGAGCACTATACCAATCACAATCGCGTAAATCGTCGATTGCGCTGCAGGCATGGCCAGAGTCACTGCTACGATACCAGCAACACCGCGCTCAGCAGAGTTTTTGAGCTGTTCAATACCGACCATAATACAAATGTAGGCGGTCAATAATAGCGTTAGTGACAACGCGATGGGCAACACAGGCTTAAACAACGTGACCAATGGCAGCATAAATATCGCCACCAGTCCTGTCCACCAGAATGTACCGCCGCCACTATAGATGGAGTCCATCGCCTTCCGACCTAGCGCATAGCGCTCCGCAAGCGTAGCATGAGCAGCAGTCCAGATAGGTCCAGCAAGTCCTGGCCATGGTGCAAATAGAGCATGTACACCATTACGGATACCTGTGACCACGTGGATACGAGTAATATTGGTCTCGATTTTTTCGTCAGGGCGGATACTGTCCACACGCTCGCTCAGCGCTTTGCCCACCAAGATATCACCAAAGGCGATGACATAAGCAATCATTGCGGTAGGGAAGGCCAATAAGAAGACACTAATATCAGGCATACCGACGTTAAATATAAGATAGTCGGTCATCAGGCCAAAGTTCGGCTGGGTAATGCCCCATTCAATATCGGGCAGAGGATATTCACCGATAGCCCAACCAACGACCATAGCAACCAACATACCTGAGATCATACCCAGGTTAGCTAGCATTTTTGCATAGCGATTGCTCTGAATCTTATCTTTAAAAGAAACTGAAAACAGCACGTAAGCGGAGATAATCGCACCAATAATGAGGGAGACTGGCGTCGCTTCAACACGGCCACCTACTTTAATTTCACCCATCAAGGCCGCAATACCAGCGCCAATGATGATACCGGCTTTTAAGGAGTTAGGAATAAAGCTTACTAAGCGATTACCAAATCCGGTAAGACCTAACACAATGAAGATTAAAAACACCTCTAACTGGAGTACAAACATCGCTTGTACAGCTTGAGGTCCAGGCTCAAAAGCTTGCAGATATAAAAGGACGACCGGGATAGCAGGCGTAATCCAGCCCGGTACCAATGGCACACCAAGCAATGATGGCAATAGATACATTAGCCCTGCGACCACACAAAATGCCAGTGCCGCATCATATGGCATGCCCAGATATTGCTCTAACAAGGGAATCATGCCAAGGCTGACCACGAACATGAACAAACCCTGAATCATCTCAGGGATTTCCCAACGGTAATGTACAAAGGGTAGGCGTATTTTGAAGGGACCGGCAGGCCAATAAGGCTGTTCTTCACCGTGCTTACGAACGATAGCCATCGTCTTAAATCCTTTTAAGTAAGTATTTTATGGAGCTAGCTTTAATTTAAATTGGTTAGAATTTTTCTCTTAAAATAATAAAGGGTAAATAATCCCATTGAATAGTATTGACCAATTATATAGTCGATACTAAATAAAATGGATACGTTATTTAATAACGCAAAACTGGTATAAATTTTTCTGGCTTGCTGTGCCTACGCCGACAGAGGCTACAAAAAATTCACCCCAGTCCCGCTGTATCTTTTTCATATTGGACTGACTATAAGTACTGTTTGGCTAAACCTTTTGAAAAAAATTCTTATTTGAAGGTTGGTTATAGATTTATCAAAAATAATTAAGCGAAATTAATAGTCAAACTGCTTTTGGGTGTTTTTCGAAAAATATGATACGTGGTTAAAATAATTAAAGCAATTATGCTTGTAAGGAAAAAAGCCCAGTCACAATAGATTGTGGCTGGGCTTCCTGTTTATAACTCATATCCTATAACTCACATCTATTAGTAAGATATATTAATAATATTTGTCAGTAATAAATATCTCATAACTCACTTATTCTGTTTAACATCTTATTTAACGTTGTCACCCCAAGTTACGATAGGCTTAGTTAAACGATGATTCGATGCTGCACTTTTGGCACCAACGATACTTGCAAGGAAAGTTAAAATAGTACTGATTAACCAAAATAGACCACTGTACAATGCTGCTTTACGCGCAACGTCTTCAGCTTGTTGTAAATTTTGATCTACCGTTTGTTGCGCCTGTGCGATGTATTGCTCAGTTTTCATTTTATACTCGTTGAATGACTGTACTACTTCTGAACGTACTTCAGTAGCCTGCGCTTTGGTCAAACCTTCTTGCTGTAAGCGATTGATAAGTTCAGGGCCTTGTAGCGTTTGTTCGATAGATGCCATACGTTGTTTAGCATACTCATCAATATGACGCCATGTATCGATACTCGTGAAGTCCATATCAGCAACTTCAGTTTTAGTTTCGTTTACCAACTCATCCAATACATTGGTTGTTGCTTGGATTTGCTGATCGTTTAAGTTTTGAGTATTCTTGGCGACTAGAGCACTGATATCTTCTTTACTGATGTTGCCAGATACCGTTTGATAAACTTCTTGCGCTTTTTGTTGAACTTGTTGGACTGTACCTTCTGGGGCGGCAATTGCTGCCGTACTTGCTGCTGATGTGCCAGCTGCTGCTACACCGCCTGCTGTTTTTGCTACTGTACTAACCGTACTACCAACTGCATTACCAGCTGAGGCTAGGATGCCAGTGGCACTACTAAGAGTGAAAAACGTGGTTAGTAATACAATTAAAGCGGCAGTAAGCATACCCGTTAGAGTAGCGTCTTTTGGATCGACATCTGTACCGTCGCCGAATAAGGCTTCAGGGGCTGAGTATTTAATCGCAAAAAAACCTGCTACATAGGCACTGACTAATGCAGTGATAGCAGCATAGATACCAGCTGCGATACTGGTGCCTTTTAGATCAAAAGGGATAAATGAGCTTAAAACTAAGGCGATGGCAATCATTGCCATAACAACAATCAGTCCCATCACGAGACCTGCTAGCACACCGCGCCATGATGGGCGACGTTGGGGCGTATAGGTAGGTAACATAACAATTCCTTATCACATGTTATTTAAATGCTAGTTTGCATATTGCTGTCATCAATTCTTATACAGAGGTTTATAAATATCCTCTGATAAGTACAACGCAATCATATTAAAAAGGTAGTTATATTCATAATACAGTTAGGTAGAAAAACACTAACATTGTGTATAGAGATGTTAATCTGTGTCACCAAATCAGTTGAGCGTAAACTTGTGTGGATTTGTCGTTAATACGGTTAACTTATTGATTGTAAAGTTGAAATTTATTACTTTCGGAAAAACGAATATATAAAATGAGAGGTTTTTAGAGAGGCAGTTAAAGCTATTGGATAAAAGACAGACATAAAAAAATCCCAGTCATAATAAATTATGACTGGGATTTTTAGTGGTACGCTTATTAGTCTAATCTTATGCTTAAAAGGTGCTAAGCAAAAGTGCTGATAAGTGACGCCGAATAGTGGCGTCCCCAGGGGGATTCGAACCCCCGTTACCGCCGTGAAAGGGCGGTGTCCTAGGCCTCTAGACGATGGGGACGCATAGAGTGTTATAACCAATGGTTACAACGGTACTTCACAATATCAGATAGCTTATCTATTAATAATAGAGCAAGCATTGCCTAGGTGCTGATATCGTCCTACTAGCGAGTATTTATTATAAAATTCAGTAGTACTGAGCTTTGCTATAAATAGTATGGTGGAGCTAAACGGAGTCGAACCGTTGACCCCTTGCATGCCATGCAAGTGCTCTACCAACTGAGCTATAGCCCCTCGCTAAGAGTGTGCGTATTTTAGGTAAGAGTGGCAGTGTTGTCAACAGCTATTTTAAAAATAGTTCATAAATATGCTAAAAAATACGTTTAAAGCTGTTTTATTAGCGTTATGAGTTCAAATTAACGTGGGTTTTGCTTGATAGCTATCTCTTTTAGGGCTTTGTCGGTAAAAAACTCTTCTTCACTGCCATCAGAGAAAACGATGGCGCAACATTCAGTTGGGATATATTGACCGCCTTTTTCTCGGACAGTGCTTATGCCTTTAAAGCCTATAATCTCAGACTCGGTTAATCGCGCTGACTTATTATAATCACAGTAAGTTGTATATATCCACTTTAGGTCTTCAAAGTCTTGCCCTGTCGTAAGGGTAAGTTTTGCATCATAAAGCTCTTTTACGATCGCATCATAGTATTTCTGCGCTTCTTTTAGCGTGTTAAAGACATAATCTTTGCTTTCTATTGTGATGGTTTTGGCGGCCATATTTATTTCCAATTAACGTAATGCTGATATCAATGTAAAGAGGGGTCAGTATTAGCCTGACCCCTCTTGTAAATTAACTAGCTGTATTACTAATTAATAATATTATCAACTAACAAGTGAAAAACTATTCAGCAGCCAAAAAGTCTGGTAACTCTGCCGCTTGTTTCTCAAGCTTTTTCAGTTTCTTTTTACCCAAGCCACCAAGTACATCAACCGCATGACGCAAACGTGTCAGCGTCATGTCAGCGCCGATAATCGCCATAGAGTTCATGACTGGCGTCGATGAGGTGCTGCCAGCGATAGCGATAAAGAACGGTGCCATAAAGTCACGCATCTTAATATCAAGATGGGCAGCAAGACCTTTGAGCGTGGCGTAGATATTTTCTTCCGACCAAGTTGGTAAGGTCTCTAACTGCCAAAGAGCCAGTTGTAGCATTTCTACAATTTGCTCAGGCGTCAATGATTTATGCGTAAAGCTCTCAGCATTAATATCAGGTAGGTTTTGGAAATAAAAGCCACTCCAATTAACCGCATCAGACAATAATTCAATACGAGGCTGAATAGCGGCGGCGATAGCGGTTAATTTATCGCTGTTACTTGCCCAGTCGAGGATTTTATTTTTGAGCTGTTCAGGCGTTAAGGCACGTAGCCATTCTGCATTTAGCCAGTTAAGCTTTTCGATATCAAAGATAGGGCCGCCAAGTGAGACGCGCTGAATATCAAAACTAGCAATCATTTCATCTAAAGTGAATTTCTCAGCGTCATTAGGCATCGAGTAGCCCATACGACCTAGATAGTTAAGCAGCGCTTCAGGTAGCACCCCTGCATCACGGTAGTAAGTAATAGAAGTTGGGTTTTTACGTTTCGACAGTTTTGATTTATCTGGGTTACGCAGTAGCGGCATGTGGCAAAGTACCGGCATCTCCCAACCAAAATACTCATAAAGTAGTTGATGCTTAGGCGCAGAGTTTAGCCACTCTTCACCGCGCATAACGTGACTGATGTCCATCAAATGGTCATCGACGACGTTGGCAAGATGGTAAGTCGGCATGCCGTCGGTTTTTAGTAATACCTGCATGTCTACTTGCGTCCAAGGAATCTCAACAGTACCGCGTAGCATATCCTCAACGTGGCAGACGCCTTCGGTCGGTACGCGCATACGAATCACATGCGGTTTGCCCTCATTGACCAACGTACTAGTTTTCTCAGGGGCCAAATGAGCACAGCGTCCATCATAGCGTGGAGTCTCGCCATTGGCCATTTGCTGAGCGCGCATGACATCTAGCTCTTCGCTAGTACAAAAACAGCGAAACGCATTGTTGCTATCTAATAGCTTCTCAGCATGTTCTTTATAAATGTCACTACGCTCACTTTGACGATAAGGGGCATGCGGGCCACCGATGTCTGGACCCTCGCTCCAATCCAGACCGACCCAGCGCAGTGCGTCCAAAATCATTTGTTCAGATTGTTCAGTTGAGCGGGTTTGATCAGTGTCTTCGATACGTAAAATAAATTCGCCGCCATGAGCTTTAGCAAAGGCTAAGTTAAATAGCGCGATATAAGCGGTCCCTACGTGAGGAAAACCAGTAGGCGATGGGGCAATACGGGTACGAACAGGGCGTTTTCCGCGAGGAGCAGTAGTGGTTTGAGTCGACGTTTGCATGATAGAGGTCTCAGAATATAGTTATTAATGAAAATGGCAGCAAAAAATAGCAATGATAAATGTAAATGAAAGATTTACATGAAAAATACGAATGAAACAATAGACGTTAAACTAGAAAAATAGCGTAAAATATAGCGCTAGTATAACAGAGAGATGTGATATTTTTAATGAAAAGGCCTTCTAGTGCTTGACTACAGATATATCCTTGCGATAATAACGCTAGGTAAGTCGTAACTTGTTTATTTTCATCTAATTAATGGCCTTATTGGTCGTCATCTATTGAGTTGTTTGTGTCACTATCAAAACCTAAGTCAAAAACTAAGCCAAAATCTAAACCAGATTCTAAAGCCAACCCTTCTTCTACCGCTGATATTGAGTCAGTGGTGAGCCCGTCTTCTATGGAAAATATTTCTGCTCAAGATGCCACTGAGCAAGTGGATCAAACTATTGATCAACAGCCTAGTCAAGGCGATATTACGTCTGACGAATTGGACTTTGTACATGATGCAGTGCTATTGCAAGAGGCGGTCGCAGCGGTATTGGGTGTCAAATCACTACCTAATAGAGCAGAAGGTGAAGCTGGCTTACAGGCGAGTGGCATCTATGTTGACGCAACCTTTGGGCGCGGTGGGCATAGCCGGCTATTATTAAGTCAGCTTGCTGATGATGCACAGCTGATTGTTTTTGATAAAGATCCAACCGCTATTAGCGTTGCCCAAGAGCTGGCAGGCGCAGATAGCCGCGTGCATGTGATTCATGATAGCTTTGCTACCTTGACGGACAGTCTAGCTGCAATGGGTATCACTCAAGTCGACGGTCTTATGGCAGATTTAGGCATCTCATCACCACAGATTGATGATGGCAGTCGTGGTTTTAGCTTTATGCGTGATGGCGCTGTCGATATGCGAATGGATACTAGCCGCGGGCAGTCAGTGGCTGAATGGCTTGAACAGGTCGATGATGAAACCTTAGCTAACGTGCTTTATGAATTTGGCGAAGAGCGCCACAGTCGCCGTATCGCCCGTGCTATCAAGCAGATGGACAGCTACAAGTCGACGCTTGAGCTAGCAGAAGTCATTAAAGTTGCTCATCCCAATTGGCAACGCGGTAAGCATCCTGCGACGCAAAGTTTTCAGGCCATGCGTATTTTTATCAATAATGAGCTTGGCGATGTTGATGACTTTTTAGAACAAAGTATCCCGATTTTAAAATCAGGCGGACAGTTGGCAGTCATCAGTTTTCACTCATTAGAAGATCGCCGTATTAAGCAGTTTTTGCAGCGTCATAGTAAAGGACAGTATCCGGAAGATGAAAAGTTGCCGATGCCGCCCAATCGTCCGCGCTATTTTAGTAAACCTAAACGTGTCGGTCCAAGCAAAGAGGAAGTAAGTCATAATCCACGCTCGCGCAGTGCATGGTTACGGATGGCGACTCGTACCGATACCGATTATATATATGCTGTAGAACAGTAAAGTATATATGACAGGCATCTAGTCGCTGTTCTTTATATCAAATGTGACTAAATGTCTTAATAAATACGCTGCTGTTAAAGAGCTGTAAATATTATCTGCTAGGCTCAGCAGTTAACTTTTTATTTGGTTGTTTTTTAGCCAATTAATGAGTGTGTTTGGTTTTATATTTTATTGATGGTGCTGATGAATTGTTTGTAATTCTAAGACAATTAGCGCTTTTACATTTTAAGTTCACTTTTTGAGATCGTCATGGCAATATCTGACAAACCTGCAAACCGCCGCGCCGCTATGTCTAATACTACCGATGTCGGCGAATTATTCGCGCGTCGCTTTAATGTCGTCAGTATTTATGTGGTCGTATTATTGCTATTAGCAGGTGCTATCGTGTGGAGCGGTATCAAAACAGCCGAAGACGTTCAGCAATATCATCAGGATTATAGAACCTTGCAAGATATGAAAAAACAAGAGCGTAAGCTACAAGTTGAACACCAACGCCTATTAATCGAGCAGCAAACCTTTAGTGCGACTCCGCAAATTGCCAGCCGAGCTGTCGCCGAGCTAGGTATGTATTCACCAACGCTTAAAGATAAACTGATTATCCAGCCAGGGGTTGCTAACGCATTGGTACCAGTGGTGACTAATGACTCAGATGAGGATGATTCGTACGCCAACGGACCACGAGCTTCTACGGATTTGTCTCCTGATGTTCCAGTAGTGGAGGCAGGACAATGAGTGATAAAAAACCAACAGATACGGGCAAAAGCTCAGCGAAAAACACCAGCAAAAAGTCAGCTAGCGGCAAGGTTATCAAGCCCTTACGCCGTGCTAGCGCTGCCAAATCAGATAGCAAAACTACAAATAACAAGTCCGAAAAAGCGAATGCGAATGATCGCTCTGGCAAACTATTCGGTCGCCTAAAAAAGAATGAAACTCAAGGCGCTTATACCAGTGTTAAAAACCGTAAGAAAATTATTTTTAGTAAAGCCTCTGGTGCTTCATCGCGTGGTGGTTTTGAGAATGATAAAAACCGTTTTCGTACTATCTGGGGAATTGCGCTGGTTGTATTAGGTTTACTCATAGCACGCGCCTATTATCTGCAAGTAGCTAACGCGCAATTTTATCAAGATAAAGGTAATGAGCTTATTACTAGTGTGCGCACCCAAAAATCCTATCGCGGTATGATTACCGATCGCAACAAGCTACCCCTCGCAGTCAGCGCACCGCTTGCAACAGTATCGTTTAGCCCGCATGATTATGCGCGCGAATATTACGAGCTCAATCGCGTCAAAATTGCCAATCCTGAAAGTCCGCAGCTACAAGCACGTATGCAAAAGCGCTTAGACAATATGGATCTAACTCGCTTAGCTGCCGCTGCTAATATTCCAGTCAGTGAGTTAGAAAAAGTGGTCGCTATTGACGACAGTATTGACGTCACAGATGAAGAAGCGGTAAAAGCTGCTTTACCATCGGGAGCGGGCTCACATTATTTGCCATTACTTAATAAAGTCACACCTGAGATTGCCCAAAGTGTTAGCTCGCTTGATTTTCCTGGGGTTTATGAAAAGAACTTCTTTCAGCGCTATTATCCGCAGCCACAACCTAATTCGCAATTATTAGGCTTTATGGGACAAAATTCTAGCGATCCTGAAGGTGGTTATGAAGGTCGTGCAGGTATTGAGCGCCAATATGAAAAAACCCTAGCAGGTGACGATGGCAAGGTGTTGGTATTAAAAGATGCTAAGCAAAACAGCCTAAGAGAAATTAAGCAGATTGAATCGGAAGTTGCAGGGCAAGATGTGGCGTTGACTATTGATTCGCGTTTGCAGTATTTGCTCTATAAAGAGCTGGAAAAAGCAGGGCGCTTGCAGCAAGCACGTTGGTCAACGGGTATGGTCGTTGATGTTCAAACAGGCGAGGTACTAGCGTTATCGACATGGCCATCGTTTAACTCTAATAATCTTAATGAGATGACCGGCGAAAACCAGCGTAACCGCGCGCTGCTTGACGTTTTTGAGCCAGGTTCGGTGATGAAGCCCTTTACCGTCGCTGCAGCTTTAGACTCTGGTAAATATACTGCTAATTCTCTAATTGATACCAACCCAGGCTCTATTCGCGTCCGTGGCTATACGATTCGTGACCATAATAATCTAGGAAGGATTAATATGGCGACACTACTACAGAAGTCTAGTAACGTTGCCTCGACTAAAATTGCCCTGTCTCTACCGCCTGATGCCATTACCAATATGCAAAAGCAATTTGGCTTTGGGTCAAAAACCCCATTAGATTTCCCTGGTGAAGGCAGTGGCTTGGTGGTTACACCAAAAGAGAAAGAAACTGCTCGCCGCGCGACTGTCAGTTATGGTTATGGTTTACAAGTAACACTAGCACAAGTAGCGCAAGCTTATGCTGCATTGGCAGCAGGTGGGGTTATGCATCCATTAACGTTAACCAAGACTGACAAGCCGCTACCAAGTAAGCGTATTATGGAGCATGAGCAGGCGATGTCGATCGTCAAGATGCTTGAAGCAGTTACGGAGCCGGGCGGTACAGCAAAAGCAGCGGCCATTGATGGCTACCGCGTAGCTGGTAAAACAGGTACTTCGCGCCGGATTAACCCAGATGGCGGTTACTATACTGACCAATATCGCAACGTCTTTGCTGGTATGGCGCCTGCATCCAATCCGAAACTCGTGGGCGTGATGCTCATCGAAGACCCACGTGGTCAGATTTATGCAGGTTTAACAGTAGCGCCAGTTTTTCATAATGTTATGAGAGAGGCTTTACGCTTGTATAATGTGCCTTTAGATAAGCCTTTACAGACTGAGTAACTGTACATGACAGGAATCAAATGACTGATATCAAAATTTAGGTATTGTTTTTATAAATTATCAACAATACCTGCAGTTTTGAAATCGCTATTTGTCACTGTTCAACACGCCTTAATCTTTCAATTTTCTTAATCGTCTAGGATTTGCCCATGACCACATCATCACACGACGCTGTTACGTTGCAACAACTTATAGATAGCAGTAGTAGTGACGAGTTAGGGCGACAATTATCAAAGATGGTGCAAAATGCAGATAATCTAGACGCGATTGCCAATACGGTTTTTCAAGATTTACGTCTAGATAGTCGACATGTCGCTAGTGATGACGTATTTATCTTGTTAAAGAGTCAGACGCAACAAGGTCAAGACTATCAAAAAATCCGCGACTATCTGTCGCAAGCTGCCAAGTGCGCTGCTTTTATCTTATCGGAAATTAATCTATTAGATTTATTCGACAATACCAATGTACTGCCATGCCCCATTCTGTACGTACCAAATATCCGTGATTTTTTAGGTGGTTTAGTGCAAGCACGCCTGCAATATCAGCAGCTAGTAGCATTGCCAACTGTCGTCGCGGTGACAGGCACTAATGGTAAGACGACTATTAGCCAATTAGTAGCGCAGTTAGGACAGCTGGCTGGTATGAACAGCGCGGTCATGGGAACGGCAGGTAATGGCAAGCTTGGTGCACTGACACAAGCTAGCCATACCACTGGTGATGCCTTAGTGGTTCAGCAGTTTTTATATCAAATGGGTGAGCAAAACGCTGATCTACTGGTGCTTGAGGCTAGCTCGCATGGACTTGACCAGCAGCGCTTGCAAGGCGTACCAGTAAAAGTCGCCATTTATACTAATTTGAGTCGCGATCATTTAGATTATCATGCAGATATGGCAGAGTATGTCGCTGCCAAAGCTAAGCTATTTGATAAAACTCACTTCCCAACGTTGACGCACGCTATCATTAATATCGATGATGAGTATGCGAAGGTAATGATCGACACCGCACAAGCTAGTGGTCTGATCGTATGGACATATAGCTTGCAAGCTGATGGCAGTGCTAATGAAGCTAATTTTATCGCCACTGACATTGAGCCGAGCCTACAAGGCGTGAAAATCGCTTTACGCAGTGCACTGGACGATAGCCAATCTACTAATATCAATATTATTAGCCCTTTATTAGGGCGTTTTAATGTTGCCAATTTACTAGCGGCGATTGCGGCAGCAGTAGCATTAGGTATCAGTCTTGAGCGTGTTGCCAGCTTAGTGCCACAGCTACAAGGCGCAATCGGACGTATGCAGCGGGTACCGTCTACTGATGGCTGCTTTATTGTAGATTATGCGCATACGCCTGATGCTTTGACGCAAGTGCTAGATAGCCTAAGAACGCATTGCCGTGGACAACTATGGGCAGTGTTTGGTTGCGGTGGTGACCGCGATGCTGGCAAGCGCCCACTGATGGCACAGGCAGGATTGTCGGGTGCTGATCAAGTGATATTAACTGCAGATAATCCGCGCACTGAAGATCCTAATATAATTTTGCAAGACATGCAGGTCGGCATGAGTCCAGAACAATATCAGCGTACTCATATCGAACCTGCCCGCCAACAAGCAATTGAGTATGCAGTGAGTCATGCCAATGACGATGATATTGTCGTTATCGCTGGGAAAGGCCATGAGACTTATCAGGAGATTAACGGTGTCCGTCATGATTTTGATGACAGCGTTATCTTGCAGCAGGCATTACAGCAAGCCGGACGCATCTAGATAATTAATTCCTCATACGGCTAAATATAGCCACATGAAAAAACAACAGATAGATAAAAAATAACGAAATAAAGTCGTCACCATACAAGGCAATCACTATGACAGCTGGCAACAATAACACCATTCAGTCGCAAGGACTTTATGTCTGGCAAGCAGATAACTTGCTGGCAGCTACCGCGGCACTTGGCAGTCACTGGCAGGTAGCACAGATAGAGCAGGCAGGGCAATCAGGCACAGAGATTGGAGTCAACAGCAATCGCATTACCACTGATACACGTACCATCAAAACAGGTGATATATTTTTAGCATTAAGTGGCGACAACTTTGACGGGCACGATTATATCAATGTCGCTGCCGCTCAAGGTGCTGTCGCAGCAATTGTATCGCGCCCGATTTCTACTAGTATTCCGCAGTTAGTGGTTAGTGATGCGCGCTTGGCATTGGGGCAGCTTGCCGCATATAGACGCAATCAGCATCAAAACCTTACAGTCATTGCTATCACTGGCTCTAGTGGTAAGACTACTTGTAAAGAGATGCTAGGTAGTATCTTTGGTCGTTTGGCACCGACACTCATTACTCGTGGCAACCTAAATAATGATTTGGGTGTGCCGATGATGCTTCTTGAGCTATCTGATCATCATCGTTATGCAATCTTAGAGCTAGGCGCCAACCACATTGGTGAGATTGCTTATACGACTGAGATTGTCCGTCCTGATGTGGCGTGTATCTTAAATATTGGTACGGCACATTTAGGTGAATTTGGCAGCCGTGAAGGTATATGTCAGACCAAAGCTGAAATTTATCATACTTTAAGTGATGCACAATTTGCTATTGTCCCTGATAAAGATGACTTTACCAACCAACTGCGCCGTATTGCTGAAAAGCATACCTCACATGTGATTGGTTTTGGCAATACTGACGTGAGCGCCAGCCATTTAGACGTAGAGCCTGAACGCAGTGAATTTAAGCTGCATATTGGCAATAGTGTTCATGATATTAATCTGCCACTTGCCGGCGAGCATAATGTCAATAATGCCTTAGCCGCCGCTGCTTGTGCCTATGCGTTAAATATCGACATCAGCGATATCGTTGTCGGACTAGAAAATGCTCGCCCAGCAAAGGGTCGTTTAAATAGTCAGCTGCTCGGTATGCACAGGCTTATCGATGATACTTATAATGCCAATCCACACTCCGTACGTGCCGCAGCAAAAGTATTGGCGGCGCAAACTGGTACGCAAGTTATGGTATTGGGTGATATTGCTGAGCTAGGCGATGCTGCTGTCAGTGAACATCAAAGCCTTGGCCGTACTATCGGTGCGACAGGTATCGATGTACTGCTGTGCGTAGGCGAATATGCTGCGTATAGCGTTGCTGGTGCGGAAGAAGTTAGTGCGATTAATGCACATGCTTTTGATGATAAAGAAAGTCTACTGCAGTACTTGCAGCAGTTTTTGCAAGCGCAGCAAGCGCAACCTTGTACTGTATTGTTCAAGGGTTCTCGTTCCATGGAAATGGAAACACTTATTGATGCGCTAGTCGAGGAGTAGGCGGTGTTAGTTTGGTTGTTTGAATGGCTTGGTCAGTTTTACACACCGTTTTTTGCGGTTTCTTCGTTGACGCTGCGGGCGCTACTTGCGGTCATTACCGCACTTAGTTTTAGCTTGTTTTTTGGTGGGCGGGTCATTCGTCACCTGCGCTCACTCAAGTATGGTCAAGCGGTCCGTGACGATGGGCCGCAGTCACATTTGATTAAGACCGGTACGCCAACGATGGGCGGGGTATTAATTCTGACCTCTATCGGGGTAGCGACATTACTGTGGGCGCGACTGAGTAATCCTTATATTTGGATTCTGCTCATTGTGATGATTATCTTTGGCGCTGTCGGTTGGGCAGATGATTGGCTAAAAATTAAATATAAAAACCCTCAAGGCCTTATTGCTCGCAAAAAGTATTTTTGGTTGTCGATTGGTGCGTTGTTCGTAGGGGCTTCACTCTACTATATTGCGACGCTACAGCCCGATATGGCAACGACGCGTGAGATGCAGGATTTATTGATTCCTATCTTCAAAAACTTAACGATTCCATTCTCTGCGATTCCATTTGGCATCGGTTTTATTATCTTTACCTATTTTGTCATTAATGGTGCTTCTAATGCGGTCAATTTAACTGACGGCTTGGACGGCTTGGCTATCTTACCGATAGTGCTAGTGGCAGCAGGTTTGGGTGCGATGGCATACGTATCAGGTGACGTTAGATTTTCGGCATACTTGCACGTTCCTTATATCGCCTATAACTCTGAAGTGATTATCGTCTGCGGCGCAATGATTGGCGCCGGTCTTGGATTCTTATGGTTTAACGCTCATCCAGCACAAGTCTTTATGGGTGATGTAGGCGCACTGGCACTTGGCGCGATGCTAGGTACGATTGCAGTAATGACGCGTCAAGAGATTGCTTTTGCTATTATGGGTGGTCTATTCGTTGCCGAAGCACTGTCAGTTATGATTCAAGTTGGTTCATATAAGCTACGTAAGAAGCGGGTGTTTCGTATGGCACCGCTGCATCATCACTTTGAAGAAATCGGTTGGAAAGAAACCCAAGTGGTCGTCCGTTTTTGGATTATTGCTATCGTCTTAGTGGTATTAGGTTTAATGACCTTGAAGTTACGTTAGTTTAAAATCTTAACTAGCTCAATAAAAAGCCATCTCCGATATAAAGCCATCTCCGATATATCGAGATGGCTTTTTTGTCATTTAATGATAGTTAATGTCGTCCGTTGTGGCTGAATTTTGCTAATATGCTCATCAAATATATCTGAACTTGAGATGCCTGTGTCCTTATTTACTTGTCCTATTTGTCAATCGCCATTGCAGCCTGCTAAAGATACGTGGCGCTGTGATGGCAGCCTGCACCCTAAACAAACCTCGCATCCATTTGACGTAGCAAGGCAAGGTTATGTCAATCTGTTACCAGTCCAACAAAAAAAATCCAAAGCACCTGGTGACAGCCAGCAATCTATTAATGCTCGTCAGCGATTTTTGGACGCAGGATACTATGAGCCTCTGCAAGCATTAATCTGTCAGCAACTGACGCAGTTGTTGGGACAAGGCAAAACAGCATCTAACCTTAGTAAAAAACCAGTACGCTGGCTAGATATTGGTTGCGGCGAAGGCTATTACACGCAGGCAATGGCGCACACTGGCATGGATACTTTAATCGCTGCTGATATCAGTAAGCCTGCGCTCGCCAGCCTTGCTAAAGTCAGTAAAGCGGCTAGTTGCCTTTGGTATCAACAAGATATTGCAAATAAAAAGACAGAAGCTGAAAATACAAAAACCAAAACCGCTGCTATTTATCCGCTAGTGACCAGCGCCGCACACTTGCCATTACGCGCCCATAGCATAACGGGTATCAGCAGTATATTTAGCCCCATATTGCCAGAAGCATTTGCAACAGTCTTAAAAGATGATGGTTATTTGTTGATTGCCAAGCCTGATATAGGGCATTTGGCTAGTATACGTGAGGCATTATTTGACAGCGTCCGTGAGCATGATTCTGATAAATTCTTACCTACTTTAGCGCCTTATTTTGAGCTTGTAGACACGCATAATATTAGTACATCACTAAGCTTATCGGCAGGTGCATTAGCAGACCTTTTGACTATGACGCCTTATGCTTATCGCGCTCGTGCTGAGAATCGTCAAGCTTTGCTAGCCAGTGCTGAGACCGCACCATTTATGACTGAAGCAAAATTTGTAGTATATGTTTTAAAAAAACTCACCACTTAAAAATAAAGTTAATAACTTTATATCGTCAGTCCTAAATAAAAGAAGTACAAATATTATAACCTGCGACTGGTATAAATTTTTCTTGCTTGCTGTGCCTACGTAGACAAAGGCTGCGCAAAATCTCTCCCAGTCGCACTGTATTTATTTTATAGTGGATTGACTATAGTATAGGTCCCATTGTGGCAACGACATTATTCCAAATCCGATAAGGTAGCGGCCAGTCCTTTACTTGTTCGAGCTTTACCTCATCGGAGTCTGCGATATACTGATATTGGCGTTCGATAATGTCAGCAGTCAAAGCCTTATCGCTAAACACAATATTGTTTTCATAGTTCAAATCAAAGCTACGCAAATCTAAGTTGGTCGAGCCAATCAAACTGATTTCCCCATCAATGGTCAAAGTCTTGGCATGCAACAAACCTGGTCTATATTCATAGATTTTTACCCCTGCTTGCAGCAATTGCCAATAGTAGCTGCGACTGGTCGCTGCTACTACCAACGAATCATTATTCTTTGGGAAAATCATCGTGACTTCTACGCCGCGATAAGCAGTGGCACATAAGATACTGACCAGCGAATAATCTGGTACAAAGTAAGGGGTTGAGATAGTTAAAGTGTTCTGGGCTTGGCTGATAAGAGCACCCAAAAACTGCGGGCTCGATCCATGCCGTTGGGTCGGGCCATCCGCGAAAACTTGGGCAGCAAAGCCTTGGTGTTTTGAATTTTTCTGACATTGCGTATTAGATTCAGTATGAGACTCGGTATAATAAGGAAAGCTATCAAGCGGTGTATCTGGATTTTCAGTCAGCCAATCGCTAGCAAAGAGCATTTGATTTTGTGCGACTACTGGCCTCTCAACCCGCAGCATAATGTCCACCCATGGCGCAAATTTTGGTTTTACTCGAAACTCAGGGTCTGCGCAGTTGCGACTACCAGAGTAGCCAATTTTACCGTCAATAACAGTGATTTTGCGGTGATTACGCAGATCAATACGGCTCAGTAAGAGTACTCTTATTATATTGTTAATCGGTAGCGCAACACTAAGCTGTACGCCTGCGTCTTTCATCTCTTGCCATACCTTCGAGCCAACCATCTTGCGTGAGCCCATTCCATCGACCATCGCGCGGCAAGTGACACCGCGCTTAGCTGCACGTATCAATGCTTGTGCAGTATCAATACCCATGCCATCAATTAGCCAAATATAGTACAGCACATGAATATGATCAGTTGCCGCCTCAAAATCTGCAATCATACGCTTACGTGTAGCCGCTGCATCTGCCATCAGCTCAGCACGATTACCCAATGTAGTATGAAAACCAGTCACGTTAGCTGAGTAAGCGAAAGCAGCGCGATACTCTGGTTTGACAGCCTCTATTAACGAGGCGTCATTGCCGAGCACTTCAGGGTTGCTACTGTGTAGCTGGTCGATAATTTGCTCATATTTACGTGTAAATTCGCGTCCCAAATGAATTTCGCCAAACATCCAATAGACGACCACGCCAATATACGGCAGCACAAACAACACGACTAACCAAGCGAGCCGTGCCGATGAAGTTAATTCATGACGCGCCAGCACTCGTAAGGATATAAGCAGCAATAATATAAAGTGAATGGTGAGCAAGATATCCAATACCATAGCGCGGTCCGTTATTTTTTATTGTTATTCATATTGATTGGTTTTTATTACTATTGATTAATAGTGCTCATGGATTATAACGTACTCTGTATCGAAATGCTTTTTACCCAATATTAATCTATTTAATAGACAAAAAGCGCACCAGAGTTAATGGGTACGCTTTTTATTAGGCTTATATAGGTCATGTAAAAAGGCGCTAACCTTACTGATTCATATGTCCGCCTTGATTCATCATATGTCCATCTTTGTTCATCATATGACTGTCTTGATTCATCATATGACTGTCTTGATTCATCATATGACTGTCTTGATTCATCATTTGCCCGTCCTTCTGCATATGTTGAGAGCGCATTTGTGTGAGTTTTTGACGCTGCTCTGGGGTCAGTATTTGCATCATAGCATTGTGGTTCTGCATATGATTACCACTGTTATTCTGTCTCATAGCTTGCATTTGAGCTCGTTGATCAGCAGTCAAATTGAGCTCTGACATCATATTTTGCATCTGGGCCTGCATTTGTCCTTGGTTATGATGCTGCATAGCAGGTGCTGACGTAGCATCTTTAGCTTCTCCAATGTTGGCGCAGGCAGTGATTGCAAATAGGCTAGAGACAGCTACTACTGAACTTAGTAATAATTTTTTCATAATGTTATCCTTTTTTCGTTTATCAATTTTATTTCGAAAATGTTTTAGATATAAAAGATTATTATTCCGACATCTTAATGTTGTATTGGGCTTTGGTTACTAGAGTAGAGTGTCCAATATCTACATACCCATCATAAACGTTAGATAAGTGGTAAGTGTTTTTGAGGTATTAAGAAAGGTAACGATTGCCACTTAATTGTATATTATTAAGCATTCTAGGGCATGTCCTCAATCTGAACGAGTAAACCTCTAATGGGCTAAAAATGGCTATATTTCCGTCAATCTTTGAAAATTTCTAGAAAATATGTTCATATTCTCTGCAGAATTTCCTTTGATTGACAAAAATCTATCTCATTTTGATCACCATTATCAAAATGAGGACACGCCCCAGTAAATCCATGTCAATAGAGTGGATTTTTTAATTCTATCATATTAGGCAATAGAGCTGGGAAAGGCGTTCATTAAAGTTAACCATTATTAAATCTGCCATCTTCAAAACAAATTAAATATCATTTAATTCAAACAAAACCGATTAGAAAACTGTCTAGCAATTATCCCTAAATTATGCCAAATTGCAGCTTCTTAATTGTCCGCTGCTATCTTCATATGATTCTTATGGATAGATATCAATAGTATTCGCAATAAGCCGAGTGGCTGAATAAAGAAAAATCATCGTTCATTTGCAGTGATAGAGAGGTTGTTACTCTTTATTTTAATGACATTGACAATATTAAAACTAACGCTAACGCTACAAACCAACACTATTAGACAGTATTAGGAATCGACACATGGAAGGTTTAGTCAATACAATAAACGGAGTCATTTGGAGCTCTGCGCTAATCTACTTGTGCTTGGGAGCAGGTCTGTTTTTTTCCATAGTGACACGCTTTGCACAAGTGCGTCTTTTCGGCGAAATGATACGTCTCATATTCAAAGGCAAGGCCAGCCGCGATGGCATCTCCTCCTTTCAGGCATTGACTCTATCCCTAGCTGGACGCGTAGGGATGGGTAACATAGCTGGAGTAGCTGCTGCTATTGGTTTTGGCGGACCAGGAGCCGTATTCTGGATGTGGGTGGTCGGATTCTTAGGTGCTACCACTGCTTATATCGAAGCGACTCTGGCGCAGATATACAAAGAAAAAGACGCGACCACTGGTGAGTATCGCGGGGGGCCAGCCTACTATTTTGAAAAAGCGCTCGGTCAGCGTTGGTACGGTATCGTTTTTGCGATTACTGCTATTATAGCTCTAAGTATATTTTTACCCGGTATTCAGACCAATGGTGTGGTCAATGCCGTCACCCAAGTAATGGGAGAAGGCACCAATCTAAATATTTTGGGCGCAAATGTGAGTGGCATGCGTCTAGGTGCGATAGCTCTTATCCTAGTTGTTTTTGGTATTATCATTTTTGGTGGTATCAAGCGCATTGCAACCTTTACTGAAATTGTAGTGCCATTTATGGCAATCGGCTATATCGTTTTGGCTTTGATAATTATGCTCATCAATTTTGAGATGGTTCCACAAGTATTTGGATTAATCGTTAGTGACGCTTTTACTGCCCAAGCGGGGTTAGGAGCAGCAATCGGTTGGGGTGTCAAACGTGGTGTTTACTCTAGTGAAGCTGGTCAAGGTACGACACCTCATGCTGCTGCTGCTGCTGAAGTTGATCATCCCGCACAGCAAGGATTGGTACAGTCATTTTCTGTCTATATCGATACGCTATTGGTTTGTTCTGCAACGGCCTTTATGATTTTGACAATGGGAACCTATAACATTCAAGGAACCTTGCCTGAAGGACAGTATCTAGTACAAAATGTAATAGCTGGTACTGAAATTAACTCTCCTGCTTTTACTCAGATGGCAATGGAATCAGTCTACGGTGCTTTTGGTAATATTTTTATCGCGGTTGCCGTATTCTTTTTTGCCTTTACCACTATCTTAGCCAACTACTACATTGCTGAAGTCAACGTGGCCTATTTAACACGCTCTATTAGTCCTAAAGCCAATAGAATAGGATTATTTCTCGTTAAAATATTGACGATGGCAATGATTGCCTATGGTGGTCTTAATTCAGCAGGTTATATTTGGGCTGTTGGTGATATTGGGGTGGGTCTAATTGCGTGGTTAAACATCGTCGGAATTCTGCTTATTTTCTTTATGGCGCGTCCTGCACTAAAGGCTCTCAAAGATTACGAGATGCAGCGCAAAGCGGGAGTCACTCGCTATACTTTTGATCCTACTAAACTGGGTATCAAAAATGCCCTATATTGGGAGAAGCGTCATCTAAAAGAGCAACCATCTCCCAAGGAAGCGCTAATACGTAAAGAGTCCTAATAATGTATTGGTAATCAACGCTATCAGCTATTAGCGGTTGAAAGCACCTGCATAAAAATAAGCTTAAAGTAAGATAAGAGGCGGTTGTGATTTTCGCTTGCCTCTTTATCTTATTGTTCTTAACTAAGCGTTTATTGCTTTTAACTTAGCCTCTACTGCAATCCATCTGCAGCTGTTTTATCCGAGTTTGTATTTTCGACAGAATCGGTTGCTGTTTTATCAATACCTGCATCATTTGAAGACTCTGGCATGTCTTGTGTTATGGTTGTCCCCTCAGCATTATTGTCTTCAGCAACACTTTCGACTTGATCTACGGCGACGACTTCACCTGAATCTACGTCAGCTTCTTCTATTTCATTACTACAAGCACTAACACCTATAAGAGCAACGATAAGTGCTGTCCATAGTGCAGTTCGAAGTGAGCTATTCGATTTTAATAGTATTTTTTTCATTTTATTATCCTTAACAAGATTGCCATAAAGATGTGGTAAGGTTTTTTAGCAATCTAAAAATGAAATGGCACAGAGTTAATTTATTAATATAGCATTAACCAAGTTATTACTTCTCAGAGCTTATTTTATGCTCCTTCTCAATAATATTTTATACAGTGATTGCGAGCAAGTTTAAAAATAAGAAAGTCACAAAATCTAACATTCTGTAGACATGAATCGAGATTTCAAAGTGTATGCTTATAATAAACAATGATTGTTCATTAATAAGGGTATAACTATGAGTAATAATTTAGTAGGTAGTGATTTGACTCGTGCAATGTTGAGTCGCGGTGACAAGCAAGTCTGGTGCGCTGTAAGTAATGATAGCGATGAGCAGGCTAATATCACTATTAATAGTGAGGACTATAGTTGTATACATCGTATTACTTCTTTCGATGATGGCTGCTTCTTTTGTAATAGGGGTATTTCATGGGTTTGTGCTGTCCCTGTCAAAAGGGTTGAAATTAGCCAAAACGAAGTAGAAATATAAGTAAGGGATGTTTTTTCGTCTTACATATATTTTTTGAGCAACCGTTCAACATGAAAAAAGCGCCATCTATATAATAAGTAATAGCTAAAAAAACAATAACTTATAGAATTCTGATTCATTAAATCTGGTTTATTATCACGATTAGATAGTGACAGTATATAAACATTTCAGATGGACTCAAAGAGTTGAGTTTATCGAGATATCAAACTATGAGATGTTTTTCGCATTCTAACAGTAGGCCATGAACAGGAGGGATCAGGATGTATCAAGGATTAACTGGTAGTGAGTTAACGCGTGAGATGTTGAATCGTGGTGATAAGCAAATATGGTGTGCTGTAGGCGATGATAGTGATGAGGAAGCTATGTTAGATCAAGTCGACAACGACTTTACCGCTCGTATCGTATCCTTTAAAGACGGGAATTTCTTATGTACAGCAGGTATGGCATGGTCGTTTGCTGTACCTATCAAAATAGTTCCGTTGACGCAAGATGAGGTAGGACTCTAAATTTCTTTCATGGCTTTATTAACCAGTCAGAGATTGACGGTTAATTAGTTTACACAAGATAGCAGGGCCAATAACAAAAATTAAGTAGTTGCACAGCGACTTATGACTCTGGCCTAAAATTGTGATAGTTTTTTCTGTATTGAATCGATGACATCCAGTTGAATTCTATCATAATCACCAATCCAAACCTCCTCTCCCTCTTCAGTCACTTCTTTTAAAGACCTAAAACGATTAATTAGATCTCGTTGAAAATTACTCAATGAAGTGTGTATCAGTGATACCTCATGATCAGTGAGTGATATACCATGCACTCTTTTTTGCATTTCCATATATCCCTTTTTTTATCGTTAATATCCATATAAAAGAATATACACGATAAGAACATATATATGCAAACTATAGTTCGTGAATAATCTAATTTTTGATAAAATTTATGACTGCTGTTGTGCGTATTCTATTATATAAACACTATACTTGAAACCTTTAAGTAAAGGATAGTTGCTACTTCCATAAAAATTTTTTATTAAGGATTTACTCAAAGGTTGATTGGATAATAGTCAGGTAATAATAGCTACCAATATGGTTGAATTTGATTGTATAGAGCTTATCTAGTAAGGTATCTTTTGACAAAAATATCAATAAATCAATATGATGGAAAGAAGAAAGAAGCTCTTAAAAATAGAGAAAATAATAAATGACAATGGATTTTTGAGGATGATTTCTAGACAAGTTATTTTCTAAATAATAAACAAGTTAGCCTCTAAATAACTCGCTTTCAAAATAGCAAAAAAAGTGAGCAAAGCTAGGATAAACGATGAGTGAGTTCAGAGAGCAAGGAATGTCTTGCGACAAAACCAGATGGTTTATTCCTTTTGTTTGCCTGTTAGCTGGAGGTGCGCTAATAGGAGTGTCTACTAATCTGGCAAAATATGCAGGCGAAATAGACTTAACCCCGCTGGCTTTTCTTTTTTGGTCGATTACAGGGGCGTCTATTATCCTGTTAGTTATCGCGCTCTTACGAAATGAGCTGCCACCTCTAAATAAACGCAGCTTTGAATACTATTTAGTAGCGGCACTGGTAAGCGTTGCAGGCTCCAATTTAATATTCTTCTCAGCTATTCCTCAAGTCGGTGCAGGATTCGTTGCACTGATTATCGCTTTGCCACCGCTTCTCACTTATCTTGGCGCCCTAGCACTACGAATGGAGCGCTTCAATGCACTTCGCGCCTTTGGTGTAGCAGCCGCACTGGCAGGTGCGGGAGTATTAGCGGCGCGCAAGTTCTCTGCACCAGATGCCAGCGTATTTTGGGTGTTACTGGCGCTGTGCGGGCCTGTTTTACTAGCGATTGGCAATCTATACCGTACCTTACGTTGGCCGGATAATGCCTCTCCCAGTGCGCTGGCGCCAGGGATGTTGATCGCAGCTGCAGTGTTACTTGGTATCGTTAGCATATTACCAAACTTCTCACTCGCTATTCCGCCAAAAGCATTCAGACCACTTGCGTTAATCGCTGTACAAGCATTCATTTTCGCAGGCCAATTCTTACTGCTGTTCTTGCTGCAGAAAACTGGCGGTCCAGTTTTACTAAGTTTGTTGGGAGCAGTAGGAGCAGTCGTTGGAGTTCCTGCCGCTATTTTTTTGCAGGGTGAGACTCCTCCAGAGGGACTGTTTTTGGGTGCATCGCTGATTGCGCTCGGGGTCGTACTTGTTACATGGGGCGGGGTGAAAATGGCGACGCTACCGACAGAAGATATTTAAATATGGTTATAGTCAAATTCTATGATAATTTCAATTAAACATTCAAAATCATGGACTGATATCATTTAGGAAGCTATCATTCAAAAAGGTATTGTTTAGAAAGGCGTTATTCGAAGAAGCATCAACGACTTGACGATACTAAATTAGAAGAAAAGCAGGAAGTACACAACAAGGATAATTAGACTTAAGGGATATATATGTCTGCAACCAAAGAAGAAATTGTCGCCTTTATGGCATTAGAGTTTCCACAAACCAAGTGCGTTGTCGAAGCAGTAGATGAGAATGGTGCGACCTTAGCACACGATATTGGTGTAAACGAGCTGCGTCCTGGTGGCACAGTCTCTGGCCCTGTATTAATGAGCATCGCTGATGTAGCTATCTACGTGGCGATACTAGGTAAAATAGGTATTGTTCCATTAACTGTGACGACGAGTCTTACCATTAATTTTTTGCGCAAACCATCAGCACAAGCACGTATTATTGCTGATTGTACCTTAATGAAAGTAGGGCGCACGCTGATAGTAGGCGAGGTCTCCCTTTACTCAGAAGGCTCTAGCGATATGGTAGCTCATGTAGTTGGCACATATTCCGTACCGCCCAAACTTGTTTAAAATTCACACTGTTCCAGAAAGTGCTGACTACTGAAACTGAATTTTTTATTATGTGGTTGGCTTTAGATAAGGTCAGAGTACCAGCAACAATCGCAACCTTTCTTTAGCTTTCATAAATCTACTTAACACTGGAATCGTTTATCATTTTCGTTGTCGATAAAGCAATCCTTTATCACGATGCTCTTTTCATGATAGCTGTTTAGCTTGATATTAGATAAAGCATCTTCAATCACAATTCATAGTTGATATGAATTCAGACGGAAATAATAATGAAAAATATAATGGTAAACTCAATTCTAGCGGCTTCTGCTTGCTTGGCAATGGTTAGCCAAGCAAATGCGGCACCCAATTTTAATAAACATCATACCGCTCAAGTACAGCACCAAAAAGTTATCGTAAAAAAGGTAGACGCTAAACATAAACACGTAAAAAACAAGGTGACAGTCTCACGTCATAAGTCTAATAGAATAGCGGCTGCACAGAGCGCGAAAAGTAAACATAAAGATATTCATGAACACCGTTCTTGATAGTCATGTTTAATCGTATAAAAATAGCGCCCATATTAGGCGCTATTTTTTGTTCATTGCTATGCAACAAAGGTCATGTGATAAACATAATAACTACTGACTGGTAAAGGTTACGGTCTTAGTACTGCCATTAATACTCGGCTGACTTAGTGTCACCTTACTCGCTAAGAGATCGCCTTTGGCATTGATTTTATAACATTCTGATGAAGTGCCTGAAGTTCTTGAAGGATCAGAGCTGACTAATAGATTGCCTGATGTTTCTATACAGAACCATGCTGTGTTATTAGTATCTCGCGTAAGAGACCAGTCTTGGTTATACGTCCCTATCTTGTTACGCATGCTGCTATCAGCATAAACATTTTCAGTAATCAGCTTACTAGAATCACCCACCATAGCCATTTTAGGGATGGTGGTCGTTTGGTTCGATAGTGAGTATTTACCCGTGCTATCCGTGAAGCCATAGAAAACCAATGGGTTCAGGGTAAAGTAATTAATAGCGACCGATTGCTCAGTGATTTGATTATTCATCTTATTGATTGTATTTATTTCTGTACCTTGTACGGATTTATTATTGAATCGCATGCTGCCTTTGGGCATAACTTGGATGTCTGCTGATAGGCTTTGATTACCGACAGCGGCAACTAATTTATCACTACGTTGTTTGGTATAAATGTTGAGCATGGCAGCCTCAACAGGATATTGAGTCACTATATTGTTTTGGTTAGTATTACCTGTCGTCCCACCATTCATACCACCAGCACAAGCGCTTAAGCCCAGCCCTGCTGCAATACACAATCCTAGTGTTTTCATGGTTTAACCCCTCAGTTGATTTAGATAATTGCTATAAATGTCTACTATAATCGAATTTTTGAGCAATGTCTCTAACAACGAATAGTTCTATATTTAAATCAGTGACAATGAAAAAATAATGGGGCAGTTGCTCAATTAAAAGTAATTTGATACTCAATCGGCATTTACTGAAGGCAATAAAGGAAGGCATTGCTTATATGATAATTTGTAAGCTGTGTCATATTGCCGAGCATAATGACAGTGAGCGTTTTTGGCATTTACTAACGCAAGTGATGCCGAATTGGAAAGAGGTAAAAGCTAGACTTGATAGTATGGCGGATCTGTATTTAAATGAGTGAGCGTATAAAAACTATAATCATAGATAGGGTAAGCATGACATAGTTGTTTTTTTTGCAGGAAGTTTTTTTAAAAGATGTGACACAATGAAGCTGTAAGCCTTATGCATAAGATCTTTGAAAGTATTAACGAAGGGGTAGAACAAGATAGTAGAAATGAGATTTTGATTAAACAGAATAAGATTGGCGGTGAAGGAGGGATTCGAACCCTCGATACGCTATGAACGTATACACACTTTCCAGGCGTGCGGTTTCAGCCACTCACCCACTTCACCGTTTTTTGAACGACTCAGTATAGCGGATACGAATTAAAATGTCACGGCTTGAGCCTTATCTTTCTTTATTTGTAGACCCCTGCTAGGATAGCGTATACGTAATAGTAAGCATAGACGGTTGAAAGTTGAATGATAAGTTTTGTTAGACCTATATATAGTTTTAAAAATAGCATAATAATGACGATAATTACTGTCATGGTAAGCATATCGCCAGCACATGCAGATGATCTTACCCAATGTAGCCAGTCTTTTTATGGTGGTATCTATCCTGAATTTGTCAATGATAAGCTAAGTGCAAAGACCCAACCCCTCTGTATGGACGGTTTTGCTGTTATGTATTCAGGCGTATCGCGTACACCATTATGGTCAGCAGAGCATTTGACCCGTCAGCGCTTACAGCAAGCCAAAGAAATCGACCGTGAAGACAGCTTTCACGAAGAGAGCCGAGTACCAAGGTCAGCGCGTGCCTCATTGTCTGATTATTCAGGCTCCGGCTATGACCGCGGGCATTTAGCGCCTAATGCTGACATGGCGACACGTAGCCAGCAATATGACAGTTTTAGTTTAGCCAATATTGCCCCACAGTCTCCACGTAATAATCGCTATATTTGGCGTAATATAGAGTCTGCTACTCGCTATTTAACTCAGCAATATGGTGAGGTTTATACCATCACGGGTGTCGCATTTACCGATAAAAAAACCAAACAGCTTGCTGGGCGGGTGCTAGTACCTAGTCATTTTTTTAAGGCAGTTTATGTTCCAGCGACCAATCAAGCAGGTGTTTACTATGCCCCTAATGACGAGTCAGAGCGTATAGAGGTCATCAGTATTGATGAGTTAACGGCCAAAACTGGTATCGATGTCCTACCAGTACTTGACCTAAAAACCAAAGCGCAAGCATTAGAGCTACCATTGAAGGCTGGAGAAAACATAGATAGATCAGATGACGCGCCAATTGAAGAACCTGCTTGGATGTTGTTTGTATGGGCGATTCTTGAATGGTTAGTCGCACAGTTGCAAGCTTAGATCAATACCAGCCTAAATAATGTCTATTAATATTGCCCAATACTACTTGAGTATGGAGAGTAAAATGATTGAGCCATTTGCAAATAACCACCAAAGTATGCAGATTGGTGAGCTGATTATAGAAAATCAAGAAGACAAAATTATCATCTATGGTGACGTTGACTTATATCTCAATGATTCAGGTCATGAGCAAGCAAAGCAGTTACATGAACTGACGACCAAGATATTACAAGCTTTTGAAAACTCTACCGAAAACAGTAAAAAAACGCTGACGTCAAAAGAAAAAAATGACCGACAAGATGAAAATATAGACAATCCTTTTCTGTAACTATTTGATATAGTTTTAATTTTATAGAAACAATAATCTATAAAAAATTACTAGGCAAAGTTCGGATTTTGTCTATAATGAGTGCAGAAGATGTTATTTAGGTTGATTGCGTAGTTTAAATTATTAGTAGTTTAAGTTACTAATAGAATTTACCAGCAAACAACTGATAGCATAGGATAAGCACGAAAACATAATGTTTTTGAGTAATCATCGTACGAATGGAGTCGATCTATGAAACTATTTACAAAATCTATTTTAGCAGTTGCTGGTATCAGTATGGCCACTATGGCATTTGCCGCTGATCCATTAGCCAATACTACTTGGCAAACTTTTGATGACGGCAAGCCTAAAGGTGTAGTCAAAATCACAGAGTCAAATGGCGTATTGACGGGTAAGCTAATTAGCACTGTATCTGAAAAGGGTAAAAAGCACGTTGGTATGACCATCATCTCTGATTTAAAAGCTGATGGTGGTGGTAAGTACAGTGGTGGTACTATCACTGATCCTGAGAAAAACAAGACTTATCGTATGACTGCGAATTTAAGCGGTGATACTCTTAATCTAAAAGGT
Source organism: Psychrobacter sp. ASPA161_9 (assembly GCF_051970275.1). Classification (NCBI taxonomy): domain Bacteria; kingdom Pseudomonadati; phylum Pseudomonadota; class Gammaproteobacteria; order Moraxellales; family Moraxellaceae; genus Psychrobacter; species Psychrobacter sp. ASPA161_9. The sequence continues at coordinate 95,436 of NZ_JBEFNI010000008.1, read as the reverse complement.
TACTTAGGACCATTTTCACGCAGTCAAACGTGGAAAAAGAAATAAGCATTTATTCTCATCTATCTAATTGATAATGACAGATATCTGCTCAGTTAATATTTTAAATCAAAACAATAAAACCCGCATGACCAATTGGTGATGCGGGTTTTTATTATTTTTATAGCTAATCATATTTTTAGATATCGGTATTATTTAGTAAACTCAGGATAAGCTTCCATACCACATTCTGCAATATCAGCGCCTTCGTACTCATCTTCTTCAGAGATACGTAGACCGATGACCACTTTGATAATTGCCCATACTACTGAGCTGGCAATAAATACCCAAACGAAAATAGTCGCAGCGCCTGCAATTTGTCCGACTAAGCTAGCAGCAGGATTGGTAATAGGGACGATTAGTAGACCGAACAGGCCGACGACCCCATGGACAGAGATAGCACCGACAGGATCATCAATTTTTATCTTATCTAAAGCCAGAATAGATAACACTACAATGGCGCCTGCGATTAGACCAAAAAGAGTCGCTTGCAATGCAGATGGAGTGGAGGGTTCTGCAGTAATCGCTACCAAACCTGCTAGTGCACCATTTAAGAGCATGGTTAAATCAGCTTTACCAAAAATAAGGCGTGCTAACAACAAGGCACCGATTGCACCACCCGCAGCTGCTGCATTGGTATTTAAAAACACCATGGCCACTGCGTTAGCGCTGGCTATATCACCTAGCTTGAGTACTGAGCCACCATTAAAGCCAAACCAGCCCATCCACAATATAAGGGTGCCCAGCGCTGCTAATGGTAGGTTAGCACCAGGAATCGCCCGTATCTCACCATTAGATCCGTACTTACCTTTACGTGCTCCTAAAAACAATACACCAGCTAGTGCTGCCGATGCTCCTGCCATATGTACAATACCGGAGCCTGCAAAATCAGAAAAGCCCATGTCATTTAAGTTGAATAGTCCAAGGACATCTTTGCCGCCCCACGTCCAACTGCCTTCTAATGGGTAGATAAAACCAGTCATCACTACCGTAAACATCAAAAAAGCCCAAAGTTTCATACGCTCAGCAACAGCACCTGAGACAATCGACATACAGGTAGCTACAAAAACGACTTGGAAGAAAAAGTCGGATGCTGCAGAGTAAACAGAATCACCAGAAAAGCCATTTTCGGCAGAGGCTGCTAAGGCATCTTCTACTAAAGTCTCACCGCCTGCAATACCACTTAAAAATAAATCACCACCATACATGATGGCATAGCCACATATCATGTACATAGTGCAAGCGGTGGCAAATAGCGCGATATTTTTGGTTAAGATTTCGACGGTATTTTTGGATCGAACCAGTCCGGCCTCTAACATCGTGAAACCGGCGGCCATCCACATGACCAGTGCCCCACACACTAAAAAATAAAACGTGTCGAGTGCGTATTGCAGCTCAAAAATCTGACTTTGCATCTTAATTCCCCCTTGAATTGTGAATGCGGTAGATCGGCTTGTTTCTAGATGTACTTTACGGTGCAGTTATCCTCTTTAAGACTATATTTATTAAAAATATACTTGCACCAATAATGTGCAAGACTGCTTATCCGTTGTTTAACTACAGGCTTTAAATAGCATCTGGCCCCGTTTCACCAGTACGAATACGGATAACCTGCTCAAGTGCCGTGACAAATATCTTGCCATCGCCGATTTTACCGGTGCTGGCAATACGAGTAATAGCTTCGATAGCGGGTTCAACCATCTCATCGATAACCGCTACTTCAACTTTTACTTTTGGTAAAAAGTCCACCACGTATTCTGCACCGCGATATAACTCAGTATGTCCTTTTTGGCGACCAAACCCTTTAACTTCAGTGACTGTGACGCCTTTAACGCCAATATCAGATAGTGCTTCACGCACGTCATCAAGTTTGAATGGTTTTAAAATCGCAGTGATTAACTTCATAAGAAATTTCCTTATATGAGTGATGTCGCAGGCCGTTGCATAATTTTTAGTGCATCATACCTTCGCCATGCCTATGGTAAGTCGTTCAAGAATTGTGCCAAGCGCACTCAAGGGGGAGGAACGCTTAGACTTATTCAATACCAGAACGATAGCCACTATAACAGGCAAAAGCTTTATATTGTCATAGTATTTGGTGCAATAAAAACGAAATAGTCCGCATAAATACAAAGTAAATTTAGGACAAATATAGCAGAAGTGCCTGTAACGTTAGGTGCAACGAGAACTTTATTATAACCAACTTTGGTGCTTTGCGGGGAGGCTATCCTGTGATGATTTGCGAAAATATTACAAAGAACAAGGAGCAAATATTAAAATAGAATGAACATAGAAATATCTATCATAAGGATATAGATAGTTAAGCAATTTAAGATTAATCAACTGATAAGTTAAGAGAGACAGAAGTAGAGTAAGTTTCGCAACTATAGTGACAGCTAATCAGTCGCTAGATTAAGCCGCAAGGCAAGGCGATACGTGCGCTAAGAGCAGCGGACATATCGTCTATATTTATGGAGATTCAAGAATGATAGAGTTAACTATGAAGAGGTTTAGGCTTTTGGAAAGAGTAAATAAGGAGTTTTGGTAGTGCCCAATAGCTTCTTGGTTTCGCTACCTTTGAGTAGCTCACGTAGTCGTGATTGCCCAAAGGCACCAGACATCAGTAAGCCGATATTGTGCTCACTTTGATAGTAGTTCAAAGCGGAGCAAACATCGCGACTGTCTAATAAGGATTTTTTACAGTTAATACCTGCTTGTTTGAGGCGCGCATAAGCTTCGCGCAGCGCATCGCAGTTTTCGGAAGTGTCTTTACCAACCATCACAATATGAATGGTTAATGATCGAACAAGGGGTGTTTTACATAACCAATTAAGCATTTTGTGGGAAGTGGCACGATTATCAAAAGCAAATAACGCAGTAGTAGGGGGCAAAAATGGTGCATGAGTCACCAAAATAGGGCAGTGGCTTAAGCGTATTAGCTGGCTTAAAGTTGATTTACAGGTAACGTGATGACCGATAACTATCAATTGCGACTTTTCATCAACATAGTCGATACTCTCGCCTAGGGTTTCATGTCGATGCAAAGTATATATTTTTCGCTTGTGTAAATTCTGATCACAATAAGCCGTTGCTTGATGCAGTAAGAGTTTACCTTGGGCCTTAAGCTCTGAGTTACTCAAGTGCTCGTGGCTGGTGAATTGATCAAGCAAATGATTTTCATCATCGATATTTAGGCAGCCTGAGTAATTGACGGCTGCCTTTTGTTGTACGCTTGGCACTGCATGTAACAAGCCTACGGGCGCTTGCAGGCGCGAAGAAGCCCACATACTAGCATCTAGCACCGCTTGTACATGATCAGGACAGTCTAGACAAGCAATAACACTATCTGGTTTTAAGTTACTCATAAGGGCAATCACATCATCTCAAGGAGAAAGGACAGTCAAGCGAAACAGAGCGACACAGCAGCTAAAATAAATAGCTGCTGATCAGTAGACTCTGATAAAAAGTTAGAAATTTGTGCCTGTCTGTCTAATCCAATAGGCCGATATCGCGGCGATCGTGAATAGAGAAACGATCGATCAGGGTACGACTGGCATTATTTAAGCCAACTACTTTGACATCAATACCTTCACGTTGCAAGCGCATGACCAGCTTGTCCAAAGTATCGACTGCACTGATATCCCAAAAATGGGCTTGGCTCACATCAATCTCAATATTGTCCAAAGCTTCTTTGGTATCGAAGCTTTGCAAGAACTGTGTCGTTGAGGCAAAGAACACTTGTCCTTGGACATAATAATAGCGGGTATTGCTGCTATCATCATAATCACTAAATATGGTTAAGAACTGACCAATTTTATTAGCAAAGGCTAAGGCTGATAGTAGTACGCCAACCCCAACACCATAAGCTAAGTTATGGGTAAATACAGTGGTCAAAACAGTCGCTAGCATCACAATGTTAAATGACATTGGATGGGTTTTGAATTCACGAATAGATTGCCAGTTAAAAGTACCGATTGAGACCATAATCATAACAGCGACTAAAGCGGCCATTGGGATTTGACTGACCCAATCGCTTAGGAAAACCACCATAATTAACAAGATAACACCAGCCATCAACGTCGATAAGCGCGTACGACCACCGGATTTTACGTTAATCATTGACTGACCAATCATCGCACAACCAGCCATACCGCCAAAGAAACCTGAAACGACGTTGGCAATACCTTGACCACGACACTCACGGTTTTTATTACTTGGGGTATCAGTCAGCTCATCGACAATCGTCGCTGTCATCATTGATTCAAGCAGACCCACGATAGCTAGGGCGATAGAGTAAGGAGCAATAATAAACAAAGTCTCTAGATTAAGGGGAATATCAGGTAGCAAAAATACCGGAAGCGAGTCGGGAAGGTCGCCCATACTGCCAACGTTACGAATATCTAAATTCATATATAGGGCAACTGCCGTCAGTCCAACGATACAGATGAGTGGCGAAGGAATGATGCGCCCAATTTTGGGAATAAGCGGAAACAGATAAATAATCGCCAAACCTGCTGCCGTCATAATATAAACGGTCAAGCCAACACGTTCAGTCGCCGGATTAAGCTCTGGTATCTGGGCGGCAAATATCAAAATTGCAAGCGCATTGACAAAGCCAATCACCACTGAGCGAGAGACGAAGCGCATAAGGTTACCAAGCTTTAGGATACCCATTACGATTTGAATACCACCGCATAGTAGCGTTGCTGCAAGTAAATACTGCAAACCATGATCAGCGACGAGGTCAACCATGACGAGAGCCATTGCTCCTGTCGCAGCGGAAATCATTCCCGGACGACCACCAACGAAGCTAATCACTACCGCAATACAAAACGAGGCGTATAAGCCAACCTTTGGATCGACGCCCGCGATAATAGAAAAAGCAATGGCTTCTGGAATCAGCGCCAATGCGACGACGATACCGGATAACACATCGCCACGTACATTAGAAAACCATTCGTCACGTAAGCTATCAAAAAAAGATGTCATAAGTAAACTGCATAGAGTTAGAGGCAAAAAAAGCAATCATTACCTAGTAGTCATACTACCTGTCAACCATAACGGTCTATTGATAATACCAGCCACTAAGAAAGCTACCGCGTCGCCCAACAGACTAATGCTGCTAAGCGGTCTTGCACTTGCACTATTTTAAAAGTTATTAATGCTTAATAAAGAGTATGGCCACTGAGTCGTTTGCAGTATTGCCAATAGTAAAATATGATTAAAACCTAAGATAATGCACAAATGGCTATGATGATGTATCACAGCAGATAGATTGTCAGGTAAGATGGCAAAACAGCTATAATAAAAGCGTTTGCCACAACATAATGACAGTATGAGTAGCTATTGAGGACAAAGTGACAATAGCGTAATAAAGGTCACAACTTGCTTAATCGGAATACAAAATTAAATTACCAGTTAAGACCTCAGCAACTTAATATAAAAACATCCGCATAATACCACAAAGTGATAAAAAAGCAGTACCGAAACATGAACGATACCGTTATGATGCTCACCATCATTGTAATTAGAAATTTTATATCGTGCACTTGCCCGATGCAGTGTCAATAACCATCGTTTTTGATAGCCAAGTAAATAGCCTCATAAAAGGAAAATATATGACGACCTTCGCTGCAACAGACAACTTAATCCATAAAGGCGGTGGCCTACAAGTGGTAGTCGGATTGGGACAGTCAGGGCTATCGGCAGCACGTTATCTGACTGAACAAGGTTACCGCGTGGCAGTAACAGATGGACAGTCCGCACCAGTGTTAGCAGATAAATTACCTGCTGCTGTTGAAATTCGTCAGTTTGGCGCTATTGATGCTGAGCTATTGCAGAAAGCGGCGCGTATTATTATTAGCCCTGGTATATCTCTTGAAACTGAGGCTGTCGCAGCAGCACGACAGGCTAATATTCCGGTTGTAAGCGACATTCAGCTGTTTTGTGAAGCATGCGATGTACCAATCATCGCCATTACTGGCTCTAATGCCAAAAGTACGGTGACCACCTTGGTTGGTGAAATGGCCGCTGATGCAGGTATCAATGTTGGTGTCGGCGGTAATATTGGCGTGCCAGCATTAGATCTTTTATCTAATAGCGACATGACCTTGGCAGTCCTTGAATTATCCAGCTTTCAATTAGAAACCGTGACCAATTTGGGTGCTCAAGTAGCGACAGTCCTTAATATGTCGCCTGATCATTTGGATCGTCATGGCGACATGCTTGGTTATCATCAGGCCAAGCATCGTATTTTTCAAGGTGCCAAGTCGGTAGTTATTAACCGTGAAGATGCGTTGACTCGTCCACTAGTAGCAGATAATTTGCCACGTTTAAGCATTGGTATTCATGCTCCTGACAAAGGTCAGTATGGTCTGATTACTGATCCTGATGGACAGATTCATCTGGCACACGGTACAGAGCGATTATTATCAGCAGAAAAACTTATTATTAAAGGTCGCCATAATTTGCTTAATGCTCAAGCAGCTTTAGCACTCGGTGAGCTTGCAGGAATACCTATTGATAGCATGCTTGCTACCTTACAACGCTTTACAGGACTTGATCACCGCTGCCAATATGTCGCAACTGCGGCAGGAATTGATTATTTTAATGATTCCAAAGGAACCAATATTGGCTCGACCATCGCTGCTATTGAAGGGCTAGGCGCGGTATATGCACCCAAAGATGGTAAGCTACTATTAATCTTAGGTGGCCAAGGTAAAGGTCAGCAATTTGGCGAGTTGACACCTTTTATTAACCAGTACGTCAGTCAAGTTCTGTTTATCGGTGAGGATAGCCAGCAGATTGAACAGCATCTGCGCGCTGCCAAGCTAAGTGATGATGTGGTGCTACATCAATGTCAAACCCTCGAAGGTGCATTTGCAAGTATTCAGCAAGTCACCGCGAGTAGTTTGTCGCAAGTACAAGCAGTACTATTGTCGCCAGCATGTGCTAGCTTCGATCAGTTTAGCGGTTATGCGGCGCGCGGTGATTATTTCAGCCAGTTGGTAGCACAATTGGTTACAAATACCGATGCTGCTGATACGACTGTCTAATCCGAGTATTTAGATGATAAATGATTGTTTTGCTTATGAATTACTGCTACTGTCAATCACAGTTAACCAGTTCTAGTTTAATGGGGTCATTTTTCTCTAATGAGACCCAGTTATCATTTATTAATTGCTATTATAAATGACTGTATAGCGACAAGTTATAACAGCTACTAGCTATAACAGTCATTCGGCGTATTTTTTATTTAGTTTAAACGGTGGCGTTGAATAGACGTCGTGTTTTTTTGTTTGTTAGCGTATTTAAATATTATGGCACTCTCTTTCCTTTCTCGTTCTTCTCAAAAATCTGAATCGGCTTCTGGTTCAGATGGTGTTTTATCTTTGCCCTCAGCGCGCGCTATTTTGTTATCTAGCGTCGGTTGTATGATGGTGCTCAGCTTGCTCATGGTGGCTTCGGCTTCTATTCCTTTCGCGCTGAGTCGTGGGATGACCGAGCTGTATTTCTTTGAGCATCAGCTGCTATACATGGGTATTGGATTAATTGCTGCTGCGATACCATACTACTTTGTGCCATTAAGGACGCTGTATCAGACCGAAACGCAGTTTATCTTGCTGGGTGTGACTGGTGCACTGCTAATAGCAACGTTATTTGGTGCGCCTATCAACGGCTCAAAACGTTGGTTAAATTTAGGCGTTATTAACTTTCAGGTTGCAGAATTAGCAAAGCTGGTAGTGATTGTCTTCGTTGCTGACTTTGTAGTACGGCGCTCGTTTGAGGTACGCAATGGCTGGGATGGATTTTTACGTATTTCCTTAGTCATTGGCCTACTGACTTTCCTGCTATTGCTACAGCCTGATTTTGGTTCGTTGGTTGTCATTGTAGGGACAGTATTTGCGATATTTTATATCGCTGGCGCGCCCTATAAGCAGTTTGTGGCACTAGGAGCAGTGGTTGGTGTGCTTGGTGTGCTGGCAGTTACTATGGTGCAGTATCGACTCACAAGGGTCTTATCGTTTTTAGACCCATTTGATGACATTCAAGATACTGATTATCAGCTGGCACGTAGCTTGATTGCTTTTGGTCGCGGGCAGTTTACAGGTGTTGGCTATGGTGAGAGCGTGCAAAAGCTATCACATCTACCTGAAGCACATACAGACTTTTTATTGGCTATTACGGGTGAAGAGCTCGGCTTTGTTGGCGTAACTATGATTCTATTATTAGAAGCGCTTATCATCGGTAGTGCTATGCGTATCAGCTACAATGCTCTAAAACGTCGCCAAATGCGTATGAGTTATACAGCTTTTGGTATTGGGATTATCTTTATTGCGCAGACGATTATTAATGCGGCTATGAACATGGGTGCGATGCCGACTAAAGGTTTGACGATGCCATTCTTTAGTTATGGTGGCTCATCAATGCTAATTAGTTTGGTGATGGTCGCGTTACTACTCAAAATCTACAAAGAAAGCCCTGAGATAGAAAAAAGCCAATGTCGTTATTTCTAACAAAAACTCGTTAATTTTAAAAGTAAGGGTAGCGTGTTCCGTTTAGCGATAGCCATAAAAATTAACGTAATAAAAGTGTCGCTATTAAGCGGCGCTTTTTGCTTTTTAAGGATTAGGGATATAGGAATTGGGGATATTTAGAGAGGTTTTACCTTGTAAGGGCGTATTGTCCCATTGAGCCACTGCTTGCTCTAACATGCGTGCTGGGGTGTCCATGTCGACTAGAGGCTGTTGCAATAGCTGTAAAGCATGAGCGATTAGCTTACTTGGATCGCGGGTATCAATCGGTTGGGCAAGATTTTGTTTAGAGAGCTTTTGGCCATTAGGGTTACATATTAGTGGCAGGTGATACCACTGTTCAATAGCAGGTAAGCGAGCGGCTTGCATGATACTGATTTGCGCTGTGGTCATAGGTAAAATATCTAGACCACGCATAATATGAGTCACGCCTTGCAAACCATCATCAAGGCTTGCTGCCAAAATATAATTGATCATGCCATCTTGCCGACGAACGACCATATCACCCAAGGTTTGCTGCGGATTATCCCATTGCAGTCCTTGAATACCATCTCTAAAACCAATCAAATAGTCTGGCAGCTGTATGCGCAGTTTATGTTGATCTTTATTAAGGCTTGCATCTACACAGCAGCGTGGATAGCGTTGTCTATTAAGCAGTTTCTGGTTTGCATTTTGCAAGTTTGAAGTTTCTACAATAGCTTTGCGCTCCCAATACTGCTCTAGACTCTTGCGTGAGCATTGACAGCCATAAGTTAGGGGCAAAAGTGTTGAAGATAGATAATCATTATAAATATCAATGCGTTCAGACTGGTAGACAACATCACCGTCCCAATGCAAGCTTAAGGCTTCTAAATCTATTAGTATTTGCTCACTAAATTGCTGGTCACAGCGCTCAGTATCGGTATCTTCAATACGTAAAAGCCAATCACCGTTTAAAGATTTAATATGGCAATAACTTGCCAGCGCCGTAGTCAAAGAGCCAAGATGCAGCTCACCAGTAGGCGATGGTGCAAAGCGTCCGATAGGGCGTGATGGTGGCTGAGAAGGTATCAGCATTTGGGTCTCAGTAGTATGGATAAATGTCAAAATGGGCAGCTATTGAAATAAAGGAATGAGAGTAGAGTAAGAGAGATGAAGATAAAAAGATATTTATTAAACTGATGTATTTTGTTAACCAATGGCTAACAAGCTTAAATTTATTGACCAAAATGCAATGAGCGACCAATTACTTGGTCGCTCATTATTTTAAATATCAGATAATCAATTAGTGGCATTTACTGTACTAATATGAAAGTGTCAGTTTAATGTTTAGGTATGACCTTGGTTTTGACGCTCTTTCATCTCAGATAAAGTTTTGCAGTCGATACACTGAGTCGCGGTTGGACGTGCTTCTAGACGACGCAATCCAATCTCTACACCACAAGTCTCACAAAAACCATAATCATCGTTCTCGATTTCTGCCATAGATTTGTCAATTTTGCGAATCAATTTACGTTCACGGTCACGCGTGCGTAGTGCTAATGCAAACTCTTCTTCCTGAGTCGCGCGATCATTGATATCTGGCATGGCACTAGATTCATCTTGAATATAAGTCTTTGTACGATCAGCTTCGCCAATCAGTTGATGCTTCCAGTCCAATAAAATGGCTTTAAAGTGCTCTAACTGCGCATCAGACATATACTCTTCGTCTTTAGCAGGTACATAAGGGGTGAATTTAATATCACTTGGGTTCTTAGTCAGGGTGCTCATATGGGTATCCTACTTTTTCAAATTAATTCAATAAAACGACGTTTTAAAAGATAAAACTTAGATAGGTGTCAACAGATGCTATCACTTATCCTTTATAGAACGTTTTACCACATGGTAACGCAAGTATCACAGCTGATCTAATGGTACGGTGGTCTCAACATAATAATGGGTATAAAACCTTATTTATGAACGAGTACGCATCCTGTCATTGCTATTATCAACATTATCATCTAGGTATAAATAATAATGTTCATGAGTACATGGCCGATTGCGAAAACTTGGCTGGTGGTCGTCTTAGCTATCCTAGCCATTATAATCTGCCTAACGTGAGATGCTAGGCGCTCCTATTTCCATCTTATTTTGTAATGTCTGTCTGGGTTGGCTCCATTTAACTTAATTAGGTCCCGCTAATACTCGCAGTATCATCTATTCTAGTATTATTGCCTAGTGTTATTTAACAAAAGCCTTGAACATTACTGTAATAAACAAGCGCTTTAAGTAACTAGAATACTTATGATAATACTAACTTTTGAATAGCGATACTATTTGAGTCAATTTGAGCCAATAAAACTGGCCGTCAAGTATCCAACCTTTTAACCCAGCTTGCAACCTGCCCATTGTTGGCTAATTGCAACCAACGGTAACCAGGTAGTGCACTTTTATCATAAGCGAAGTCATCTTCGTAAGGCTTAAACTGATAGCAGGTTGATGGGGTAGTATAGACGGTAACACCGTTATGATAGCGCACTTGATCTTGGTGAGTATGACCACTAATGATAACGCGCAGATGTGGAAATGCTGCCATCCGCTGCCAACAAGCAGATACATTGTCCGCGATGTGGGCATCTATCCATTCTGAATGCATAAGCATCACATGGTGATGTAATGCAATAAGTGCTGGCTTGTCACAAGCGCTTAGCTGCGCGCATAGCCAATCAATATCAGCATTAGTAACCTCACCTGCAACCTTGCCAGGAATTGCAGAATTCAGTAGTAGGATTTGCCAATAATCAGTATTAATAATATGGCGGCTGAGCAAACGCGCATCTGCAGGCTGAGGAACTAATTGACGCTGAAAATATGGTAACTCACCCCCAAGCTCATCGGTTACATCATGATTGCCAGCGATACAGGCAAAGGGAATATTGGTAGCGTGTAATACTTCAAATATATGATCGTAAATATCAGGTTTGACTTCATTAACCAAATCACCTGTCACTAAAATTAAATCGCAGCGAATATCCTCACTCAACGCTTGTTTTAAAACAGCTTCGAAACTATGTGTGCAGCAACATTTAGATGTTAAATTTTTGTCGATTACACCTTTTACTGTAGATAAGTGCATATCTGTAATCTGTAATACATTTATTTGACCATCTGAGCTGCTGATTTTACGAGCAGGATAGCTTGGCATAAGGTCATTCCCTTATTAAATCAAGACAATTAAAGATTAAGAAAAATTGCCGTAGAAGCTGATGCTAAAGCGAATTTATAGCACAAATGTTATAAAACCTCTAGCTTTAAATGCCAAATAAAGTTGATGGTTTTCTTCAGGTCCTGTCAAGCAATTTCATTATTTAACCCAGCTTAGCAGTTGATATGTAAAATGTTTAATGAGGCTGAGTCCAAATTTTGGATACGATCAGTGCACCAAAAAACAAAATAGCCAACACTAATACAATAGCAAGTCCAGTCTGTATATCAAGCCAAATACTACCCCAAACTCCTAGCGTCACGCCTACTTGTGCTACGATCAGCGCAAAGATTACCATCTGTCTAGGCGCCGCCGACCATAAACGTGCCGTTAATGCGGGCAACACCAATAAACCACTTATTAATAAACTACCCACCGCCTGCAACGCAATCGCACAGAAACCTGCCAATACACCCATAAAGAATAGGCGCTGCCGTGTCGGATTAATCCCTTGAATTCGAGCAAGCGCTTCATGGGTGGCTAGTTTTATTTGAGCAGGCCAGATGTATATTAGAAAACCCAATCCTACCAGCACACTGCCAGCGAGTAGTGGTAAGTCAGCCCAATCAAGCTCAAGTAGATTACCGAACAAAAATCCTAATACATTCGCTTGTTGATCAGTAAGCTGGGTCAAGGTTAATAGCCCTAAGCACAACAGCGATACAGCTACCACTGCCAATACCGCATCAGTAGGTAGACGTTCATCGTCAATCAATACCAGTCCTAATACTACCACGACACTGACCAAGGCAACACCAATACCCATTGGCAGCTGCCACCAAACGGCAAGTGCAACTCCCAATAGTGTCCCATGAGCCAAGGCGTCGGCAAAAAACGCCATGCGTCGCCATAATACCAAGCAGCCAAGCGGTGCTGATAGTAGACCTAAAATACTGCCGGCAATCCAAGCAGGGGCAATGATGGCTAACCAGGCGGTCATAACTGATATCCGTTAATTTTTTTCATAAGAAAGGAGTCGTAAAAACTATTTTTAGTTTTGGCACGTTTAGTTTGCTCTATTGTAAATCATTTAGCACGTGATGCTCACAAGCATGCGGCTTATGCACATAGGGCTGCTCATAATGATGACCAAACAACTTTTGAAATTCAGCAGTAATGGCAAGCTCGCTAGGTTGGCCTTCGCAGCAAATATGCTTGTTTAAACAAATCACCCGTCGGCTGCCTTTCATGACCCAATGTAGATCATGAGACACTACCAGCATCGCGCAACGTAAAAAATCTGGTAACTCATCAATAAACTGATATAGCCAAATCTCAGTGTCGGGATCTAACCCTTGCATTGGTTCATCTAAAATCAACAGATTAGGCTTATCTAATAAGGCTCGTGCCAATAGTACGCGTTGGGTTTCACCGCCAGAGAGATGGAGCATTTGCCGTGATAATAAATGGTTTAAAGACAAGTTATCGAAAATGAACTGGCGTTGCTCAGGCATTAAACGCTTTTTATCTGCTTGTCCCAATAAGTCTTGCACCCGTAATGGCAAGATAGGAGGTACAGAAAAGCGTTGCGGAACGTAACCCAGTTGTAGCGGCTGATGATCGGTAATCTTGCCTTTAGTAGGTGTAATTAGCCCTAAAATAAGTTTAACCAACGTTGACTTGCCTGCACCATTTGGACCGATTAGGCTAACAGTTTCATTGACAGCAATATCGATATTAATATTTTGGACCAATCGCTGCTGTCCAATATGATAACTAATATCATTCAAGGTAAGTAATGGTAGGCCTTTATCAGCACTAGATGCAGATAGAGTGTCAGTACGTATATGAAGGGGTTTCTTATTAGACGATTGTACTAAAAGGCTCATAGGGTGACAGCCGATAAATTAATTAAAAAACGGAGTGGAAATCTAAAAATTGTATAAATGCTTCATTGGCAAGCTTGGCAGCGTCCGCTAATTTCAATGACACTACGGGTAACAATAAACCCAGCGTCTTGCTCCGCAAAGCTCATCATCTCTTGCACCGGCAAGCTGCTACATTCTTGCACACGCTGGCACTGCTCACAGATTAAAAATGCTGCGGTATGTTGCGCACGTGGATGACAACAAGGGACATAGGCATTGATTGAAGTCAGTTGATGAATCAATCCTTCACTTAACAAAAACTCTAAACTTCGATAAACGGTTGGCGGGGCTACGTTTTTTTGCGCTTCCTCTTTATCACCCGCCGCGGTCGCTATAGTACGCATTTGCTGCAGCTTCGTGATTAAATCATAAGCACCTACTGGTTTATTAGTTTGCAATACCAGCGCATATATTTGCTGACGAAGCGGGGTAAAGCGCACGCCACGTAGTCGGCATTGCTCTTTAGCTGCTTCTAAACGCTCATTGACATCACGCGGCGTAAAATACTGAACATCATGCAAATGCTCACAAGCGGATAAGGTAGAAGACATAGCATAGACTCCAAAAAACAATGATATAGCGTCCGACATTATAAGCTAAAACATTCAAAAGGTTATTAATGACAAATATATTAGCCATTTTTATTGTTATAGTATAACATAATAAAATAGCGGCATAAGATTATAATCTCTAGACTGCTAATCCATTCATCTAAGTTCTATTTTCTAAATTATACTCATAGGACAAATGTCACATGCATCCTAATCACCAAAATCTCGTGAATATGGTCAAAAGAAGTAAGCATTCTCACAATAAGCTCAGTTGCTTATCTTTCGATGGAATACGGCGATTATTACGTCAGCCCAAACGGATGTTAACTGTATCTTTATTGTTCTTGAGCTCATTTATAATGACTGCACAAGCAGCAACGGTTAGTGTAAGCAACTATCCATTATTTTTATTAAGTAATGCAGTGACTGAGGGCGCGCCGTCTGCGCAGAGATTATTACAAGCAGGAGAGGTTGGACATCATGGTAGCATTAGCCCTGGCGATATCAAGGCAATTCAAGATAGTAAGTTTGTCGTATGGTTTGGCGAGCCCCTAGAGAACAACCTAGCATCCAGTTTGAATACTGCTCCTAATGCCATCTCTTTATTTGCTTTTGATGCTTTTAATCGCCATCCACTGCGTGATGTCGAGGGCAAACCTATCGCTGGTACGTTGGATCCACATATTTGGCTAGATCCAGAAAATGCTAAGGCAATTACCCGTGCGCTTGCGGTCATTCACAGTCATGCTAATCCACAACACAAAAATCTATATCAAGCCAACGCAAAGAAATTTGCTCAACATATCGATAGGGCAGTAGCTTTGACAAAGTCAAATAGTCAAAAAACATATCCTTATTGGGCTTATCATGATGCTTATCAATATATTGAAAAAGCTTTGCAGTTAGAGCTTATTGGTAGCTTAAGTACGGATGATCATCTAGCGCCCAAAGCCAGTCAGCTACGTTGGCTTAATGAGCAGCGTCCTGCTAAACGGATGTGTATGGTTAGTCCTAGCCGTCCTGCTAAAGGTTTGCTGGCCAAGCTTCAGCCAGTGGATACTACCGTACAAGCTGAAGATATGAGTGGTAGTAAAGACTTCGTCAGCGGCTGGACTAATATGGCTCAGCAGATACGAGATTGCATATCTTAGCAATTGATAGCACTCGGAGATTTCTGAAGATTATAAAGGGTTTAGTTGGAATATTAAGTAATGGTTACTGGACTTATAGCTAATTAATTGGCAAATTAGCAGCTAAAGGCTTGATATTTGCTATATATAGCTTGCTAAATAATTAGTTGCTCCTTATAATAAGTGGCGTTTTATTTTGGTTAAAAGGTTACAGCTGTATAGTGAACCGTTCATAGGTAAGCATGCCATTTATATGCTGTTATGATCCAAATGCTGCGGTTATTATTCCAACGCTATAGGTAAGCTAATGACCAAACCTGCCAAACGCACGCAAAGAGATAAAATCGCTATCTACCTTAGGCGTCAGGCATGGATACTATTTATCCTAATCATTGTCGCTTGGATTTTAGATACTAGCTGGCTACAAAGTCAGCTTGTCGTAGCGAAGAGTACAGCCATTGGTGCACTATTAAGCTTTGCTACTCAAGCTGTATTTGCTTTTTTTATCTTTTGGCACACGGGATATCGCGCGCGCCGACATATTGTCAGCCAGCTATATCGAGGTCAGGCAGCCAAATGGCTACTGACAGTGTTTGGTTTCGCACTAATTTTTATTACCGTACAACCCCTATCTGCGCCTGCGCTATTTATCGGTTTTATGGTAATGCAAATTAGTCACAGTTGGATGTTGTGGCACATACGCTAACGACAAGAAGAACAGTTGCTCAAAACAATTATCAAGCTCCTGTACTTGTTTAATACGATAGCAATGCTAACTATACAAGCATAACGTTATTAATAGCACGAAAAGTGTCATCCTGCCGTCTAACTTCTCTACGACTAAGTCGAAAATTAATAAACAATTTGTTTTTAGAATACTGTGAAATTACTATAAAGATAGTTGCTCAACATATTAAGAGTAAAGGTAAAGGTCGCAATATCAATTGCGTGAGGTGACTGTTAACTGATGTTTAAGCAGATGTTTAGTTACCAAGCACAATAATCAAGCGAAAATAATGTTTTACAATTTAATTATAGGCGCAAACCTATATTGTTAAACGCTACTAGCTGCTACCTTAGTTACACAGTAGACAAAAAACACATAATTGCCTTTACACGAATACTACGCTGCATTAAGATAGGCAGCTAATTATTTTGCTTAAACGTGCTGTATTAAGCACATATCTTGCGAACAAGATAACGGCAAACACTAATATTATAACTTTAAGTATGTTTAAGTGCAGATGCTAAGGGCTAGTAATGAATCATCACAAGCCCTTTTTTGATAACTAAATTTTATTAAAGTCTGTCAAAAATCAGTATTTGCACGAGAAGTATGGGTTGGATGTTGTTGATTACATGAGAATATGAACGCAATTTATTTGCAGATAAGATGAATTTATAGTGGGCTATTGGCCGATTTAAAGGATTCAGTTAAATCTAAGCAAATATTGTTATTAGTATACTTATCAGATAACAACCGTATTCTTTGGTAGTTGATTAAATCGTTGATTAATAAGAAGCTTACATTATGGCAGCCGAGCAACAAACATCATCAGAATATATCTCTCACCACTTAACGAACTGGACGTACGGCTATCTGCCGGGCGAAGGTTGGAAAGTCGCCTATACTGCTGAAGAAGCGGGTTTGATGGGCTTTAAGGCTATCCATCTTGATTCTATGCTATGGTCAATTGGTCTGGGTATTTTATTTTGTGCCATCTTTTGGATGGTTGCCAAAAAAGTTACTTCAGGCGTGCCAAGCAAAACTCAGGCAGCGGTTGAGTTAATCGTTGAGTTTGTTGATAACAACGTCCGCGATTCGTACAGTGGTACTTCAAAATTGATCGCACCTTTGGCATTGACCATTTTTGTGTGGATCTTCTTGATGAACTTGATGGATTTATTGCCTATTGACTTTATTCCAAGTCTTGCTGGGCAGATTGGCGCCGCTATGGGCCATGATCCACATCATGTGTTCTTTAAGATTGTTCCAACAACCGATCCTAACATCACGCTTGGCATGTCGTTCTCTGTCTTTGTGTTGATTATCTTTTATAGTATTAAAGAAAAAGGTTTGGGCGGCTTTATCGGTGAGTTAACACTACATCCGTTTAGTACCAAAAACCCTATCTTACAAATTATTTTAATCCCCATCAACTTTATCTTAGAAGCTGTTACCTTGATTGCAAAACCTGTTTCACTAGGTCTGCGTCTATTTGGTAACATGTATGCTGGGGAGTTGATTTTCATACTGATTGCTCTTATGCCGTTTTGGATTCAATGGGCGTTATCGGTACCGTGGGCTATCTTCCACATTTTGATTATTACACTTCAAGCGTTCGTATTTATGATGCTGACGATAGTTTACATGTCGCTTGCATCATCAACTGAACATTAATTAGACATTCAATAGGTAAATGAGGATACATCAATGGATCCAGTATTAGGTGGTTACACAGTTATCGCAGTAGCGTTACTTATCGGTCTTGGCGCACTTGGCACAGGTATTGGTTTTGCTATTTTAGGCGGCAAGTTCTTAGAAGGTGTTGCGCGTCAGCCAGAGCTTGGCTCACAATTGCAAACTCGTATGTTCATCGTAGCAGGTCTACTTGATGCTATTCCGATGATCGGTGTTGGTATTGCTATGCTATTGTTGTTCGCAAACCCTCTAGCAGGTTAATCAGAAAGCTCAGTTGTAAATGTTTGGTATTCGGAGTTTTTCTATCAAATATAGTCAAAATTTGACTGCCAAACATGATCAATGAAACTGATTTTTCATTAACAAAGAGGTGATCACGTGAATATCAATTCTACCCTCATCGGTCAAGCCATTGCTTTTGCAATATTTGTGATTTTTTGCATGAAATTCGTGTGGCCACCACTTATCGGTGCCATTAATGAGCGTCAGCGTAAAATTGCTGAAGGCTTGAATGCCGCAGAAAAAGCAAAAGCAGATTTGGCTACCGCGGAGCAAGATGTACAGCAGGAGCTTGATCTTGCAAAGACTAAAGCTGCGGCTTTGATCGAGCAAGCAAATAAAAGCGCCAATCAGCTCGTCGAAGATGCTAAATCGCAAGCCCAAATGGAAGGCGAGCGCATTCGTCAACAAGCGCAAGCGTCTATCGACCAAGAAATCAATCAAGCGCGCGAATCATTGCGTGCCCAAGTTGCTGAACTGGCTGTACTTGGTGCAGAGAAGATTTTGCAAGAAAAAGTCGATGTGCAAAAACATGCCAGTATGTTAGACCAACTGGCGGCGAAGCTGTAATTGTGAGGATATAATGGCTGACTTATCAACCTTAGCACGACCGTACGCTAAAGCCGCGTTTGACTATGCCAATGAACACGGAGTGGTCAATGAATGGGAAGACTTCTTATTCATTGCCAGTACGATTGTCAATGACAAATCGTTCCAACCGTTGCTAGACAATCCAGCCGTTTCTGCTGAGCATAAGTCAGCTGCTTTGGTCGATCTTTATGATACACAAGTAGCTAGCGCTAGTGATTCTGCTTTTAAGCAGTTGTTAGGTGAGACCCAAGGGCATCGCCATGACAGTAACGCCAGCTATCCAAAAGTATCAATAGCGCTTAGCAACTTCGTTAATCAGTTATCAGAACAAGAGCGTCTGGCACTGCTTCCTGAAGTTTATGAGCATTATCGCCGTCACAAGGCTTTAAGCTTAAAGCAGCTTGACGCATATGTGACTTCTGCCTATCCATTGACCGACGCACAGCGTGAGCTGTTGGAAACACGTCTTGCTGCCTCGCTAAATGCTAGTGTAGTAATTCATGAAGCGGTTGATCCTAGTCTTTTGGCAGGCGCTACGATCAAAATTGGTGATAAAATCATCGATGATTCTATGCGTGGCAAGTTACAACAGTTAAAAACACAGCTAACTGCCTAATGCCATTCGTCGACGCAGTTGAATAAAAACTGCGTGATATAAGAGCATTTAAGTCAGTGGGCGGGTTATCATAAATTAAAGGAAACAAGGCAATGCAACAATTGAATCCAGCGGAAATCAGTAACCTGATTAAGCAGCGTATTCAAGACCTTGATGCGGGTGCAACTGCAAAGAATGAAGGCACGATTGTCAAAGTATCTGACGGTATCGTGCAGATTCATGGTCTTGAAGATGCCATGTACGGCGAAATGATTGAGTTTGAAGGCGAAATCTACGGAATGGCTCTTAACTTAGAGCGTGATTCTGTTGGCGCGGTAGTACTTGGTGATTACCTAAAGCTGCAAGAAGGTCAAAAAGCCTATTGTACTGGTCGTATTCTTGAAGTACCGGTAGGTCCTGAGCTGCTAGGCCGTGTTGTTGACGCCTTGGGTAATCCTATTGATGGTAAAGGTCCTATCGATGCTAAGATGACTGACAAAGTCGAAAAAATCGCTCCAGGCGTTATCGACCGTCAATCAGTAGATCAACCAGTAATGACTGGTTATAAAGCTGTTGATACCATGATCCCAATCGGTCGTGGTCAGCGTGAGCTTATCATTGGTGATCGTCAGACGGGTAAAACCGCGATGGCTATCGATGCAATCATTGCACAGAAATCATCTGGTATTAAGTGTGTATACGTGGCCATCGGTCAGAAGCGTTCTACGATCGCTAACGTTGTACGTAAGCTTGAGCAAACTGGCGCACTTGAATACACTACGGTAGTAGTTGCTTCAGCTTCAGAGCCAGCAGCACTACAGTATATCGCACCGTACTCAGGTTGTACGATGGGCGAGTACTTCCGTGACCGCGGTGAAGACGCACTAATTGTATTTGATGATTTATCAAAACAAGCCGTCGCTTATCGTCAGATTTCACTATTGTTACGTCGTCCGCCAGGTCGTGAAGCTTATCCAGGGGACGTATTCTATTTACATTCACGTCTACTTGAGCGTGCATCACGTGTAAATGCGGCTTACGTAGAGAAATTCACTAACGGTGAAGTAGTTGGTAAAACTGGTTCGTTAACCGCATTACCGATTATTGAAACTCAAGCTGGTGACGTATCTGCATTCGTACCAACCAACGTAATTTCAATTACTGATGGTCAGATTTTCTTAGAATCTAGCTTATTTAACTCAGGTATTCGTCCAGCAGTAAACGCTGGTATTTCGGTATCTCGTGTTGGTGGTGCTGCTCAGACTAAGATTATCAAAAAGCTATCTGGTGGTATTCGTACTGCACTAGCTCAGTATCGTGAACTGGCAGCATTTGCTCAGTTTGCATCAGATCTTGATGATGCGACTCGCGAACAGCTTGATCATGGTGAGCGTGTTACTGAACTTATGAAGCAAAAACAGTATCAGCCAATGTCTGTTGCTGAACAAGCAGCTGTTATCTATGCTTCAAACGAAGGATTCTTAGCAGATGTACCAGTTGAAAAAATTGGTTCTTTTGAAGAAGCTTACTTACGTTATATGCATGATGAGCAAAGTGAATTGATGCGTGAGATTGATGACACTGCGAACTACAATGATGACATCGCAGGTCGTTTAAAGTCAGCTTTAGAGACCTTTAAACAAAATCACAGTTATTAATTTAACGGGTTAAGCCGAATTGGTTATAGCTGTAGTTTATAGCTTGATAAAGTGGCGCGTTGTCTGAATAGATATTTGCGCCACTGTTCTAACCATTGACGGTATTAGATCGCGCAATGCTACAAGAATGAAAAACATTATTCTGCAAGTTTAATTTTTTATATTAATTGATTGTTGCATGCGCCAATGCTTTTTAACCCTCTTATATTGGAATCATTATGGCAAGCTTAAAAGAGATACGTGCCAAAGTCACCAGTATTAAAAGCACCCAAAAAATTACTCGTGCCATGCAAATGGTAGCGGCGAGTAAAATGCGCCGTGCTCAAGAGCGCATGGAAGTGGGTCGCCCGTATGCTGATAGTATGCGCCGGGTTATTTCACATTTGGTGCATG
Source organism: Psychrobacter sp. ASPA161_9 (assembly GCF_051970275.1). Taxonomy (NCBI): domain Bacteria; kingdom Pseudomonadati; phylum Pseudomonadota; class Gammaproteobacteria; order Moraxellales; family Moraxellaceae; genus Psychrobacter; species Psychrobacter sp. ASPA161_9. Next base: position 74,156 of record NZ_JBEFNI010000008.1, on the reverse strand, counting down.
CTTCATCAGACTATAAACATCCGTACATGGTATCGCGTCCAGTAGATAAGGTTGGCTACATCGTCATCACATCCGATCGCGGACTTGCGGGTGGTTTGAATATTAACCTATTCAAAGCATTATCTAAAAGTATTCAAAACTATCAAGATCAGTCAGTTCAAGCTGAATTTGCCGTTATTGGTGCTAAAGGTGTTAGCTTTTTTAAGAGCTTTGGCGGTAAAGTAACTTCTGCAGTAACTGACTATGGCGATAAGCCGACCTTTGAGCAAATAAACTCACCGGTTCAAGCTATGCTTGATGACTATAGTAACGGTAAAATAGACCGTATCTATGTCGTATATAACAAGTTCGTCAATGCCATGACTCAAAAGCCAACTGTTAATCAACTGGTACCTTTGCCAGAGGGTTCATTTAGCGATGAAGAAAGCGGTATGCAGACGGAACTTAGCTGGGATTATATCTACGAGCCTGATATCAAAACTTTGATTGATGACTTACTTGGGCGCTATATCGAATCGATTGTGTACCAAGCGGTAATGGAAAATATTGCCTCTGAACAGTCGTCACGTATGGTGGCTATGAAAGCGGCAACAGATAATGCTGGTGACCTAATTAACGATTTACAGTTGGTTTATAACAAGCTGCGTCAAGCGGCGATTACCCGAGAAATCTCGGAAATCGTTGGCGGTGCTGCTGCTGTTTCATAATTGACTACACCTATATATAGAAGTTCAAGGAGAACGCAATGAGTAGCGGTCGTATTGTACAGATTATTGGCGCGGTTCTTGACGTTGAGTTCAACCGTAACGAAGTTCCTCAGATTTATGATGCCTTGCAAGTAGACGGTACCGAAACCACCCTAGAAGTGCAGCAACAGCTAGGTGATGGCATTGTACGTACTATTGCCATGGGATCAACCGAAGGTCTAAAGCGTAACCTATCTGTTACCAACACTGGTGCACCTATTGCTGTGCCTGTTGGTATCGGTACGCTTGGTCGCATTATGGATGTTCTTGGTCGTCCTATCGATGAAGAAGGTCCTGTAGAGGCTGACGAAAAATGGTCTATCCACCGTGAAGCACCAAGCTATGCGGATCAGTCAAACAGCACTGAGCTGTTAGAGACTGGTATTAAAGTTATCGATCTACTTTGCCCGTTTGCGAAAGGTGGTAAAGTTGGTCTGTTTGGTGGTGCTGGTGTTGGTAAAACCGTCAACATGATGGAATTGATCAATAACATCGCCCTTAAACATGAAGGTCTGTCAGTATTTGCTGGCGTTGGTGAGCGTACGCGTGAAGGGAATGACTTCTATCACGAAATGCAAGAAGCTGGCGTTGTAAATACTGAAGACTTTAGCAAATCTAAAGTTGCGATGGTATATGGTCAGATGAATGAGCCACCAGGTAACCGTCTACGTGTTGCACTGTCTGGTTTGACCATGGCTGAGTACTTCCGTGATACCAAAGATCCTGAAACTGGTAAAGGTCGTGACGTACTATTATTCGTTGATAACATTTATCGCTATACACTAGCCGGTACTGAAGTATCAGCATTGTTAGGTCGTATGCCATCAGCAGTTGGTTATCAGCCAACACTCGCTGAAGAGATGGGTATGCTACAAGAGCGTATTACTTCAACGCAGTCAGGTTCTATTACTTCAGTTCAAGCCGTATATGTTCCTGCGGATGATTTGACGGATCCATCACCAGCAACGACGTTTGCTCACTTGGATGCGACTGTTGTACTAAGCCGTGATATTGCTTCACAAGGTATCTATCCTGCGGTTGATCCATTGGATTCAACCTCGCGTCAGCTAGATCCATTAGTAATTGGCGAAGAGCATTATAATGTTGCTCGTGGCGTACAGGAAATCTTGCAGCGCTATAGAGAGCTAAAAGACATCATTGCCATCCTAGGTATGGATGAGTTATCAGAAGAAGATAAGCTAGTCGTTTATCGTTCGCGTAAAATTCAGCGCTTCTTATCACAGCCATTCCACGTTGCTGAAGTCTTTACTGGTGCACCAGGTAAATATGTACCACTACGCGATACCATTGCTAGCTTTAAAGCAATTATCGCTGGTGAGTATGATGATCTACCAGAACAAGCATTCTATATGGCTGGTGGCATCGACGAAGTAGTTGCTAAAGCAGAAAAAATGAAATCTTCTGCAGCGTAATTTGTATCAGTAGTCGCTAACGAGTAGATAGATTATAATTATGATGTCTACTCGTCAGTAATGCATCGCAGTTTTGATTGTGTTTTGAACGTAAGGAATTAGGTATGGCAACGTTACAATGTCGCGTCGTAAGTGCCCGTGAAGAGTTATATTCAGGCGAAATAAGTATGTTAATCGCTAGCGGTAGCGAAGGCGAAATTGGTGTGTTGCCAGGCCACACACCACTTATTACTTTGCTAAAACCTGGCCCGATGCGAGTGCAAACGCCTAACGGTGAAGAAGAAGTCATTTACGTATCAGGTGGTGTGTTAGAAGTACAACCAAAAATGGTTACGGTGTTAGCCGATACAGCGATGCGTGCACATAACCTTGACGAAAGTAAAATCGTTGAAGCACGTAAGAAAGCTGAACAGATGCTCGTTAACCAGTCTGATACTGTCCAAACCAATGCAGCATTAGCTTCATTAGCAGAGTCAGTTGCACAGTTACAGACTATCCGCAAATATAAAAACCGTGCTTAAGGTTGTTCGAAAATACTTCACTTTAACGCTAATTAATGTATTATAAAAACAGTCCTTTAAGGGCTGTTTTTTTTGCTGCAAGAAAAGTGCTAATGATTATAATCAGCAATAACGTAAAGACTGTTTAGAGCTTAAATGTTTACTTTTATCAAAGTAACTAACGAACTTATTGAGTTCGATATACTAGCTACATCTAAGCCACTAGCAGTAATGGTTATATTTAGTTATATTGTGAGTAATGAGCTTTAATAGTCACTGAACAATTTTTCTATAATATTTGATTTATAGCTAGTTAGGGCTATAGTTAATCATAGTAGTAATTAAAAACTTAAAATTACTGGACGTTGACTAAAATTTTAGGATATCTTCTTTATAGGTTTTGTTAACGACAATAAGCTATAGTATAGGAAGCTGACGATTTGATAGTATACTGTCCTACCACGTTTGCACCATCCATAAGAACATCAATTGTTCCATTTTATTGTGCTACTAAATTCCCTGCTATTAATTTTTATACATTAGAGGATACAACAATGACAATGACTGAAGAAGACAACACCCCCCGAATTTTGATTGTTGAGGATGATGAGCGTCTGGCTATGTTGACCCAAGATTATTTGGTCAAGAATGGTTTAGAAGTAGCCATTGAAACTGATGGCAATCGCGCCATTCGTCGTATCGTCAATGAACAACCAGATTTAGTGGTACTTGATGTCATGCTTCCTGGTAGTGATGGTCTGACCGTTTGTCGTGAAGTGCGTCCACATTATCAAAACCCAATTTTGATGCTGACGGCACGTACAGAAGATATGGATCAGGTGTTAGGTCTTGAGATGGGTGCTGATGATTACGTTGCTAAGCCAGCTCAACCACGTGTGCTGTTAGCACGTATCCGTGCTTTGCTACGTCGCTCTGAAAATGCACCATCAGAAGATGTACCACAGCGTCTTGAGTTTGGTGAATTGGTCATCGATAACGGTGGTCGCTCTGTGACACTAGGTGATGAGTTGGTTGACTTTACCAGTGCTGAATATGATCTATTATGGTTACTTGCGTCTAATGCTGGTCGCATTCTGTCACGCGAAGATATCTTTGAGCGTCTGCGTGGTATCGAATATGATGGTCAAGATCGCTCTATCGATGTGCGTATCTCACGTATTCGTCCTAAAATTGGTGATGATCCAGAAAATCCAAAACGTATTAAGACGGTACGCAGTAAAGGCTATCTGTTCGTTAAAGAAGGCAACTAAGCTTACTTTGATCTAGGCAATGACTTGTCGTTGCGATCAGATTAATAAAAAACCAGCGCTCTGCTGGTTTTTTTGTGGCTAAATTTTAAGTTTTTAAACTTAAGAGAAGCGTTATGTGGTTTAATTAAGCGATAATTATGGACGCTAGCTGAATATATACTGTACAGATATGGTTTTAGCCAGTTTTCGCATGTAGTTTATCGCATTAAAATATAGCAGTGAAATATATAACTCAAGATTCTATCTTATTAAACAGTGCTTAATGTCATTCACAATACAGAGTGGTATTAGCAGTTACTATTCAACAGTTTGGTCACGGCACGTATGTCATTAGTCTCTTCTCTAAAGCACAGTATTTTTGTTCGAATTTATGCCGGACTGTTGATAGTCTGCCTCTGTGTAGCCTTATTTGCCCAGTTATTGATGGATACTATCAATAAGGAACGGGTACAGTCATATCGTGAAAATATGGCCACAGGGGCTTTTTATTTGGTCAGTGAAGGCATAGGACGTCAAATAAGCGAGACTCAACGCGAGTATTGGTTATCAGATGCCAGTAGTCTGTTTGGTTCGACTTTTCGTATTGTACCTATAAATGAGATTGACTTCAGCTCAAGCGAGCTGCGCCGTTTTGACAATGGTGACACGGTGGTGCGCTATATTAATCAGCCTACCTATGCCGATGTCTATCACCGTCTGCCAGATGGCAACAGCGTATTAACAGTCAGAATATCGCAGGTCACAGAACAACAAGTACGTGCCATGGCAGTATTTTTACTAGATGACTTGTCCTACTATACGACATTGTCGGCTAAGCGCACACGTCTAAAAGAATTAGAAGAGAAATTTTCTTTTCCATTGGAGCTTAAAGGTGTCAATGCGTTAGGTTTAGATAATGATCAGATGGCGCGTTTACGTCGTGATGAAGTGGTTATATTATTTCAAGATAGTAGCACTAGCCGAGGTAACTCAGCCATTAGAATCATTGTACCTTCCGAAATCAATGACATGGCTATTGTAATGGGTCCTGTCCCTCTGTTTAACTGGTTCCCATTAAATCTAATTATCAGTATGGTTCTGATCAGCATGTTCTTGATTAGCCTAGGTGTTTATGCGTTGATTTTCCCACTTGAGCGTAAGTTGCAGCTGATTCAAGTAGGGGTTAACGAAGTCAGCCAAGGCAATCTTGATATTCAGGTACAGGTCATTGGACAAGATGAAATTGCGCGTTTATCCGCGACATTTAATGCCATGACAGAACACATTAAACGCTTGATTGAATCGCAGCGCGAGTTGACGCGCGCGGTATCGCATGAATTACGTACCCCCGTTGCCCGTATTCGCTTTGCTGTAGATATGCTTGCTGATACAGATGATGAAGACTCGCGGCATATGCAGCGTGACTATATTGATGAAGATATCGAAGCACTTAACGGGCTTATTGACGAGATTTTGACTTATGCAAAGCTTGAGGAAGGTTCGCCAAAGTTAGATTTAGAGCCAGTAAACCTTAAGGAACTCATTGAACAGGTAGTGCGTGAAACCAACGCTTTAGGTAAATCTATCGAAATCGTTGGGCAGCCACCTAGTGCGAAAGTGACAGCGATAGCGGATCGACGTTATTTACACCGCGTTATTCAAAACCTTGCTGGTAATGCGTTGCGCTATGCAGAAACCACTATAATTATCAGTGCTGGTGTCAAAAAGGGTAATGCTTTCGTGAGTGTTGAAGATGATGGCCATGGCATTGCTGAAGCTGATCGCGAAAAGGTCTTTATTCCATTTTCACGTTTAGACGATAGTCGTACCCGAGCATCAGGTGGTTATGGGCTAGGACTGTCTATCGTGTCGCGCATTGCGTTTTGGTTCAATGGTAGTATGAAAGTAGATGAGAGTGATGATTTGGGTGGCGCAAGGTTTGTCATGACATGGCCTATCAAGCCATTAACACAAGTTCTAGCCGCTGATGAGTTGACTCAAGAAAAAAGCAACCGTGATTTTAGTAATAAATAATCTAGAATTTGTGATAACTAGTAAATGGCCAACACAACAAAATGCTGTTAGTTAAAAATACTATTTAGCATGGTTGATGGAGTTGACCGCATGAAATATTAATAGAAGCCATATGTCATGCGGTGATGAGCTAATAATCATATTTACGGTAATACTATATTTATCACTATTTTGAATACAAGGTTTAAAAGGAGATTGAGGATGCCTTATTTATTTGGTGGTTTAGTGCTATTGAATGCATTAATGCTTGGTTACTACTTGTTTGTACAACAACCAACTGCTACCGAAAGTCTACAAGCGGCGCAAGCTGAGCTGACACACCCTATGACATTTACTAATAGTGCTAAGCATATACCACCATTGATTGGTACTAAAGAATAATACTCTCTTCAAACAGTTTTTCTATGGTCGTCTTTAGTTAATACCATCAGTAGTCCTCACCATTAACAGCATTGTCTGGCTTAGGAAGCTTATTAGCGACGGTCTCTTCACCAGCAACTTTAGATAGAAGAGGGATGCGGACACAAACTTGTAGGCCACCATCTGGATGATTGATGGCTTCTACAGTACCGTGATGTAGACGTGCGATACGACTAACAATGGCTAGACCAAGCCCGCTACCTTGAGTAGTACGTGCTGTCTCACCTCGTTCAAATGGCTGCATAATACGCTCTAACTGATCTTCTGCGACACCATCACCACAGTCGCGCACACATATCATCAATTGCTCTTGAGCTTCTTCATTAACCTTGCTCTCCGTGACTATATCAGTATCTTCTGTAACTGCTGCCTCTATAAAAGTCGGTACGACCGTGGCTGATAGATAGATCGGCGGTTTACCATAACGATTGGCATTGTTCACAAGGTTAATAACCAAGCGTTTGATCGACAGGGGCCGTATCGGTACGGCTTTCTGAAGTTCTGATTGGTAAACAAACTTCATAGGCGCAAACTGCACCATAATCTCATTAAATATAGCGTCTAGATTGGTCAGGTGCACAGGCTCATCAGAGCCATCTTTCATAAAAGATATAAACTGCTCCAAAATTGCATCCATATCTTCAATATCGTAAATCAACCCTTCACGGAAAAAGTCATCTGGCAGCATCTCGGCTGTTAAGCGCATGCGTGTCAGCGGGGTGCGCAGGTCATGTGAGATACCAGCAAGCATGATAGTCCGCTCTTTTTGCGCTTGATTAAGTGTGGTAAACAGTCGATTAAATGCCATATTAACTTGTCGAATCTCGGTAGGACCTGCGCGCGTGGGCAAGGTAGTCGCGTGACCAAGACTGATATAATTGGTTGCAGCACGTTGTAAATGACGAAGGGGACGGTTTAATTGACGCGCTAACAATATAATCGTTAGTAGGGTCAAAATAGGTAGTCCTAATAAAAATAGGGCTAACAATGTTGGACTGTATTGCGAATAATAGACGACTGGTTCACGAATCCAAAAACTTTGATTACGGCTATCTTGTACCCACAGTTGAGGTGTGGGCTTAAATTTGAAATAGACTTCGACAGGTCGTCCTAATTGTGCGCCAATTTCACGTTGTAAGACGTCTGTAAATACTCCTACAAAGGCTTTATCTTCAACCTGCGGAAAATCACTAGGATTATCAATCACTACTACGTGCGAATTCTTATAGACCCACTGTTGCATTTTTGGGTTATCTCGCCAATCTTCTCTGACACTATTCATTAAGCGCAGCTCACTCGTTAGGTAGCGAGCGTGGTTTTTGAGCTCTGGCAGATACAGACTGCGCCAAAAAAACCAAATTGACAGACCGACACTGATGATTACTATGAAAGCGACCATTAAAGTCGTCAGCCAAGTACTAGAGTATGAATGGGGCAGCCAAGCAATTCGACGCAAACGAGGAGTTGGATTGATCATAAGAATCTATAGCTCTTGCAAGAATGCAATAAAGTATAGTGCAATAGTGACTCAGGTGCTATGGGATTACTATCGTTAAATGCTGGATATTGGCTACTTTATCAACGAATAATGCCTAACATAATGGGATTGCAAATGGTATTTAAGCTATTGTAATAATAGTGATTAAATAAACACAGTTTATGTTTTCAATAAAACAAGACTGTGATATAATTATGCCCTTTTTGGTATACCTGCGAAAGAGAGAATTCACATGGTTGTTATTCGTTTAGCACGGGGCGGTGCCAAGAAACGCCCATTTTATCAAGTAGTTGTTGCTGATCAACGCCGCGCGCGTGACGGTCGCTATATTGAAAACATCGGCTTTTTTAACCCACTCGCTAAAGAGTCTGAAGAAGCAGTACGCCTAAACATGGAAGCGTACAATGCGTGGATCGCTAAAGGTGCACAACCTTCAGATCGCGTTGCTTCATTAGTAAAAGCTTACAACAAGTCTGCAGCTCAAACTGAAGCAACTGCTTAAGTTTTGGTTGTTGAGTACTAATAGCGTATTTTACGTTATTTAGTCTACTTTAGAATACATAGCGTAACTGGTTTTTACTGGTGTACGCCATTAACTGTTTTTACTATTTAGTTCGGTTGTTTTTATATCGACAATCGCTGTTTTACTCATTGTTAGGTTAGCCGTTATGTCATCTGTTCCAGACGTCAGCACTCTTATGAAGATCGGCCAGCTTAAAAAGCCTTACGGTATTAAAGGCTGGCTATGGGTGTTTAGTGACACTGATCAGCATGAGGCAATATTTGGCATGCAGCCGTGGTGGATTAAAACTGCCACTGGTATGAAGCCGTTGACTGTTAGCAAGTGGCGTCAGCAAGGTACAGGACTTGTGGCTCAGTTCGAGCAAGTTCCTGACCGTAATATTGCTGAAACCATGAACGGTGTTGCGATCTGGGTCGCTAAAGACTCACTGCCTGAAGCTTCTGAAGACGAGTTTTTTTGGTCGGATTTGGTTGGGCTGAGAGTTTTGAATGAGCAAGATGAGTATCTTGGTAATATTGCTGAGATGTTTGAAACCGGCGCTCATGACATTATGCGTGTAGCGGCAAAATCAGACAGCTTAGATAATGAAGAGCGCCTGATACCATGGCATACACAAACTGTCATAAAGGTCGATATGACCGATAAAGCAGTTTATGTCGCATGGCCAAGCGATTATTGATTTAATCTTAATAGAATTGAATTAATAATATATTCATACAGTCGTTATTTAAGCAGAGGTCAGATGTATTTCGCTGTGATTAGTATTTTCCCTGAGATGTTTGCTACGATTCGTAATTTTGGTATTACGGGACGAGCAGTGACTCAGGAGCAGGTCACAATTGAATGCATTAATCCACGCGACTATACCACGGATAATTACCGCCGTATTGATGAACGTCCTTATGGCGGTGGACCTGGTATGGTGATGATGGCAGAGCCATTGTCGCAAGCTATTGAAGATGCTCGATTGCGCGCTAGTCAACATGGCTGCCGTATCGATAAAGCGCATTGTCCGGTGATTTATATGTCGCCACAAGGACAAACGCTGAGCGAGAGTAGTGTGGTCAGTATGGCTGAGTATGATGGCATGATTTTATTATGTGGTCGTTACGAAGGCATTGATGAGCGCCTACTATCGCAGTATGTTGATATGGAAGTGTCGATTGGAGACTATGTGCTAAGTGGTGGCGAGCTGCCAGCGATGGTATTAATGGATAGTGTAATACGTCGTCTACCCGATACAATGGGTGATGACAAGTCAGCTGAACAAGACTCGTTTGTCGATGGTTTGCTTGATTGTCCACACTATACTAAGCCGCATGAGTTTGCCGGTATGGCAGTACCTGAGGTATTGCTATCTGGCCACCATGCTAACATCGCTAAGTGGCGCTTTAGTCAACAGGTCGAACGTACCAAAGTGCGACGACCAGACTTATGGCAAGTGTTTACACCAAGCGCGCAACAAGCTGCATGGCTAAAAGCACTAGCAAAAAAGAATAGTTCAAAAACAGTTAATACTGAGAATCTTGATCAATAATAAAACAGGCCATACGATAATGGCCGTTTTTCAGACCCCATTTATGTTGTGTCTGTTATTAATATAAATCAATACAAACTATTAATAATAGGCACGATTAATTATTACAAACAGGTGATATGCGTTAAGCCTCTATTATCTAATGTGAGGAGATAACTCTCATGAGCAACAAGCATCCATTGGTTCAGGTCATCGAAAACGCTCAATTGCTTGAGCGCCCAAACTTTGCACCCGGCGATACCGTTGTGGTACAAGTAAAAGTACGTGAAGGCGAACGTGAGCGTTTACAGGCTTTTGAAGGCGTTGTAATTGCTAAGCGTAACCGTGGTCTAAACTCAGCGTTTACCGTACGTAAAATTTCAAGCGGCGTTGGTGTTGAGCGTGCATTCCAATTGCATTCACCAATCATCGATAGCATTGAAGTGAAACGCCGCGGTGCTGTTCGCCGTGCGAAACTATACTACTTACGTGAACGTTCTGGTAAATCAGCACGTATCCGCGAAAAGCTGGTTGCACGTCCAACTCAGAAAAAAACTGATGCAGGCGTACCTAGTGCAGTTGAGACTGCACCTGGTATCTAAGTTTAAGCATTTCGCTTAAGCTTGCTGTAGTTGATGAACCGTCTATAGTACGGTACGCAACCAAGCAAAAGTAGATACAAGCCCTTATTCATAGGTTTATCATATAAATAAGTAGGCGTACCAAAAAAGACAAAACCCCAATCTGTGCAGATGCCAGATTGGGGTTTTTGTTTGTATAGCTTTAAGTTTTAAACCTAGAAGTCAATGTTATCTATACGGTTGCTTTGGTCTTTAGACTTGCTGTGCTTACGCAAACGAATGTAAATCGTTTTAGTAACGGTAGCAATAATTTTTTGCTGACTATCAACAATATCCGTTCTATATTCGCGGAATACTGGTTCACCATCTTTTGCTAAATTTTGAATAGTGGCAATTTCTGTACTGGGAATTTTCATGCGGGTAGTAACTTTACTATTACCGGGTGCAATGAACTCAATATATGAGCTTTTATCCCATACCACATAAGTACTGCCCAATTGATGCATAAGCATTAGCATATAAAAAGGGTCGACCATTGAATACAAGCTACCACCGAATTGCGTACCAACGATGTTTTTATTCAGACTGTTAAGACCCATACTTACTACGCACAAACCTTGATCCAAATCGACATGCTCGACCTTAATACCAGCACCGACATAAGGCGCATAAGTATTAATACGCAGCTTGAGTAAATGCGGTGTTAGTAGGGGCATAATATTCTTTTTAGTTTTGCGTCTTAAGTTCTCTAAATTCTTGGGTAGGAAGCTCATACTGTTATCCTTCTGTCTTTCGATAATCAAGCCTGATATATAAATCGGAATGCTAATAGAGTAGGCGATGAATTAATATCTAGTGAGATCTGTAACAATCTTCAAGTGTGGGCGCATCTATACTTATTATTCCTATTCTATTGAGCACTGGCTGACGAAAAGATATCCATCATAATCAAAAATAAAAATCGTCACCAGTCTTAAAGCGTAACGAGTGTTAAACATTTAATAATATTAATACTTTATTAAATGTTTAACTGACTTTCAATATGTGTAAAAGTCTTTTAATTAGCGTAAGAATGCTCCCAGCATGGTTTTAATTATGAGTTAGATGTTGATAAATGCAGGACAGTTTTAGCTCCGAAACTCGCAATCTTTGTCTTGATAGCATACAATGGCTGCCAATTTGTGTTGGGCAGCTTATTTTTTGTACAACTTCGGGCAAATAAGTCGTCATTTATAAAAAATCGAATCCTCAGTCAGCATAAGGAGATGTGATGAGTAGTAACAAGATCCCCGCTTCAGGGTCTAATCCGCAGCAGTCAAATTCATCCCATTACGATAACGAATTGCAAGGTAGCTATGCTGATTTGCATCAGCCGAACTCAAGCTTTGATAGCCGTGATGATTATCTAAATCATGAACTACAAATTATGCAGCCAAAGCGCTGGCGTGCCAATTTACCGTTCCGTGATTATCGTTTTGAATATGAAGATACTATTCCAGCAATGGCAGCGACAATTGGTAAAGTCGTTATGGTCGGCGCTATTGCAGCAACTTTTGCAGGACCACTTGGTCTAAGTGATGCTTTTGTTCTAGAAAACGTCCGTTATGAGCTGTTAATTGTCTCGTTTTTTGTCATCTTATTCTCAGGCTTCCTGCTACCGACTGCCAACCTTGCTGGTACGCATGGTCCGCTTATTCCACTTATTCCTATTGTTGTTGCCGCTGGTGGTCATCCAATGGCCTTTGGTCTACTTATTGGTGCCTTTGGTTTATTGCTGGCAATCAGTAAAGGGGGGAGTTTGCTGGCAAACTTGACCAGTAAAGGCGTGTGCGGTGGGTTGCTGCTTTATTTGGGCTTTATTGGCACCATCTCACAAGTCAAAAACCTGTTTGCTTGGGCAGAAGGCATTGGCATGGCGCATATCGCCTTTGTGGTCATTCTATTGACGATTATACTTTATGCCGTGTTAGAGAATTTCCAAAAGCGTTGGCTGGCTGTGCCGCTTAGCTGCTTATTAGGTGGTGGCGTGGCATTTGCTATGGGTGCACCCTTTGCCTTTGAAACTGCACCTGGCTTGCCAAATATGAATCCGATGTATTGGTGGGGTGAAGATACAGGTTGGATGCTAGGTCTGCCAACGGTTGAGAGCTTCGTTGTGGTGCTACCATTTGCGGTTTTGGCAGTAGCCATGTGGTCACCAGACTTCTTAGGTCATCAAGTCTTCCAAAAAATAAGCTATCCAAAACGCACTGAGCGTGTACTGATGGATATCGATGATACGATGACCAGTGCCTCCATTCGTCAGGTGGCAGGCTCAGTATTGGGCGGTGCAAACTTTGCGTCATCATGGGGTACATATATTGTGCCAGCAGCGATTGCCAAGCGTCCTATTCCAGCAGGTGCTGTATTAACGGGGTTGTTCTGTCTCATTGCAGGTATCTGGGGCTACCCGATGGATTTGGCCATTTGGGAGCCAGTAATGTGTGTGGCGCTAATTGTCGGCGTTTTTATTCCGCTACTTGAAGCGGGTATGGAGATGACACGCGAAGGAAAAACCACGCAGTCTGCAGCGATTGTGGTATTTGCATCGGCACTCGTGAATCCTGCTTTTGGGTGGTCGATTACACTTGTACTTGATAACTTAGGCTTAATTGGGTCTAAAGAGCGTAGTGCTAATCTGTCGAAGATGAGCCGCTGGATTATCCCTGTTGTCACTTTTGTGATATTAACTGGGGTTATGGCTATTGTAGGTATGTTGCCGGGTATCCCAGCATTGCTACCGAACTTCCGTCATTAATAGGGTTTTATTCTATATAAGCTACACAAACAACATTTTAATCATTAGAAAAAGTCGGCTAGGTGCTGGCTTTTTTTCTGTCTGACGTTACACTGATAGTTACCTTGCAAAACTTTCGCTATCGCCCCATAAACAGCTATATATCAGTATCTTGAGAGCAATAAATTCTATGGTTAACGTCTCAGAAACAAGCCCCGTCGATGATAAAAAAGCCCGTCTTAAGCATCTAATTAAACGTCTGCCAAATTTGCCAGGTGTCTATAAAATGCTGGGTAAAAATGGTGATATTTTATATGTGGGTAAAGCCAAGTCGCTTAAAAGCCGCGTCAACAGCTACTTCGCTAAGACGATTGACCACCCAAAGACACGGGCATTGGTGGCGCGGATTCATAACATTGAGACCATTATTACCCGTAGTGAGACCGAGGCATTACTGCTTGAGCAAAACTTGATTAAAGAGTACCGTCCGCCTTATAACGTACTATTGCGTGATGATAAATCTTACCTCTATGTGTTTATTTCAGCGGATAAACCTTATCCGAGACTGGCTTATGGACGCGGCAAAGGCAATCATCAAAAAGGTCGTTTTTTTGGGCCTTTCCCCTCTGCTCATGCGGCAAAAGAGACATTAGTTTTGATGCAAAAAATGTTTCAGATGCGCCAATGTACCAATACTTTTTTTAAGCAACGTAAGCGCCCTTGTCTGGAGTATCAAATTAAGCGTTGCCGTGCGCCTTGCGTGGGTTTGGTATCGTCAGAAGAATATGCAGAGGATGTGAATAATACCATTCGCTTTTTAAAAGGCGACTCTAGTGACATTCACAGCGCTTTGATTGAAAAAATGGAAGGCGCCGCCGAAGAGTTAGACTTTGAAAAAGCGGTCTTTTATCGCGACCAGCTGTCTATGCTACGCGAAGTACAGGCAAAGCAAGCGGTTTATACCGTACAGGGTGAGGCCGATGTGATTGCTATTGCTAGTCAGGCAGGCATGACTTGTGTCAACGTATTGACGGTACGCGGTGGGCGCGTACTTGGTGGTAAAAATTACTTCCCTGATGTCGATAGTAGCGAGCCGCTCGCTGATAATTTATCCGCCTTTATTACCTCGTTTTATTTTCAGGTGACCGATGACTTACCAGCAGAGATTATATTGAGCCATGAGCTACCTGATCAGGTTGCGGTGAGTGAAGCACTGGCTACGCATTTCGGTAGCAAAGTCGTCATTAAAACCAATGTACGTGAACATCGTTCAGAATGGATGGACTTAGCCAAACTGAATACCAACAATGCGCTTAAGACTAAGCTGGGTGATTATTTAGAATTACATTCGCGCTTTGGCGCACTCAAAGACGTGCTGGCCGATGTTACTGACCGAACCATTGATCGGATCGAGTGTTTTGATATTTCCCATACCATGGGTGAGGCGACCATTGGTAGCTGCGTAGTCTTTGACCAAGGTGGCTCACGCCGACGCGATTACCGCCAGTATGCCATCCATGATATCCAAGGTGGGGATGACTACGCAGCGATGAAGCAAGTGCTAACACGCCGCTATAAAAAACAGCCATTACCTGACTTATTGCTTATTGATGGTGGTAAAGGTCAGCTTGGAATCGCTAAAGAAGTATTGACAGAGTTAGGTATTCTTAATGATACGTTGCTCATCAGCGTGGCAAAAGGTGAGGGTCGTAAGGCCGGACTTGAAGTATTGCACTTTATCGATCATGAGGCGCTTGATTTGCCAATGGATAGCAAGGCGTTGCATTTATTGATGCATATTCGCGATGAGGCCCATCGTTTTGCTATCACTGCGCACCGTAAGAAGCGCGATAAGCGCCGTTCATCGTCGGTGCTAGAAGTTATACCGGGGTTGGGAGAAAAGCGTCGTCGTGACTTGCTGAATCATTTTGGCGGTATGCAGCAGTTGCTTGGCGCATCCCAACAAGAGCTGGCAGGCGTGCAAGGGATTGGTCCGGTATTAGCGAAAACCGTTTATAAAGTGCTGCATGAATAAGTGAGTTTTCCATAGAAAAATGACAACAGCCTAAGACTATTGTCATTTCAAAACTAATAATGAACAATTAAAAGCTTCTAATCGTTAAAAATCGAAACTTAACTGTTGGTTTGGATAACTGCGGCAGTGCTCACAAACGCGCTCCCATCGATTAAATCTATATCTCCGATACCAACGTACGTGCACAGCTTTAGGATAACCGCATTGAATGGTCATTATGACCTCCATAATTATGATAATAATTTCACAACTATGAAGCACAGACATTTATTAGCATTTGCTATTCTCAGCATTTACTATAAAATATATAAACCCTGCAAGGTAAATAAACTTTATTAGTATGCTAACAACGGAGTCTAGCTCCATAGCTGTCTAATCTAAAAGTTTTTTTAAGCTCAGCAATTAATTTTGCTGAGCTTTTTTAATTTTGCATATTTGGTTTCTCCTCTGTAGTAATAAATAATCAACGTCACATCAAATGACATTAGCCTTCTTTTTTTCTATAAGTCGCAAATCTAAAATCTAACCCACTTTTCTCATCGTGCATCTGCTCAGATTCTGCTGACATTTCAAAGTTTTTTGGCAGCTTAGGATAAAAGGCATCGCCATCAGTAATTTCAGTATCTACATGAGTCAGCTCAATACGATCGGTATACATAAATGCTTCTCTAAAGACGCGCTCGCCACCAATCACGCAAATCGTATCAAGATGCGCACCGTGTGCGAGACTGGCTGCTTGCGTTAATGCGTCATCTAAATTATGTACGACATAAGCGTCATCACGGCCTTTGAGGCCTTTTTTCTCGGCATAATCTAGCTGCGTCGTAATGATAAAGCTAACACGATTTGGCAATGGCTTGCTGTTCATCGACTCAAAAGTCTTACGACCCATAATGACAATACCTTGAATATCGCCATCATTTGGTTTAGTCGTCATCTTTTTAAAATGCTGCAAATCTGCTGAGATATGCCACGGTAGCTCATTATCTTTGCCGATACAGCGATTGCTACTGATAGCAACGATTTGGGCAACTTCAGTATGGGCATAACTCATAATATATCCTTATTATTCTCATCAGAAAAATGAAGTAAAAAACAGATTTTTATACCGCTACTCTTGCTTTAATAGCTGGATGGGATTCATAACCATTAACGCTAATATCTTCATATTTAAAAGCAAAAATATCATCGACATCAGGATTAAGCGTCAATGTTGGCAGCGTATAAAGCTCGCGTGTCAGCTGCAACTCGACTTGCTCACGGTGGTTTTGATAAATATGACAATCGCCACCCGTCCAGATAAACTCACCAACTTCTAGTCCGCAAACTTGCGCGACCATATGGGTTAACAGCGCATAGCTAGCGATATTAAACGGCACACCTAGGAATAGATCTGCTGAGCGTTGATAGAGCTGGCATGACAGCTTATTGTCCGCGACAAAGAACTGGAACAGCGTGTGGCAAGGTGGCAAAGCGACTTGCTCTGCTTCACTTGGGTTCCAACCGGAGACGATTAAGCGTCTGGAATTGGGGTTGGTTTTTATTTGCTCAACGACTTGGGTGATTTGATCGAAGCCGTCGTTATTATAGCGACTATCTTCGTTTTTAGTAGCACCATAGTTACGCCACTGATGACCATAAACTGGCCCTAAATCTCCAGCAGGACGATTGAAGCGCGCCGTCTGCTCTGCCGTTGCCCATTCATTCCAGATACGCACACCGTGCTCTTGCAAGTAATCGACGTGGGTACTACCGCTTAAAAACCATAATAGCTCATAGACGATAGATTTGAAATGCACTTTTTTGGTGGTCAGTAATGGAAATCCTGACCCTAAGTCAAAACGCAGCTGCGCACCAAAGTGGCTTAGCGTACCCGTACCAGTACGATCGCCTTTCTCAGTACCTTCACTGATAACCTGACGCAGCAAATCCAAGTAGGCTTGCTCGTTTTTACTCTGTTTGTTGTTACTAATGGAGTTGCTAGTGCTCATAAAATTGCTCTTCTACGCTGTCAAAACGTATTTTTAATATAGCTCTTAACATAGTGCTTGATGCAAAATGGTGCTTAATAAGCTGATTGCTTACCCCAATCATAGATGCCACGCTTGTAAGCATAAATGAGTAGGATAAAGCCAAGGATAATCATTGGTGCGCTTAATATTTGTCCTTTAGTCATCCAACCTAACAACACAAACCCTTGATCTGCATCTGGTTGACGGAAGAACTCAATAATAAAGCGACTGATACCATAGCCTAACAAGAATACAGCGGTTGCGGCCATACGCGGACGTGGCTTCGATGAATACCACCATAAGAATATAAACAATAACAGTCCTTCTGCAAAAGCTTCGTATAACTGCGACGGATGACGCGGTAATACGTATTGCCCATTAACTTCAGTCATCAGCTCTTGTAACTGTGGATTGTCCTGTAGTTGCTGCATATCAAAGGCGGCAGCTTGCGGGAAATAAGTCAACCAGTTATAACCGCCGTCAGAGACACGTCCCCATAGCTCACCATTGATGTAGTTACCGATGCGACCAAACAGTAAGCCAGTTGGGACACAAGGGACCACGAAGTCGAATACTTCAAAAGCGCTCTTTTTATATTTGCGTGCAAAGAACCACATGCCGAGCATTACGCCAATGAAGCCGCCGTGGAATGACATACCACCTTCCCAAACTTTGAGAAGATACGCTGGGTTTTGCAACAGCTCGCCAAATTGATAGAACAATACATAACCGACACGGCCACCTAAGATGACACCAAGCGCGCCGTAAAATACCAAGTCAGAAACCATATCGGTTGACCAAGTGTCACGTTTGGTACTGCGATACCAAGCTAGACCATAAGCCGCGGCAAATGCTAATAAATACATTAGGCCATACCAGTGCACTTCTACTGGACCCAAGGACAGCGCCACGGGATCATACTGAGGATGAATCTTCATAAGGGCATCATAATTATTGATAATAGAATGAGGGTCATAATAGCAAAAATAGCTACTTAGGCATACCAAATTACCGTCATCCTAGTTTCATCGTAACAACTTATCTGCCGCTGGTAACATCTAGAAAGGAAGACAGAAAACCGTTAAGATATAAAACTGGGTTTAGAATAAGGCTCACAATAAACACTGCATAAAATAATCGAACAAGAGCACTTTTTAAGAACAATAATAAGTAGATTAATAAGTCATTTTTACATAGCGTCAGATCACGTAAGCTTGCGCTAACCAGCGATGTTAATGGATTAATATTATTTTTAAGGAATTATTATGCGCGCTTACTTTTTAACAGCACCAGTTTCGAGTGATCAAAATTATTCAAAAAAACCGAGCAAGTTGGTATTAAAACAGCTCATGACACCGCTAAGTTTAGTTAGCCTAGTAGCTTTAAGTGTCTCTCCTGCTCAAGCTATCATGAGTAGTGTTGAACAAGTTACCATTTATCAAGGTTTAGCAAGCGTAACTCGTACGTTGCCAATCAGTGGCACGGGTGAGCAGACGCTGATATTTTCGTGTTTATCACCGTCTATTGATCAAGATAGTGTCAGCGTGCAGGCACTTGGCAATGTAAATGTCGGTGAAGTCAGTATTGAAGCTTTAAGCGGTGAGCAAGCAGCACAATGTCAGTACCAAGGTGATGCAAAAGTGCAGGCGCAACAGGCTACCTTAGCCGATATCAACGCTGAGTTAGAAGCGGCACGCTTAGCCAAAGCGTACTTGCAAAATCTGACCAAAGTCACGCAAATAAGTACGGATGGTACATTGGCGAACAATGCGCGTGATTTAGAAACGCAAGCGGCAAGCATTAATAAAAGAATTTTGGATATTCAGCAGCGCCAAGCTCGCGCGCAAGATATACTTAATCAGCTGATGGCAGGTAGCTTAACCTCAACAAGTAATAGTGTGACGCAAGTAAGTGTGCGTACCGCCAGCCGCATGCCAAGCTCAGTAAAGTTGCATTACCAAGTACGCGGCGCAGGTTGGGAGCCAACTTATCAAGCACGCTTAAATACTGAGAGTAAGCAGCTTAGTATCACGGCCTCCGCCGTCATCGCCCAACAAACGGGAGAGAATTGGACCAACGTACCTGTTACTTTGAGTACCATTAATCCCAATCAAAACACCACTAGTCAGCTGCCAAGAGTACCGCTCTTATCTTTATATGAAGAGCGTCAAAATGAATTGGTTAGATATACGCCAGCTGCTATGGAGGCTACTCCAGTGGTAGTCTCTGCAAGAGATAGCTATGGTGGCGGCGAGTCTGCCACAAATACGGCACCGCTGCCGAGCTTTACTGTTAATAGCCAAAATAAAAACGGCATTACCGAATATCGTTTGCCGCAGCGCATCAGCATTCCAAGTGACGGTAGACGGGTACGGACGGTGATTGATGAGCAATCTGGTGATAGTAAGCTTTGGCTACGCAGTACACCAAGCGTCGAGCTAACGGCTTATTGGTATGCATCAGCGCCGTTTTTGACCCCAGCTTGGGTTGATGGTTCATTACAGTTATATCGCGATGATAACTATGTTGGACAGTCGCGTTATAGCTATCAATCGCTAAAAGAGCAGGGCATTGGTTTTGGGGTTGATCCTAATATGCTAGTGAAGCAGTTGACCGATGAAGACAAACAAGGTGATAAAGGAGTATTTAATCGTTTGCAAACTTTGACGACCAAACAAGCTTATCAGTTTACCAATCAGCACAACCGTGGCATGCGCTTGCAAGTTTTAAGCGCTCAGCCTGTCAGCCGTGATGACAGTATTAAAGTTATAGCAACCCATACTCCACCTGTTACTAAGCAGGATTGGAATGACAGTAAAGGCATAGTCGCTTGGGAGTTTGATTTGCCGAGTAAGCAATCACAAGTGGTACAGTCTACTTATCAAATTAGCTACCCTGCCGATAAGAAGCTAAACACCAATTAGTTATCAAAAAAATGTAAAATAACAATCGCGCTAAATGACAGTCGCGTGACAACTGTAAACCTTAAAACATAAAGGAATTCTATGTGCATCGTCGCCATTGCTTGGCAGCTATTTGATGAATTGCCACTAGTACTATTGTCTAATCGCGATGAGTTTTTGCAGCGTCCAACCGAAGAGCTGCATCAGTGGTCTGATAAACCTATCTATGCTGGACGCGATAGCCAAAGTGGTGGCACTTGGTTGGGTATTCATCAAGAGCAGCATACCGATTTTTATGAGCAAAACGGACGCTGGGCCGCCGTACTGAACTTTCGCGATGGTGTGCAGGCGAGTTTGGATGAACGCTCACGTGGCGCACTCGTCACTGATTTTTTGACCAGTAATATAAGTCCAATGGATTTTGCACGGCAAATCAGCTTGCAAGACTACGCGGGCTTTAACCTTATTATTGGTGATGCCACGCAGGCTGTCATTGTCAATAATCGCGGTCATGCACCAACCCCATTGTATGCAGGATTGCATGTCCTCTCTAACGGTCAGCCAGAAGACAGCTGGTTTAAGACTGACCGTTTGCGTGGTCGGCTACGTCAAGAAGTACTGCCGCTAATTGCAGAAAATAACTCGCTTGAGTACTGGCGAGACGCTGCCTTCACTGTGTTGTCAGACAACATTCCAGCGCCAGCGGACAAACTACCCGATACTGGTATTGCTGTTGAGATTGAACAAAGACTATCATCTGTCTATATTGAGCCTGTAGATCTGACAGGGCCTGAGGATGGAGTAATACCAAATTATGGCACTCGCACCCAAAGTATTTTAACGCTACGTAATGATATCAAAGATGCAAAAGTTACTGCTGAGATTATAAGTTGTGAATTTAATGATCATTCAAATACGCAATAAAAAATGCTTATATTAGTATCTAAATTTTCTAGATATTAATATAAGCATCCGTAATGCGTTTTGCATTAAGCTGTTTATTTATTCCATCAACAAATGGTTATCTTGTTCAGGAATAATTAGCTCTTGTCTGAGGGGTAATTCGCGTGCTAACTCTTGCAAAGCACGACGATATACCCCGCGTTTAAAGTGAATCACCTGCCCAAGTGGATACCAATAGCTTACCCATTGCCAGTGATCAAATTCAGGTTTACCCGCATCAAAGCGAATATGTTGCGCGTTCGGCTCATCTAAGCGCAGCAAAAACCATTTTTGTTTTTGCCCAATACACAGTGGATATTGTCCATGGCGCACGTAGCGTTTTGGCAAACGGTAACGCAACCAATCTTGCGTAACTGCCAATAAATCTACGTGACGAGGATATAATCCGACCTCTTCCCAGAGCTCCCGATACATTGCATCCATCGGCGTCTCCCCGCGGTCGATACCGCCTTGCGGGAACTGCCAAGCGTTGTGACCAATACGTTTCGCCCACAGAACTTGCCCCTGTGTATTTGCCAAGATGATGCCGACATTGGCGCGAAAGCCGTCTGCATCTATCATGAACAAATCCTTAAAATTATTTAAAAATAGCTTATCTAAATAGCATGAAATTACAGCAATCATAGTTATTATTGGGTGAATGGTATATTCACACTAATAAAATAAGCTTCATTACCATCATTAAACCAAGAAACAGCCTAAATGTGTAACAGTATTTTGCTATAAAATGTTTCACGAATTTAGATGTTTAAAATCAGCGACTTAGAAAGGCTATTTTGGAGGCAAACTGAAAAGATCAAAATGATAAAGTGGGAAGCACTAAAGCCTAGCTATTTTGTCATATCAGTTATTATCTATAAGCGTTTGATGTGAGTGACAGATAGTCTATAAAACCTTGTTTTGGCCTATGCTACACTAACCAAGTATTGTTAATATTACTCACTATAAAAATAGTTAATTGATTCAATCAAAACTTATAAAAGGACAATGAACAATGTCAGAGTCAAAAGCGAGCGTTACGTGGCAAGAAAACAAAGCCTTTATGGGCGTGTCACCATCAGGGCATAACGTACAGATTGATGCCGATAAAGAAAAAGGTGCCAGCCCGATGGAGTTGATATTGTTGGGGCTTGGTGGTTGTGCCAGTTATGACGTTGTAGCAATTTTGCAAAAGTCGCGTCAGGAAGTGACGGACGTGCGCTGTGAGTTGACAGCACAACGCGCCGAGACTGTACCAGCCGTATATACTGATATTCATATGCACTTCATAGTGACAGGGCAAGACATCAAAGATAAACAAGTTGAAAAGGCTATTCATTTATCAGCAGAAAAATACTGCTCAGCCAGTCGCATGTTGGTACAAGGCGGGGTAAATGTTACTCATGATTTTGAAGTCATTGCAGGGTAAAGGTAGAGATAATTATGAGTGCACTATTTGGATTAATTCCTGATACCGTTGCAGCCGCAATTTGGGCGATGGTGGTTGCAAGTTTGCTACCGTTAGCCATGGCGTTAACAGCAAAAGCCATTGGTGGTTTTAGATTGGCTGACAATGCACATCCGCGTGATTTTTTACAACGTACGACAGGGGCAGCAGCACGCGCTAATGCAGCCCAGCAAAATAGCTATGAAACCTTGCCAGTATTTTTGGCAGCGGTATTAGTTGCGATGTTGTTCTTTGTCCCACAATCGATTATCAATACACTGGCATGGTTATACGTGCTGATTCGTATTGGCTATGGGTTGGCCTACATTGTCAACTTATCGATGTTTCGTTCAGTGCTTTGGGTATTATCAATTGTGTGCTGTTTGATGCTGTTTTATTTGGCGATTCGGATTAGTGCTTAGTTTTGTAGCTGTTAGTTTTGCAGCTATCTAAGCAACTTTACAGTTCTGAGGACTTTTAAATTATTTAAAGTAAAAGTGGCTATTTATGGCTGTGCACTAGTCTGTAGGGCAGTAATAATAGTCGCTTTATTTTTTTCTCTTTTAATGCTTTCCCATAATACTTGCGCTTCGCTGTAGCCTTTAGTGAGCATGCCAAGCCATTGCTTATAACGACCGACTAATACGATGTCATTTTTGGCTTGCCCTTCTAAAAATTTAATTTGATGGGGTATCAATGCCTGCCAAGTCAAAGTCTTAGTATCTGTCATAGAGCTGTCTACCAAATCATTGATACTCTTAGATCCGTCTACACGCGCAATCAAATCTGGACGTGTGACTGCGCCGCGCCCTAACATGAGATGTGAAGTGCCCGCTTGCTGCATACAAGACTGTGCTTGCTCAGCGGTCCATATTTCACCGTTGGCAATCACTGGAATCTTGAGTTTGTTAAATGCTTCGATTTTATCCCAATAGGCAGGCGGCTTATAGCCTTGAGTCTTGGTACGGGCATGAATAGTTAACCAATCTGCACCGCTGTCAGCGATAGCACCCCTAATATCATCCATCTTACTGGTGTCGGTATAACCCAAACGAATTTTAGCAGATACTGGAATATGAGCCGGCACGGCTTTGCGCACAGCACTGATAATCTCATACATGACTTCTGGCTCATCCAACAGCACAGAGCCGCCTCGATGATTATTAACAGTCTTCGCAGGGCAACCAAAATTGATATCGATAGCAGGCGCACCAAGCTCACAGGCAAAAGCTGCGCATTCGGCCATCAACTGCGCTTCACTACCCAGTAGCTGGACGTGAATAGGTGTGCCAGATTCGGTCTTGGCATCATGATGAAGTTCTGGCACATATTTATAAAACACATGAGCTGGCAAGACATGCTGGGTAACACGAATAAACTCGCTGACTGACCAATCATAAGGACGGCCTAAGTCTGCTGCAATTTGGGTCAAAATTTGGCGCATTAGCGGATCGCTCAAGCCTTCCATTGGAGCCAGAAGGCGCACCGGATGTTCAAACAGTTGCTGCATATGGTTGTGTTTATTATCATTATTCATTGGCAATTAATCATTATTAGAAGTAAGTCGAGCAAAAATATTAAAATCTAGTAAGGCCAATTAAGTCCCATAAATCACTTTTTTACCCGTTTGTAATCCTGATATTAAGTCTTGAATGTTGTGAATATCCAAATTGGCCTGAGCACGTGTACAAGCGACATACAATAAGCGCAATTCTTCAGGATTAATTTTTATGCCATTAGTGGTGACATCATAATAAAAGTCATCATCGAGCTGGACGCGCGACCATTCAAGCCCTTTCGCTTTGTGAGCGGTTGAGATGACGTAATCGGCATTTTCGATACTGGTCAGGCTATTCACCGCTTGGCTGAGTACATTGGTCCCATGGTCATCGACCAGTTTAACCAGCGTTTTTAGATCACTACCTTCATTGGTTTCAGAATACTCTTGCACATCACTCCAGTTATAGAAGTATGCCAGTTCGGGTACGCCATACGCCGATTTACCATTTTTTAAGTTTTCGGCTGCTTGGCAGAACTTGAGCATGCGATCAGTATCAGCTTGTAGCGCCACGCGGTGACCGAGTTTAAGCCCAGTTAGTAGCTGCGCCATAGCAGCAGCATTGGTGCGGCAAAGGATAGCGTCTTTCTTACTGTGCACCATACCCTTTTCAGTAGAGGACTGCTTGTGAGGATTTCCTTTAAGCGGGACGTCTTCTTGCAATGCTTTTAGCAGGGTATTAGCAACTTCTGCAATCGGTTCACCAAAGCGAAAGGATTGGGTCAATAAAGTTTGCGGCAACGGTAGCTTTTTCATCGCATTGACGGCGCCGCGCCACTCATAAATTTGCTGATGAGCATCACCCACATAGATGACCTGCCTTGGCTGCTGAGTCAAGATTCCCATCATTAAGGGGTCGGCATCTTGCGCTTCATCAAATAGAATAAAGTCCGCAGGAATGCTAGGTTTAGACAATGCCCATAACTTTAGATAAATATCATGACCGATACCTGCCGGATGGCGTGCATCAATAGACTGCAACCAGCGCTGTTCAACGGCAGGGTAGAGCATTTCGCGCAGCTGCTCTGCGTCGGATTCATCGAGCCAGCTTGGAAACAAAATATGTCTTGGTGCAGGGTAGCTGGCATGAGTACTACAGAAATTGCTAACTGCGTCACTAACGAATCGCGCCAATCTGGCAGGCGTGAGGGTAATGTATTTATTAATCCCATCCATTTGCCTGCGCACTTGTACGGGTTGCAAGCCTAGATCATCACCAAGGCGCTTAGGTGAAAAGCGTGGTAACGATAACTTAGCCGTAATATCACGAGCAACGTGCCGATAAGCGAGCGAATGAAAGGTACGACACTCTACATGCGGTGGGAACTTTTGCCGCGCATCGTTGGCAATGGTTTTATTGAATGCTAAATACAAGCCACGTCCACGCAGACGCTCACCAATAAGTTTTAGCGTCGTTGTTTTACCGGCACCTGCATAGGCGACTACTTTAAATGACTTGTGATCCATCGCCATATTAAGCGCGCTCAGCTGTTCATCAGTGGGATCGCTCATATAAGCTGGCATAGATGCGGACATAAAAAAGCTACCTAAAGTACAAAAAGTGATTAAAAACAACTGGGGTAAAAAAAGCCACTGGATCAACAATGGCTGGCTGGCAATTCAATTATGATAACAAATGAATGGAGATATGTATGAGAGGCGGGTAGATAATTGATGTATCGTCAGTTCATTCTGACTTAAATACAATATCAGATTTGTGCAGCTTGCTACTTATAATCTTTTATTATTTTCATGTTATTTACAATAGATATAGTTAAAGTAATACCAACAAACTAGTCATCGTCAGATGATAAAGCTGCATTTTTATCTTCTTTAATTAATATTTTTGCTAATAATAAACCCAACTCGAACAATAACCACATAGGAATCGCCAGCATCAGCATGGACACACCATCAGGTGGTGTTACTACCGCTGCAACTGCAAAACAGCCAACGATAATATAGCGTCGCTTATCTTCTAAACCCTGAATGGAGACGATGCCAACCAATATCAATAGTAAGGTGACAACAGGAATCTCAAACGTCAATCCAAATACCATGAACAGCTTTAAAGCGAAACTCAAATAACTGTCGATATCAGTCATCGGCAGTACGTTTTGCGGGGCGAACATAATAAAGAACTTCAAAACCCCTTTGAGCACGATAAAGTAAGAAAAAGCTACGCCGGTATAGAATAAAAAGATAGAGGATGACAGGACAGGTATGGCAATTTTTTTCTCTTTCTTATATAAACCTGGCGCTACAAATGACCAAATTTGATAAAGAATATAGGGCATGGCTACGAATGCGGCCACAAATACAGTCAGACGTATCGGGGCCATAAAGTTAGAGGTAATATCTGTCGCAATCATGGTCGAATTAGCGGGTAGTTGCGCGACCAATGGATCTGATAAAAAGTTATATAGCTCGCGTGAGAACCCTACCAATGCTAAAAATATTATTAATATTGCTACGCAGATTTTGATTAAATGGGTACGCAGCTCTATCAAGTGCTCAGTAATGGGCATATCGATTAGCTTACTTAACATGTCATCAGAACTGCTATCAGGTGCGACATCTGCTTGCTCCTGCGCGCTATCTTCAGTCTCCGCTATTTTTTCTTGCCGACTTTTTTGCCGTTTAAATAAGCTCATTTAGGCGTCTCCTGTTTGATTAACGAGGAGGGCATAGTCAATTTATTTTGGTCTACATCATCATCAGAGGTATTATCCGATGAATAGCTTTCTGATAGCTCGAGTTCAGCTTGGATAGATTCCAGCTCTTCGTCGATAGGCTCCATCTTTTCATCTAAGCCATGATGCGAAAAGTTAGAATGTGAAAAACCATCATTCAATAGAGTGTCTGCTTTATAATTAGGCAGATATGGAGGTGCAGGTAGGCGGCGCGCTTTATCATAAGCACTAAGACGGAACCACATATTTTCCCATGGTCTAGTGATAAAACGATGCGGAATATTGTTAGAAGTAGCTAAAGGGTCTGAGGCGTATTTTTTGGGATCATCAAAATTTGGATCATCAAAATTTTCATCGTCATAAATATTAGATAAGTCTCTTAATTCTTCATCCTGCTCATAATCATAAGCAAATTCTGTTGGCATACTTGATGCTACAGAAGTTTCTGCCTCCAACTCATCAATCGTGTCTTGTTTCTGAGCGTCTTGGCTCTGATAATGATCTGAATTAGAGTTCTTTGGCTTGTTGATAGCATCCATACTTTGATGTTGCGAATATTCAAACTCTTGCATACTACCGCGCAATTCTGCCATTTCGCGCTTCATATCGGCTTCAGTTTGGCGGATTTTAGCAAGCTCGTCTTGCATCTGTTTGCGAGTTTCAGCCAAGTCAAGCTCAGCCTCTATTTCAGATTGCAGCGTTGAGACTGTACGACGCAATTTGGCATACCATTGCCCAGCAGTCCGTGCAGCCTGAGGCAGCTTTTCTGGACCTAATACAATTAAGGCAATGACGCCAAACAAGAGTAATTCAGAAAATCCGATATCAAACATAACTGTCAAATATATTCGTCAACATTCTATTCAACGACGCTGTTTATAAGTAATTTATAGACGACGCGTATCATACCTTATGCTTATCATTAGAGGTAGTAGGACTGATTTCTATATCATCAACCTTAGTACCGGTCTGCGAATTTGCCGAAGTATTATTCAATTCGGTATCTGATTTAGACACACTAGCATCATGATCAAGAACGCGACGCTTACGCGCATGTTCCGTCTCTTCATCTTTAACGGCTTCTTTAAAACCTTTTACTGCGCCGCCCAAATCTTTGCCAGCGTTTCTGAGTTTGGAGGTGCCAAATACGACAACCACCACAACCAGTAAAATCAGCCAATGGGTAATGGAAAAACTGCCCATAACGGTATCCTTATGTCTTGATAAAACCAATATATATGGTATCACTTGAAACTTACTAGCCGAACGATAAAATGTTTCGGACACGTAAGATTTAAGTCATTAAGGCTACATTATAACGCGCACAGATGACAAAAAGTTGAAAACAACAATAATTACACAAGCTTATTTCATCTACGGCTGTCTTGCGGCTTTCTCATCAATACCTGATAGCCCGAAACGTCGTCCTAGCTCATTTAGTACCGCATCGGACTCTATATCGAACCACGCTAATCCTACTAAAGTATGAAACCAGACATCCGCTACCTCATAAATTAATTCATGACGTGCAGCATCGTACTGCGCCTTGTCTGTAAGCTCATTACAGCTAGCAAAGTCTTTGGCGGCAATGATACTTTCGGTAGCTTCTTCACCTACTTTTTCTAAAATTTTATTAAGACCATGAGCATATAAACTGGCCACATAAGAGCTGTCTGCTGCTGCCTGTTTACGCTCAGCCAACACACGGTCAAGCTGTGGCAATATAGTCGTATTAACATCTTTGTTTGCTTGATTATTGCTGTTAATAAGATCTTTTTGACGAATAGAACTATTTACATTATTTTCGTCCGTACTGTTATGTAAACTAGAATCTAAATCTCTGTTATCGGATTTATAAATGTCAGCCGGATCTTTTAGTATTGCATCGACTGTTTGCCAGACTGGCTCTGAACCCGACACATCTAAACGTTGATAGAAACAAGATTCGCGCCCTGTATGACAGGCTATACCGCCAACCTGAGTAACACTTAGCACGATCACATCTGCATCACAGTCTAGATGAATATCGTGCACCTGTTGAGTATGACCTGAGGTCTCGCCTTTATGCCAGAGCTGATTGCGTGAGCGTGAAAAATAGACCGCTGTTTGCGTTTGTGCGGTTATTTGTAGAGACTCAGCATTCATCCATGCCATCATTAAAATGCGTCCTGTCTCATGATCTTGTGCAATCGCAGGGATGAGTCCATCGGTGTTAAAGCTTACAGTAGTCAGCCAAGCAGGTATGGTCATAATCTGTCTTCTTATAAAGGTTAGGTTGCAGAGAAGTAGCAGAGATGAGGCCTAAGAAGCTAACACTATTGATCAATAATGGCTAAAATGGCTTCTGCTCCAAGGCCTCTTTGATATCATTATGAAACGATATAGCTTTATTCGATCGATAGTCATATTGAATAAAGCGTTTACGCGCTTTTGCTACTAGTGAGCCATCATACATACGCGTCACTTTAATAGCCATATCGCCACTCTTATCAGATATCTGCTCTACGCCCAATTCAAATAATAGCTCTTCACGAGCGCGAACGCGACTAACAACCTTCAGTTGTAAATCACTAATAATCAATCCTTGATAATCTGAATTGATCTCTTTTATACCTTTAGAGTATAAAAAACGCGCCCGTGCTTCAGCCAATAGTGTAATAAGAGATTCTAACGTCAAATGCTGGCCGACATCAATCTCTGTATTGCGTACACGCATAACTGTCTCAAAGACAAAAACATCATCATTGAATTCTAACTCTTGGTCTGTCAACGTCATCTCCTATATGAATTATCAGAACGTCTCAGACGCCATTGTTATCAATAAAACATAGCTTAGTCTGACATTCAATCAATTTAGGAATAAGCGGTAGTATTACTTCACTGACTGTTTTTATTTTTATATAAAGTATCTACTATTATCAATATCATAGCTTTTAATAGCGATTTTTAAAAAAATAACAAGTAAGCTGTCATATAAAGTGAGTAATGGTAGGGGCTAGTCAATCTATCCAAGATATATTTTTATAAAAGCCTAAATAGTCTCATCTAAAACTTTACTTGGCAAAATCCTCGTGCTTCTGCTAAAATAGCGCCTCCCACCTCGAGGCAGATAGAGGTTTAGTGGTTGTTTTTAACGCTACTAATCAGTATTAACTATTTGACGACCAGGTTCTAACACAGAAAAAGAGGCACATCATCATGAAAGTTAAGATGAAAACCAGAAGCGGTGCAGCTAAACGCTTCAAAAAAACAGCGAATGGCTTTAAGCGTAAGCAAGCATTCAAAAGCCATATTTTGACCAAGAAATCAGCTAAGCGTATTCGCCAGTTGCGCGGTCTTAAGATGGTGGACAAGTCTGACGAAGCAGCAGTTCGTCGTATGTGCCCATACATCTAATAGCCTATTGTCATCTATATTTTGTTTAAAATATTTGACGTTGCAATCTGATAGCGATGTCTATCATTCAATGACATCGTGATTCGTTTAACAGTGATTAAAGAAATCTTGGAGTAATTTATGGCCCGTGTAAAACGTGGTGTACAGGCAAATCGCCGTCACAAAAAAATCTTAAAGCGCGCAAAAGGCTACTACGGTGCCCGTTCACGTGTTTACCGCGTAGCGGTACAAGCAGTGACCAAAGCTGGTCAATATGCTTATCGTGACCGTCGCAACAAAAAACGTACTTTCCGTCGTCTTTGGATTGCACGTATCAATGCTGGTGCACGCTTAAACGGCTTAAGCTATAGCCGCTTTATCAATGGTATGAAAAAAGCTAACATCGCAATCGATCGTCGTGTACTTGCTGACATCGCTATGCATGATGCAGCGACTTTCACAGCATTGGTCGAAAAAGCAAAAGCGGAATTGGCCTAAATATTGACCGTCCTTTAGGTATTCAACTTATTTAAGTGAGTATGTAAAAGGATAGGAATAATATTGATTAATAGTACAATATTAATAAAAGCTACCGCTAGTCGGTGGCTTTTTTTATATTAGATTATTTTACGGTTTATTTTAATAATGTTTGAGCTACCTATCTGTTTTGTAAAACTGCATCTCTAACCGTCTAAATATTCAAGCCATTAATATAACTAGCCTTTATTTTCTGTTATTTGAAAGTATTTAAATAACAACAACTGGGTAAATGGTTTGCAATATTTGGTCGAACCCCTACAATTACCAATCACTATAATTAATAGTCCGTTTAAATCAGGAATAATGCGTCTTATGACTACCCCTGCTGCCACTGCCGATTTGTCGGCGCTACCGACTTTGTCCTTGGAGCTCAACGAGCTCAATGAATCTCAACTAAATGAATTTGCCAGTTCCGCTGAAGCTTTAATCTTGCAAGTAACCGATGCGCGTGCGCTACAAGACTTACGTGTACAACTGACTGGTAAAAAAAGCCCTTTAACTGGCTGGTCAAAGCAGATGGGTAAGCTCAGTAGCGATGACAAAAAAACGTATGGTGGCTGGTTGCATCAAGTACGTAGTCGCATTCAGCAAGCACTGACTGACCAGCAGCAACAATTAGAAATGGCGGCATTAAATGCCAAGCTTGAAGCCGAAAATATTGATATTACTTTGCCTGCGCGCGGTGGTCAGAAAGGTCATTTGCATCCGGTAACGATGATTACCCAGCGTATGCAGCAATATTTTGTGCAAGCAGGTTTTAATGTCGCCACTGGTCCTGAAGTTGAGAGCGATTACTATAACTTTGAAGCACTAAATATTCCGTCGCATCATCCTGCTCGTGCGATGCACGATACATTCTATTTTGACGCACATTATTTATTGCGTACACATACTAGTCCAGTGCAAATTCGCACGATGGAAAAGAATGAACCACCGATTCGTATTATTTGCCCAGGTCGGGTGTATCGCAATGACTCGGATCAAACCCATTCTCCGATGTTCCATCAGTTAGAAGGGCTTATGGTTACTGAGTCGAGTACCTTCGCAGAGTTAAAAGGCTTAATTAGTGAGTTCTTAGAAGCGTTCTTTGCCAAAGAGCTGACCGTCCGTTTCCGCCCCTCATTTTTCCCATTCACCGAGCCTTCTGCTGAAGTAGATATCTTAGATGATAATGGCAAATGGCTTGAGGTTATGGGCTGCGGTATGGTACATCCACAAGTGCTGACCAACTGCGGTATTGATGCCGAAAAATACACTGGCTTTGCTTTTGGGATGGGTATTGAGCGCTTTGCGATGCTGTATTACGGTATTGATGACTTGCGTTTATTTTTCCAAAATGACGTACGCTTCTTAAAACAGTTTGGCTAGAGTGCTCTCTGTTTATATAAAAAGTGCTCCTTGTTAATATGACAGGTTAATAGTCCAACCTTTAATTCAAAATCTTTATTATAAAATTCTGATCCGAGATATTTATGAAAATTAGCGAACAGTGGCTACGTCAATGGGTAAACCCCAACAATACCAGTGAGCAATTGGCCGAACAATTAACCATGGCGGGGCTAGAGATTGACGATCGCTTTGCAGTTGCTCGTGCCTTTAGTGGTGTGGTGATCGGTGAAGTAATAAGCGTTGAGCAGCATCCAGATGCTGATAAATTACGTGTCACGCAGGTGAATATTGGTGCAGCTGAACCGCTTCAAATCGTTTGCGGTGCACCCAATGTGACTGTCGGTATGAAAGCGCCAGTTGCTACCGTTGGTGCAGTGTTGCCAAGCGATGATGCAAAAGGTTTTAAAATAAAAAATGGCAACCTACGTGGTGTCGACTCTAACGGTATGCTTTGCGGTGCGTCTGAAATTGATTTAACCGATAGTATTGATGGTCTGCTTGAGCTGCCAGCTGATGCGCCAATTGGCACAGATATCCGCGAATACTTAGGCTTAGATAACCAGATACTAGATATCTCAATCACCCCAAACCGTGGTGATTGCTTTAGTGTACGTGGTATTGCGCGCGAGATATCGGTCATTAACGATTTGCCGATGCAGCAGCTAGAGATTACTAACAACGTAGCAGTTACTGAGAACGGTGCAACTCCTGCGGTAACAGTGAGCGCAGTTGAGGCTTGCCCACGCTATTTACTGCAGTCAATCAGTAATATTGATCGTAGCATCAACACTCCAAAATGGATGCAAGATGCGCTAGTCCAGTCAGGACTACGTTCACACAACTTTTTGGTTGACGTAACCAATTACGTATTGATGGAATTAGGTCAACCGCTACATGCTTTTGATGCCGATACCATTGTTGGGGATATTGTTGTACGTTTGGCACAGCCTGCCGAGACGATTACCCTACTGAGTGAGCAAACCTTTACCTTAACGGGTGATGAATTGGTCATTGCTGATGATGAAGGTGCACTTGCACTTGCCGGTATTATGGGCGGTCAGCGTAGCAGTGTCACCGATAGTACAACTAACATTGTTTTAGAAAGTGCCTTCTTTAGCCCATTGGCGATTGCTGCGCGCGCACGCCGTTTTGGCTTGCATACTGATGCCTCACAACGTTTTGAGCGCGGGGTAGACTTTGAGTTACCAGAGCTAGCTTTGGCACGTGCTTGTGATTTAGTGACTAGTATTACTGGTAGTCAAGCTGGGCAAATAGTAAAAGCGGAAAGTAGCGATCATCTACCATCGCGTGCGCCAATCACCTTGCCAATTGCTAAAGTCCGTGATGTCATCGGTATTGAGATTGAGCCAGCGGTAATGGTGCGTATTTTGACCCAGCTAGGGTTCGAAGTAGCGCAGCAAGTGGATAGCCTTATTTGTACGCCGCCATCTTATCGCTTTGATATGAGTATTAAAGAAGACTTAATTGAAGAAATTGCGCGTATTTACGGCTATGACAATATTCCAAGCGTCTTGCCACACTTGCAAGTCAGCATGGATTATGATGATACGGCGGACTTGACTCACGAGATGAAGCTGGCATTGGTCGATAACGGCTATATGGAAGCGATTAGCTTTAGCTTTAGTGATGCAAAAATAGAAGCTTTGTTCGATGATGAAGCGCTAGGAGAAGTGTTGGCACTGGCCAATCCTATCTCTAGTGACTTGGCGGTGATGCGCCGTACTTTGCTATCAAGCTTATTGCCTTGTGTGCAATATAACTTAAATCGTCAGCAGCCACGCGTACGTTTCTTTGAGACTGGCCTTAGCTTTGTTGGTCACAGTATTAGTGATTTGGTACAGACACCAAGTATTGCTTTGGTAGCAGTCGGCAATATTTTGAATGAGCAAGCTTATCAGAATCGTGCGCTAGATTTTTATGATCTTAAGTATGATATTGAGCAATTAATACCTGCGCAGATTGATAGTGCGCGTATCCGCTATGAGCGTAGTAGTTTGAGCTTTTTGCATCCTGGACAAAGCGCGAAATTATATATCGATGATCAGTATGTCGGCTGGCTGGGACAATTGCATCCTAATACGGCTAAGCAATTAGATCTACCTGCTACTTGGGTCGCTCAATTATCACTGGCACCGTTGCTGACGCTTGCTCGCGAACAGAACGCAATTACCACTCCAAGTAAGTTCCCACAAGTACGCCGCGATATTGCAATCTTGGTGGATAGTGATATCAGCTTACAGACATTAGAGTCAACGATACGCAATACAGCAGGTGCTCTACTGACTGACTTATGGTTGTTTGATGTCTATCAAGGCGATAATGTACCGACTGGTCAACGTTCGCTAGCTTTTGCGCTAATATGGCAGGACAACACGCAAACCTTATCTGACGAAGTGATAAAAACTGCAACTGACAAAGTGATTCAGATATTGATTGCCCAATATGGCGCCCAGCTACGCGATAGCTAACTATATTTAGCTAAGTGGTTATTAATAAAGAGTTTTATTTCAAGATTTGTTAAAAATTGAGTAAAAATACTTTATAATGCCTAAACTTGATTCAAAAGTACGGTCATTTAATGGCCGTAATCAATAAATCGCTTATTCTTATATAGCAGTCATACCGCTAAACCATGATACCCGATATCTCGACATAGCATAGGAGTCGTACTGTGAGCACCCTAACCAAATCTGACATGATTGAGCATTTGATGAGTCATCTTAACCTAACAAGGCAAGAGGGTCGTTGCTTGGTCGAGAATTTTTTTGATGAACTGTCAGAGAGTTTGATTGATGGCAAAGAGGTCAAGCTTTCAGGCTTTGGCAACTTCGAGCTTAAAGATAAAAATAGCCGTCCAGGTCGTAACCCTAAGACAGGAGAGCCTGTTGCTGTTTCAGCGCGCCGTGTAGTCACGTTTAAAACTGGGCAAAAATTCCGTCAGAAGGTTGATGAACGTCTATTTGATCAGTAATGCTTACTTTTTTATTTATAAGACAAATCCTAATATTCATTAGATTTGATGTTCCAATATTTTTTATAAATTTAAAATGAAAGATTGGTGCCTTGCTAGATTGAATAATGACTATTAAATCTAGCAAGCCACTGTTAAAACTTATAAATAATACGCATAAAAAAAGAGAGCATAGGCTCTCTTTTTTTTGAACTACAGTATATTTCTATTGCATAAGCAAAGAAAATTACTGAGCTGGTTCTTCAACAACTACAACTTCGTCAGCTGCATTAGCTGCTTCAGTATCGCTAGCTACGTCTACGCTAGTAGTAGTACCGTCTACAGGAACTTCAGCGTCCATTTCGTCAGTAGCAGTTGCAACTTGTGCATCAGCAATGTCAGCTTCAGCATCGGCAACAGCAGCTTCAGCATCAGCAGGAACAGCTTCGCCTTCAGCAGCAGCTTCGTTTAGCTCTTCAGAAGCGTCTTGTACTTCTTCTTGTGCGTCAGATAAATCTTCAGCAGCGTTTTCTGTATTGCTGTCACAAGCAGTTAAGCCCATAGAAGCAGTCATGATACCAGCAAGTGCAAGTAATTTAAGATTCATAGTGTATTCTCCGGAAAAATGAAATGAGCAGTAGCCACGGCAAAGGGTTGAGCATCCGAATTATTTCGAAAGTCAACTAATCCTAGTTACAGCTACTCAGCTTTCACGCATTCTATATGTTTTCTTTTCAAATGAGAAGAGCTTGTACAATTAAGTAACAATAAAATAGTGAATAGGCTTTGTTGATATCGTTTTGATATAAGTTTTAATACAACTTACGGAGATGTTTTCCGTATAATCAATTGGAACATAGAGTGACAGATAAGTAATAGACGGCTTTTGTAACTAAGGTTTGAGAACCGTAAAAGACTACAATGATAAAGTAAAATATAAATAGTTAGCACGATATATATCTATAAGTTGATAAAAGATTCACCTAACATATAGACAAATATTAAAAGAATACAACGGCTAGTTATCAATAACGAGAAACGTTTTCAATTAGAATTTAAATCATTAATAAGAATCATAACTATATTGGTTATTAAAAAAATTAAGTTTGCTATCAATGTATTGCTTCAACTTACTAAGTTTAATAATTGAGATTGAAAAATACATACTATCAATTTAGGGGGATATATTATGAAATGGCAAGGTAGACGAGGCAGTTCTAACGTACGCACGAGTAGCGGCGGTGGGAAAATGATTGGTGGTGGTATCGGGGGTATTATCATCGCTGGTATTTTATGGTTAGTATTTGGGGTAAACCCAATGACAGCATTGCAGACTGGTCAGGTAGTAGCAGGTGGCGGAAATAACAGCTCCACTGAGCCAGCTACAGGTGACGACCGTGATACTCAGTTTGTTAAAGTAGTGTTAGCCGATACTGAGGCAGTGTGGCATCAAGTGTTTAATGAAGGTGGACAAACTTATCAGGAGCCGTCATTAATCTTATTTAATGGACAAGTTAGTTCGGCCTGCGGTAGTGCTACTGCTGCGACAGGGCCTTTTTATTGCCCAGGTGACCAGACCGTCTATTTAGACACGTCATTTTTTGCAGAAATGCGTCAAAATCTTGGCATTTCTGGTGATCAGCAGGGTTCAGGTGATATCGAAAATAAAGGCAGAGCTGGCGACTTTGCTCAAGCCTATGTCATTTCTCATGAAGTTGGCCATCACGTACAGACATTGTTAGGTATCACCCAGCAGGTCAATGAAGCGAGCCGTCAGGTGACTCGTGCACAGGCTAATAAGTTATCTGTGCTACAAGAGCTACAAGCTGATTGTTTTGCAGGTGTATGGGCACAGCGCAACCAACAACGAGTGCAGTTCTTAGAGCCAGGTGATATAGACGAAGCGATTAATGCTGCAAGCCAGATCGGTGATGATCGTCTTGCTCAAGCAAGCGGCCGTGCTGTAACGCCAGATAGTTTTACCCATGGCACCAGTCAACAGCGCGTACAATGGTTTACACGTGGATTAGAAAGTGGCAACGTACAATCATGTGATACATTCAGTGGGGCACTATAATCAGCATTGCTAGAACAATCTGATTGTCATAGATAAAGACAATCAAATAAAAAGCCTGCAATTAATATTGCAGGCTTTTTGAATTTTTAACGTACCTAAAAACTATCTAAGTAATGTCAGATAATTATTTAGTTATTATCTACTATTGTTAAGAATGTATGCACCAGCGCCACCAACTGCCGCACCGCCGATTGCACCACGAGCGATATCTTTGCTATCGCCACCGCTTCTGATAAGAGCACCAGCAGCAGCGCCAGCAGCAGCACCTTTAGCTGTGTTACTCAAACCACTATTATATCCATTAGTTGCACAGCCACCCATAATAAGAGCAGAGCTAGTAAGGGCTGTCATTGCAATAGTTTTAGCAAATTTCATATTATCACCTGTTAAATAATCAAAATTAAAATAAATACAATATGTTTTATAAAGCATATTTATACTACGGTCAATACTATACTGTTAAACGTTAGACGGTCGTAGTAGAAACGCTAAACTTTGCAAGTACCATGTAATTTATGTTGCCTCACTGTGTCATTGGTAGTGCTTTCACTTAGTATTCTTGTATTTATATAATTAATAAGCTAACTGGTTTTGGTTTTGCTCTAAAGAAACTAAAAGAGACTGCTTATCCGCAGTCTCTTTTATTAAAATTAACAATAACGATGATCCTCAAAAATATTCAAATAACAGATATTCTATTAGTATATTCAGCTGAATTTAGTTTTGAGATTTACGTTTCATTTGTTCAAAAAACTCATCATTGGTTTTAGCTTCTTTTAAACGATCTAATAAAAACTCGGTCGCTTGAACGCCATCCATCGGTTGTAATAGCTTACGTAATATCCAAACTTTACGCAGCTTATCTTCATCAAGCAGACGTTCTTCACGGCGTGTGCCAGATTTTTTGATATTAATCGCTGGGAAGACACGTTTTTCGGCTAAATCACGTTCCAGAGTAATCTCTTGGTTACCAGTACCTTTAAATTCTTCAAAGATAACACTATCCATTTTACTACCAGTATCAATAAGGGCACTGGCAATAATAGTTAGGCTGCCACCTTCCTCAACGTTACGTGCAGCACCAAAGAAGCGTTTCGGACGCTCAAGGGCGTTGGCATCAAGACCACCAGTCAATACTTTACCTGATGAAGGGATAACCGTGTTATAAGCGCGAGCGAGACGAGTGATAGAATCCAGTAGGATAACAACGTCTTGCTTATGCTCGACTAGACGCTTGGCTTTTTCGATAACCATTTCAGCGACTTGTACATGACGCTGAGGCGGCTCATCGAATGTCGAGGCGACTACTTCACCGCGTACGGTACGCACCATCTCCGTCACTTCTTCTGGACGCTCATCAATAAGTAGAACGATTAGGTAGCATTCTGGATTATTGCGGGTAATCGATTGCGCGATGGTCTGTAGCAGCATCGTCTTACCAGCTTTTGGCGGTGCAACAATGATAGAACGCTGACCTTTACCAATAGGAGCAATCAGATCGATGATACGTCCGGTTAAGTCCTCGGTAGTACCGTTACCCAGCTCAAGCTTAAGTTGCTCAGTTGGAAATAGCGGAGTCAAGTTTTCAAAGATGAGTTTATGGCGCGAACGATCTGGGGTATCAAAGTTGATCTCGCCAACTTTCAATAGCGCAAAATAACGCTCAGAGTCTTTCGGTGGACGAATGGTGCCAGCGATACTATCGCCTGTCTTTAGGCTAAAACGTCTTATTTGGCTTGGGCTGACATAAATATCATCAGGGCCTGCTAAATAAGAGCCTTCAGATGAGCGCAAAAAGCCAAAACCATCCGGTAGGACTTCAAGTACACCATCACCATAAATAGCTTCACCATTACGAGCATGAGTTTTTAGGATGGCAAAAATAATGTCTTGTTTACGGCTACGTGCCATATTATCAAGACCCATTTCTTTAGCGATAGCCAAAAGCTCAGTGATTGATTTTTTCTTTAATTCAGTTAAATTCATAGATAGGTCATTAACGATTTATCGGGTGAGAACTGCCATTAGCAGCACAACCCACGACATTGATTAAAACAACGATAGTGTAGCGATAGGATGTGTGCACAGAGTTGAGATTTATATAGCATTGATTTTTATGTGTCAGATTATCATCAGCTGCGCAAAATTGTGTCAGGATGACAAATGTGAATACAAAGAGGGCTATATAAGAGTCTAGGATATAGAAGCCTGCAATGAGAGCTCAATATCAATAATTATGTTTGTTAATTTTGTTCAGTAATACAACTGTGTTTTGTGTTGATAAACACGAGGAGAATAGCGACAAGACGCTTAGGAAAAATATTATGTTTCTCTTGTCAGCAGACTATACGGTTTTAAAGTTAGACTTGTCAATTATTTTTGTTAAAAAATTTGCATTATTCGCTTTTTTGCTGATAAAGACACAAAAAAGCCATCATCTTGTACAGATAATGGCCAGTTTTGGTTATTTATTTACATGATGCCTATCAGCAATTGGCAACTTATAAGTGCTTATCAAGTACTTTAGCTAGCTCAGATTTTGGCTGTAGACCCATTACTGAATCCACTTTTTCACCGTCTTTAAAGACAAATAAAGTTGGGATATTGCGGATACCAAAGCGACTTGCTGCTTGTGGGTTATTATCGACATCGACTTTGACAATTTTTACTTTACCTTGATAGTCGTTAGCCAAGTCTTCTAGGATAGGGGCAATTGACTTACAAGGACCGCACCATGTTGCCCAAAAGTCTACTAGCACAGGCACATCGGATTGCAATACGTCTTGATCAAAATTTGCATCGGTAGTGTTAACAATAAGGTCTGACATAATTATTCTCTCTTGTTGTATCATCTTTTTTACCAATAGCAGATGAAAGTAATTTGATAGATTAAGCTTAAGTACTTATTTATTACCTAAGTTTATCCGATTACTCATCTACTAATGATTTAAGAATGGTTGAGTGGAGGTGAAAATGTGCCATTATATTAGCATGTTTGCCAAGTCTTAACAGATAGAGGGCAGTTAAAATGCTTAACAACTAGTATTAGTACAATAAATCGAAACACAAATTAACAGATGCTACATTATCTGTAGCAGATTACTTATACTATTTTATCTTCATAAAAACATATGTCACAATTTTATTACGCTTCTTTAACACATTTAAACCAATTTATATAAGTAGCCATTTTTTATGCCTTTTACTGATGACGCCATAAACACTCTGAATCTACAAGAATCTCAGTATCCGCTAGAGTTTTTTCAAACATTTGCGCAACAAGTTACTGTTTATGAAGATAATGACATTTGGGTAGTAGATAAACCTGCAGGGCTATTAAGTGTCGACGGTAAAACGTTAAAGGTAAGTATGCTGGCTCGACTTGAGCATGCTAACCCCAATGTGAAGCTTATTCATCGATTGGATATGGATACCTCAGGGCTGCTTATATTCGCAAAAAATGCGGCTGCCCAAACCAATATCAGTAAGCAGTTCATTGATAGATTGCCACAAAAAACCTACCAAGCCCGCGTTTTTGGCATATGGGAAGACGTTGGTGCAACTGGCAGAATATCGGTGCCAGTGCGTTATGAGCCTACCACTAAACCGCGTCATATCGTTGATCGTGACTGGAGCAAAAACGCCTTGACTCTATACGAGGTGCTCGCTCATGAACAATGCAACGGTCAAGCGGTAACACGTGTAGCGCTAAAACCGGTGACAGGGCGTAGTCATCAACTGCGCGTCCATATGGTACATGCTGGCCATGTCATTATCGGTGATTCTATTTATGCAGAAGGCCTAGCGTTAGAAATAGCGCCGCGTTTGAACTTACATGCTCAGCAGTTACGCCTAAAACATCCTGTGCTTGGTGCTTGGATGGACTGGGAAAGTTCAGTACCGTTTTAAATTTGCAGCACTCTCGGAAAATAAAAAGCTAAGTTGAAGGTCTCAGTGGAACATTTAAGGTTTTAATCAAGCGAAGTAAGAACGCTAACTAGATGGCTAAAACGGCTTAAGTGTTTGTAGTGATGCGAGTCGATGGTAAGAAGATATTGGAGTAGGACAAGATTATGGTCAGTATTAATTCTATAAAAAATATGACAAAAGGTCGCCTAGCACGCTCAAAACCTCAATCGAACACACCAGCAGATTATGAGGTGTTAATAATTGGTGCGGGGATATCTGGGATTGGTATGGCGTGTCGTTTGCAGCAAAGTCATCACAAGCTATTTAATCGTAAGTCCACAGTCAAAAAAATGAGTAAACGTCGCAAAAACCAAAATAAAGTTACTGAGCCGTTTATCATACTGGAAAAGCGCGCAGACTTAGGTGGTACATGGGATTTGTTTACTTATCCTGGCATCCGTTCAGACTCTGATGCCTTGACCTTTGGCTATAGTTTTCGACCTTGGTTAGATCACAAAATGCTAGCTAAGGGCGACGATATCAAAAGCTATATAGCAGATACGGCGCGTGAGTTTGGGGTTGAAGAACAGATTCGTTATCAGCATGATGTGCAGCAGATATCTTGGTCAAGTGTCGCCAAGCAATGGACAGTGATGGTCAAAAATAATGCCAGTGGCGAGGTGTATACGATCACAGCAAACTTTATCATCGGTGCGACTGGCTATTATGATTATGATGCAGGATATAGACCGCATTTCGAAGGTGAGGAGCAATTCCAAGGTGATATCGTGCATCCACAGCACTGGCATGATGTGGACTATAACGATAAAAATATCGTGGTGATTGGTAGTGGTGCGACGGCGATGACTTTAGTGCCAGCACTAGTCGATCCTGATGGTCAACAGTGCGCTCGCCATGTAACCATGTTGCAGCGCTCGCCAACGTATGTAGCAAGTGTGCCTGGTGATGATTACGCTCTTGATTGGCTATCGGGTAAGTTTTCACCCTTATCAAAGCCTCAGGCTTATACCTTACTGCGTACGCGTAACGTTCTGATGCAACAAGGCCTATATCAATTTGCTACCCATGCACCTAAAGTCCTGAAAGCAGTATTAAAACATGGCGTCAAAAAAGAGCTTAAAGGCAGTGGTGTCGATGTCGCCCACTTTATGCCTACTTATAATCCGTGGGATGAGCGCCTTTGTGCGGTACCCGATAGCGATTTATTTACCGCATTGCATAGCACGCGGGCAACGGTCGTTACCGATCAGATTAGTCATTTTACAAAGACAGGGATTGCACTAAAATCAGGCCATCATATAGAAGCAGATATGATCGTGACGGCAACGGGGCTTAAACTCCAGATGCTTGGCGGGGCAGCGTTATATGTCGATGGACAGCCCATTGATGTAGGTGCGCGCATGACTTATAAAGCGGTGATGCTTGAGGGTGTCCCTAATATGGCGATAATGTTTGGTTATACTAATGCTTCGTGGACATTAAAGATTGATCTGGCTTGTCAGTATGTGGTTAGGATGCTCAAGCACATGAAAAAGCACCGTTATAGCGTAGTTTTTCCGCAGGCTATAACGGAGCAAGAGCAGGTACAGATACAACCAGATACGGTACTTGGTGCGCTATCAGCAGGGTACGTGCACCGCGCACAAGATGAGCTACCCAAGCAAGGCGATCGTTATCCATGGCAAGTGACGAACAACTATTTGAGTGACCGCATTATGCTCAAATATCGTAAAGTTGAAGATGATTGGCTACGTTTTAC
Organism: Psychrobacter sp. ASPA161_9; assembly: GCF_051970275.1. NCBI lineage: Bacteria > Pseudomonadati > Pseudomonadota > Gammaproteobacteria > Moraxellales > Moraxellaceae > Psychrobacter > Psychrobacter sp. ASPA161_9. The sequence goes on along the minus strand of NZ_JBEFNI010000008.1, from coordinate 31,248 downwards.
ACGCTAAAACTCTATTAATTATTAGTGATAAAGTCTGCGACTTGTTCGCTTAGCATTTGCCATAGAGTCTCTTGCGCGCTTTTGCTACCCCATGCGTTATGCGGGCTAAATATAACGCGCGGATGGTCGCTAATACTTAATAACGGGTCATCTGTGGTGATAGGTTCTTGCTCAAAGACATCACTGCCATAGCCAAGGATTTGTTCATTATGTATAGCGTCAGCGAGTGCTTGACTGTCGACGATACCGCCGCGCGCGACGTTAACGAGTAGCGGCTGCTTGGTCATTTTTGCCAAGGTATCTTTGTTGATTAAATGCTGGGTATGCTCGTTCAATGGGCAATGTAGACTAATGACATCAGCATTAGCGAGTACCTCATCGAATGCCGTATAGTCATCATTGCGCGGTGTACGTCCTTGATGTTCTGCCCACAATACGGTCATGCCAAAAGCGCGCGCTATTTCGGTTACCCGTTTACCGATAGTACCTACACCAATGATACCTAGTGTCTTATCTTCTAAATCGACGAGCGGGACATCAAGCAGACAAAAATTACCATTGTCTCGCCACGTACCATCTGCTACTTTTTGATGATAATGAATGCCAGCACGCATCGCATTGAGCATCAGCATAAAGGTATGTTCAGGAACGCTCTTGACCGCGTAACCTGCGACATTATATAAAGTAACATTGTGCTCTTTACAAGCCTCTTGATCGACGTTGTTCATACCGGTGGCAGTCAGCTGAATGAGCTTAAGTTTAGGTAACTTGGCAATCACTTCAGCAGTAATCTGAACTTTATTGGTGAAGATAATCTCAGCATCTTGGCAGCGCTCAATAATGAGGTCGGAATCTTCAGGTGTATCATCGTAAGTAAAATAGTCAGTGACGCCTGCTGGTGCTGGCAAGTTTACGCCATCGGAAAATGTTCCTTTATCTAAAAAAACTGCTCGCATAATTGTTCCTTATTTATAAGATTTCTTATCTTGTTTTTATTAAAATGTGTGGAGTGGGGTAGTCGGTTATAATTTTTCTAGTGAGAGAGTATAATTAACTTCTGCTGTCTAGCAGAATATTTGCTACTTAGGATAGTACCTGCTCAATGTAGCATGCTTTGCGCAAAAATTAAAAATACGATAGGAAGTAAAATAATAGCCTTAAATATATTAGCTTTGATAATTTTTAGACGTATTTATAGCTATCTGTATCTCACTATTGTCATTACTATAAGTTTCATAAAACGCGAACCACTCTATTATCTATATTCCTCATCAATATGCTCTTGAAAAAGCAACTTATTGCACGCATCTAGCCGGTAACGTTATATAATGGTGCGCCTTACTGGTTTGGCCAGATAAAAGCTTAACCAGATAATATACATATGCATCTTCTAAACTATGATGCCTGCTTAATATAGTGACAACTTTACTATGCTAATGTGTTTCTTCACGTTTAGCGTAGTCGCTGTTACTGCCCATTTTCTTATCATCTGAGTACAAAAGACATCGCCTTATGACTATCTCTGCCGCTTCATTGCACAGTACCGAATTCGCCGTTGGTCAACGCCATTTATCTGATACTGAGTCCGAGCTTGGCTTGGGCGTGGTTATCGATGTCGATGACCGCTGTGTACATATTTTATTTCCGCAAAGCGAAGAGACCCGCGTCTATGCAAAAAGCTCGGCGCCATTATCACGTGTTGTATTCAAAGTCGGTGATAATATTTGCGATCAAGAAGGTCGTAACTATGTCGTGACTGCTGTTGACGAGGTAATGGGTGTCCTGAAATACGGTGTCGATGAACATGCCAAAGGCATTATGGAAACCCGCCTTGCCGCAAATATCACGTTGGCAAAACCACTTGAGCGTCTATTGGCGGGCCGTATTGAACGCGGTGATTGGTACGATTTGCGCCAAGATATCCTACGTATGCAATCAGCACTAGCGGGTCATCCACTTAAAGGTTTGATGGGTGCACGTGTCGATATTATCGAGCATCAGCTTTATATTGCGCATGAAGTTGGCAAACGTATCGCGCCGCGTGTATTGCTTGCCGATGAAGTCGGTCTTGGTAAGACCATCGAAGCAGGTTTGATTATTCATCAGCAGCTTTTAACTGGTAAGGCTGAGCGCGTTCTTATATTAGTCCCTGATAGTTTGCAGTATCAATGGATGATTGAGTTACGTCGACGCTTTAACCTTAACTTTGCGCTGTTTGATTTGGTCCGTACCGCTGCCATTAAAGAACATGATCCTGAGCAAAATGTATTTGCCACTGAGCAATGTATTATCGCTGGTATGGATCTATTACTTGACCATCCTGACTTGTATGACCAAGCGATGGAAGCAGGTTTTGATTTGCTAGTAGTCGATGAAGCGCATCATCTACATTGGGATGAAGCGGCAGGCGGTAATGAAAAATACGACTTAATCGCGGATTTCGCTGAGGAAACCCCTGGTGTCATGTTGCTAACGGCTACTCCTGAACAACTGGGCGTCCAAAGTCACTTTGCGCGTTTGCGTTTGCTTGACTCTGATCGCTTTGATGATTTGGATGAATTCATTGCAGGTCAAGAAGCCTTTGCGGAAACTGCCGCTGTGGCTGGTGTATTGATAGAAGATAAGCCGTTAAATGATGGACAAATCGCTGCCTTGACAAGTCTGTTGGATTTAAGCGCAGATGAACTCGCAACGATTAATGAAGATGAAAAGTTACGTACTTATGCACTGAATGAGCTGTTAGATCGTCATGGTACAGGGCGTGTGTTATTCCGTAATACTCGTGAGAGTGTCAAAGGGTTTTATGGTCGTAGCAGTCAGCCGTATCCATTACCGCTACCTGAGGCATGGCAAGATAGCTACCAGACGACAGGTAAGCTACGTGAGCAGCTATGGGGTGAAGAAAATCAACCTGATGGCAGCTGGCTAGAAGATGACCCACGTGTACCGTGGTTGATTGATATCTTAAAAGGTGAGTTGAAACACCAAAAAGTATTGTTGATTGCTCGTAGTGGCGCGACAGTTGAGAGCTTGGAGGCGGTACTACGTCTGCATGCTGGCATTAAGACGGCTATCTTTACTGAGCAGATGACGTTGCTTGAGCGTGACCAAGCAGCAGCATTCTTTGCTGATAGTGAAGGCGCACAGATACTATTATGTTCAGAAATTGGCTCTGAAGGACGCAACTTCCAGTTTGCAAGTCAGCTCATACTATGGGATTTACCTGCCAATCCAGATACGTTAGAGCAGCGTATCGGTCGCCTAGATCGCATCGGGCAAACGCAGCAAATCACTTTACACGTGCCTTATGTAAAAGGGACGGCTCAAGAGCGTCTATATCATTGGTATAACAGCGCGCTAAATATGTTCAATCAGATATCTCCGACCGCTCAAAGCGTGCAAGAGCAATATATTCAAACGCTTAAACCGTTGCTCGAAGGCGCAGATACTGCTGAGAATCGCGATACCTTAAAAGCTCTCATCGCAGAAGCGCTACAAATGCGTTTGGCTCTAGAAGCACAGCTGCAAGCAGGGCGTGATCGTTTGCTCGAATACAACTCATGCCGTCCACGCGTGGCGGGACGTATCGCTGATGCGATGCGTGACTTTGATGGTCATAATGTATTGCCGCAATTTATTGAGCGCTTTCTGGCATCAGCCAATGTTGATTACAGCATCCAGCGTGATGGTTCTTGGGTACTTGCACCGCTCGATAGTACTGAGATTAGCGAGTATATTGAAGGCTTGCCGTTGGGTGATGAAGAAGAAGGTATGACGTTGACCTTCGAGCGTGAACTAGCGCTCCAACGTGAAGATATCGAGTTTATTTCTCATGAGCATCCACTGATGCGCGCGATTTACGAGCTTGCTAGTACGAGTACCTTTGGTAATACGACGGTGGCAATGCTTAAGAGCAATGCTATTCCTCAAGGTATGATTATGCTTGAGGTGCATTTTAGAGTTGAAGCGATTGCGCCAAAACTGCTAAACCTGCCAGCGACCTTACCGACTCAGAACATTCGCGTCTTTATCAGTGAGCAAGGTAGTGATTTATCCGAGCGTATTAGTAGCGAGATGATCATGCCGCATATCGACCGCTTGGATAAAACCCGTGCGCGTCAAGTAGTTAAGGTGCGTGGCGATGTGATTGAGAGCCGTTATTATGAGGCTGAAGAGATTGCACGCGCGCAGCTAGCCGATATCGGAGAGCAAGCAAGTGCACGCTTTAGCCAGCAGTGGTCACGTGAGATTAAACGCCTTAAGCATTTGCAAACCATCAATCCTAATGTGCGCCCCGAAGAAATTGAGCGCCTAGAGCAGTTGCAAGCACAAGGCGAACAAGCGCTAGCGAACTTATCGTTGGTACCAGATTCTATCCGTGTATTAGTTGCTGTAAAGCCGTAATTACTACGAATGGCATAAGAAAAGAGGTGCTCAATAGCGCCTCTTTTTTGCATAATCATTTATTTAATCATTTATATTTAGAATAATGTCTGGTAATTCGATACACTTGCGTAATAAAAGTCTAACCTAGGCAGTCAGGCTAATGCTAGGTAGCTAGCTTTTAGCAACTGGTCAAAGCTTGCAATATTGGTTAAGATGTTTCCTCTGTTACATTATTGCTCATTATGGCAAGACCAATGCATTATTAAATAGTAATTTACTGCAAGCTCTATTATTTACCATTATTACTCATACTATTATTACGTATCAAAATTTAATGACAAATGTCATTTCTAAGTACTGTTTTAGGCTATTTTAAGCCGTATCGTAGTAACTTCGCTTGCCGATGAATGTCGCTGAAAAATAAGGAAACTTACTGCCATGTCTGATTATTCACAATTGATTGATGAGTTGCTCGCTACGGTAGCGCTTATCGAGGTCAGTCCTGATGTATTTGAAGGCAAAAGCCATGATTACGTTGGTGCACGTATATTTGGCGGGCAAGTACTGGCTCAAGCCATAATGGCTGCTGCCCAAACACTTGATACGGATAAGCCTTGCCATTCGTTACATGGGTATTTTTTGCGTGGCGGTGATATCAATCAGCCAGTGATTTACAAAGTAAGACGTTTGCGTGATGGTCGTAGCTTGTCAGCACGTGAAGTAACAGCGATTCAATATAAGCAAGCACGTGGTAAGCCACCTGTTGAACAAGTAATATTTTCGATGATTGCTTCATTTGCACCGATGGAAGACGGTTTGGAGTATCAAGAAAATATGCCGGTTTATCCACCACCTGAAGATCTACAAACTGAGCAAGATTTAAAAGAAGGCTATGTTGGCAAAGTGCCAGATGCGCTTAAAGCTCGTTTTATGCGTCGTCGTCATGTGGAGATTAAGCCTGTCAAGCCACGCGATCCTATACATCCAGAGCCAACGAAACCTAAGCAAGCCAACTGGTTACGTATTCGTGAATTGGGCACGCAGCCAGTTGCTATACAGCAAGCGCTCTTGGCGTTTTCCTCTGATTTTTATTTGGTGGGAACAGGGCTCATGTCTCATGGCGTCAGCTTTATGACTAGCGGTCTACAAGCGGCTAGCATTGATCATTCAATGCACTTCCACCGCAGTTTTGATATAAATGATTGGCTGTTATATGACATGTGGAGTGATACGACATCCAATGCTATGGGGCTCAATCATGGTCAGTTTTGGCAAGATGGCAAGCTGGTCGCCACCGTACAGCAAGAAGGGCTCATGCGCTTGCGAGTGCCTAAGTCTTAAAAAGTCTTAAACTTAGCTCTACTCTAAATTCTAACCTTCTATAATTTTTCCCATTGCGCGCGGTAAACCTAAGCTGTCCTCAGCTTGCTGCGCAGTTAGCCATTTAAATTCTATTTCTGCAGCGCTTAGTTTGCCATTTAACTCGACTATTTTTGTAGCATCGATTGCTAGCTGACGCGGTGTCAAATACCAATGAAAGTGAGTCAGTGAATGCTTAATCGGTGCGTCATCCAATAAAGAGTTACTGATTGATTTTGTTACTAATTCGTTCTTTGCTAGCCATTCATGGATAATTTGCTCAGCGGTAGTAAATTCCGCTTCATATATTTTCTCATTGCTACGTACGTCACTTGGCACAGCCAATAGCTTATCGTCGTTCGCAACTTGTTTTTTATCAGTCATTTTGCCACTAGCTTTGCCATCAACTTTCTCTACAAATTGTAGCGGCAAACTCCATAATCCACCCCAAATGCCGTTATCAGGGCGCTGTAACCACAGTATGTCACCGTCTACACTTTGAATAAGTAGGGCATTGCTAAACTTGCTTGGTTTGGGTTGTTTTTTTGCTTTGACTGGATAATCGGTTTCGCGACCTTGCGCATGTGCCAAGCAATCATCCTGTAGTGGACACAATAGGCAAGCAGGCTTGCTACGCGTACATAAGGTTGCGCCCATATCCATCATGGCTTGCGCAAATAGCCCTGAACTCTCTCTAGGGGTTAAACGCTCTGCCAATGCCCATAGCTCTTTAGTGGTGGCAGACTTAGTAATGTCACCGTCAATCGCCGCCCAGCGCGTCAGCACTCGTTTAACGTTACCATCACAGATGACGCCATAACGATGCAGTCCCATCGCCATAATCGCGCCAGCGGTAGAAGGCCCAACACCAGATATCGCTTCCCAACCTGCTAAGGTTTGCGGAAAGTCGCCCGTCTCATCAATTATCTCGACCAACTGCTTTGCGCCTTTATGCAAATTCCGTGCGCGAGCATAATAGCCTAAACCCGCCCAATGCTCCGCCACTGTATCCCACTCTGCTTCCGCTAAATCTTGCACTGTCGGAAAGGTGTCCATAAAACGCGCGAAGTAGGGCAGTACAGTCGTTACTTGCGTCTGTTGTAGCATGACTTCCGATAACCAAACGACATAAGGATTGGGAGTATCAGTTTGGTGCTGCTGCCAAGGTAAATCGTGGCGACCGTTCGTTTCGAACCAGTCAAGTAGGCGTGGGGCGAAGGAGTCGAGAGAATTAGATGACTGAGAAAAATGAGTAGGCAAGAGTATTCCTTGTAAATCAAAAAATGAATATAGAATTTATGATTAAGGTGATTTATGGGGTGTGGTAAGGGTTGATGCAAGAGAATAGGTTATGATAAAAATAGCTCGAAAATATCATTTAAGAAATATTTCCAATAATAAAAAGTAAGTATTACTTTAAAATGAGCCAAGTTTGGCTCATTTCTTTATAAAATACTGATGAGTTCTAAGTGAACACCAGCTCTACTTCCGATTCTTCCGCGCACGTTTTTTACGTAAACGCTTTTCTTCTAGTTTAGCTTCTTTTTTTACTTCAGCTTGTGCGCGTATCTCATCTACCAATAGTAGCTCTGCTTCACGCATTTTTGGCGTCTCTAAAGTAATGCGACCAAGTATGCCACTGCGAAGCTCATTAACTAAAATCTCAGACATACGGTAGGTATCAACGATGCCGCCTCTTTTTAGCAATCCTCGGTTACGTCCAGCAACTTCGAAAAACTCCCAATCAGTCTGTGGTAAATCTTCAATTTTATAACGTTCTTTAAGCAGCTCAGGATATGCCCCAATTAAATATTCAGCAGTGTAACCAGCCACATCAGCAAAATCAAAAGCTGTGTCTTTAATGCCACCCGTGGCAGCCAAGCGATAGCCTGAATTTGGGTTTTCAATTTTTGGCCATAGCATGCCAGGCGTATCATAGAGCATGATGTCATCATCGATTTTGATCAGCTGCTGTGACTTAGTAACGGCAGGTTCATCGCCAGTTTTGGCAATACTACGTCCAGCTAGACTGTTAATCAAAGTCGATTTACCAACGTTTGGTATGCCCATGATAAGCACCTTAATTTGCCTACCAGTGCCTACTTTGTTAGGCATTAACTGCTTACATATCTGTACGATGCGTTTCACTTCGCTGGACTTGTTATCGTCACAGGCTATGGCTTTTACTTGATCCTGACTTTCTAAATACTCAATCCACGCTTGCGTTTGATTGGAGTCGGCAAGGTCTGCTTTATTTAGAATTTTGATGACAGGTTTTTGTCCACGTAGCGCTGCTACCATAGGGTTTTCACTACTGTATGGAATGCGAGCATCAATGACTTCGATGACCACATCCATCTCTGGCATAATTTCTTTAATCTCGTTACGGGCTTTATTCATATGTCCAGGGAACCACTGGATACTAGCGTTACTCATTGATATAACAACCTTCTTTAAATGGAGTGCCAAAAGTAAGACGATAGATTTCTACTTTTGTGATGAGGTTAAGTTTACTACACAATGAGAAGTTGAATGCACCTAAAGTAGATTGCTCGTTTTATTTTAATTTGTTCAAGCGTCTTACTATAGGAATTTTGAATTGAAAAAAGCCGAAGTCAGATATAGTTTTATACTATCGATAATAATTTTTCGCACAAAAAAGCAGAGTATGACTGGCATACTCTGCTAAATTTTTACTCAAGTTCTTGTTAAGCTAGAAGGCTTTGTTAATTTAAACTGTTAAAACATTAACCTAAATTAGCTTTCATAAACTCTAGCATATTTTCCCAGCTTTGCTTGGCAGCGGCTTCATTGTAGCCAAGATCTACATCATTTTTGGCTGCGCGCTCATCTGCATGTGGGTTGGTAAAGCCATGTTTGGCGTTATCGTATACATCAACAGTATAATCAACATCAGCAGCATCTAGCTCAGATTTCAGACCTTCGATAGCGTCCATTGATACCATTGAATCATCGCGACCGTGGGCGACCAATACTTTAGCCTTGAATTTGTCGTCCGCTGGCTGTTTTGCTGATGGGTTGCCATGGAAGGTTGCAACTGCTTTTAATGGCATGCCTTCGCGTGCCATATCGAGGACAACTTTACCACCGAAGCAATAGCCAATCGCGCCTAGATTATCGCCATTGACTGCCATTTGGTCGCTAAAGTCGTTAAGAATCAAGCGGCAACGCGCCATCAGCATGTCTTGATCTTCGAGCACTTGCTCCATCCACATATTAGCCTGAGCTGCATCAGAGGTCAGTTTACCTTCGCCGTAGACATCCATTGCCACGGCAGCATAACCTGCTTTAGCCAGATTTTCAGTGATTGTTTTAGGATGATCGACCACGCCCCACCATTCAGGTGCGACTAGAATGCCAGCGACAGGATTTTCATCTGAGGCGTCTTCTGGCAGCGCAACATAGCTAATTAGTTCAATGCCATTTTCAGTGGTACTTATCAATTCAAAGGTCTTAATTGACATATTATTGTCCTTTTTTATATTGTGAGTTTTATTTAGTTGTATAGTTAATCTTAGATAAAAAAAGTACAATTATTATAGTGTGCTACACGGATAATTTTTCCTTGCTTGCTGTGCCTACACAGACAGAGGCTGCGCAAAATTTAACCCAGTAGCACTGTATTTTTTAGTAGATCGACTATATTTGTACGTTTTCAATTGTCTGACTCGTTCTACCTTAACGCCCGCGACCAACAAAAACAGCTATAATACTGTAACGCTGTTTATCAAAATGATACTGCGACTCTATAAAATGCTACTGTAATTCTATGAGGCTAAATTTGTTACATCAATCAAGTTCATTTTCAGAGAAAGCATCTGATATAACATCTGATACACAATCAGGTGAGGCAAATGATGCGGCGCTACGTCCACAGTTTTGGACCCAGTTTAAGCTGTCTGAATTAAACCATAGTGAGTGGGAAGCCTTGTGTGATGGCTGCGGCAGTTGCTGCTTAATTAAGTACATTGACAATGATGACGACGAAGAACTGGTCGAGTATACGGATGTGACTTGCCAGCTAATGGACTGTGCGACGGGCTATTGCAAGCATTATGATACACGCCAAGAGTACGTGCCAGACTGTATTCAATTAACGATTGAGAATTTGCCGAACATGATGTGGCTGCCAGCCCATTGTGCATATAAGCGTTTATATAAAGGTCAGGCATTACCGGATTGGCATCTGCTATTAACTCAAGATGCGGTAGTAACGCAGCAGCAAATGCGCGCTGCTAACATAGGGGTGGCAGGGCGCTGCGTCTCCGAGAGTGGAATGTCTGATGAAGAGATGGAGACGCGAGTCGTTAACTGGGTGAAGCCTTAGTTAGCTTGAAGGCTTATTTATCGGAAGTCTTAGTTACTAAAAACCTCAATCACTAGAAGCTTGGGCAGCAGATTTCGCTTCTGCGTCAGCCTCTGTCTGCGAATCAGCTAGCGGTGGGATAGGAATGCCTTGGCGAATTTGGGCTGAAAACTCATTGCTATTAGCGCTAGCGTCTAGATCTAGATTGGCCTGATTATCAAAACCTCTTACCTTTGGATTGATATGAGCGCGCTCATACCACATATCCATTGACCATGGCTGACCACCATTCTCGGGATTAGCATCTAGCATTCCGACGTCGTAAAGATAATTTGGTAGCCAGCCAGATACCCAAATCCGATAATCCCATGGCAGACGTTCACCACTGACAATTCGTGCCATATAAAAGATAATATTGGTACAGTTGCTAGTTAAGGTGTTATACCAAGCAGGCTTTGCATTAAGCTCATCGGCAGCGGTTAAATACGACTCAAATAGTGACTTGACTTCTGACTGCTGTAAATGGCTAACAGGCAACAAATAAACTTGCTCACCGCGCGCATTACTGCGAGTATAAATGATATCGCGCTCTTCAGCGGCAATGAGGCTGAGCTCATAACGTCTAAAAAAGCCTGCCAGTGCCGAAAACGACTCGCCGTTTTCTTTACGAATCTCAAAAGAGAAGGCAAGCGGTCTCTCATCTTCGAAGCGAAAGCTTACTAGAGTATGCGCAATCAGCGGTCCCATCCAGTAAGAGTTACTCACATCGATGCCGGACAATTTAGACATATCAATCGTGCGCGTCTCCCAGTGCTCAGTCGCATCCTCATCAGTATGCCAATCAAAGTTACGCACATTGGTAAACGTAATCAAATCGGGGTTGGTGGCATCGCGCTCATAAGAGACTCTTTGACTGACTTCGGGCATCCAGTCACGGTTTTGTTTGGGTTCAATAGAGAAAAACCAACCAAGGCCGACTACCCAAACCGCCATATATATTCCAGTTAGCCATTTACTGGTTGTTTTTTGATTAATGGTTTTGTTAGTTGTTTTATTTATAATCCTATTGGCTAGCTTTGGCCGATATTTTACGGACAATACCGATGCTAGCAAACCGACAATCACTATGGTCGCTATCCAAGTTACCGGACTGTATGCACCGAGCTGATAGCCAAGCAACATTAATAGCCAGAGTGCTGATAATATAAGCGTCAGTGCAATCAAAAAATGTACAACATAATGCCGCCAATTTTTTGGTTGGCGTGCGTTGTCGCTCGTATTGTTCGACAAGCTAGGGTTAGCTTTACGAGATGATAAAATCTGAGAAATAACAGAACGAAGCGACATAAGTGTAAGCTAAATAAGTGAAGTTGTTGACGATAGCAAAGTTTATAACACACTGACAATACAATTTGGATAAATTTGTCGTTGAATGTCTGGTGGGCTTGCGATAAAGTGAAGCTAATTTAGACTGGTCTATCTATCTCTAATGATAAGTTAGCCAGCTTTATTTATTACTTTAATCTCCATTACTCGTTTTATTATCATATTAATTATCATTAACTAAAGAGGTTAAATCACATCGCCATGTCTGACGACGTTCCAAGCCCGAGTAGTTGGTCGATGCGCGGCTTAAAACGCTGGCTATCGACCGCCCCCGAAACCCGTGATGAATTGATTCGTCTGGTACAAGATTCACGCCAGTTCTTAGAGCCAGATACAGTCGACATGCTCGAAGGTGTACTGGATTTGCCAGCCACGCAAGTACGTGAAATCATGACGCCGCGCCCGCAGGTGATAGGTCTACATGAAAGTACTAGCCTTGCTGAAGTGATGGATATCATCCTTGAAACCACGCATTCACGCTATCCTGTATTTGACAGTCAAGACGATGATGCGGTTATTGGTATCTTACTCGCAAAAGACTTGATTCCTATTTTAGTGCATATGGTGCGCGATCAAGAAGACAAGATTGACAGCAAACGTCTAAAAGACTTGGTACGTCAGCCGCTATATATTAATGAAAATGCGCGTTCTGATACCTTGTTACGCTCATTGCAGCGCACCCAAGTACACATGGCGATTGTAGTCGATGAGTTTGGTAACTTCGGCGGGGTGGTCACGATGGAAGATTTGTTAGAAGAAATCGTCGGTGATATCGTCGATGAGCATGATGACTTTGATGAAGATAGTGATATCAATAATATCGTTGTGCATCCAGAAAAGCCTAATACTTGGCGCGTGCAAGCCTCTACAGTGATTGAGGACTGTAATGACGAGTTAGGTAGTCACTTTGATGATACCGATGTCGATACCATGGGTGGCCTTGTAATGCAGACGCTTGGCTACGTGGGTGATTTAGAGGGTGAGAGCGTACAGATAGATGATTGGGAAATTAAAGTCATTGACGCAGAAGGACGCTTTATTCAAAATTTAGAGCTGACCAAAATCACTGCCGATCAGCGACTGTTAATAGGTAGCCACTAGTTTTTCAGCTATCAGTCCAGAACTCGGCTGCCAACTATTAATTTACCGATTTAGTATCTAAAGTATGTAAGGTACGCATATATATTAGGTTTAAGCTTTTATGGTAAGAACACGACTACGGTCGTGTTTTTTGCTTTTTGGCATTTACTATTTTTGCTACGCAAATTTACCCATTAATTAGTATAGGCTGGTATCATGGGCGGATTTAATTTTCAGCACTGCCAGTGGCCGTCAGACAGTATCTGTCAAAAAAAGGTTACTGTTAAAAAAGAAGCCTCAAACTTAATGTTTTGAATAATAAGATTCTGGATAATTGCTATGCGCCTGTCTACTGTTGATTTACAAAAGCGTTTGAATCCTACTAAGCCTAAACGCCTATCGCTAGGGTTAACTATTTTGATTGCTTGGCTTGCAGGTGCGATATTTATATTTGCACTCGCGCCTTATGGTATCTGGCCACTAGCACTGGTTTCACCTGCTATTTTGTATGCACTATTATTGCCGGATATGACTGGCAAGCGCGCATTTATTATCGGTCAAGCATATGGTACGGGGCTGTGGTGTGTTGGTGCGTTTTGGCTATATACCTCTATTCACGTTTATGGTGCGACGCCTGTATGGCTTGCGTTAATTATGATTGCGCTGATGGGCCTAGGGATGGGGTTATTTCATGGCTTTTTAGCCTTGATATTTAATCGGGTGGTTGGCAAGCAGCCATTATCCTTTGCAGCTCTTTGGATACTACAAGAGTGGATGAAAACGTGGCTGTTCACGGGTTTTCCGTGGTTGTTCGTTGGCTACGCTTTTACTGAGCAGTATTGGTTGTCTTCACTTGCGCCCGTCGCTGGTGTATTTGCCGTCTCTTTCGTCGCAGTATTATTAGCCGCCAGTATAGTGGAGCTTTTGCGTCGCCGTGCAGGTTATGCCATTGCTTCTGTAGCACTGTTGGTCATCAGCACTGCACTATGGCTAATCAATCCGCAATGGACGAAACCTAAAGGCACGCCTGATTTATCCGTATCATTAATCCAAGGTAATATTCCACAAGATCTCAAATGGTTGACCGAGTATCAGGTGGAAACTCTCAAGATTTATGCAACCTTAACCAGCACTGAGTGGGGGCGCGATATCGTGCTCTGGCCTGAATCTTCAATCCCTATGTTCCAGACAGAGGCAGTTGGCTTTATCAGTGAAATGGTAAAAATGGCTAATGCTACTGATACCACATGGGTGACCGGTATTCCTTATAAAGATGAAGCAGCATTTGATGCCAGTACCGATAAGTATCCACCATTCTATAATAGTGTTATTGCCTTGGGTGCTGAGGCAGAAGGCTTGTATAAAAAACAGCGTCTAGTGCCGTTTGGTGAGTATATTCCCTTTGAAGGCTTGCTAGATATCTTGCCCAATCTAGCTGGCAGTCAAGATATCATGAGCTATAGTCGCGGTAGTGATCAGCAATCACCGTTACGTGTGCGTGGGCATAATTTAGGCGCGGCAGTTTGTTATGAAGTTGCTTACCCTGATACCACTCGTAAAAATGCAATCGGTACTGACTTTTTATTAACTATCTCAAACGATGCTTGGTTTGGTACTTCAGCAGGCCCACTGCAACATCTGCAAATGGTACAGATGCGCGCGCTTGAGAATGGTCGCTGGTTTATGCGCGCAACTAACACTGGCGTTACCGCTATCATTGATCATAAAGGCCGTATTGTCGAGCGGGCGCCGCAGTTTGAGCGCACAGTATTACGCGGTGATATTCAGGCACGGGTTGGTAACACTCCGTTTATGAGTCTTGGTAATTACCCTATTTTGTTTATCATGGCACTGTTATTACTATTGAGCTATCTAGGTAAGCGCTCAACCACTCGCGCTCAGCTTGGTAAATAGGAGCGTCATTATCACAGCTTAATTGGTATGTACTAAATAATAATTCCTTTAAATAGTTAAGGGTTTGAACACATTGGTATAAATTGCGATATAATAGGCTAAAATTTTAAATATTTTGTGCAAGGTGGATAAGGTATGTCAGAAGATATCGTCAACAACAATCCAAAAAAAGAGTTTATGTATGCTCTAGGTGGCATTGCCTTGTTTTTAGGTATTGTCTTACTTATTGGTATTTCAGCATTCTTGCGTCCAGCAGGAGAGCACATCACGGCTGAAACTACTGAGGCTTCGGCAGCGGCTGATGAAGCAGAAGCTATTGCCGCTGAAGATACAGAAACAGCTGACACCGCAGAGACAGAGACAGCTGCTTCAGCAGATGCTGCAACAGCAACTGAAACGCCTGCTGATGCAACAGTAACACCTGCAGAAGATACAAGTGGCGCGGTAGTTAGCGCTGAAGCTGGTACTGCGACTGCTTCAGGTACAGTCAGCCAAGCTGCCGTTGAAGGTACTGATTTAACTGCAGAACAGGCTGATGGTGATTTAGATGCTGGTACTGCTGACGACACCGCAGCTGCACAGTAAGCGAATATCATTACTTAATAGTATGTATAAGCAACACGATTAGCTTCTAATTATCAAGCTTGTATAAAAGCACCGACCTATTATTTTTAATAGGTTGGTGCTTTTTTTTGTCAAGTTTTCGTAGGCATTTGTTCAAATAGTAAACAATCTTTCCCTTTACATACTGATAATCTAATGAAACAATAACGCGCATTTACGACCGTCCGTCTCAATAATGAAGGGCTTGGTCATCTCTATCGTAGTGTGTTAAAGGAATAGACTTATGAGAACGGAGACACAATCAGAGGTTAATACCGCTGAGCTAGAAGCACTAGATAATGGATTTATGGGACACCCTCAGCCATTACGTCCATTGTTCTTTACTGAAATGTGGGAACGGTTCTCTTATTATAGTATTCGCCCGCTATTAGTACTTTTTATGGTGGCAACGGTAGGCAGCGGTGGTTTTGGCTTTGATGAGGTAACCGCTTCTGCTATCTACGGCATTTTTGCTGGCTCGTTATACTTGGCAGCAGTGCCAGGCGGCTGGCTAGCTGATAATTGGCTGGGTCAAGAGCGTGCCCTGTGGTGGGGTAGTATTATTATTGCCCTTGGTCACTTGTGTATTGCGCTTTCCGCTATGTTTGGTATGACATTATTTTTCGTCGGTCTAATGTGTATTGTTTTGGGCTCAGGCTTATTCAAAACATGTATTTCAGTAATGGTCGGTGCGTTGTATTCTAAAGGTGATGTACGCCGTGATAGCGGCTTTACTTTATTCTATATGGGTATCAATATTGGTGCATTATTAGCCGCGCTTATCGTTGGGGTGTTCAAAGAAAAAGGCATGTGGCATGTTGGTTTCGGTGTCGGTGGTCTGGGCATGCTAGTATCATTGCTCATATACCGTTTTTCTGCCCAAAAGACTTTAACACGCTATGCGCGAGCAAAAGGTATCACGGCTGAGTGGGAACATGCCAATGATCGCCATAAAAACGTTGGTCGCTGGGTTGTAGGATTCTTGGCCTTACTGGCTGCAATCGTCATTTTGGTCTCTACAGGTATCATGCCGTTTCAGCCGCAAATGGTGGCTGAGTATATGACCTATATCATCGCAGCTGTGGTCATTTTATACTTTGTTGTTATGTTCATTTCACCTAGGCTTGATAAAACTGATAAGCTGCGTCTGTTAATTTGTTTTATTTTAATTATTGGCTCGACGCTGTTTTGGTCAAGCTTTGAGCAGCAGCCGACGTCTTTTAACTTGTTTGCTGATCGCTATACCGATCTTAATGTTTTAGGTTTTGAGATACCAAGTATTTGGTTTCAATCGCTCAACCCTTTATTTATTCTTCTGTTAGCGCCAATTGTCAGCATTATATGGGTTAAGCTTGGCAATAGAGGCGTTGAGCCTAGTAGTATGGTTAAATTTGCTCTCGGTATGTTACTTGCTGCTGCAGGTTTTGGCTTAATGATTGTGGCCTCTAAGAGTATTTTGACTAATGATAGTGGGTTAGCATCACCTTTATGGTTGGTAGGTAGTTTGCTGTTACTAACGCTTGGCGAACTGGCACTTAGTCCTGTAGGTCTGTCTTCAATGACTAAGCTTGCACCAAAAGGCATGCAAGGTCAGATGATGGGACTTTTCTTTGCTTCTTTAGCCATGGGTAATTTGGTTGCCGCATTTTTCGGCGGCAACGTTTCAGCTGATAAGATTGAAGGCTTACCAGATCTGTTTACGACGATGACAATTTTATTGGTTGTTACTGCTGCCTTATTATTAGTATTAGCGAAGCCTATTAATAACATGCTACAAAAAAGTGAGCGTGCCGATAAAGTCAGCTAATTAATAGGGTTTTTAATAAGTCGTTGAGCAAGTGTACCGCACAAGTCAATGACAGATGATGAGACGTGTTACCATTACTGGTAGCACGTTTTATTGTTTCACTTGGTGAGATATTTGCCTCAGGCTATTGAAAGCCTACTTTCTGCCCAAACATCTAATGATGTTCTGCTTTAATACTATTCTGCTGAAATAATAGTTGGCCTCACATATTTGGTATCTGACTTTTTACAACATTTTAATTCTCAAACATATTGAATGTGGCTGATTCAAATACTGATTATTTAATTAAACTTTAAAGCAACTTTACCCGCTCGAATAAGACGACTAATCATAGCCGCCTCACGATAAAACTTCTCCAAAATCAATAAGGAAGCATTTAATGAATAAACAAACCATTCATGATCGTATCGATAGCTTACGTAAAAGCTTAGCTGCCCAAGACCTTACCGCGATTATTGTGCCATCTGCTGATCCGCATTTATCTGAGTATTTGCCAGAATATTGGCAATCACGTTTATGGTTGTCAGGGTTTACCGGCTCAGTAGGTACGCTCGTTGTTACGGCTGATTTTGCCGGCATGTGGACTGACAGTCGCTATTGGGTGCACGCAGCTGATCAGCTAGAAGGCACAGGTATCAGCTTAGAGAAGCTTGCTCCAGGCCAGCCAAATCATATCGATTGGCTCGCCGAGCACTTGCAAGAAGGTGATAGCGTAGCAGTCGATGGTAATGTGCTATCTATCGCTGAGCAAGATAAGTTACTAGACGCTTTTGATGCCAACGACATTACTTTAATCACTGAGCGTGATGTATTGACAGACATATGGAGCGATCGTCCGGCGCTACCATCAGCAGAGTTATATGCTCACGATGAGCAGTTTCTCGCCCAGTCTGCTACCTCAAAACTTGCTGCCGTGCGTGCCGGTATGGGCGATGCAAGCGCAACGTATCACCTGCTTTCTAGCTTAGATGACATTGCATGGTTGACCAACTTACGCGGCGCTGACGTCGATTATAATCCTGTGTTTTTAGCGCATATGCTGATTAGTGCAGACAAAGCGACATTGTTTGTTGATAATAATAAAGTCAGTAGCGATATTGAAAAAGCCCTAAAAGATAGCGGTATCACGCTTGCTAATTATGAAGCGGTACAAGACGCGTTGAGTGCGCTGACGCCAGATGACTTGCTATTGTTAGATCCAAGTAAAGTCGCAGTGGGTACGCTATCGAAGATGGCGGATGATGTAGGCTTTATCGAGCAAATGGCACCGAGCACTTTGCTAAAATCTGTTAAATCTGACTCAGATATCGATCACGTACGTGAAGCCATGCGTCAAGATGGAGCCGCATTAAGTGAATTCTTTGCCACATTTGAGAAGCGCTTAGCAGACGGTGAGCGCTTAAGTGAGCTGGACGTTGATAGTATGCTGATTGAGGTACGTAGTCAGCAGCCACATTATGTATCGCCAAGCTTTCCAACCATTGCAGGATTTAATGAAAATGGTGCGTTGCCCCATTACCGTGCGACACCAGAAAAGTTTAGCTACCTTGATGTGAATGAAGGCGAAGGTGGATTATTGCTGATTGACTCAGGCGCTCAGTATCAGAACGGCACCACTGATATTACTCGCGTGGTCGGTATTGGAAAAGTAAGCAGCGAGCACAAACGTGACTTTACCACGGTGCTCAAAGCCCATATCGCTTTGGCGCGTGCAAACTTCCCTGATGGTATAGCCTCGCCACTAATCGATGCGATTTGCCGTGCACCATTATGGCAAGCACAGATGGATTATGGTCATGGGACCGGCCATGGTGTTGGTTACTTCTTAAACGTGCATGAAGGCCCACAAGTTATTGCTTATAGTGCCAGTACGCCAAAAGAGCGCGCCATGAAAGAGGGAATGATCTCTAGTAATGAGCCAGGTCTATACCGTGAAGGCAAGTGGGGTATTCGTATTGAAAACTTAGTCGTTAATATGCCAGTGGCGAGTCCGACTGAGACTGAGTTTGGTAAATTCTTAAACTTTGAAACCATCACTTACTGCCCAATTGATACCCGTTTGATTGAGTCTTCATTGTTAGATCAAGTAGAGATTGATTGGCTAAACGACTATCACAGTCAAGTCTATGCTGAGCTAAAAGACCGCGTTGATGGTGCGGCACTTGAATGGTTGACCGAGCGTACACAAGCCATTTAAAAATAAAAGCTTGTATCTATTAATCCAATCTATGAATCCAAAATAGAAAAAGCCCCGTAAAAATTTACGGGGCTTTTTTGTATTTAAGATTTTTAGCTGAGACACTTAGAGCGTCAGCAATAAACGCAATAATCGATAAATGCTAAGCCCTCTCGAAGACTAGTTCTTCTTAGCGATGTTTCTTTGAATAATATCTTCGACAGCTTGGTTTTTTTCTGTAATGCCAGCTAGTTGATGACTAACTTCGGCACGTAACCATGATTTTAAGTCCTCAGACATTTGCATCATTTGCTCACTGAGGTAATCATCTACGTGCATCTCTAGCTCATGAATTAAGGTCTCATGGGCAGCGCTTAACTCTGGATCCTTAAATGACAAATCAATTGCGGCGCCTTTTTTAGGTTTCACAATAGTATGTTCAGTGTGATGGTTCGGATTTACACTACCATCAGCGCTATCTTTCTCATTGTCTGTAACCCTAATATCAGTACTGGTGTCAGGATTATTATTGGCACTAGCTGCTGCACTTGTATCTTGCGCTACTTTAACACTGTTGTTTTTGTCCGCTTCTAATTGTGCTGCACGCTCTTCTTTTTGCGCTTGTTGTTTTTGTGCTTGCTCTATCTGCAGTTTTTCTTCTTGGCGCTTAGCTTCTTCACGCTCAACTTTTGCTGCAGCGCGTGCTTTTTCTTCTGCGGCTTTTTTCTCTTCTGCTAAGCGTTGTTGTTCAGCAGCGGCACGTTGTTCCGCCTGCTTATCGGCAAGCTCTTTTGCAGCCGCTTGCTCTGCTTCATGCACACTATATAACTCATCAAGGTGCGCGTCTAAATCAGGCAGACTAAAGGTAAAACTTTCAAAAGGAGTGTCTGTTTGCAGCAGAGTAGTAATATCCGTTAATTCTTGGACAATGGCAGCGCGTATCTGCTCTGGCGCACGGGTCCACCGCTGATAAAATTGATGCGAAAACGAATAGCTTGACATAGACTCTTCCATAAATTTTCTAAAAATTACCCCTTATCATACGCAACTATGATAAGGGGCTGCAAGGGGACAAACGTAGCAAATCTGCTACCAACGTTACATTGATAGCATTATTCACTTTTATAGCTTAATTATGATTCAACTTAGGCTCAATAACTATGATAACTATGACCAACGTGCAAAAATCAATGAACCATTGGTGCCGCCAAAACCAAAGCTATTAGATACAGCGTAATCAAGATTTTCAACTTTACGTGATTTATTGGCCACATAGTCTAAATTGCAGTTGTCCTCGACATTGTCTAGATTAATCGTCGGCGGTACGTGCTGATTCTGCAAAGCAAGTATCGTAAAGATAGCTTCCACACCACCAGCTGCGCCTAATAAGTGCCCAGTCATAGATTTGGTTGAGCTAACCAAGATGCTGTCTTTGACTGAAGCAAATACGGTCTCAATCGCGATGGATTCAGCGACATCTCCAGCAGGCGTACTAGTACCATGGGCGTTGACATAGCCAACGCGTGATGGATCAATACCTGCGTCATTAAGGGCACTTTGCATAGCGCGTGCAGCACCATTACCATCTTCAGGTGGCGCCGTGATATGGCTGGCATCGTCACTCATACCAAAGCCGACAACTTCAGCTAGTATGGTTGCACCGCGTGCCTTGGCGTGAGCAAGGCTTTCCAGTACCAATACGCCTGCGCCGTCACCCATCACAAAACCATCACGATCTTTATCGAATGGACGTGATGCTTTGGTCGGCTCATCATTGCGGGTAGAGAGCGCATGCATAGCCGCGAAGCCTGCCATACCTAATGGGCTCGAGCCTCTCTCGCTACCACCTGCAATCATGACATCAGCATCACCATAAGCGATTAGGCGTGCAGCCAAACCGATAGCATGCGTACCTGTAGTACATGCCGTTGCAGTCGCAAGATTGGGACCTTTAAGTTTGTGTTTGATAGCTACTAGGCCAGCTGCCATATTGGCAATAGAGCCTGGAACGACAAATGGTGATACTTTTTTAGCACCTCTTGCATTTAGCATGGCGCAGCTATCTTCAATAGTTTGAATACCACCAATGCCTGATCCTAAGATGACACCGAAGCGCTCTTGGTCGACATTCTGTACCGGAGTGTCCTCTGCGCTGATTGCTTCAATGAAGCCTGCATCTTTAAGTGCCATTGCAGTAGCAGCTACACCATAGTGCATAAATGCATCATAGCGGCGTGCGTCTTTGGGGCTCATATATTGCTTAGTGTCGAAGTCTTTAATCACGCCTGCGATTTGGGCGCGATAGTCAGTCGCATCGAAATGTGAGATTGAGGTAATGCCGCTTTCGCCGTTGAGCAGTCGTTTCCATGTGCTTTCGATATCCACTCCTAGCGGGGTAACGGCACCCATACCCGTGACGACGACACGCATCTCATCAGAACGCTCATAATGAGGTGGTTTATGACGCAGTTTTGGTGCAGTATTGGTATGTTGCGGTGTCGATGAACTGCTATTTTGGCTCATGAGATATATCCTGTACTTGCGGTCCTAAAGGGATGGACTTGCTTATATTGTATGGCTATTGAGGAATAGTTCTATATTATTTATAGCGTTATCTTACTATTTTGACAGCCATTATAAAGCACATAAGTGCACGTCTGTAAACTTAATAGTTCATAGAATAGTGACGCTAGAGTAATATGCCACTATATTGCTATTGATTGCACGCTTAAATACCATATAAATTCAATAATAATCTTAATGTTTAAGCAAAACACACCTGTCCCAACACCACGCCTTTACTTGCGCCAGTAACGGCTGGCAAGTTACCTGTTTCACCTATGAGTGTCTGCCTTGCCAACCAAGAAAAAGCAACCGCCTCTACCCAAGCGGGGTTAAGTCCTAGGCTTGCAGTAGTCTCTACTGTGCAATGGGGGAGATGTGCTTGCAAGCGTGTCATCAAATAATCATTAAGCGCACCGCCACCACAAACATAAACCGAACTGCTTTCATGAGCTTGTATAAACATATTGATTTGCGCACTAGCACTAATGGCCGTCAGCTCGGTCAAGGTTGCTTGTACATCAGCGGATGAATAACGAATATGGGCAGAAGCCTGATCGAATTTTTGTAGTTCGTCCTGTAACCAAGCTAAGTTAAAATCTTCACGACCTGTACTCTTAGGGTAAGACCGTGCAAAAAATGGATGCTCTATCAGCTGATTAAGTAGCGGCTCAACGACTTGTCCAGATTGTGCCCATGCACCGCCAGCATCATAATCATTATCGGTATGCAATGCCGTCCACGCATCTAATAATAAGTTAGCAGGGCCCGTGTCATAACCAACAACGCTATCTGCTTGTTGATTGTTTGAAGGGTCACTAGTAAGCGCTGGCAAGACGGTGATATTAGCAATACCACCCAAGTTTAATAAAATTCGGGTACAGTCAGGCGTGGCAAATAATGCTTGATGAAAAGCAGGGACCAAAGGCGCACCTTGACCACCGACCGCCATATCACGGCGACGAAAATCACTCACGACGCTAATGCCAGTACGCTCAGCGATGATATTGGCATCGACTAATTGCAACGTAAAGCCCATTTGCGGGCGATGGCGTACGGTTTGACCATGACAGCCAATCGCTAGTACGGATTCACTATCTGTATTTGACTGCTGCAATAAGGTATTAACCACGTCGCTTGCAAACTCACCGTACTCTTTGCTTGCCCAACCGAACCAGTCTAATTCGCTATTTGGTTCATCATCTGTCGGCGTTAATTCTTGAACACCATTAGGCTGACATAAGGCCAATAACACTTCACGGAGACGTGGTGGAAAGTTTTGGCTACAAGTCGCCAATAAACGCATGGGTTGCGGCGTGTCGTCATCATTATTAAGATCATCACTATTAACATTGTCATTAAATTGACAAAGAACAGCGTCCATACCATCTAAGCTAGTACCTGACATCATACCGATGTATAAACCATCATCGAAACTTTCAAACACTGTTTGCTCCAGCGCATCAGTCAATGTGGCATAATTCAAGTTATCAATATTATCTGAGCTATTTTCTAAACCGTTGTCTAAAGTATTGTCTTCACCATTATCAAAATTCATATTCGAATAAGTAGTATCATGAGTATCATGAGTATCAGCAATCGATGCGGGGTTGGTCATGGCAATTTTCCTTAAAAAACGCTAGTATATCTCTCAAATTCTAACATCTTTTGATGGCTACGAGACTTTAATAACATTCCCAAAAATCAGAGTAGCGATAAATGAGTGCAAGTACTACATTTAGCAGACTAAACGAGTTTGACGCCGCTAATCGTATTTTTGGGTTTGGTATAAATAGCCCAAACGCTTTACCCTTTTAATAAAGACAATAAAGAGATCATCATGACAGACCATTCATACACTTTAGAAGAACAACTTGCTCTTATTCAGCGCGGTACGCAAGAAATTCTATCGCAAGAAGATTTAGTCGCTAAGTTAAAACTAAACCGTCCGCTGCGTATCAAGGCAGGCTTTGATCCCACCGCGCCTGATTTGCATTTAGGTCATACGGTACTGATTAATAAGCTTAAGCACTTTCAAGATTTGGGTCATGAGATCTATTTTTTAATTGGTGATTATACCGCCAAGATTGGCGATCCCTCTGGTAAAAATTCTACGCGTCCACCATTGACCGACGAGCAAATCCAAATCAATGCGCAAACTTATGCTGAGCAAGTATTTAAGATTTTGGATAAAGAAAAAACCCGCATCGTCTTTAACTCTGAATGGTTCAAAGATATGTCAGCGGGCGATATGATTCAGCTTTCTAGCCAGTTGACTGTCTCGCGTATGCTTGAGCGTGATGACTTCTCTAAACGCTATGCGGCGCAAACGCCAATTGCTATCCATGAGTTTCTCTACCCATTAGTTCAAGGTTATGACTCTATCGCGCTAAAAGCCGATGTCGAGCTTGGCGGTACTGACCAAACCTTTAACATCCTAATGGGACGCACTTTGCAAGGTCGTTACGGTCAGGAGCCGCAAGTTTGTATTACGGTGCCAATCTTAGAAGGCTTAGACGGCGTCAATAAAATGTCTAAGTCACTGAACAACTATGTCGGCATCTATGATGCACCGGGCACGATGTACCAAAAACTCCTATCCATGCCAGATACCTTGATTCGTCGCTACTTTGAATTTTTAAGCTTTAAGCCGATGGAAGAAGTCGACAGCTTGATGGCAGAGATGGAAAACGGTCGCAATCCACAAGAAATCAAACGTATTTTAGCCGAAGAATTGATTGAGCGTTTTCATGATGCGGACGCTGCTGCCAATGCGCATAAATCTGCAGGTAACGTACTAGCTGATGGCGAATTACCAGTGGATTTACCAGAGATAATGCTAGATTTAGAAGGTCAAGACGCACTATTTATTACCCAAATTCTGAACCAAGCTGAACTTGCCAAAAACAACTCAGCAGCCAAAGATATGGTAAAACGGGGCGCAGTAAAAGTTGATGGTGAAGTGGTCGACGCAAGTTTTAGCTTAACCTCAGGACAGACAGCAGTTATCCAAGCAGGCAAAAAGGCTTATGCAAAAGTGACGGTGGGTTAATCAAGATGGCAAGTTAGGTAAAGAGAGTTTATAAGTTCATTATGGCTTGAGGAGAAATATATGCTAGACCTTCCTACATTATCAAATAATGGAATCACCCTTAAGCCATTGACATTAAGTTATGCAAATGACTTAGCCGAAGCTTGCCAAGATGGTGAGCTGTGGAAAATAAACGAGACTTCTGTACCAGAGCCAGATAAAGTCATCGACTACATCAATACTGCAGAATCAATGCCCGATAGAAAAGCTTTTGTCGTCATCGATGAGTCAACCGGTAAAGCGATTGGCTCAACGAGCTTCCATGATATTTTGCCCTTTACAAAACGCTTAGAGATTGGCTATACCTGGTATGCTCAATCGTATTGGCGCACGCATGTCAATACGACTTGTAAGCTCATGCTGCTCACCTATATATTTGAAACCTTAGAATATCAAACTGTAGGCTGGCGCGCGGATATTGGCAATCGCCGCTCACAAGAAGCGATTGAACGCTTAGGCGCCAAAAAAGATGGGGTCATTCGAGGCAATAGAGTCTGCCGTGACGGCGTTATCTCTGATACAGCGATGTATAGTTTGGTAAATTCTGAGTGGCCACAAGTAAAAGCTGAATTGACGAAAAAGCTTAATGAAAACTACTAAAACTTGTAATCAATCTAAATAAGAATCTTATGTCGCCAAAAAACCAAAATAATATTTCTCACACTATTCCCCAAGGCATTTACCGCCATTATAAAGGCAGTCTATACCAAGTGTTGCATACCGCGCAGCATTCTGAAACGGAAGAAGCGTTAGTCGTTTATCGCTGTCTGTATGGCGAATATGGTGTTTGGGTGCGACCGTTAGCGATGTTTGTTGAAACGGTTTTGATAGATGGTAAAGAAATACCGCGCTTTGAGTTGATTAAAACTTTAGCTGATTAGTTCTAAACTTTCTTCTAAACTATTCTTATATTTAATTAACCAAACAAGAAAGCGACCATTTAAGGTCGCTTTCTTGTTCATATATACAAAGTTATTTAGCTGTCTAAAAAGGCAATCAAAGCTTCATTAAACTCTTTTGCATGAGTCACATTGATACCGTGCGGACCACCTTCAACGATATGAAGTTGACTATTTGCAATCATATCGTGAGAACGCTGACCACTTACTTCAAACGGTACGATTTGATCTGCATCGCCATGAATGATCAAAGTTGGTACGTCAAATGCTTTTAAATCATCACGGAAATCGGTATAGCTAAAAGCTTTGACACAATCGTAGCTAGCTTTGGCAGAGGCAAATGCAGCAATGTCACGGTTATATAAACGTAATGGTTTACTAACTAATAATTTGCCGTCTTTTGGAGTAAAAAAGTTCTTAGTAAAGTCATTTAAGAAGGCAATACGGTCACCGCTGACACCATCTAAAAACTCCTGAATATCTTGCTCTTCTAAGCCACCATCAGAGTTGTCATCAGCTTTAAATAAATAGGGTGGCACAGCAGAGGCTAGTACCGCTTTACTGACACGCTCTGAACCATATTTCCCAAGATAACGCGCCACTTCGCCGCCGCCCATAGAGAAGCCGACGATAATAGCATCTGTTAAATCTAGCTCATCCATCAAGGCTTTTAAATCTTGTGCCAAAGTATCGTAATCATACCCGTTCCATGGCTGAGAGGATTTCCCAAAACCACGTCTGTCATACGTAATCACTTGATAACCCGCCTCAACCAGTGCAGGGAGTTGTGACTCCCACGCCCGTCCGCTTAATGGCCAACCATGAATCAACACGACAGGTTTGCCAGTACCTTGGATTTCGTAATATAGTTCGACAGGTTGCTCGTTTTGAGTTGCAACTTTCACATATGGCATGCTCAGATCCTTTTGATATTATTATAAAGTTTTTATAATGACGCACCTTTTTGATTTGGTTTTTGGTTAATGAAGGCAAACGTCAGTTTTTTAGTATAAAAGTAGATCGGAGCAATTACTATGACATGTTGTAAAGTTATAGTGTTGATTATAGAGTTTTTATGTGACAGCGTAATGATGCATCTAATCTTCCAAAAAGCCTTTCAAAATTTTGTAAAAGCCAATTGGCTCGTCCATTGGTACCGCGTGACCCGCCTTCGGTAAAACAACTTCAATAGCGTTAGGTAGCATATGGGTGACTTTCTGCTGCCATTCGGGATTATATAATCTAGAGCGACCACCGATTAAGTTCACTACTGGAATGGTGACTTTTTCTATGACTGCCCGAAAATCGTAAGGCAGCTCTAAGTAAGCTTGCAAGCAGCGCATCTTGTGTTGCCATGTACTGTGGTTATAAAACACCAGCTTATGATCATTTTGATGAGTCAAGAATTGTACGATGGCTTTTGAGCGCGAGCGATTTACTGATAGTAAAGAGAATAGCCGTTCGACATCAGTGACTCGGCGTTTGATAGCAAATGGCAGATGCGTGAAGCTATCAATCTTGGCATAGGGTAGCGTCATATCGACCACGTTATGAAAAATATCAAACACCTCTTGCTGTCTCTCTCCGAACAATCCACCTTGCCAATCAGACTGATTATGGATAGCAGGGCTTTGGTCGATATTTAAATAGTGACTTACCCGCGATATACCAAAACATTCAAAATATGCCCACATCACTTGTGCGCCCATTGAAATAGCGGCAACAGGTAGAGACTCTATGCTTAGCTCATGACAAACTTGCTCAATCACTGCGTTAATATCGTCAGCATATTGGCGCACAAAATCAAATTGCGTCAAATTGATAGATTTCGCTTCTCCAAAACCTCTAAAGTGCGGTAAATAGAACTGATATTCGCCCGCGAGCGGTAAGATAAACGGTAAAAACTCACGCGCATCCATGCCGTAAGCATGTAGCATGAGCACAGGTTTGCCTTTACCGATGACTGAGACTGGGAGCGTTATATTGTTAGCAGTAGTGACGTTCATAGTCTGTAATTGGTATTGCATCGGCAGTGTGAGCAGATTTTTTATCATGAAAGGGCGTCATCTCATTTTAGCTTTATCAAAATACTCTAGTGTCAAAACGCTTAGCACAAAACGTCTTTATATTATTGATAATAGGCTGTTATAGTAAAAACAGTCAGGCTGACCATAGCATAAAAAATGTTTATTGGTGAAGAGTCGTCAAAGTGATGGCTTAATAATAAAAAGGGAATGTTGGTTTATGAATAGAGCGACATTATCAGGACTGGATAATAGCCTTTATCCGCAAATATGGGAGAAGCAGACTTTTGCCGATCCGCATAGCTTGTTAATGGCGCTACTAACAGGTGGCCTTGTTTTAGACCCAAAAGACTTTACCAAGCAATTATTAGCAAACGATACTTATCAAGATTGGATTAATGCTTCCGTATTCGGACGTTATATCCAGCGTAGTTTTGCAGCTTTCTATAGCCAAACTGAAGACAATTTTAATATGGATATGCCAGCGCTGTTTCGTGCCGAGCTAATGCGCCACGCTCAATACCTACCATTGGGGCAAGTATTATTTGTCGCTGGAAATATACCCAAGAGCGCACGCTTCGATAAATTATTTACCAGCACCGTCAATCCTGCTACTGCGGTCTTAGGGGCTCAAAAAATTAAGCAGGATGCGCTAAAGTCAGGACGAGAAAACAGTCAAACTTTGATTGTGAATCAGATAAAAGTCGTTGGCAAGCAAGTCGTTGGATTTCCAATACGCCATAATAAGCGCACCAGCGAACGCACCCGTAATGAAGTGTTAGTTTTAGAGTTTCATGATTTACGTCTAGTAAATGAGGAGGTTTTAAGGAATGAAACGCTGACTAATACGGCGATGCCAAATGACACCGCCGTATTGCTTCGTTATTATGAATTGCGTTGATATTTTAAACGTCGACAATCTAAACATTGATACTTTAAACGTCGATAGTTTGAGTTTGCAAAAAATTATAGGCTGGCTTTCTGATTCAATTTTTAGCTATCTTGCTTAGCAATCGTTAATCCATTATAGGTTTGCGCGACTGGCATAACTTCTAAACGGTTAACGTTAATATGAGCAGGAGATTCTATGAGCCAAAGTAAAATATCACCAATATCTTCTCCAGTCATGGTTTTAAAGCCATCATAAACCTTAGCTGCTTTATCTTCATCACCATGATAGCGGACATTTGAAAACTCAGTTCCAGCGACATTACCCGGTTCAAGATTGGTCACTCGCACTTGCGTACCTAGTAAATCAGCTCGTAGATTTAAACTAAATTGTTTTACAAAAGCTTTGGTAGCACCATAAACGTTACCGCCAAAGTAAGGCCAGCTGCCTGCAATCGAGCCAACATTAATGATATAACCACTATCGCGAGCGACCATCGCTGGCAAGACGGCATGAGTCAGCGCCATCAGACCTTTGATATTGGTATCTGTCATACGCATCCAGTCATCAAGGCTGGCATTTTGGGCAGGCTCTGTACCCAGTGCTAGCCCAGCATTGTTAACCAAGACATCGATTTGACTAAAGCCATCTGGCAAATCGGCGATAATTTGCGGAATAGAGGCAGTATCACTGACGTCCATCACTACGGGTAAGAATAAATCGCCCAAAGTTTCTGCCAAAGCATTAAGTTTATCGATACGTCTGGCACAGCCAATCACACGGTGACCTTTGGCAACCAAACGTTCAGCCAGTGCTTTACCGAAACCAGCGCTTGCTCCTGTAATCAATACATTCATTTCATATCCTTTTGATGCTGTGTGCTTGTGGCATAATTTTTATGACGAGTATTTGTTTTGGCTTATGTTGTTAGCCCAACTGTCTTGGCTTAATAGTTGCTATCTTAACTGCGGTTCAATCGATAGTTACCTATTTGATAATTGCTTACCAAAGATTTTATCACCTGCATCGCCAAGACCTGGAATGATGTAACCGTGCTCATCTAAATGACTGTCTAGTGCGGCGGTATAAATGGTCACGTCAGGATGCGCTTCATTCACCAAACGTACGCCCTCAGGTGCAGCAACTAACACTAAGGCTTTAATATTGGTACAGCCATTTTTCTTTAGCATCTCAATAGTTGCTACCATCGAACCACCCGTTGCTAACATTGGATCAATGATAAGGGCAGGACGTTTGTCCATGTGGCTGACGAATTTTTCAAAAAATGGTACTGGTTGCAAGGTCTCTTCGTCGCGCTGCAAACCCACGACAGAGATTTTTGCAGTAGGAATCAAATCGAGCACCCCGTCCAACATGCCAATACCAGCACGTAGAATAGGTACAATCGTTGCCGTCTTACCGATAATTTGCTCACCAGTGATCTCACCACACCAGCCTTCCATCGGGAACGTTTCAATTTCAAAATCGCGGCTTGCCTCATAAGCCATCAAACGTGCAAGTTCTTTAGTTAGCGTACGGAACTTATAAGTACTACAGTCTTTTTCGCGCATGAGGCTGAGTTTATGACGGACTAACGGATGCTCAATTACAGTAATTTTTAAGTCGCTCATAAGTATTCTCTTGGTTTTTGGTCTGATGCTTGCGCAGTAACTGCGATTGCTATTAGTATAAAAGATACAAACACTTACTGCACATTAACCCTATATTTAGCCCATAAATAGTAAGCTTAATACTCTAATAATAAAGTGGGCCAAATGCATTTACAACGAGATTAGTTTTATTTAAGTCGACCACATTTGACTATCATAGCGCCATAACAAGTGAAGCAGTGTTTAGACCTGCTATGATACCAAAAAAACCGCTTTTCTGATGAAGAATATTATGACCAAACAACTATCAAGCACCCAGAATGAAGCAGCTCCTAGCTCAGTAACGCTAGAGATACCAGCAGCAAAAATAGAAACCCATCCGTTTGGTCCTGTTTTACCACCCAATGCCACGGTGATGATGATGGGAACTTTTCCACCGACAGCAGACAAATGGGCGATGAGTTTTCATTATCCTAACTTTTATAATGATATGTGGCGTATTTACGGGCGCGTGTTTTTTGATGACGCCAATTATTTTAGAGTCGGCGATGAAAAACGCTTTGATCCTGAGCGTATTCGCGACTTTATGTTCGAGCGCGGTATCGCTTCTTGTCCGACAGTAAAACAAGCTATTCGTGAAACGGGCAATGCCTCGGATAAAAACTTAACCGTTGTAACGCCTGTTGATTTAGACAATATCTTGCTACAAGTACCAAAGGTGCAGACCTTATTTACGACAGGAGGCAAGGCAACAGAGGTATTACTTAACTTATTAGCTAAGCCACCTGCCAAGTCGAAGTATCCTAAGACCAATCAAAGTATGGATTATCCTTACCAATGGCAAAACGACCATAATAAAAAAACTGATATTAATAGTCTTACCTTATATAGGTTGCCTTCAACTTCGCGCGCCTATCCTTTAGCGTTAGATAAAAAAGTCGCTGCCTATAAAGAATTTTTTAAAAAGATTGGCAAGCTATAAAAAGTGTCATATATAGAAGGCTTTTATATAGAAGAAGTGAGCGATTTTAAGAAACAAAGGCCAGTTATGATAAAGGTAAAACTATTTTTGACGCTAACTGACTGATAAACAAGTAGTATTAATAATAAGGCTAGATAATCTCTAAAATACCAG
>NZ_JBEFNI010000007.1:0-211878 GCF_051970275.1 Psychrobacter sp. ASPA161_9 | reverse complement strand
AAGTTCTTCAGTAAGATAGTCGCTTCGTTAGTAGTAAACCTTCTTACTAATTTCGCTGCTATTCCCTTGCTGTGGGGCGTATTATAGACAGTTTGAGCTGGGTGTCAACCGCTTTCTCTAAGCTTTTTAGATTAATTCTAGGAAATATAAAATAACAGATATTTTTCAACAGGTTACAATGAAAGGTATTTTCTAATTCCTGTATAATATACTAAGAATCGCTATTTAGATCTAGGTAGACTACTAGATCATACGGTTTGGAGTACTTTTATAATTCCTATGACCTATTATCTTTAACTTTTTTGATATGCATCTTTCTTTAGCCTGTATCGACTTATCTATCGACACTATTGATATTATAGACAGTGACTATATATAGATGCTGCTTATAATAGAAGTAGAACTATATATAGTGAGAAGTAAGAGACATAGGTAGTTTATAAATGCATAGGTTATTCGATTAGCCTTATCTTATAATATAGCCATTATCTGTTTGTCATGTGTTCAACAATATCTTTATTAGATATTATATTTCCTATAGTCTACGTGAATTACCTCTCTAACCCTTGCCGCCTAGTGTTTATAGATGGTTTTTGTTATAGTAGTTGCCCTAATGGCATTACTTGTCTTGCACTGTCAGTTAACCGTATTTAAAGGGCATGTTGCTGCGTTTTTTTATGTATTAGCTGTATTAGTAGGTTGGATAAACAACCAAACAGCTGTATATGAGCTAAACGTGTTCGAATAATGCCTGTATCTCTTAACGTATCACGTTTAACGTATATAATTTATGTGGTCTCACGGTCATATGATTGATAGTTGCAATCATCACTGCCAACGGACTCAAAAACAGGTGAATAGATTATGGTAGCGATTACTTTACCCGATGGAAGCGTCAAAAACTTCGAAGGCAATACTACAGTCATGGAAGTGGCACAAAGCATTGGGGCGGGTCTTGCTAAGGCCACGGTCGCTGGACGTGTAGATGGTCATCTAGTTGATGCTTACGATCCTATCGTCTTTGATGCTAAGGTTGAGATTATTACCCCAAAAGACGATGACGGTGTCGATATTATTCGTCATTCATGTGCTCACTTGTTAGGTCACGCTGTTAAACAGCTCTACCCTGACGTTAAAATGGTCATTGGCCCTGTCATAGATGATGGTTTTTATTATGATATCTATAGTGAGACGCCGTTTACACCTGAGCATATGGAAAAAATTGAAAAACGCATGATGGAGCTTATTAAGCAAGATTATGATGTCATCAAGAAAATAACGCCACGTGCTGAAGTAATAAAGATATTCGAAGAACGTGGTGAGGATTATAAGCTCAAATTAATTAATGATATGCCAGGTGAAGAAGCCTTTGGCTTGTATCATCATCAAGAGTATGTGGATATGTGTCGTGGTCCTCACGTACCTAATACACGTTTTTTAAAAGTATTTAAACTGACTAAAATGTCAGGTGCCTATTGGCGCGGTGATGCTAAGAATGAACAGCTACAACGTATTTATGGTACTGCTTGGGCAGACAAAAAACAGCTAAAAGCATATATCCAACGTATCGAAGAAGCAGAAAAACGTGACCATCGTAAGATCGGTAAAGCGTTAAATCTATTTCATATGCAAGAACAAGCCCCAGGCATGGTATTTTGGCATGCTAATGGATGGACGATTTATCAAGTACTTGAGCAATATATGCGTAAGGTACAATATGATAACGGCTATGAAGAAATCAAAACGCCGCAAATCGTTGATCGTAGTTTATGGGAGCGTTCTGGACATTGGGGCAACTATGCGACCAACATGTTTACTACGTCGAGTGAAAACCGTGATTATGCGGTAAAACCGATGAACTGTCCGTGTCACGTACAAGTATTTAACCAAGGCTTAAAGTCTTATCGTGACCTGCCATTACGTATGGCTGAGTTTGGCTCATGTCACCGTAACGAACCATCAGGCTCACTACATGGTTTGATGCGCGTACGCGGCTTTACACAAGATGATGCGCATATCTTCTGTACCCAAGCACAAATTCAGCAAGAAGTGGCAGACTTTATTAAGCTAACCCTTGCTGTTTATGAAGATTTTGGTTTTGATAATATCATTATGAAGCTTTCAACTCGTCCTGAAAAACGGGTTGGTAGCGATGAGTCATGGGACTTCGCTGAAAAAGCCTTAGCTGATGCTCTTGATAGCTCAGGTCTTGACTGGGATTATCTACCGGGCGAAGGGGCATTTTATGGTCCTAAGATTGAATTTAGTCTTAAAGATAGTTTAGGTCGCGTATGGCAGTGCGGTACTATTCAGGTCGATCCTAATATGCCTGAACGTCTCGATGCTGAATTTGTTAATGAGCAAAATGAGCGCGAAGTACCTATTATGTTGCACCGTGCAATCTTAGGTTCGTTTGAGCGCTTTATTGGTATACTTATCGAAAACTACGCTGGATGGATGCCTGTTTGGCTTGCTCCGCAACAAGTAGTTGTTATGAATATTACCGATAAACAGGCAGAAAGTTGTAAAAATGTCGTTAATGAGCTAAAAAATGCAGGTTTACGTGCAGTTAGCGACTTGCGTAACGAAAAGATTGGATTTAAGATACGAGAGAAAACATTAGAACGTATTCCCTATATGCTAGTATTAGGGGATAAAGAAGTTGAATCAGGCAGCGTCAATGTCCGAACCCGCGAAGGTGAAAACCTAGGCGTGATGACTGTCCCTGAATTCATCAAATTAGTACAGACTGCCGTTGCCGAAAAAGGCCGTCAGAATCAAAAAACAGATCAGGAGTAATACCTATTAAACAGTCAAACCGTCTGAACACCAATGAAGATATCAGTGTTAAGGAAGTTCGTCTTGTCAGAGAAGACGGCGAACAAATGGGCGTGGTCGATATCGATACCGCTATGAAAGCGGCACGTGATGAAAATCTAGACTTAGTTGAATTAGTGCCGGATGCCAAGCCGCCAGTATGTAAGATCATGGATTATAAGCATTTCCTTTATGATCAGAAGCAAAAAGCGAAAGAGGCCAAGAAAAACCAAAAGCAAACTCAGCTTAAAGAGATGAAACTGCGTCCTAGTACTGAAGAAGCTGATTATCAGGTAAAACTGAAAAAAATCGTTAGCTTTTTGGAAGACCAAGACAAAGTTAAAGTTAGTATTCGCTTTCGTGGTCGCGAAATGGCGCATCAAGACATTGGTCGTAAGCAACTTGAACGTATCATTGAAGATACTGCCGATATCTCAAACGTCGAACAACATCCAAAAATGGAAGGTCGACAAATGGGTATGCTGCTTGGGCCTACCAAGAAAAGATAATTGGACAGCGAATATTTAAGCTTGCCATATTTACTTGTCTTTATTTTTGACCATCAATATGCTGCGGGATATTGATGGTTTTTTACTATTGTTTGTCATAAATTTATTATTCTAATTACCACATAGTTTTACAAAATCAGCCTTCACGACTCTTTGGTTACACGGTAATCTTAAAATCTATTCCGCATTTTCTATTAACAACAACTTAATAACTATAATTCAATTAATAGACTCTCAGCTCCTATAATTGCTGTTTGAATTAGAATAATGGACAATAATCAAAATTATTTAGTAATCCAAAATATTTGATCTATTACTTATCTATAGGAAAACTTATGCAAGAACTAACACCTCCAGAAAATACGAATACGCCAAGTATCTCTCTGACTCCTCCAGCTCCTGTAAAAGAAATAGAAAAAAGTGAAGCAGATCAGATGGTTAAATTGGATGAGAGCCAAATTCCAGAGCTTGATGCCAAAGTCGATGCTTTCGTTGATCATGTCATTACCAACCCAGTGCATGGTCCTGACTTTCAGCAAAACTTGCAATCCATTCATAACTTGGGCACTAAGGAAATCCGTGAATCTGCACAAGTATCTAATCGGATGCTGGAACTTCCTGCCAAGAGTATCAACGATAGCTTGTTTGATAACTCACCGATTGCCAAATCTCTTACTGAATTACGCGGTATTGTAGAAGATTTGGATCCGAGTAAAAAAGAGCTGACCAGCTCACGCAAACTATTCGGTCTCATTCCATTTGGCAATAAAGTACAAGATTATTTCCGCCAATATGAATCGGCGCAATCACATATCAATGCAGTGGTGACCAGTCTATACAATGGTAAAGACGAGCTACTCAAAGACAATGCCATGATTGAGCAAGAAAAAGTCAATATGTGGGATTTGATGCAATCTATTCGTCAGTATATCTATGTTGGTAAAAAGATTGACGAACAGTTAGAGCAGAAGGTCTATGCTCTAGAAGCTACTGACCCTGAAAAAGCACGTATCATTAAAGAAGAAATGCTATTTTATGTACGCCAAAAAAATACTGATTTTTTGACTCAGCTGGCTGTTAACGTACAAGGCTATTTAGCGTTAGATACCATTCGCAAAAATAACTTAGAGCTTATTAAAGGGGTTGATCGCGCTACCACTACTACCATTTCGGCATTGCGTACTGCAGTAGTCGTTGCACAAGCTATGACAAATCAAAAGCTAGTCCTAGATCAAATTACAGCGTTAAATAAAACGACTAGTAGTCTGATTGAGTCTACCTCAGCTATGCTTAAACGCCAATCTGGTGAAATTCATGAACAAGCGACCAGTAGCACTATTGAGCTTGATAAACTACAAAATGCTTTCAATAATGTCTACGATACGATGGATATGATTAGTAATTATAAAATTGAAGCACTAGAAAATATGAAGCAAACCGTTAATACTTTGACAACTGAAGTGGATAAAGCGCAAAAATACTTGGACAAATCTAACCAAACCACTGTGCTTGAAGTTTCAAAAGAAATAGATAGTAAAAAGATTACAAACAAATCTGGTGCTACTGATATCGATATTTGATACAGCAGTTTGTCCAGTAAAAGCATGCTGTCAAATACACATAACATCATTGACGCAAGATATTAATCTGTTGTTCGTGTTAAGATAGCCATTATTAATAATTTTAAAAATAGATACGGTAATTTATGAGTTGGAATGATCCAAACGCCTCAAGCGAGGCACAAAAATACGATAATCCTATCCCTAGTCGTGAGCTGATATTACACACGATCGCTGAACACGGTGAAGCGACACATCAGCAGCTGGCAAAAGCTTTCGATATCAATGATCCTGATCAATTTGATGCGTTGGGTAATCGTCTAAAAGCAATGGCTCGTGATGGCCAAGTTAACCGCGAAGGGCGTCCTTATCGCTTTCGTACAGTCACGCAGCAAGATGTTGTCACTGGTACAGTATCTGCTCACCCAAAAGGTTTTGGCTTTGTCGTGTTGGCAGATATGCCAGATTTGTTCTTGCACGAAAAGCAAATGCGTTGGGTGTTCAACGGTGATACGGTCAATGCTATTGGTACGTCGACAGACAACCGTGGTCGTACTGAGGGCCGTATTGTTGATGTAACCGAACGTCATCAAAACCATTTTATCGGTACGCTTGCTCGTGATGAAGATGGCTACTGTGTTGAGCTTGGCAGTCCTAACAATCATCAGCCGATTACAGTCACCGAAGATAACATACAAGAGTTAGGTGCTAAGAAAGGCGATCCGGTTAAAGTTGATGTCATTGACTGGCCTAATCAGCATGAGTTTGCTACTGGTAAGATCACCGAAGTACTTAGCGATGATAATGATCGTGAGCTGATCATTGAGACGACCCTACTTAATTACGATATTCCGTCTGAATTTAGCGAAGCGGCACTTAAGCAGGCTAATGATTACCGAGAGCCTAGTAAAAAAGACTTAAAGGGTCGTACCGACTTACGTGATTTGCCGTTAGTAACTATTGATGGTGAAGATGCGCGTGACTTTGATGATGCCGTGTTCGCTGAAAAACGCTCTGGCGGTAACTATCGAGTACTGGTCGCTATTGCTGATGTTAGCCATTATGTGACGCCAAACTCTCCACTTGATCAAGATGCTTATGAACGTGGTACCTCAGTTTATTTCCCGCATCGCGTCATCCCAATGTTGCCTGAAGTACTGTCGAACGGTTTGTGTTCGCTTAACCCTTCAGTTGATCGCTTATGTATGGTTGCCGATATCAAAATATCGCGTGCTGGCAAGGTGACAGGTTACGAATTCTATCCTGGGGTCATGCATTCACAAGCACGTTTAACTTATAATCAAGTAAACGATTATTTTGCCAATCCAAAAGATGACAGCATTCCAAAATCATTGACAGATAATAAAGATGTCAAAAAATCTGTCGATACGCTACATCAGTTATATGACTTGCTCATTAAAAAGCGCGAAGAACGTCATGCGATGGAATTTGAAACTGTTGAGACTTATATTAAGTTTAATGAGAAAGGCGGTATCGCGGCTATCTTGCCACGTACTCGTGGCGATGCTCATAAGCTCATCGAAGAGTGCATGTTACTTGCCAATACCTGTGCGGCAAACTTTGCATTGAAAAACGAGCTACCTGTACTATATCGTAATCACGATAAGCCTGATGGCGAAAAATCAATGCGTGTTCATGAATACGCAAAAAACTTTGGTTTAAGCTTTCCAGAAGAAAGCCCAACGCAAGCGGATTATCAACGCATTATTGAAGCCACGAAAGATCGTCCTGATGCGGTTAGTATCCACAGCATGTTACTACGCTCGATGATGCAGGCCAACTACGCACCTGATAACATCGGTCACTTTGGTTTGGCATATGATGAATATAGCCATTTCACTTCACCGATTCGCCGCTATCCTGACTTGATGCTACATCGTGCCATTAAAGCGAAAGTAACTAATAGTCAGCATCCCGTCATGGACTTCTCTCTTGATGGTGCAGGTACGCAGACTTCAGATACCGAACGCCGTGCTGAAAAGGCTTCACGTTTTGTAGAATCTTGGCTTAAATGTCATTACATGAAAGATCATGTAGGCGAAGAATTTGATGGTGTCGTTACTACAGTGACTAGCTTTGGCCTATTTGTGACGTTGACTGATCTATATATCGATGGTCTAGTACATATCTCAAATGTCGGTGATGATTTCTTTGTCTATGATGAACAGCAGCAGCAGCTTATCGGCAAAGACAAAGGCACTTTGTTTGGACTTGGTGATTTGGTCAAAGTAAAAGTCGCTGGTGTCAATATGGATTTGCTCCAAATTGACTTTGATTTAAAAGCCAAGTTGCAATCTAGTGAGATGAATCAAACAAAGAAAGGCCAGCCTAAGAGAAGCTCAGCTAAGAAAAGCAGTAGCCGGAACAGTAAAGGTGCTAGCAAAAAGAGCTAAATTGATGTTTAAATCTTAAATCAAAAAAAAGGCTAAGGTTATCTTTAGCCTTTTTTTATGCTTCTAATTTATGTGCTTCTAGTGAACTACTGAGTATTGATCACCTGATCTAAGCGTTCTTGGTCGGCTTTCTGTGCTTGGTTTATTTGGCTAGTCGCATTATCCATGATAGCTTTAGGCTGTTTCCCCAAAGGCTGGCTTGCTACATCTACTGAATGGTTGGTATCTTGATGAGGAACAACCGTGGTGGTCGACGTAGGCGTGACACTGTTTGCCACTACTGCTCTATTCTGTTCATGGCGATTACCATTGATGATATTGAAACCTAGTAAAATGACAATACCTATCAGTGCTAGGATAATTAAATGTTTCATCTGCATGACTTACTTCTCGTGATATTGCTAAGTTTGTCATCTTACAATGCATTTATTATGCCTAACTTTTATACCTTACGATAAAGATCATTCTTGTGGACTATTTTTGTCTAATAAATCCGTTTCATTAGAACTTTCCGCAATTTCTTGTTCAACTTTTTCCATCAGTTTTTCATCAGGACGAGCATCAAACACGTCATCAGCATTATCTCCATTCAGGATTTGCTTAGCGCGCGCCTTAGCCTGTTTTTTATCTTTATCATCTGCTGGATTTTCACTACTCTGCTCATTCTCTGGTACAGAAGTCATAGACGTCACAGTCAGCTCAGAACTGTCTATACCTTTACCATTTTGCATGTGCTCAAATGCTTTTTCTAATTTATTATTAAAACGTATTCGATAAATAGGTTCAGGTAGGCTGAAGCCTTGGTTTTCTAGAGCATGCTTAGTTTCACGAATAGCAATACTACGTGCTTTAGCAAAGTCAGTCTCTGACTGATCCACCCAAACTTGAAACTCAAGAACGATGTTAGAATCACCAACATGAGTGATGACAGCGATAGCTTTAGGTTTGTCTAAGACAAAACTTAATGTGCTTATCGCGTCTAGTCCAACTTTAATTGCCGCTAATGGATCATCATTGGCATCAACACCTAGTTCGAAGGTAAAACGGCGCTCAGGATTTTTAGTATAGTTTAAAATAATTCCTTTAAAAACTTCGGCATTCGGAATACGTAACTGATTACCGTCTAACGTCATTAGAATAGTTGCCCGTGAGGTCAAGCGCACTACAATACCCTCATGCTCGTTGATTTTTACTTGATCACGAGCACGAAATGGCTGACGAATACTTAGCATGAGAGAGGCAATATAATTCTCAATAGAATCCTTTACTGCGAAACCAACAGCAATACCAATCACCCCTGCACCGCCAAGTAGCGTGCCTAAAATAGTCTCTGCACCTATCAAGCTCAACGCCAAAATTAGACCAAAAACAATAAAAATCACTTTAATCGTTTGGGATAACAGTTCGGCTACAAAGGGATTGGGAGTCAAACGCTGCCATATTCCTTGACGTTTGGACAACCAACTGCCAAACCAAGCCACAATGCCAAATATAACAATGCCTACCAATAATAACGGTAAAGCTTTGACTAAATTTGTACCTTGAGTTTTGAGGCCTTGATATACTGTTGAAACATTATCTTGTACATCGAGCGTACGATTAATCTTATCTTCAACCGTCACTACATCCGTTAAGCGATTGGTAAGGTTAATCGCTTGCTGGGCTTTTTTCTCGTTCGGGGTTTCCCCTGTTAAAGTGACAACACCTTGGGTAACACTGACATTGACTGTCTGTAAGCCATCAATCTCGGAGAAAATACCGCTAATACGCTGACGAATGTCATTGTCTTTTTGCGGGGTAGGTGTGGTTTCAATTTGAGCATTATTGGTGCTCTCACCACTAATAACTGGCGGTGCCTCTATCGGCGTTGGTGCAGTAGGTAACGCGCTACCACCATCTTCTATGCTCTCTAACACGTTACTTTCTGGTTTAGGCGCTGTAGCAGGTTCTTCTTCTGCGCTTATAGAAGTATTGCTATCTACATTTGATACTGCTGCAATGCTTTCCAACTCTTCACCAACGGCATGAGCAGGCAAGCCATAAAAAATAATAATTGATAATAATAGCCGACCTAGGACTTGCAAATATTTATGTATAGATAGATGGTCAAAAAAAGCTATCATAAGTATCCTTTATTAATGTATCAACTATAATTGCCTATATGATAAACATAGGCAACTATATTAATAGACTATCAACTGTCTAGATAACTTTGAGCCTCGCCAAGATCTAGTGTACCTTCATAAATGGCGCGCCCTGTAATGATACCTTCAATACAATCACCATAAGGCTTTAACAGTTTAATATCTTGCATATCAGTGACACCGCCTGAAGCGATCACTGGCAAACCACCCTCACGTGCCAAATTGACCGTTTGCTCAACATTGACGCCTTGCATCATGCCATCACGAGCTATATCGGTATAGACGATTGACGATACACCAACATCAGCAAAACGTTTGGCAAGCTCAGTTGCTTTAGTATCGGTGACATTTGCCCAGCCATGAGTGGCTACCATACCGTCTTTGGCATCAATACCAACGATAATGTGTCCTGCAAACTCGCGACAAGCCTCAGTAACGAAATCAGGATCTTCAACCGCTTTTGTACCGATAATAATATGAGTAAGGCCTGCAGTGATATATTGCTCAATAGTATGCAGATTGCGTACCCCGCCGCCTAATTGAATAGGTAGCTTGGGATAAGCTTTAGCAATATCATGAACCACGCGCTTATGTACGGGTACACCATCAAATGCGCCGTTAAGGTCAACCAAATGCAGACGCCTTGCTCCCTCTTTAACCCAGCGACCTGCTACCGCTACGGGGTCATCAGAAAATACCGTATCATCCTCCATACGGCCTTGTTTTAAGCGTA
The DNA here is from genome assembly GCF_051970275.1 of Psychrobacter sp. ASPA161_9. Classification (NCBI taxonomy): domain Bacteria; kingdom Pseudomonadati; phylum Pseudomonadota; class Gammaproteobacteria; order Moraxellales; family Moraxellaceae; genus Psychrobacter; species Psychrobacter sp. ASPA161_9. Next base: position 201,702 of record NZ_JBEFNI010000007.1, on the reverse strand, counting down.
CACATTTGCCATCTTTGAGATCGATAGCTGGAATAATCACAGGCGCAGCACACATACAGCATTCCTTATAAAAATATTTTATTAAAAAAAGTAAAACAGAAACAACAATAATTGAAAAATGTTAAGAAAATAATATAAAGTATGCACTTAACTGAATATTTATATTCAACAGATTAGATACAACTTAAGTTTGTGTTTTTAGTTAGAATTCTAGTCGTCGTTTGGCTAAAATTAATTATTGATAACTATAAGTTTCAGCCTTTAAATTCGGCACTACAATTAGATAAATTCAATTACTAACTGGCAATTTTAGGTTAATTTAGCGTATAATCCTAGGTAAATTTGTATTTGTTTCTATATCTTAGCCACGCATGACGAGCATCTACAGATAGCTTGATAATGTTCGACTATAAAGGTATGACAAAGTACAGACAACAAATCGGTGAAATGTTGACCATAACCTTGTCTGTTATTCCGATAAACCAGTAACGAGTAGATTGGCATGGTTTGAAGTTGTATGCTAATCGTTTAATTGGTTTGTTTTTGATCAGATTATCATATATTGAGTCTAACGGTCTTGTGACCATCCTAGAACTCATCTATATGATACTAGTATTACAATGTTTCAAATTTTAATAAAACGCATGGTAAGCCTATCTTTGAATTAAAGTGCTCACTCTAAGCGACTAGCTTTGGAGGTTTACTTTAATTTGATAGATTTATCATGCATCTTGGTAGCCGGTCGCCATATTGGTAATTCGAATAAGACGTTAACGTGTTGTTAAGGAGTCTAAGGTCAGCGTTAATACTCTTACTTGCAGTAATACTTAAGCTTTACGTTTAAGGCGTTCAATCACAGCTTTGCTTTAGGGCTGCTGATTGATAGCTTTTAATTAAGCTTTTGCTAATACTGCCGTCGTACCAAACAGGACGTCTGGTATCGTTTTAGACTATGGACTAAGTTTTCGCTTATGATTACCATCAAGAAAGGTTTGGATTTGCCCATCACAGGTGAGCCCTCCCGCGAGATATCAGAGCACAGACCAGCACATGTGGCACTCGTTGGTTACGATTACGTAGGTATGAAGCCTACGATGAATGTCACAGAAGGTGACATCGTAGCTAAGGGTCAACCCGTTTTTGAAGACAAAAAACGAGTGGGCGTTATTTATACTGCCCCTGCTGCTGGTAAAGTCATCGCCATTAAACGTGGCGAACGTCGTGTCTTTGAAAGTCTTGTAATTGAGGTTGACCCAAACGGTGAAGAAGTAGAGTTTCAGCGCTATGACTCCCAGCAACTTGCTGACTTAGACTCTGAAGCTGTTGAAACTCAATTGCTTGCTTCTGGTGAATGGACTGCATTTCGCACGCGTCCTTATAGCCGCGCGCCTGATATCGGCGCTCGTCCGCATGCTATCTTTGTCACCGCTATGGATACCAATCCACTAGCGTTTGACCCGATGCTGCTGATTAATGAACAAACACAAGCGTTCAATGACGGCCTTGCTGTTTTATCAACGCTGAGTCCTAAGACTTTCGTTTGTCATCATTCTGAAGCCAATATAGCACCAGTGCCACATACGGCGACAAACAATGTTACTGAGTATCATAGCTTTGCGGGTAAACATCCAGCAGGTCTTGCTGGTACGCATATTCACTTTTTGCATCCAATTAGTCGCGGTGTGACCGTCTGGACGATTGGCTACCAAGATGTGATTGCTATTGGCAAACTCTTTACCACTGGTCGTTTATATACGCGCCGTCTGCTAAGCTTAGCTGGCCCTGCGGTCAAATCCCCGCATTTAGTGGCAACTGAGCGCGGTGCCGATATTACAGTATTGACGAAAGGTCAATTGGCTGCTGGCGAGAACCGTATTATTTCAGGCTCAGTACTGTCTGGTCGCAGGTTGTTTACTAATGTGGCCTACCTTGGTCGTTTTCACAATCAGATCAGTGTGTTATCTGAGGGTCGTGAGCGCCCAGCGTTTCACTTCTTTAGTCCGGGTGCAAATCGCTTCTCTAAACTTCCTATTTATATTTCGCAATTTTTTGGTGGCAAGAAGTATAACTTTACCACGACGAGCAATGGCTCACCGCGAGCAATGGTACCTATCGGGGTTTATGAAGAGGTCATGCCGCAAGATTATCTGCCGACCCAGCTATTACGTGCTTTAATCGTTGAAGATATTATCACTGCGGTTGATTTAGGCGTACTTGAACTAGACGAAGAAGATTTAGCATTATGCACCTTCGTATCTCCTGGCAAATATGAATTCGGTGATATTTTGCGTGATAACTTAACGCGCATTGAGCTGGAGGGCTAACCACGATGAAATTTTTACACAATATGTTCGATCGTATGGAGCCGTCTTTCACCAAAGGTGGCAAACACGAAAAGTACTACGCTATCTTTGAGATGTTTGATACGTTTTTACGTCAACCAGGCTCAACAACTTATGCCTCATCACACGTACGTGACGGTATTGACCTGAAGCGCATTATGATTACCGTATGGCTATGTACCTTCCCAGCAATGTTTTGGGGTATGTACAACGTCGGTCATCAAGCGTTAACCGCCATCGCTCAATTGGGTTTGCAACCTGAGGGCTGGCGTACCATAATCACTGGCATGGCTGGCTATAATCCAGATAGTATCTGGGCAAGCTTAGTCTACGGGGCAATGCAATTTTTACCGATTTATATCGTCACCTTTGGTGTTGGTATTCTCTGTGAGATTATATTTGCCGTAGTGCGTGGGCATGAAGTAAACGAAGGTTTCTTTGTGACCTCAGTACTGTATGCACTGATTTTGCCACCAGATATTCCATTATGGCAAGTTGCTTTAGGTATCATCTTCGGTGTAGTCGTTGCTAAAGAAGTTTTCGGCGGTACTGGTAAAAACTTCCTTAACCCTGCTCTATCAGGTCGTGCGTTTTTATACTTCGCTTATCCAGCCTATATGTCTGGTGACTCAATATGGACAGCAGTCGATGGTTTCTCTGGTGCAACGCCGCTTGGCCTTGCAGCACTTGGTGTGACTCCTCAGGACTTCGTTGATGTCTATGGCAATGCGATCACTTGGGGTGATGCGTTTTTAGGTAATATGCAAGGCAGCATCGGTGAAGTATCTACGCTTGCAATTTTGATGGGTGCGGCCGTTCTACTTTGGACACGCATCGCATCATGGCGCATTATGGCAGGCTGTGTGGTTGGTCTTATTGCCACCTCTCTTGTCTTTAATATGATTGGCTCTGAAGACAATCTGATGATGAACCTACCATTTTATTGGCATCTAGTTATTGGTGGCTTTGCTTTTGGTGCTGTCTTTATGGCAACTGATCCAGTTTCAGCTGCACATACTAATAACGGCCGCTGGGCTTATGGTATTTTGATTGGCTTTATGACGGTACTGATTCGAGTAGTCAATCCAGCCTTCCCAGAAGGCATCATGCTGGCCATTCTATTTGCTAACTTATTTGCTCCATTGTTTGATTACTTTGTGACCCAAGCAAACATCAAACGCCAAACAGCTCGGAGGGTTCGTTATGTCCAAGCCCAAAAGTAATAATACAAAAACCATCAGTGTGGCATTGACGCTATGCTTGGTGTGTTCAGTATTGGTTTCAGCAGTTGCAGTTGGTCTCAAACCGGCGCAAGTTGAAAATGCACGCTTAGATCGTAATAAAAACATCCTAGTAGCAGCCGGTATGTATGATGCTGAATCTGACACCGCTGCAGACGTTGCTGAACGCTTTAAAGATTTTGAAGTCGAGATTGTTGATTTAAACAAAGGTAACTATCTCGATGATGACGCTTTGAAAGTAGCGGGTATTCCTGATCGCAATGCTTATGATGCTAGTCAAGCAACTAAGAATAAAGCTTTGAGTGAAGATCTAGGTAGCAATGATCCTGCTGGTATTGGCCGTAAGCCTAAATACGCAAAAGTCTATGTTAAAAATGATGATGCGGGTAAACCTGAAATGGTTGTGCTACCGATTCAAGGTTATGGATTATGGGGCACTATTTACGGTTTCTTAACGCTTGAAAGTGATATGAATACCATTAAAGGTATTAGCTTTTATGAGCATAAAGAAACCCCAGGTCTAGGCGCTCGTATCGAAGAGCCAGAGTGGCGCGCAAAGTGGAGCGGTATCCATTCATATGATGAAAATGGTGATGTTGCTACTGGTGTGACCAAAGCTGGTAACCCAAAAGAAAACTGGGTAGATGGTATTAGCGGTGCAACGCTTACTGGTCGCGGTGTAAGCAACATGATTCAGTTTTGGTTAGGTGAACAAGGCTATAAACCTTACCTAGATGCGCTGCGCGAAGAGAGCGGTCAAACAATTGATAAAGCTGATACACAAGCCAAATCAGATAACAAGGCAGCTCAACCTACAACCGAACTGGCAGCAGCGCTACCAGTAGCAAACGGCAAGGAGGCATAACATGGCTGACACAAAAAGTATTTTAACCTCGCCTATTTTTGATAATAACCCTATCGCCCTACAGATATTAGGTATCTGTTCGGCGCTAGCGGTAACGACGAGTATGTCGAATGCCTTAGTCATGTGTGTGGCATTGACATTGGTAACGGCTTTTTCAAGTTTCTTTATCTCAATTATTCGTAAGCAAATCCCATCAAGTATTCGTATTATTGTACAGATGACGATTATTGCCTCATTGGTTATCTTGGTTGATCAGGTGCTAAAAGCAGTTGCTTATGATGTCAGTAAAGGACTATCAGTATTCGTTGGTTTGATTATTACTAACTGTATCGTTATGGGCCGTGCAGAAGCATTTGCCATGAGTAATCCACCAGTACCAAGCTTTTTAGACGGTATTGGTAACGGTCTTGGCTACTCTGCGGTACTGCTATTTGTCGCTACTATTCGTGAGCTCTTAGGTTCAGGAACGTGGTTCGGTATCACTATCCTACAACCAGTAACTGACGGTGGTTGGTATTTACCAAACGGTCTATTATTATTACCGCCATCAGCGTTCTTTATTATTGGTTTATTCATTGCCATTGTCCGTATTTGGAAACCAGAACAGGTTGAAGAAGCAGAATTTGTAATGAAGCCGCAGTCTAAAGGTATGGCACACGGAGGCGGTCACTAATGGGACATTATATTAGTTTATTTATAACCTCAGTTTTTATTGAGAATATGGCGCTTGCCTATTTCTTAGGCATGTGTACCTTTTTGGCAGTGTCCAAAAAAGTCTCCACAGCTATCGGTCTTGGGGTTGCTGTCATTGTAGTAATGGCCATTACTGTGCCATTGAACAATCTATTGTTCCAGTTCATCCTAAAAGATGGTGCGCTGGCATGGGCAGGCTTCCCTAATATTGATCTTAGCTTCCTAGGTCTACTAAGTTATATTGGTCTAATTGCTGCTACCGTACAGATATTAGAGATGTTCTTGGACAAGTTTGTGCCAAGTTTATACAACGCTCTTGGCGTGTTCTTACCGCTAATTACTGTGAACTGTGCCATTTTAGGTGGCGTACTATTTATGGTAGAGCGTGACTATAACTTTAGTGAGTCTGTGGTATATGGCGTAGGTGCAGGTTTTGGTTGGGCAATTGCTATCACCGCATTAGCAGGTATTCGTGAAAAGCTTAAATATTCAGACATTCCAGCACCGCTGCGTGGTCTTGGTATTACCTTTATTACGGTTGGCCTTATGTCGCTCGGCTTTATGTCGTTCGGTGGTATGTCCATTTAAACCGCTAAGCTTAGTGCCGCTAATTAATTGATTGTTTAATTCATGAATTAGCGGATGCTCTAGCTTAAAACCCTATTTAGCTATTTGACCTATTTAATTCATTTATTCGGTAGGCGTTCGGGTAGAGTGGTAAATCCATACTCCCGCACCCCTACCCCATAGATTAAGGATACATATCATGGATTATGCTACGGCGATTGGTGGCGTTGCTATGTTTACCTTGATCATCATGGGCCTTGTTGCCATTATTTTGGCAGCACGCTCAAGACTGGTCAGTTCAGGCGATGTTACTATTCATATCAATGATAATCCCGATAATGATGTTGTGACTCCAGCAGGCGGTAAACTACTACAAACTCTTGCCAGCGAAGGTATATTTTTATCTTCAGCATGTGGTGGCGGTGGTACGTGTGCTCAATGTCGCTGCCGTGTTATTGAAGGTGGTGGTTCTATTTTACCCACCGAAGAAGGCTATTTTACTCAAGGTGAAATCCGTAATCATATGCGCTTAGCTTGTCAGGTAGCTGTCAAGCAAGATATGAAAATCGAGATTGATCCTGAATTCTTTGATGTACAAAAATGGGAATGTGAGGTTATCTCGAACGATAACGTTGCAACCTTTATTAAAGAGTTGGTGCTAAAAATTCCAGATGGCGAAGAAGTTAACTTCCGTGCTGGTGGTTATGTACAGCTAGAAGCGCCACCGCATGAAGTACATTATAAAGACTTTGATGTTGATGAGGAATATAGAGAAGATTGGGAAAAATTTGGTATCTTCAAATATGTCTCAAAAGTTGATGAGCCGGTCATTCGTGCTTACTCAATGGCCAACTATCCTGAAGAAAAAGGCCTCATCAAGTTTAATATTCGTATCGCAAGTCCACCTCCACGTGGTCCTGACGGTATTCCACCAGGCAAAATGTCTTCTTGGACGTTTAGCTTAAAGCCTGGCGATAAAGTTACGGTATCAGGCCCTTACGGTGAGTTTTTTGCTAAAGATACTGAAGCTGAGATGATCTTCGTTGGTGGTGGTGCTGGTATGGCTCCAATGCGCTCGCATATCTTCGATCAGCTTAAACGCTTAAATTCTGATCGTAAGATCAGCTTTTGGTACGGTGCGCGCTCTATTCGTGAGATGTTCTATGTTGAAGATTACGATCAACTAGAAGAAGAGTTTGATAACTTTGAGTGGCATGTGGCCTTATCTGATCCACTTCCTGAAGACAATTGGAACGGCTATACTGGCTTTATTCATAATGTCTTGCTAGAAGAGTATCTAAAAGACCATCCAAACCCAGAAGACTGTGAATACTACATGTGTGGGCCACCAATGATGAATGCTGCCGTCATCGATATGCTACACAGCCTTGGTGTTGAAGATGAAAACATCATGCTTGATGACTTTGGCGGTTAAGCTTAATAGTTAAAATACTTGTTTATTTTGACTTATGCTTATTTTGACGGTCACTATGAAATGCATAAAAAAGAGCGTCAATAGTGGCGCTCTTTTTTTTAATCCATTTTTGCTGTTGGATAAATCCACCATGTTAACTAAAGATAAATCCTACATAAGCTTACCTACAACTAAGCCTCAGGATAAAAGAGGGACAGCAGGTAATACTGTATTATTTGCTGCTGCAGCACTTAGCCTAGCTGGTTTAACAGCCTGCCAACAGACGCCTGATTATAATTATTTGATCGGTGAAACGATGGGCACAAGCTACCATATCAGTTACCAGTTGCCAGAAGATGTCGATGAAGCAGATATCCAAGCGGCTATCAATGAGCGCTTGCAACAGATCAATGACAGTATGTCGACGTACCAAGCTGATTCTACTATCTCTAAATTCAATAAGTTAGGTAAAGACACGCCTATCATCATTGATGCCGATTTTAGTCGCGTGCTCGATGTCTCGCGACAAGTCTATACCGAATCTGGTGGAGCATTTGATCCTACCGTTATGCCTCTTATCAATACTTGGGGATTTGGTAGCACTATGACCGTTGAACGCTTACAAAGCCCACCTAGTGCAGAGGCTATTGCACAAGCAAGTGCCTTGGTAGACTTTGATGGCGTCGTAAAACAAGATCAAACGATCTACAAAACTAAAGATGGTATTGGTTTGGATTTTTCGGCAGTAGCGAAGGGTTATGGCGTCGATGTCATCGCTGATGTACTCAGAGATCGTTATCAAATTCGTAATTATATGGTTGAGATTGGTGGTGAAATTGCGACTGCTGGCGTTAGCAATCAACAACAGCCTTGGCAAATCGCCATCGATGCCCCTATTGAGGGTAGTACTGTGAGCGAGCGCCAGACTATCACTGCTATTCGTCAACCTATAAAAACCAACAACCAGTTGCATCTAGCGACTTCAGGCAACTACCGTAATTCAGTGATATTCGATGGCAAGCACTATAGCCATACGATTGACCCTACTACTGGAAAACCTATCGTTGGTGGTGCACCTTCGGTAACTGTTGCCGCAGACTCAGTCGCACTTGCGGATGCATGGGCAACTGCTCTCACTGCTATGCCTTATGAGAAGGCACTTAGTGTCGCTAAACAACAAAATTTAGCCGCACTATTTGTGATATTAGCTGATGGAGTACAACCGAACGATTCGGTAGATAGTCTCGATGATTGGCAAGTAGTACAGACGCCTGCGATGCAAGCATTACGTGCTGATAAACAGCCTTAGTCTCTAATCATTATGCTTTAAAGCATACTCGAAGAGTAAACGGACAGTGCAAAAATTTGCTATACTATTAAGGTGTTATCTCTATAAATAAAGATAGCACCTCTATTTTTAAAAAACGAGGTTTCCTCTATGTTTAGTCAATTGCTTCCCATGCTTGCCATCACCTTTACCGTATTTATATTGTTCTTTGTATTTATGGGTATTGGCTATATGGTCAAGAAAAAGCCGCTTAGAGGATCTTGTGGCGGTGTTGCTAAATTGATGGGCGATGAAAACTGCTCATTCTGTGGTAATGATCCTAATAAATGTGACTCAATCATCGCTGAACAGCAAGAAAATGCGTTAAAAGCCGCTCAATTAGGTAAATCTGTATAAACGCCTGCGCTAGTTACCATACGCTGGTAGTATTTACCTAACATCTGTTCCTATAATAGCGTCTAGTCCTTTGAAATGGATTGGCGCTATTTTTAGTTGTGCTATGCAATTATTTATAAATAGCTCTTTATAGTCAGCTTTCAAAATAGTCAGCTTTTCAAAGTCACTACTCATATACTATGTTTGCCCTATTCAATAGGGTAGCAAGCTTGTATTTCTTGCGCTCTGCAAGTACTTTCTAGTTCTGATTTATTATATCAATCACCGTTTAGGTGCGTTTTCTATGGTGTTATTTGCAAGCGACGACTCTATCGGCGCTGTTTAATGACGTGTCCTTTTTCTTACTCTAATAGTCGTGCTGCTATGTCTACCTCTCCAAACTCGCAGTCATTTAAGCTGCCCTCCTCACGCTTTACTTTTTGGCTCGTATTATGTGCCATAATTTTACTTGCCACCAATATGCGGGCGCCGATTGTTGCGCTTGGCTCTATTGCGCCAGTAGTACAAGATGCGCTCAACATTTCTGAGACTCAGATTGGTTGGCTAGGTGCAGTGCCCATGCTGACTTTTGCAGTGGGCGCGCTTATCGCACCAGCGATTGGTAAGCGCTTTGGTCTTGAGAACACGCTCATTGTGATGGTTGCACTACTCACCTTTGGTATGGTGCTGCGTTCCGTCGTTCCTACGTGGATTGGCTTTTTGAGTGGTACATTATTACTAACTTTAGCCATCGGCTTTGCTAACACTTTGGCGGCACCCGTTATTAAACAACGTACGCCGAAACATATTCCATTGATAACTGGTTTATTTAGTTTAACGATGACGGTGTCGGCTGGCATAGTAGCAGGAGTCGTATTACCGCTATCTGAGCAGGTAGGTTGGCAGTGGGCGCTTGGTGGTTGGTCGTTTTTAGGCATATTTGCTATTGTACTTTGGGTATTTTTACGTCTGCGTCTCGGCTCGTCTAATCATCAAGCGGTTGACCTGCCTAAGTTAGGATCTTCAGAGATATCCATGTGGCGCACGCCTTTTGCTTGGCAAATTGCAGTCTTTATGGGTTTGCAGTCACTGCTGTTCTATACCGTTGCCAGTTTCTTGCCATCTATTTGGGTAAGCCAAGGACTATCAGCCGTTAAAGCCGGACAAATGGGTTCGGTATTTCAATTTATGGCACCGATCGCTATCTTAAGCTTAACTTGGCTGGTAAACCGGGGGCGTCCTATTCAAGCGTTGGCGGTATTTGCTGCTGTGTTAAACGTCATTGGTATCATAGGGGTAAGCTACTTATCTACTGACCTTGCATGGTTATGGTCAGGCTTAATGGGCATTGGCTGCTCAGCGATTTTTACCTTAAGCATGATGTTGTTCTCGCTACGAACTTATACGACCAACCAATCTAGCGAGCTGTCTGGCATGGCTCAATTCGTTGGGTATTTGATAGCGTTTTTTGGTCCATTAGGGACTGGTTGGCTACATGAAGCGACTGGTAACTGGGATTTACCCCTTTTTATTATGTTAATCTTGATGATTATCAACGTTGTGATTGCTTGGATGGTCAGTCGTCCGGTGATGGTCGATGGTCGCCCTGCTTAACTTAAAGCATGTTTGATGTATTATTAACTATCAGCAGCCACTAGCAATGCCGACTTGTGAATTATTAAAGCGCGTTTAATAATGATAAATTCAAAGGAATGAAGATGAGCAACTCTATCAAGTACAACAAAGCTGATGCTGAAAACCAAGTCGATTTATTACCTGCTGTTGCCAATTATCTAAAGGTATTAAATGAGCAGCTGCTCCCTGCATTTATTAACACAGGCAGTATCCCTAACGCCATCAATGCCAGAGATGGCCTAGCAAATTTAACTCATACCTTTGTCACCGAAGCCGTGAATGTGGCGCTAATAGTCGATGACATCATTGAATGTGATGCGTCAACTAACGATGCTTATGATGTGCCTACTTATCATGTACCAGTGCGCCTTTTTTATCCTAGCTTGCCTGATGCTTCAATAGAGCAGACTGAGCAAACACCACCACCCGTGATGCTGTACTTTCATGGTGGCGGTGGTACAGCGGGTAGCGTCTCTGTTTATCATCAAATTCTATGCCGTTTAGCGAAGCATACTGGGCACATTATTGTTGCCCCAGAATACCGCCTTGCACCAGAAAATCCTTACCCTTGTGCTCAAAACGATGCTTGTACCGCTTTGCTTGGATTGAATAAACTACTCGCCCGCCATCACATTAGCACGAATGAGCTAGTAGTAGCAGGAGACAGTCATGGTGGGGCATTAGTCACCAATCTGCTACGCGACCCTAGAATAATAGAGTCAGGCATAATAAATGATATCAGCGCGCAAGTACTGATATATCCGAGCGTTGACTTTACTATGAGCTGTCCCTCTATTGAAAAATACGCCAATGGTTATCTGCTCAGTCAAGCACGTATCAGTTGGTATTTTGACCAGTATTTTCAACACAACTTTCAACACGATGAAGACAGACAGGCAAAGTCCGCTCTATTTGCCAGCTCAGATGAGCTGGCGCATCAACCCCCTGCCCTTATCATTAATGCAGCGATCGACCCGTTATATGATGAAGGTGTCGCCTATGCTGCCAAACTTAGCGAAGCTGGTGTTGAGACGCAGCACATCACTTTTGATAAGGTCATTCACGCTTATTTAAATATGGAAAATCTCAATCCTAATATCTGTAAACAAACTTATCAGGCCATATCTGAGTTTTTGGGTAGCAAAAGTTCTGAATAACGCTAACCAATCTCAGACAGTCAGCCGCTATCAAAGTTGTTAAGGTGTTTTTTGATCATAGTATCAGCTACTTGTGAATATTAAGCCTGCCCTAATATAAAGCAAATAATGCCAATAAATATGTAACGGAATCACTATGTCATTGCTCTTAATAAAGCCTTATTTATCTAAACTTTTATCAAAGAAACTTAGCTTAGCGCTACTGACCAGCTTAGCACTGGTGGCTTGTAGTCCAGCCGCTGATCCTGATTCTAATGATGATACTGACGCTAACGACCCGGTAGTAGATGCTTCTCAAACAGAAGCTATGAACAATGCTACTAATAAGGTTTCACGTGAAACAGTGACTCAACAAGGTAATATAGCAGCTATAGAACAACCTATTACTATCTTGGCACTTGGCGACTCTCTGACCGAAGGTCTAGGGGTAGACCCTGATGACAATTACCCTGCCCAATTAGAATCAACGCTCAAAGATATGGGCTACGAGAATGTCAAAGTCATCAACTCAGGTCTAAGTGGGGAAACCAGCACTGGCTTGATCAACCGTTTGGACTGGGTTGCACAAACCAAGCCTGATATTACTATTTTGACCATCGGTGCTAATGACGCTATCCGTGGTATTGACGTCGCAACCGTTGAAGCCAATATCCGTACTGCTGTTAAACGCTTGCAAGACAATGGCAGTGAAGTTATCTTGGGCGGCATGCAGATTTATGACAATCTTGGCTCTGATTATGTACAGTCGTTTGCAGCGATTTATCCTCGTGTCGCTAAAGATATGAACGTCACGCTGATTCCGTTCTTCTTAAATGGTGTGGGCGGTGACCCTGAGCTCAATCAAGCTGATGCTATTCATCCGACCAAGGATGGCTACACAGTTATCGTTAATGATAATATCCTGCCCATCTTAGCGCCTAAGCTTGAAGCAATGGTAGAGAATGAAAGCAACTGATTCGACTGACTGAGAAAATTTTAACAAGCCAGTGCAAGTAACAGACACTACGTCAACTGAGACCCTGTAATGACCTTATCAAATCCGACTGCACCAACATCAGAAGCTATATCAAATTCTGCACAGCAAGCCCTACTAACCGCCTCGCATCTCAATAAAACCGTGCAAGTCGGGGAACAATCGCTGTCTATTATCAAGGACGTTAGTATTCATGTTGATGCTGGCGAGTTTGTAGTGATTATGGGTAAATCAGGCTCGGGTAAATCAACTTTGCTTGGTTTGCTGGCAGCGTTAGATTATCCCGATAGCGGCTCGGTTGAGCTGGCTGGACAGACATTAAGCAGTCTTGATGAAGATGCCCTTGCCGTCATTCGTCAACGTGATATGGGCTTTGTTTTTCAGTCATTTCACCTATTACCAACTTTGACGGTGGCGGAAAACATTGCCTTCCCGCTTGATATCGCTCGACGTCCGAATAAAGCACGCGTCAACGAATTAATTGAAGCCGTCGATCTGGGTCATAGGCGTCATAGTCTGCCCAATCAATTATCAGGCGGTGAGCAACAACGCACGGCGGTGGCACGAGCACTGGTATCGCAGCCAAAGATTGTATTCGCTGATGAGCCGACAGGTAATTTAGACGAGCAAAACGCTGACCAAGTGATGAAGCTATTATTAGATTTACGCCAGCAGACGGGTTCAGCACTCGTCGTCGTGACTCATGATCCTGCGCTTGCCGAAATGGCAGATCGAGTCATTACCATGCATGACGGTATGATAGATGGGTCGAAAGTTAATGGATAACATGGATAAAGAATCAAATTATTCCGGTGGCATGATAAGCCAGCTTTTCACTCGCGATCTAGGCTCGCAAGCTTTAAGTCGTAGCTGGTGGCAGCGCTGGGTATATCCGGTGCTGTTTTTATTAACACTCACGCTATCGCTTGCCACCTACCTCACTCTTGACTCTATTCAGCAGTCTGTTGATAGCTATATCACTGACAATCAGCGCGCGCTAATCGGTGGTGATCTGATACTTGAGAGCAATCAAGAATGGCCAGCGGACATTTTAAAGCAAGTTCAAACCCTGCCTGACAACCAAATCGTCTACGATCATCAGTTCAGCTCTATGGTAGTCACCGACGAGCAGACTTTGCTGGTGCGTGTCAAAGGCATAACGCCGGCTTATCCGCTATACGGAACAGCAGAAACGGCTTCGGGCAAACCATTATGGGAACAGCTCAAGCCTGACACCGTGGTCGTCGCGCCAGAAGTCCTGCAAGGTATCAATGCGAGTATTGGCGATAGCATTACTATTGGCGAAGGGCAATTTACGATCAGCGATGTGCTGACCAAAGAGCCGGATCGTCCACTCAGTGCCTTTGACTTTGGCGGGCATGTACTCATGCAAGCAGACGCACTGGAAGCGACCAATTTACTCGGTCAACGTAGCCGCGTGCGTTATCGCATTGAGATGGCAGGAGACGCTGAGACCATAGAGCCACTACGTGAGCAGTTAGAGCAAACCTTGACCAGCTACCCTGATATTAGACTATCTGATATCGATTCAGAGGACACACAGATATCGCGTATCTCTGACAATGTGTTGATGTTTTTGAAGTTACTGGTCATTGCGGTATTGCTATTATCTGCGGTGGCGATGTATGGGGTCATCACGGCTTTTGTGACCAAGCAGCAGTCCAATAATGCGATTCGCTTGGCCTTAGGTGAGCCTCTCAAATCTCTCAAACGTAGCTATTATCAGCTATTGATAGCAACCACTGTTATCGCTTGTATCGCAGCGAGTATACTGAGTTTCGGTTTACTGCAAATTGGTCAGCCGTATCTTATTGCCATCCTGCCAGCAGACGTTGGCCTAGCCATCAACCCTGTCAGTATAATCAAAACCATCATAATCGCTCTCGTACTGACCTTACTGATTGCACAGCGTGGCTTAAGCACTCTCAGCACTACTAAGCCTGCAACCTTACTCAATCAAGGTGCTAGCCAGCAATCACAAAACCTGCCTTGGTATCGACGCCTACCCCTATTATGGTACGGTCTGATGCTAGTAGGACTGTATGCGTTTTTTGCTTATGAAGTTGGCTCATTAACATTTGGCGCGCAGCTACTTGCTGGTCTAATGGCCTTTGTGGCGATATTTTGGCTATTGGCACGCGCTTGGCTATGGCTGCTGACCAAATTGGCGATGAATACTGATATCAGTTGGATGAAGCGTATTGCCATTCATAACCTTGCACGTAAAGGTAACCAGTCTGCGTTGTTCTTTGTCACCTTATCGCTGTCAGTGGCTGTCCTCACGCTCATCACCACACTCAATCATAGTATCAATGCCCAGTTTATTAATGCGTATCCTGAAGATGCGCCCAATTTATTTTTATTAGATGTACAAAGCGATCAACATGAGGATATTAATGCCTTAATCGGTGCGCCAGTGAGCTATTATCCGGTCATTCGCGCCCGTGTGGTCACCGCAAATGATGTACCCGCGCAAGATATCGAACCTGCGGATGGCTTTGATGAGCCTACTCGCGTCTTTAACTTAAGCTACGCAGATACGGTGATGGACACTGAGTTTATTACTGATGCAGTAGAAGACAATGAGCTGTACTCGCCTATCGAAACTATCGAAGCTGATGGTCAACAAGGCCAAACGCCACAGATTGCGCCACTGTCTATTTTGGATACCGCGGCAGGTATGCTCAATGTCGGTATGGGCGATCAGGTTCGTTTTAATATTCAAGGTATCGAAATCGTCGGTCAAATTACCAGTATTCGCTCACGTTACGAGCGTGGCCCAAGTCCTTATTTTTATTTCTTGTTTGAGCCATCGGTGCTATCTGCTGCTCCGCAAATCCAATTTGCCACCGCACATGTGGCAGAAGATGCTATCCCAGAGCTGCAAGGCAGACTGGTACGCGAATTCCCTGCCGTCACTACCATTGATGGTACGGCAATCGCTGAGCAAGTCCAAGAGCTGGTGGTACAAATGAGCCGCTTGGTCTATGTGTTTACGCTGCTGGCATTGCTGACGGGTGTCATGGTGTTGATTAGCTCGCTCCTTTCTACCTCGCAAGATCGCATGCAAGAAAGCGCTTCGTTTAGGCTATTAGGTATGCAAAAGCGCGACTTATATATGCTCAATATCCTAGAATTAGGCGTGCTTGGTATCAGTGCGGCGACATTTGCGGTCGTTATCGCCAGCGTTGGCGCATGGGCTGCGATTACCCAATGGTTTAACCTACGCTTTAGTGTGCCGTGGACGAGCTTAGGCATTGGCGGTGCAGCATTAGTTGCCTTGTTATTTGGCATTGCTATTATTTATGTACGCTTGGTGATTGGACGTGGGATTATGGCTAGGGTAAGGGCGATGATTTGAAAAACTAGTAATACATATGTAATTTCTCAATATTCTAATTGGTATAAGAATATAGATTAATCGATTCGCCTGTGACTTATATCTACCCTTGATACCTGTACTTTATTGACTTCTGTACATGTCATAATATTATGATCAAAAATAACATAATTTATACCTGTATTGTGTAATGAACTACGAAATTTTATTCCGTCAACATCCGTATATAATCGAATAAATTCACAGATAAATTGAGTAGGTATATAATCTAATTCTGAATCATACCTTCTGACAGGTTGAGATAAATCGCGACTAATACGTTCTTTAAGCAATCTTGCTTTAATTCTTTTATCAACTTCATTTGGATGGTATAGGGTAGGTATTTCAGTAAAATCAGATATTAATATTTTTTTATTTAAATCAGGCTTAATGGAGAACTTAGCAACAGTTACATCATCTAGATATGTAGCTCTAATTTCGTACAATACTGTATCTTCGTTATCAGATAAATATAAGTAAGGAATACCCAATGGGTTTGCCCTTCCAGATGTAGTTACCTCTTTTGGCGGACAAGACATGGAATTTAAATTAAAACATTCATCACCACTATTTTGATGTAGTCTTCCTCTGTACAAAATATCATCTTCGCTAATTAAAGCCTGACTTTCGAAAAAGCTATCCCAACCCAAATCATTTATTAAGTAGTCTATATCAGATAAGTACCTTCTTTCCCATTTCAACTGCTCTTTCAGCTCATGCCAGTAATTAACATTATTTTGAATCTCTTGATTGTAATCAACTTGAACCTCTGCGTTATGAAATGCTAAATTAAGTTTATTAATGACTGCGTTTAACACATCACTAGCAATCCTATTGCTAACAAATAAGTCCCATTGACCATGTATCAAGCTTGCAAGACTTTTCCCATCAGCTTTCACTTCAAAACAGTTCAAAAGTTCTTGGAAGAAGTCTAATAATTCATCTAAAGAAATAATATTATTTATATTGGATTTGCAAAAATCACATGTCCCAACTCTACCTTCTGAATTGATAAACCCTTTTAGCTCTTTATCCCCAAAACAACTTTCACATATATTCATAATTGTCTATCTAAATAACTTTTAATAACTAGCAAGTGATTTTTTATTGTGATCTTCTTGACTGTACCTAGACCAGGATATTTAGTGTCTCTCAAGTAACCACTAAGTTCATCAATACCCGAATTACTTAAAGGTAATTCATTACAAAAGCTAATAGCTTTTCTTGTCGCTTCAGCAAACTTTCCCTGAACGTTTGAGATAGAGTCATTGGTATCTGAAGTGAAGTGCCTAATCCAAATTTGGTTTTCAGCTTCCACATTTATATACGTGATATTAATTACTACAGCTCTAGGAGTACTTCCACCTTCAACATATTCTCTAGGTAAAACAGTAAAGTCTCCAAATCCTTGATAATTATCTTCTTCGTAATACAAATGCTCTTCAGAAAACTTATGTTCTGGAATACTTAAAAAATCTGAATTTCTTTGCTGTTTCTCGAATAAATCATCTAATCTTATATAATTTTTATCCAGCTTTTTTATATGTCTATCTAGGGTTCTATATCTATGTGGCTCTAATAATACTATATGATTGATACGTCCATCTTCACAAAGCAAACTAAATTCATCTTCATTAGTGAAGCTATCTAAACCAACTACCATACAATTGTTTAAACTATAATTATTTAAACAATCTAAAATATAACTTGCGTTATCTGAGTAAATAAAGGCATGTCTATACATTGAGTTTTCAAGATCTTCTATATACTTTAAGTAATGTTCAATATCTCCACATGACTCTCCTACTTGAGGGTTCATGATTAGAAATGGTTTAACTCCAGTTTCGAAAAGAATTTTATTAGCAAGGTTGAGACTATTAAAACTTTCTTTAACCGGCTCAATGATTGGGATTATTTTTCCCAAAGCATCTTCTGATGCTAAATCTCTTATAGCAATTAGTTCAAACTGTCGCCCTCTTAAATATGGAAAATACATTCAAAGAACCTTATTATTTTTGAGTTTATCAATTAGCTTCTTTCTCTCTATTTCCTTTAGATTCAAAGAGAGACTCACTTGATTGAACTCACTATTAATTTTATTGAAAAAAGAATTATGAATCTTTCTACTTTTCATGGTTTCAAGAAAAATATTATTTAATTCTAGATAGTCTATAGTAGATATTAATTTTTTGCATATATCGAATTGGTTAAAAGAATTTAACTCAGGAACTATACCAAAATGGTTGTGAACAATACTTAAATATTCCTTTGAATGTAATACATTCATTAAAACATCTATATCAATCACTTCGTTTCTAGTAGCTTCCCTAACCAATTCAAATTTATTGAGATTAGAATCGTAGGAAAATACTGCTACTTCATTGTCAAATTTTAAATATTTATCAACCTGCTGTTCTGGTACTATTATATATGTCTCATTAAATATCTTTTTATAAGTCTTTATCTGACTTGACAACCTACACTCTTTATCAAGTATGGTTTTTATCTCAAAAGCCTTCGAAACTCCATTAAAAATAGCTAGATCAGCAATTGAATTACCAAGTCTTAGCTCATTAAAAACTATTGAGTCCTTATTCAGAACCTTTTCAACTAAACACTTATTTAAAAACTCGTTCTTTAAAACATATTCATTCTGATAGCTATTTTGAATATTCTTGTACGCTTCTTTTAATACTTCTAAATAACTACAACCACGTTTTTTCTCAATTAGATCATAGCGCTGTAATTTAGTATTTACTGATTTAAAGTCACTTTTTAGTAGACGAAGTACTTCACTTCTAGTAAAAAAAGTCGAAAAATCTCTAAGTTGGTTTATATTTGTTGACATCTTACGTTGTCGAACCTCTAATTATTAAACAATATAGCGTTATTAAATATGCTTGTTTGAAGGTAGGGAACCCACTGTTACTGTACGGTATCGCACCCATGTTAGTAAAGCTTTGATTGTATATATATAGTCATTTAAATAAGATTAAAATAGCTATCTTAATAGCTATCTTATTAGAGATGCTTGTTAAGCATTACAGCACTCTAAAGTCCAAACTTTTGATTATCAACATAAATGTCAAAGTGGAGGAGCGGTTTAGCCCTGATTGAAGTGGTAGCTTGGTGGGCTGTGGCGCTTACAGCACCTCGCACAGGAGTGGTCGCTCGGACGTTGGAACGCTACTGTGCCTAGGTGCTGTGCGCTGCAGACTGCCAACTACAAGCGAAAAGCAGGATTAGCTCCAAAACCCTCAAACCAAAACCCTCTCAATTCACATCCTAACTATTTTCAATAAAGTCATTAATTTGGCGAGTGATTATCTTCCATAGCTTGACTTGCGAGGCTCGGCTGCCTGCACCCATATGCGGGGTTAGAATGATGCGAGGATGACCTTCGTTAGCGAGCTGGACAATCGGGTCATTTTCGCCAGCAGGTTCTTGCTCAAATACGTCGGTGGCATAGCCGAGTATTTGCTCCTGTTTGACTGCGCTAGCTAAGGCCTCGCTATCGACAATCTTGCCACGTGCGACGTTGACCAATAGCGGTTTTTTGCTCATTTTGCTTAAGGTATCTTGGTTAATGAGATGTTTTGTTTCCTCGGTGAGCGGGCAATGTATGGTGATGACATCGGACTTGCTGAGGACGGTTTCAAAGTCGGTGTAGTTGTCATTACGAGGCTTGCGACCTTGGCGCTCTGCCCATAGGACGTTCATGTCATAGGCTTTGGCAAGCTTGGTGATCCGCTTGCCAATGTCACCGATACCAATCATACCGATGGTTAAGCCCTCGAGATCAATGGCCTCAGCATCGATGATGTCGGCTCGCCCTTTCTCCTTCCATTCGCCACTTTTAACTTTGTTGTGATAATGGATACTGGCACGCATGGCGCTGAGTAGTAGCATCATGGTGTGCTCGGCGACGGTGGCGCTGGCAAAATCTGGTGCGTTGAGGACTTTGACGTCGTTGTCTTCGCAGGCTTGTTTGTCAATATGGTTGGAGCCGACAGAGAGGAGCTGGATGAGTTTGAGATTAGGTAGCGCCTCAATCACTTCACGCTCGATACGTAGGGAGCCATTAATCATGATGTCGGCATCTTGACAGCGCTCAATGATGGTTTTATTGTCTTGTGGGGTTTCTTCAAAGGTGACGTAGTCCGTTATTTTTTCGGGGGTAGGTCGCTCTAGCTCGGCAGCAAATCTTTTTTCATCGAGTAATACGGCTTTCATGAGGTACTCCTTTTTTTAATGGTAGCTCTTTTATTTAGAACTTACTATCAAAACCGCGAAAGAGGACTCCACCCGACATTAGAGTGGAGGTGAATTTCGCCTAGTCGTTATTATATGTTCATACAAACTATCTACTAAAACAAGCTATACTAAGATTTAAAATTTGTATTGCATCAAAGAAAAAGAATTGGCGTTATGAAAATCAACAAAGCGTATAAATTTAGGCTTGAGCCTAATACAGAGCAAGAGGTTGTCTTGAACAATCTTGTCGGCTCTGGCCGTTTTGTTTGGAATCAAATGCTGGCAATATCGTTAATAAAATCACAGCATTAAAGAGAAATCCTGACTTTGCGTTCTTAAAAACCCATGCCAATGCCGTGTCCTTACAACAAAAAGTACGTGATCTAGCATCCGCCTGGTCACGATTTTTTGATCCTAAAGCCCATGCCAGGCTCAAAGAAAATAAAAAGAAACCACGCAAACCCAAGTTTTTTAAACTGGCTAATGGATTGGAGATTCAACGCCGACCCTTGATGCCGACGTTTAAGCGCAAATCCGATGGGCGTGACTCAATTCGCTTGGTTCAGTTTGATAAGTATTGCCGTATTGTGGGCAATCGCGTCAAGCTGCCTAACGGCATTGGTTTGGTGCGGTTTAGAAAATCACAAGACATCATCGGCAGCATCAAAAACATCACCATCAGCAAGAAATCAGGGCACTGGTACGTGTCGTTTGGTACTGAGCGAGAGTTGGAACAAAACCCAGTTCACCCCTCTAAAAGCGCCATAGGCATTGATTTAGGTATCACTAAACTCATTACCACCTCAAACGGTCAAACCATGCAACCCAAAAACAGCTTTAAAGCCAATCAAGTTAAACTTGCTAGGTTGCAGCGCCAATTAAGCAGAAAGGTCTTATTCAGTCAAAACTGGAAGAAGCAAAAGCGTAAGATTCAAAAGCTCCACCATCACATCGCCAATATTCGCCATGACCACTTGCATAAAATCACCAGCACAATCAGCAAAAACCACGCCATGATTGCTTGTGAGGATTTAAAAGTCGCCAATATGTCGAGATCAGCCAGCGGGACGATGGAGAATAAAGGTCGTCATGTCAAAGCCAAGTCAGGATTGAACAAATCTATCTTAGATCAAGGTTGGAGCATGATGATTGATATGCTTGAGTACAAACAGCACTGGCAAGGTGGCTTACTTATTAAAGTAAACCCACGCTACACCAGTCAAACCTGTTTTGAGTGTCAGCATGTTGCGAAAGAGAATAGACGCACTCAAGCAAAGTTTGAGTGTGTCAAATGCACATATAGTGCGAACGCAGATATCAATGCGGCTCGTAATATATTATCGGCAGGACATGCCGTTTTGTCTGTGGAGGGAGGATGCGGTAAAGGTCGCCCGATGAAACAGAAAACATGTGACATTCGTGAGAAGGTCGCCTAAGAGCTTATGCTTTTAGAATCCCCGCTTGAGCTTGGCGAAAATGGGGGAGTATGTCAAATAAGGGTTGCGGTTGACGATGTGTTAGCGTTTGTTAGACATCGGACAAACTCTTGTGTATTAAGGTCTGCATCAAGCAAGGTTGTTTACTCACCTTGTCGCCGTCATTTGATATACTAGCGCCACTTTATCAATCAAATAACATGACAACCTCCTCCAAAACAGCATGGTAACCTTATGAAATTCTCAAAATTTGGTCAGAAATTTACCCAACCAACTGGCATCTCGCAATTGATGGATGATCTTGGCAATGCATTAAAAAGCGATAAGCCAGTCAATATGCTTGGTGGTGGTAACCCTGCGCGTATCGATGCGGTCAATGAAGTGTTTTTGCAGACCTACCAAGCGCTTGGTCAAGATAGCCTCGATGCCGAACGAGATGCCAGCGTAGAAGAGAAGCACTCGGATAACACTGCGCTTAATAGCATGAGTAACTACTCAAATCCACAAGGTGATGCGGCGTTTATAGATGCGTTGGTCGACTTCTTTAATCGTCATTATGATTGGAACTTGAGCGCGGACAATATCGCGCTAACCAATGGCTCACAGAATGCTTTCTTTTATTTGTTCAATTTATTCGGCGGAGCCTTCAGTGATAATAAGCTTGATGAGCACGGTCAAGATAAAGACAACCAGTCCGTCGACAAATCTATCCTGCTACCACTCGCTCCTGAATACATTGGCTATAGCGACGTGCACGTCGATGGTCAGCACTTTATGTCGGTGTTACCACATATCGATGAAGTCACTCATGATGGCGAAGCAGGCTTCTTTAAATATCGGGTGGACTTTGAGGCATTAGAGAACTTGCCAGCGTTAAAAGAGGGTCGTATCGGCGCGATTTGCTGTTCACGTCCGACCAATCCAACCGGTAACGTCTTGACTGATGAGGAAATGGATCATTTAGCCGAGATTGCCAAACGCTACGATGTGCCGCTGATTATCGATAATGCTTATGGTATGCCCTTCCCTAATATCATTTATTCAGATGCGCATTTAAACTGGGATGATAATACGATTCTTTGCTTTAGTCTCTCCAAAATTGGCTTACCGGGCGTGCGCACTGGCATCATCGTTGCGGCTCCTAAAGTGATTGCAGCGGTCAGTGCCATGAATGCGGTAGTCAATCTAGCCCCTACCCGCTTTGGTGCCGCCATTGCCAAGCCACTGGTAGAAAACGACCGTATCAAGCAACTATCGGACAACGACATCAAGCCGTTTTATCAGCAACAAGCAAAACTGGCCGTTAGACTTTTAAAAGAAGCGTTGGGTGATTATCCTTTGATGATTCATAAGCCAGAGGGTGCGATATTCTTATGGTTATGGTTTAAAGACTTGCCGATTACCACGCTTGAGCTATACGAGCGTCTTAAAGAAAAAGGCACGCTCATCGTACCAAGTCAGTTCTTCTTCCCTGGTGTTGATATTAGCGATTATCAGCACGCGCATGAATGTATTCGCATGAGTATCGCCGCGGATGAGCAGACGCTCACTGATGGTATTGCAGTGATTGGAGAAGTGGTGCGTGAGCTTTATGATGAGGCTGAATAATTAATTCAAAAGCATTATTTTATAAACAAAAAACGGACTATTTAATAGTTCGTTTTTTTGTGCCGTTTAGTCATGGATTGAGGTTTATTAGTTGGATGGAAAATGGTCGTCCACTTATTCAATGCATGAAGCACATAGGGTACCAAGCAAGTATTGATAAGATCGCGGATACTTGCCTTTATGTCTATCATTCCTAATGCAGAAAAACCTCTCGGCCTAATAATATGGAGGTTGTCTAAATACTCACCCAATAAAGCAATGCCAGTCACCACGATTAACGCCATGAATGACCTAATACCTTGCTTTTTGATGATGGGCAGCAGCACAAGCAGGCATAGCAAATAAACGCCGACGCCAACATAGATATGCAGAGCATCTTTGGCCAGTCCAGTTATCTCAATGATATCGATTTTAAAGGCAGTAAAGTCCACTGGGTTGTTCCAAATTTAAGATGCCCTAGACTAACCGATAATGCTGATGCTGAATAGCATTTTTAATAGTGAGGCTAGGTAGCAAAGAGAAAATTGGCAAAACTACGACATATAGTCGCAAGGTCACGATATTACCGCTAGCCCCGACTGTAGCGGTATCCTGCTAACGACGATGGCGTTGCGGACTAGGTCTGGGAGTGGTCGCTCGGTTTTAGATGGAACGCTACCAGACCTATAAGTCTGCACGCCAGCGTCTAGGCAGATACAATCGTAAGGCGGGATTGGCTACACATCCCACTCAACGAAGTTCTTTAACAGTTGCAAGCCAGCGGTGTGGCTTTTTTCTGGATGGAACTGGGT
The DNA here is from genome assembly GCF_051970275.1 of Psychrobacter sp. ASPA161_9. Lineage (NCBI taxonomy): Bacteria > Pseudomonadati > Pseudomonadota > Gammaproteobacteria > Moraxellales > Moraxellaceae > Psychrobacter > Psychrobacter sp. ASPA161_9. The sequence continues at coordinate 177,663 of NZ_JBEFNI010000007.1, read as the reverse complement.
GGCAAATAAGTTGTCTTGAATAACACTGGCACAAAATGGCTGACCATAATCACAAACGGCAGCCACTTGTGAGCTATCGGTAGGCGCGCAATAGTAGCTGTGCACAAAGTAAAAGTGCGCGTTGTTGCCTATGCCATTCCACAGTGGATGGTCAAAATCCATACCGTTAATGGTATTCCAGCCCATGTGCGGTACTTTAATCGTGGCGCCCTGCTCGTCTTTCCACGTTGGGTCAAAGGCTTCTACCGTGCCGTTTAAAATATCTAAGCAATCCGTACCGCCATTCTCAGCGGTCTGCTCAAATAACGCCTGCATACCAACACAGATAGCCATGACAGGCTTGTTAAATATCGCCTGACGTACGACCTCATCAATGCCTGCTTCATGCATACCAATGATGCAATCGCGCATGGCACCGACACCGGGGAAAACGATTTTGTCGGCTGCAGCGACGACTTTTGGGTTATTGGTAATAGATACTTCTGCGCCTACCGCTGATAATGCTTTGCCAGCTGAGTGCAAATTACCCATGCCATAATCTAATAGTGCAATCTTTGTAGCTCTACTCATCTAGAACGCCTCTTTGGTCGACGGTAGCGTATTCAACGCACGCTCATCATATTCACACGCCATACGCAGCGCACGAGCAAAGGCTTTAAAAGTAGATTCGATTTGGTGATGGCTGTTTTTGCCTTTGAGATTATCCAAATGTACCGTCATCCAAGAGTGATTGACGAAGCCGTAGAAGAACTCACTAAATAAATCGACATCGAACTTACCCACGTGTGAACGGGTAAAAGGAATGTCCATATGCAAACCCGGACGACCTGACAGATCAACGACTGCGCGCGTTAAAGCTTCATCAAGTGGCGCATAAAAATGCCCATAACGACGGATGCCTTTCTTATCGCCTAAAGCTTTATTAAAGGCTTGACCAAGCGTGATACCGGTATCTTCCACGCTATGGTGATCATCGATAAAGGTATCGCCCGTACATTTGATGTCTAAGTCAAACAAACCGTGACGCTTGATTTGATCAATCATGTGATCCAAGAATGGCACACCAGTGTCTACAGTGCCTTGACCCGTACCATCAAGATTAACGGTACAGGTAACTTGCGTCTCTGCAGTAATACGCTCGACGGTGGCGATACGTTCAGGGCGACCATGTAGGTTAAGATTTGAAGATGGATTTTGCTCAGATGTCGTTGTTGAATTGGCGGTCATGGCTACTCTCTATTAATGAAAAGCGGTCAATAAAATAGGACGAAAAAGCGCCCAATAAATTGTCATTCGTATCTAAATCAGATAATAACGGAAAAATCCAAAAGAGGGGGTAGTGTCTAGGTAAAATGCCCAGTTATTCGGTTGCTTACATAGGTTTCTTACCTAAGTTGATTACATAACTTTTATGCATTAGTTTCATGTATAAGAAACACTGCCTAGCCTCATCATAGCAAACCCTAACCACTACTGCCACGACCAAGCAGTAAACCACGCACAAAATCATGTCATTCTGCTAAAATAGTGAATTCAGTTTTATCAATCATTACCCGTACTGATTCTACAACGCCATGCTATATCAACTTACTAGGAACCAACTATGCCTTTAGAAGCGATTGCCATCAATAGCTTGGATGCCCCACTCATTAAGAAACCTGCACGTGAGAATGAGTTATCTGAGCGCCTGCATTTCTTGTATGATAGCGATGATGCGCAGCCTGATGGTGCAGAAGTATTAAACATCATCGAGCAAGGTTTTAAGCGTGGTCAGTATCTTTACGTCGGTATGTTTAATGATAAGCCTATCGCCGCCGTTGCCTGCTTTGATGATGGGCAAACTGATGCCAAGCGCTTGCAGTATCTTACCGTGCATGCAGAAAATCGAAAACGCGCCATCGATGCCAAGTTTATTAAATTGGTTTATGATGCCGAAGTGAAAAAAGGCGTACGTGAATTTGTCCCTGTTGATGCGGATATTCACCGTATCATGAGCGAATATGAGCTACTGCGTGTTAAGGATTAATCCTAAGGTTAAAACCTTGGATTGAGCTTATATTTGACTATTTATGCCTTTTTATTGCCTATTATGCAAAAACCACTTGACAGTAACGCCTATATTTAGTTTAATAGCGCCTCAACGAAGACGGCTCGATAGCTCAGTCGGTAGAGCAACGGATTGAAAATCCGTGTGTCGGCAGTTCGAACCTGCCTCGAGCCACCATTCGTTTAAGAATTCTAAAAAGCCCCGAACAGTAATGTTTGGGGCTTTTTTTATGGCCTTTTATATAGTAAGTTAGATAGTCAGTCCATAGTAAGACACTACTCTTGATACAGCCGACCGCGTAATAGCAGATTACAACGCTCACGCGAGTCTAAATCATAAATTGTTGCGCGGTAATCAATACCGTGACGCCCTTCAAAAAATATCACTCGATCGCCCACTGCTAAAAAACAAGAAGTACGGGCATCATAGATGAAACCATCAATCACGAATGCCAAATCACGATCTATCTCGCGCACCGTATAGGTCTCACCTTGCGGAATCAAACGCTCAAACCACGCGCTATGAGCCGCATTAGTGCTTAGCACACTTGTGAGTAGCAGCGCTGATATCATGAGCACGCTTGTTAATGACATCGTAAAAGTCGAGCCAGCTAAGCTTATTTTATTTATGGTGTTTTCATTCACTGTCATGACATCTACCTACTCAGACCTGCTCAATAATTGATTCTACTAATGACTCTTCTCATGCTAAACGCTTACTGTCACGGTTGCATAACATTTTTGTGCTGTTTTTTAGACAGCTGCGCTCAGTATACTCGATAGTATTGATAATGATAAATTTGACAGCTGAATTCTAGAAAGATTGCTACTAGATGATTACTAATAGGGACAAGCTATGAGAGAGTTTGATTATGATTTGGATTATAAAAACTTAGACTTACGTGCGCAGCCTGAGCTGTACCGCGTCGGTCGTGGTGAACAAGGCGTATTATTGGTAGAACCTTATAAGTCCGAAATCCTGCCGCACTGGCGCTTTGCCACGCCTGATATTGCGACAGAAAGCAGCGAGACTATTTATCAGATGTTTTTAGATTATCTGGCTGCCGATGACTTCGTCGGTGCGGATATGGCGCGCAAATTCATCCAAATGGGCTATACCCGCGCGCGTCGCTACGCCAATCATAAAAGCGGCAAAAAGTATAAGGGACCAGTACCTAGTGATAAAAAAGGCCAAAGTGGGGCCCATGGACGCGAAGAGCTACCACGGCAAGAGGAAGATCCGATTAAAGCAGAATCTGCCCGTATTTTTAAACAAAAATGGGATGAATGCCGTGAAAATGAAACCTATCTAAAGATGAAAAAGGAGCATCGTGAGCGCTATAAAGAGGTTGAATAGTAGATATTAAAAACATTAGTAACAGTTAGTTTTAACGGTTTGCTGTGCTATGGTAATACAGGATAAAAACCTAAACTTTAAATCTAATAACTTAAAAAACGAATGCAATACTTCTAGGTAGCGAGGAATAATGGATAAGCAACTTTTAATTTTTGACTTCGATGGCACCTTAATTGATAGTGTGCCAGATTTAGCTGATGCTACTAACGCGATGCTAACCACGCTTGGCAAAGAAACCTACCCTATTGACACCATACGTAACTGGGTCGGCAATGGCTCAAGAATGCTGGTCGAGCGCGCATTGGTAGGTAAGATAGAAGTCTTAGAAGGTGAATTAACGGTCGAGGAAGCCGATCACGCTGAGCAAGTGTTTTTTGAGGCTTATAACAATATTAGTGGTAGCAAAACCGTCGCCTACCCAGATGTAGACAGCGGACTAAAAAAACTCAAAGCAGCGGGCTATACGTTGGCATTAGTGACCAATAAACCCATTCGTTTCGTCCCTAAAATCTTGCAATTCTTTGGCTGGCAGGATTTATTTGTAGAAGTCTTAGGCGGTGATAGCCTACCCGTTAAAAAACCAGATCCCGCTCCTCTACTGCATGTCTGTGAGGCGTTAGATGTCACCCCAGACCAAGCGGTCATGATTGGTGATTCAAGAAACGATATATTAGCTGGACAAAACGCCAGTATGAACACACTTGGATTGTCTTATGGTTATAACTATGGGCAAGACATTCGAGAACTGAATCCTACCGAAGCATTTGATGACTTTGCTGCCTTGGTTGAATACCTTTTAAAGGCTTAATATTTTAAAAGATTGGCCTTTTAATAGAACTAGAATAATTAATTGATAAGCAAATAACCCTTTACCCTACGCACTTGCAATTTGTAACGAGACCTTTGATATGACCGTACCTAGCGATATTGCCATCGCCCAAAATGTTACCTTACAGCCCATCAATGACATTGCACAAAAACTTGGTTTATCAGCTCCACATATCGAACCTTACGGACATTTTAAGGCAAAAATAAATCCAGCCGATGTGTTTGCCATGCCAGTTAAAAATAAGCAGAGCAAGTTGATACTGGTCACTGCTATTAACCCAACACCTGCTGGCGAAGGCAAAACCACGGTCACCATCGGCTTGGCTGATGCTCTGAACCGCATACACAAGCAACAAAACAGCGGTGAGAGAACGGTGGTTGCCATACGTGAGCCATCCATTGGCCCAGTCTTTGGGATCAAAGGTGGCGCAGCTGGTGGCGGTTACGCGCAAGTACTGCCCATGGAAGATATCAACCTGCACTTTACCGGTGACTTTCATGCGATTGGGGCGGCAAATAACCTGCTAGCAGCGCTATTAGACAACCATATCTATCAAGGTAACGAGCTGAATATCGACCCCAAACAAGTCTTTTGGCGTCGTGCGGTAGATATGAATGATCGTCAACTGCGCAATATTATCAGCGGCATTGGCAAGACCACAGATGGCGTGATGCGTGAGGATGGTTTTGATATTACTGTCGCCTCTGAAGTGATGGCTATCTTGTGCTTGGCGACAGACTTAAACGATTTAAAACAGCGCCTAGGTAATATCTTAATAGCTTATAACAAAGACAAACAGCCAATCTACGCCAAAAACCTCAATGCTCATGGTGCAATGGCGGTACTGTTAAAAGAAGCCATTAAACCCAATTTAGTCCAAACGATTGAGGGTACGCCTGCCATCGTCCACGGCGGTCCATTTGCCAATATCGCCCACGGCTGTAACTCCGTTATTGCAACCCGCGTTGCCATGCATTTGGCAGACTATACGCTTACTGAGGCGGGTTTTGGTGCCGACCTTGGTGCGCAAAAGTTCTGTGATATCAAGTGTCGATTGTCAGGATTGAAACCTGATGCAGCCGTTATCGTCGCCACCATTCGAGCGTTAAAATACAATGGTTGTGTCGCCAAAGAAAATCTAACCATTGAAAACTTAGCAGCGCTTGAGCAAGGCCTGCCAAATCTAATGAAGCATATCGAAAATATGCAAGAAGTCTATGGACTGCCCGTAGTCGTCGCCATTAACCAGTTTGTCAGTGATACTGACTCTGAGATTGAGTTGGTACGACAAGCTTGCCTAGAAAAAGGCGTGGAAGTTGCCCTAACGCAAGTATGGGAGAAAGGTGGCGCTGGCGGTGAAGATTTAGCAAATACTTTACTAAATTTGCTCAATGACAACAGTCATAAACCCAGCCAATTTCGTTTAGCTTATGACAGTGACAACAGTATTGCGGATAAAATTCGCACGATTGCGCAGCGAATCTATGGGGCAGATGATATTGATATCAGCAGCGCAGCTCAGTCCAAAATACGACGCCTAGAAGAACTCAATCTCGATAAGATGCCAGTTTGTATCGCCAAAACCCAGTATTCGCTTAGTGATAATGCCAAACTACTGGGTCGGCCTACTGGTTTTGATATTCATGTGCGCGATATCAGCATTTCCTCTGGCGCAGGGTTTATCGTGGTGATTTGCGGCCCTATTATGAAAATGCCTGGATTGCCTAAACGCCCTTCAGCGGAGCATATTGATTTAGACGATGCTGGTAATATTACTGGGTTATTTTAATTTAAAAATAAACTACTTGCTCCGATAACTCAGCGCTTCAGACACATGGGCGCTCGTAATATCAATACTATCGGCAAGATCGGCAATGGTGCGTGCCACTCGTAATACGCGATGGTAACCACGCGCAGATAGATTCAAGCGTTGCTGAGCTAGCTGTAATAGCTGCTGCTCACCCTCGCCCAACTGAATATATTTATCAATCTCGCTAGGGCTCAGCTCATTATTTACTTTCTGTTGTCGCTTTAATTGATTTTTATGCGCGGCAGCGACTCGAGTGCGTACCTGCTCAGATGTTTCGCCAGCCTGAGCATCTTGCAGGTCTGCAATCGGTAACGCTGGCACGGTAATATGCAAATCAAGACGATCAAGTAGCGGGCCTGATAGTTTGTCTTGATAGCGTTTAATCTGTTCAGGTCGACAACGACAACGGCCTGATGTATCGCCATCATAGCCGCAAGGGCAAGGATTCATCGCCGCCACCAGTTGAAAGTTTGCTGGAAAGGTCATCTGCGAGTTGGCACGACTAATGGTGATTTGCTTGGCTTCTAACGGCTGACGCAATACTTCTAATACGGTACGATCAAATTCAGGTAATTCATCGAGAAACAAAACGCCCTTATTCGCAAGGGTAATCTCACCAGGTTTCGGACGTGAGCCACCACCAACCAATGCCACGGCTGAGATGGTATGATGCACTTGTCTAAATGGCCGCGTACCATAATCATAATCACTGTCTGCCACTGAATAGGTACTAGCAACCTCTAACGCGTCCTCATCACTTAGATCCGGCAGGATAGTCGGTAGCCGCGATGCCATCAACGTCTTGCCCGAACCAGGTGGCCCTGTAAACAATAATGAATGACCACCTGCAGCGGCGATTTCTAAAGCACGTCTAGCATGATGTTGACCTTTGACATCTGCCAAATCTACTTTATAACCTGCATGTTGCTGTGTCGGACTGGGCTGAACGACCTCTAAACGCTCATAAGTAGCATTTGGATTTGTTAGTGATTGCAAATGATCGCAAACGGCTTTTAGACTATCCGCCGCCAATATCTCTACCCCTTCGACACGGCTAGCCTCAGCACCATTATCCATCGGTACTATTAACTGCGCTGCTTGTGTTTCTTGCAGTTGCTCATTCAGTTGTTGTCCATTGCTCTTTAACGCCTTTGATATTTTTGACGCTTTTAATGCTAATGCTTCCGCTTTTATGGCTCGAGCGACAGCCAAGCTTCCTGTTACTTGCCGAAGATTTCCATTTAGCGCAAGCTCACCGATAAACTCAAACCCTGACAATACTTCTGGATCCAATTGATCGCTGGCTGCCAAAATACCGATGGCAATCGGCAAATCTAGCCTCGCACCATCTTTTGGTAAGTCTGCTGGCGCTAAATTAATCGTCAGGCGGCGATTGGGAAATTGAAAACCTGAATTAAGAATCGCCGAGCGCACTCTATCTTTGCTCTCGCGTACGGCGGCTTCTGGTAGACCCACAATCGTTAACGCTGGCAGGCCTTGCGACAAATGAACTTCAATGATGACCTTTGGGGCATGCAAACCGACGACTGAACGGGTATAGACTTGGGCAAACGACATCAGCGTTTCCTAATATAGAGAGCTATTGATAATAGAGCATTATTTATCAACGCGCAAATGTCGTGTTTTATTGTTTATAAACGTATCAAGTTGCAATGGTCTGAAATTACGAGTTTGGAATTAAGATAATTCATTAGTTACTGTATGAAATGCGTGATAGCAGTCTAAGTTTTTGTTGTTTAACATTTTAGAAAAGAAACTCGCTTCTAGATATAAGCCAAACGATAGAAAATTTATACCCTAAATAGCTTCATTAATTTGCTAGCAAAGACAATTAAAGTTGGTATATGATAAACAAGTGCTCTTATGCTTAATCTTATTTAACAAAGACTTACGGCTTACACTTCATTGATAACTTCTTATGACTGTTGGTACTGGTATAAGGACATTCTAAAACCTGAACCTGAACCTGAACCTGAACCTGAACCTGAACCTGAACCTGAACCTGAACCTGAACCTGAACCTGAACCTGAACCTGAACCTGAACCTGAACCTGAACCTGAACCTGAACCTGAACCTGAAATATTGAAGACCAGCAAGAGCATTATTGGCAATAAAAGGAATGTATTGATCATGTAAAGCTTAATGGTTAGCTTTTGCCACAGCTTTACATAACACCAATTAACCATGGATGGGTAAGCTTATGAGCATCAAAGTGCCTAATCAGCGTGTATGCACACTCACGCTATTGACGGTAGCAGTATCATTAGGATTGTCCGGCTGTTTCGGAGATGACGATGATAACTCTTACATTCCTTCTGTGACGTATTCAGCAGATATCCAGCGTACTGAATTCGGCATACCACATATCACTGCTAAGAATTATAAAGGTCTAGGCTACGGTGTAGGCTATGCTTTTGCTGAAGATAATATCTGCTCGTTGGCGCGTGAAATTGTGATTGCCAATGGTCAGAGCATGCTTTATTTAGAAGATGACGGTAACGTCGCTAGTGACATCTTTTATACGTGGTATAACTCCCAAACCCGACGTGCTGAATTCTTAGCGGCTCAAGACCCAGAAGTAATCGACGCTGTCAAAGGCTATGCTGCTGGCTATAGTCGCTATTTACGCGATAAAGGCGTGGCGAATCTTGACCCTGATTGTGCCGGAGCTAAATGGGTACGTGAAATCAGTGTCGATGATTTGCTAGCTCTTTATGGTAAAGCCAACTTGCGCGGTGGATTATCCAACTTTGTCGGTCCAATCGTTGCAGCAACGCCACCAGCACAGAACAGCATAATGAGTAGCTCTAGAATGCGTTCTATTGGCCCAGAACCCGAAGTTGAATTTGATATGACCACCATCAATGTACTAGATGGCGGCAGTAATGCTTATGCGTTAGGCAAAGATGTGACCGATACCAAAAGCGGTATACTATATGGCAATCCACACGAGCCGTGGAATGGAGTCCAGCGCTTTTATCAATTCCATCTTACCTTACCCGGTGAGCTTGATGTCATGGGTGCTGCCCAACAAGGTCAACCGTTCCCCAATATCGGCTTTAACAAAGATGTCGCTTGGAGTCATACTGTTTCTACCGCCAAACGCTTTACTCTTTATCAGTTGAGCCTAGTGAACGGCGACCCCATGAAGTACAACTATAAAAATAGTGACGGTAGTGTCGAACAACGTGACATCGAGAAGGTCGATGTGACTATCCAATTGCCTAATAATGAAACGTTGGTGCAGCCCATCTATCTTTCGCATTTTGGTCCTATGCTAGCGGTTGATAAGGTTAACGGTGGCTTGCCAGCTTGGGGTGCTAATAATTTGGCATTTACGATTCGTGATGCAGCATCGGAGAACCCACGATCACTTAATCAATGGCTGGGCATGAACAAAGCCACCAGTGTTGAAGATTTAAAAGATAGTATGCAAGATATCGTGGGCTTAGGGTTTGTTAATACCATTGCCACTGACAGAAATGGCAAAGCACTTTACGCTGATATCTCGACAGTACCTCATGTTACGGCACAAAAATTAAATACCTGTATTACCAATCAACCATATCTACAAGCGTTGGTTAGCTTCGACTTGCCAGCACTAAACGGCAGCACGGCTGACTGTGAATGGGGTAATGATGCAGACTCACCACAAGCGGGCATCTTTGGACGCTCAAACTTGCCATTCTTAATTCGTAATGACTATGTCGCCAACTCAAATGACAGTTATTGGTTGAGCAACCCTGAAGAGCCACTAACTGGTTTTTCACCACTGCTACGTCGACGCTTGCAGCCATTTGTAGGGCCTAATCCTGTAAACGGTGTGCCGCTGCTGATGCGTACTCGCATGGCATTTGAGCAGATACTAGATCGACTCGACAATTCGGACGGTCTTGGTGGTACTAAATTTACTGTAGACAACCTTCAAGATGTCGTTTATGGCAATCGCAGTTATGTTGCCGAGTTGGTACTTGACGATGTATTAGCGGATTGTAATGCCAATCCAATCATGCCGTTAACTAGTGGTGCAACCATCGATGCTACTCAAGCTTGTAACGTGCTAACCAACTGGGATCGTCGTGACAACCTTGATAGCAAAGGCGCTCACGTATTTAGAGAGTTTTGGCGTAATGTCAACTTCACTGAAACAACTGATGCTGCGTTTAATGTTAAATTTGATATGAATGATCCGCTCAATACGCCTCGCGATTTAATCATCGATAGTGATACGCGTAAAGCTTTAGGTGATTCAATCGCGTTTTTTAATGGCAAAAACATAGCCCTTGATGCCAAGTTAGCGGATCTACAATATGTAATCGATGCAGGCATGAACAACGCAAAAATCCCTATGCATGGCGGGCTGGGACGTGAAGGAATATTCAACGTTGCACAAGGTCAAGGTTTAAATGAGGATGGTACCTATAAACCAATTAGTAACGGTCCAACTTATATGCAGACAGTGACCTTTGATGATAAAGGGCCTGTTGTAGAAGCGTTGCTGGCCTACTCGCAATCGGCGGATACCACAAGACCGTATCACCGTGACCAAACGCGTCGCTACTCGAATAAAGAGTGGATTCGCCTACCTTTTAGCGCTAGTGAAATCTCCAATCAAGCGGTTGGTAATAAGATTAAATTAAGAGAATAGCTCTAGAGTAAATTGAAGTAAGTATTATAAAGACATACATAAGACCTCAGATAAACTCTGGGGTTCTTTGCTTATTATCGAAAAATTATATCTAATAACTGATCAACAACGTCCGTAGTTTTCTAAAAACTAAATAGACTATTAGCCCTTATTCTATGCTATGAGGTTAAATCAGAGTGGCAGAAGACGAATTGACAATCAGTGAGCGCCAACATTTACAGTCTTTTTTGGACAATAATTTTTTAAACAATTAATTCATAGCTATCGAGTCAAGTGTGGGGGTACAAAAACCAATCAACCACCACAATAATAGTAAGGATTTGCTATAATAGTCGCTATATATTTAGCCATTAATACCCTATCAAAAACTTTGATAGACCATGTTTTAGCCTTTAAAGTATGGCTATTTTTATCTTAGATAGATGGATTTGGTATAAGGAATGCCCCATGAGTGAAGTGAACATTAACACCCAGCAGCCTTACAACCATGCTAATGAGCAGCCGACTACGGTACGCCCTGTCATGCAGCCTGACAATCCGTATGCCAGTACGCGCGGCAGCATCATGACTAAGCAGCTACCCGCATTCGATGAAGCGATTATAAATAAATACAACCGCTCAGGGCCGCGTTATACTTCTTACCCGACCGCTTTAGAGTTCTCACCGATGCCAGAGGGACTTGAGACAAAAATCCTGCAGAATCGTGAAGCTCGTGCCCCACTATCACTATATTTCCATATTCCATTCTGTCGTCATCTTTGCTACTACTGCGCCTGTAATAAAATTATCACCAAAAAAAATAGCGACTCAGGCGATTATCTGCAGTATTTAATCGCTGAGATTAAGCACAAACGTCGCTTATTAGCTACGCCAGATGATAGTGATAAACCACTCGTCAAGCAGCTACATTTAGGCGGTGGTACGCCAACGTTTTTGCGTGATGCAGAGATGGTACAGCTGTGGGAGTTTTTGCAGACGCAGTTTGAGTTTTTACCTGAAGATGAAGGCGACTACTCTATTGAGATTGATCCACGTGAGCTAAGTGGTGAGACCTTAAAAGTATTACGCAACCTCGGTTTTAACCGAGTAAGTTTAGGGGTGCAGGACTTAGATGAGATGGTACAAATCGCGGTCAATCGCGTGCATTCAGCAGAGTTGATTGAAAACGTGCTCACTGAAGCGCGCGAATTGGGCTTTCACTCTATTAATATTGACCTGATTTATGGTCTGCCGCATCAAACGCCTGCTACCTTGGATAAAACGGTACGCCGCATTATCGAGATGTCGCCAGATCGTCTGTCGGTATTTAATTATGCACATCTGCCTGAGCGCTTTAAAGCCCAACGTCAAATTAAAGATGATGATTTGCCAGATCCAGCTGCGAAGCTCGCTATGCTTGGCAACACCATCAATACGCTGACCGAAGCTGGTTATCAATATATCGGTATTGACCACTTTGCTAAGCCTGATGACGAGCTGGCTGTCGCACAGCGTGAAGGCAAATTACATCGTAACTTCCAAGGTTATACCATCATGGGCGACTGTGATTTGCTAGGTTTTGGCGTCTCATCCATCAGTCAAATTGCCAATACCAACACCCGCTATATCCTACAAAACGATACGGATCTACAAGCTTATCAAGCCAGTATCGATGCGGCGCAAAACAACCCTGCTATCATGCCGGCGGTAAAAGTTATTAAAACGTCAATAAAGGATCGCTTACGTGAATATGTGATTATGAACTTACTCTGTCACGACTATATCGACTTTAGAGACGTCAATCAAAAATTCGGTATCGATGCTATTACTTACTTTATTGATGAAATTCAACAGTTGGGCGAGATGCAAGAAGATAAGCTCATCGATATGGATGCCGCCGGTATTCGCGTATTACCAAAAGGTCGTCTGCTTGGTCGTAACGTGGCCATGGTGTTTGATGAATATCTTGATAAGAAGCATAAAAATCGCTTTTCTAAAGTTATTTGATTTTATTATCTTCTAAATTAAAAAGTAGCCATAAAAAAGACCTCAACTGAGGTCTTTTTCGTGTACGTTTATAGTCGTCTATCGTCTGTTAAACTTTCAATTTATCACCAACCATACCCTTAACCGTACTTAGGATATCAGCGGGTAATACTACCATTTTCGAATTATTAGATTCAGCCAACTGACGAATCGACTTGATATACTGCTCACCAAGCAAGTAGACAATCGGCATCTCTTCATCTCCCATGGCAGCGGTAATAAGACGAATCGACTCTTCAGACCCTTTAGCCAGTACGACTTGCGCTTCCGCATCACGACGTGAAGCCTCTAGGCGACCATCCGCTTCCAAGATAGCAGCCTGCTTTTGACCATCGGCACGCGTCACTGTCGCACGACGTAGACGCTCTGCCGCCGCTTGCTCTTCCATAGATGCTTGCATGGTTTGTGAAGGGTTAATATCTTGAATCTCTACCGTTTTTAGCGTGATGCCCCAGTCAGCGATATCTTCTGAAATCGCATGCTTGAGCAATGCTTTGATCTCATCACGACTAGATAATGCGCTGTCCAAATCCATCTCACCGATGATTGAACGCAATGAGGTTTGTACTAGATTGCGAATACCATATTCATAATCTTCGATACCATAAACTGCTTTATCAGGACGTACGATATTAATATAAGCAACCGCGTTAGCAATAATTACCACGTTGTCGCGGGTAATCACTTCTTGTGACGGAATATCTAATACAATATCTTTTGTCGTTACTTTATAGGACACCGTATCAATAAAAGGAATAATCAGCGTTAAACCAGGCTCTAGCGTTTGATTATATTTGCCTAAACGCTGCACGATCCATTTATAGCCTTGCGGTACGATACGCACTCCCTTAAAGACGGTCAGGGCAATTAAAGCAACTAATACCAGCATAACGATACTAATACTATTCATGCTACTCACGATGCTATTCATAATGCTCTCCTTGAACCATTGCCATAAATGGTGCAGCAATGTCTTATTTATTTAATCTCTACAACTCCGATGTATCTTACGATCTTGCAAGTAATTGCTATGCTGAAAAGAAAACAATATCTCATGCTACTAAATAAACGTTGCCAATAAAGTGCTGAGACCGCTTACTTATCTGTAAACTTTTTTTTAAGACGATCTCTATCAAGACCAGGTTTATTAAGATTTAACCTATTAACCTGAGCTTTACTTGCGACAGGACGACTGCCAACAACAGGGGCAATATTAGGCTGATTAACGATAGGTGCTTCTATACGCTTAGTTGGCGCGACGATCAACTCATTACCACTGATATCAGTGACAATAACTCGATCACCTACTTCGACCGTTTCATCATGTGTCCGGCATGGCCATTCATCTGCACCCACAATAGGTACATTGAAACGTACCATTCCAAGTTTACCCGCTTGCGGCTTAACGACAATCATACCAGTTTCACCGATAATCACACTGCCACCCAATCCAGCTTTTGTACGGTCTATCGATAATGGCTTAATATATTTAACCCAAGCAAACATGAACAATACCGACAAAGCTAGCCAAATAATAACTTGTAATATTAAGGGGACAGGTAATAACCATGACAGAGCAGCAACGATAATAGCAGCAGCGCCAAACCAAAGGCTTGCAAAGGTAGGGATAAATATCTCAGCAATCATTAATAAAAAGCCCAATACCAGCCAGTGCCAAGGTTCAATCATCCAAATAGTCTCAATCATCAGCGTACCCTCCTTTGCAGTTCTAGCTTTTAATGTAGCACATTTTGTCGCTTAATAATGTCTTAAAAATCAATACAGTATTGTCATTCATGGGAATGATGTAGCTTGGTTTATGAAGATATAGTTTTCAAATAAATTTAAACAAAAAAAACGACCACATTGAGTGATCGTTTTTTTGTTTTACTAAATCTTGAAGCTTATACTTTTTGGTTTATTCGCTAACAAGCTTAGAATTTCAATTGAGCGCCGACTGTCATAAGGTCTGCATCATTACCTAGCATGTCGTATTCAGCTTCGACACTAAAGTCTGAGTTAACTGAGTAACCAAGACCTACACCACCAGCAATACTGGTATCACTATCAGAGAAATTACGTGTCAAAGTACCTTTGCCTTCTACTTCAGTTTTAGCGACACCTAATTTACCTTTGGCATATAAGCCGGTATTTGGGAAAGCATAACGATAAGTACCATATGCGCCATAAGTTTTGGCATCAACTTCACCGTTATAGTAATCAGCATCATCTGAACCTACATATTCAGCTTCAATACCGAAGTTAGGGTCAAAGTTATAACCGCCATAAACACCGTATGCTGTTGGATCATCTGTACCAGAACGATCTAAGTCGAACTGACCAACTTTCACACCAACGTATGGTTGACCAGTGTAGCCATTACCATAAGATACAGCGGCTTGTGCGCTCACGCTTAATAAAGAACCAGCTGCTAACGCAAGTAGAGTTTTTTGTAGAGTTTTCATTGTTATCTCCTTGAAACGAAATTTGACAAACAAGTTAGTTATTAGTGTTGGCTGTTATAGCCATATCGCCTTGTTTGCTAACGATGAGTACATAGTAACAAACTATTTCAAAGACTCTGTCAGTGTTTAATAGTATGAGGGTTAAGATTTGCAAGTGTTTATCATCACTCTGGTTACAAACACCAAGATATGAAATTTTTTGTTACAAGTAGCTATTTTGTGCAATACTTCCCACTTATTAGTTAGATAATTAATGCCAAAAATTATAAGTAAGGTAAAGGAATATATAAATATGGCAAGTTTTATAGTGGCGCAATTGCAAGAATCATTGACACACTTGAAATCCCAGCAGCAATATCGTCGTTTACCAAGCCTAGAACATCAGGGACGTTACGTAATTAACCAAGGCAACACTCTACTTAATATTGCCAGTAACGACTATCTAGGCCTAGGCTGCGACATTGAGTTGCAAACTGAGTTCCTCAATAAAGTAGAAAAGTTGCCATTGGCACAGCTACCTAAGATGAGTGCCACTTCCTCACGGTTGCTCACAGGGAATGATACACAGTTGCAAGCACTAGAATCTGAGTTGCAGAATTGGTATCAGGCAGCCGTCCGCAAACAAAATGCAGATAAGTTAAAATCGGTGTTGGTATTGAACAGCGGCTATCATGCTAATATTGGTATCTTGCCAGCACTAACGGCGCTACCAATCAAGACCCTTATTTTGGCAGACAAACTGGTACATGCCAGTATCATCGATGGACTACGTTTGAGCCAAAGCAAGATGGTCACTTATCGTCGCTACCGTCATAATGATTATGAGCATTTAGCTAAATTTATTGCGCAAGCAGATCCAACTGTTGAGCGCATTATTATTGTCACTGAAAGTATTTTTAGTATGGATGGTGACCGTGCTGATTTGCTTCGGTTAGTGCAATTAAAAGCCAAAGATTCTCGCATTGAGCTTTATGTCGATGAAGCACATGCTGTTGGAGTATTGGGCGATACAGGTCTAGGATTGGCAGAAGAAACACATACCTTGGCTGATATTGATTATTTGGTCGGTACCTTTGGTAAAGCATTTGCTTCAGTTGGTGCTTATATAATGTGTGATGATGTCGTCAAGCAATGGCTGATTAACACCATGCGCCCGCTGATTTTTAGTACTGCGCTCCCTCCTATCAATCATGCATGGACACGCTTTATCTTGGCAAAGATGCCAAAACTAAATGATCAACGCACACATCTAGCACAGTTATCTATGAAACTTAGTCAAGCCATCAATCACCTACATCCTGTGTCGTCAACTACCCAAAATATAAGCTATGATTCACCTATTGTTCCCTATATATTGGGCGATAATGGGCGTGCTCTGGCCAAAGCGCAACAACTGCAAGCGGCGGGATTTTACGCATTGCCTATCAGACCGCCTACCGTTCCTGCAAACACAGCTCGTATTCGTTTAGTCATGAATGCCAAACTGACGAATGAAGACTGCGATCGGTTGATACAACAATTATGATTCTATTATGCAGTAGAAGGCTAACTATATAGAGTCGCTCAAAGATAATTTGAATACTAGGAAGGCGAGTACAAGTACTGCTAATAGTAGACTGAGAGCGCCTGACACCGTATCCGATTTAGATAGGATTGACTATATCAAGCGACAATTGACTTACTTGGATGTGATAAACAATATGGAAATGCTCGCCACACCTTATAACTTCAGCGCCAGAAAACAGACCATCGCTCGTCATTTTTCTAATGCCAGCGACTATGACCAACATGCCAATATTCAGCAGCAAGTCTGTCAGTATTTATTGGCCAGTATTGCTCATAACAGACAAGATAGTGTGTTAGAAATTGGTGCAGGCACCGGTCAAATGACACGCCTACTAGCGGCATGTATTCAAAGTCAGCATTGGCTTATCAATGAGTTGTGCACGGAACAAGCTACTACATTGCAATCAATTTTACCAACCGCCAAAATAGCGATTGGTGATGCTGAGACGATGGATTTCGAGAGACTACATAGCTTGATCATTAGTGCCAATGCGATACAGTGGTTTGATAACCCTTTAAGTTTTGTAGTGCAATCAGCATTGTGCTTACAAGCTAAAGGTCAATTGTTATTTAATACCTTTACTTCAAATAACTTTCTCCAAGTTAAAGCATTAACTGGTCAAGGACTACACTATCCAGATATTGATGAATGGCGATTTGCACTGGCTGATGCCGGCTTTGAGAAAATTCAGCTATCGACTCAGCGCTTTGATTTACCGTTTGCTAATCCATACGCTATATTGAAACATATGAAACTGACAGGAGTGTCGACCAATCTAACGCAGACCCAATCTACTAACTCCCAACCTTTTATATGGACAAAAGCACGTTTAAAACAATTTGAGCTGGATTATTGGCAGCATTTTTCAGCACAAGATGAAGATGGTCAGGCTTACGTTAATTTGACTTATGAGGTACTGACAGTGAATGCTTTTAAACCATAAAAACACGACGTATCGTGTAGTAATGATAATAACCATAAAAAAAACGCACCCCGAAGGATGCGTTTTTTTAATTTAATTACTTATGATTATATAAGTTCTTATTTTTTGTCTTCGTTTACTTCAGTAAACTCAGCATCGACCACGTCATCATCAGCTTGGTTACTATCAGCTGATTCAGCTCCTTGTTGGAACTGACTTGGATCCATACCTTCAGCGCCAGCACCGGCTTCAGCATAAATCTTCTGACTGACTGGCAAGAAAGCATTGTCTAACGCTTCAAGCTTCGCTTTGATGTCATCATGATCATCTTCTTTAGCAGCTGTTTCAAGCTCAGAGATAGCGGTTTCTACTGTTGATTTTTCTTCATCAGTCACTTTGTCTTCAGCTTCTTTCAATGCTTTTTGAACCGCATGGATACGACCATCAGCTTCGTTACGAACTTGCGCTAAGTTAGCAAATTTCTCGTCTTCTTCAGCGTTGGCTTCAGCGTCACGCACCATTTGTTCAACTTCTTCATCCGTCAAGCCAGAGTCTGCTTTGATCTGGATGCTTTGTGCTTTACCAGTACCTTTGTCAGTTGCTGAGATGTTCATGATACCGTCAGCGTTGATATCAAAAGTTACTTCGATCTGTGGTAAACCGCGTGGCGCTGGTGGAATCTCAGTCAAATCAAAACGTCCAAGCTGTTTGTTTTGATTGGCGATTTTACGCTCACCTTGATACACCTGAATCGTTACTGCTGGCTGGTTGTCTTCTGCCGTTGAGAATACCTGTGATTTCTTGGTAGGAATCATGGTGTTTTTCTCAATAACAGGCGTCATTACACCGCCCATCGTTTCGATACCTAGTGTCAATGGCGTAACATCAAGCAATAGTACGTCAGTTTTGTCACCAGACAATACCGCACCTTGAATCGCTGCACCAGCGGCTACTGCTTCGTCAGGGTTCACGTCTTTACGTGGCTCTTGACCGAAAAATTCTTGTACTTTTTTCTGTACTAGTGGCATACGAGTCTGACCACCGACTAAGATAACATCGTCGATATCGCTGAGTTTAATACCAGCATCTTCAAGAGAAATCTTACAAGGACCCATCGTGCGCTGAACTAGCTCTTCAGTGAGGCTCTCTAGTTTTGAGCGACTGATAGTGACGACTAAATGCTTAGGACCACTGCTATCAGCAGTAATATATGGCAAGTTCACTTCAGTGCTTTGCGCGCTTGATAACTCAATTTTAGCTTTCTCTGCCGCTTCTTTTAGACGCTGCATCGCAAGAGAGTCACCTTTAAGGTTCACGTCTTGCTCTTTTTTGAATTCAGCAACTAAATATTCAATCAAAGCTGAGTCAAAGTCTTCACCACCAAGGAATGTATCACCATTGGTTGCTAGTACTTCAAACTGCTGCTCGCCATCAACGTCAGCGATTTCGATGATTGATACGTCAAACGTACCGCCACCTAAGTCATAAACAGCAACCGTGCTATCGCCTTGCTTTTTGTCCATACCATAAGCAAGTGCAGCCGCTGTTGGCTCGTTGATAATACGCTTTACATCAAGACCAGCGATTTTACCCGCATCTTTAGTTGCTTGGCGCTGTGAATCGTTAAAGTAAGCTGGTACGGTAATAACCGCTTCAGTCACACTTTCACCAAGATAGTCTTCGGCGGTCTTTTTCATTTTTTTCAAGATTTCAGCAGAAACTTGTGGTGGTGCTAATTTCTTACCGTTAACTTCGACCCAAGCATCGCCATTATCAGCTTTAGCGATTTTGTATGGCACCATGCCGATGTCTTTTTGCACAACTTTGTCATCAAAACGACGACCGATCAGACGTTTGATTGCAAACAAAGTGTTGTTTGGGTTGGTGACTGCTTGACGCTTGGCTGACTGACCAACAAGCGTTTCGTCATCTTTATAAGCGACGATAGATGGTGTAGTACGTGTACCTTCAGCGTTTTCGATGATTTTAACTTTATCACCTTCCATTACGGCTACACACGAGTTAGTTGTACCTAAATCAATACCAATTACTTTACCCATAATTAATTACTCCAAATTTATTCTAGATTACTGTTTATAAGATTGCTGCTTATCTAAGCTACTTTATATATAAGCTACTTTGCATATTGGTTGCTAGGCGCATTTATTGTTCATACTATTGAGCTGTACTGAATAAATGCGACTAGACTTGGTATATCAGACCTTAAGTGGTCACTTGTTGCTTTATATCGGTTTACGTTTATGGTTTTTCAAGTCGATGACAGTACATTAACTCGGTTTTGTGTGAAGTTTTGTGAATATCCCTACTTTTGCTAAGGCTTACCTTCATTCCCACTTCGATTACTGACCGACACGTACCATAGCGGGACGCAATAGGCGACCATTTAAGTTATAGCCTTTTTGCAACACAGTGCCAACGATATCCGCTTCTGCTTCTGGGTCAATACCTACTGCTTCATGGAAATCAGCATTAAACTTCTCGCCTTGTGGATCAACCACTTCTACGCCATGCTTATTGAGTACGGTTAGCAGCGCTTTATGAGTCAATTTAACACCTTCAGCGACTGGATCTTCAGGATCAGCCATCTCGACAGCACGCTCTAGGTTATCGACGACCTCTAACAATTCTTTAGCAAATTTTTGCAAAGCGAATTTTTTGCTTTTATCCGCTTCTTGCTCCATACGCTTTTGCGCATTGTAAGCTTCAGCATTGGCTCGAGCGGTACCTTCTTTAGCTTGTTTGACCTCACCTTCAAGCTCAGCGATACGCGTGTGAAAAGCATCGATATCGATATCGTTTTCGATAGTATTGTCTTCGCCAGAGTTATTTCCTGGATTAAACTCTTTCATAGTTTCCTCTAAAATGCTTTCATCACGGTCGATATTGCTCTGTGCCGCTTTTGGGTCATTTGCGTCAAACTCGTGGTTGGGTGCTTGTTCAGTCATGATAGCTCCTTATGATTTTATTAATGAGTCTTAAACTTAATGTAAAATAAAACCGCTAAGCGCGGATTTGTTATAAATGGATTTGTTGGAAATAACCGCTTGGTATAATTATGTTCTGATAGCTGCTTGATAAAGGCCATAGGGGCAAATTTCAAGCCTAAACAAGATGAATTTTTAGCTTTTGATGAAATAATGAGCTTTAATAGACAACGATGGACTTAAAAGATACTAAAAGCTGAGAGTAAGTGGCTCAACAACATGATAATTTTATTATCTGTCATAGGCTGCTAACCTTTATATATTTTCGAACTCATTCTCTCACTTGGTTGAATTTACTAAGGAATATTACGCCAGTCCTACCAATTCCATCCATAAATGTACTGGTAAGTAAAATTGCTAATACAATAAAAGCGCTACGCAGTCGAGCAAGCAGTGATGCATCAGAGCGTAGTCCATCAAAAGGCAGTTCAGCAAAAGATAGTAAACTGCTAATTAATCATCTAAACAATAGCCTTTCTAGTGATATTCACCACTCAAAAGCGCGCTATCAAAAGCATGCATTTCACTATGTGCTAAAAGGTCTCGGCTATCTGCCTACGCCCCTACTTGAAAGGCTTAATACCTCTTTACAGGGTTCTAACACTAAGCAATACCCACATGCTGATGCCCACTTGCGTTTGATTATAGCGCTAAATAATAAGCTTAAGCGCCCGCTACGTATCGATAAACTGACTACGTTACGACATAAATTTGCAGCTGACGCAGTCGCTATGCAAGCGCCAAACGTCTGGCAACAACTGGATAATGATTTAAAGCTGCCGATTAAAGATAATGCAGAAATCAACGCAAAAAATAACGCGAAAACTAGCACACAACGTAAGGCAGAAACTGGCGCAACGGTTCGCTGGCAAGATGAAATAATAGCTAACGCTGACGGCGATGATATGACGGTGCGCTGTTATCAGCAGCATGGGCAAAGTGTTGATGAAACTAACCGCGATAAAACAGTCATGTTGTTCTTTCATGGCGGCGGGTTTTGTATTGGCGACCTTGATACTCATCATGAGTTTTGTCACGCAGTCTGCAGACAAACAGGCTGGTCGGTGGTCAGTGTTGACTATCGATTGGCGCCAGAGTATGTTGCCCCAACCGCTCTTAGAGACTGTCTAGCTGCTTATGAATGGTTAGCTAAGCGCTGCCATACTTTGGGTGCATTGCCATCGCGTATTGTATTATCAGGTGACAGTGCCGGTGGTTGCTTAGCAATCTTGCTCGCTCAACAAATCACTGCGCCAGACGCTACGCAATGGTTAAATTTAGGGTTAGATGAAGAAGACATGATTAATAAGTTGCAAGACTTGCCTCGTCCACTAGCCCAACTGCCTCTCTATCCTGTCACCGATATTGAAGCGAATTATCCTAGCTGGACGCTATACGGTAAAGGGTTATTGCTCGATTACAATGATGTGGAAGTGTTTGACACAGCCTACATGCAACATAGTACTTTGTCAGGCTCACACCCGCTTACATCGCCTATGCACGGCAATAACACGCGCATGTGTCCAAGCTATATTGTGGCGGCTGAATTAGATATCTTACGTGATGAGGCTTTGATTTATGCTGACCAATTACAAGATAGTCGTATCGCGACTAAGACCTACACTGTGCTAGGCGCGCCGCATGGCTTCATTCATTTAATGAGTATTCATAAAGGTCTTGGTCATGAGACGGCTGGTATTATTGACAAGTTTGCCAGCTTTGTCCGTCAATTACTTACCACTAAGAGTGATTAACCAAATCTCTGAGCGCGAACCCAAGCGAAATGGAATACCCCAAAAACCATAGCCGGATGACACCACAAAGTGTCCTTTGCCAATGGCTTCATAACCATAACCTAGACGGTTAATAGCACTGACGATAAAATTAGCGGGAAATATTTGACCATTATGAGTATGTCCTGATACTTGTAAATCAATGGGTAGCTGGCTATGTTCAACGATATCACTAGGACGATGGTCTAGTAATATGATGGGCTCATCTACATTTACTTGCGCCAGTAATTCTGTCGTCGCTACGCGCTCACGTTTGTGATTATCAAAACGGCCAACCAACCAAATCGGTTGACCTTGATGCGTCAGGCAGACTACATCATCGTTCAATAAATGCACGCCAGCACTACGCAGTGAGTGACTAATAGGCTGTTCATGCCCGTATAAATCATGATTGCCTAATGTCGCATAGACCCCGTAAGGCAGGCTAGCACATAGTTCAGTTAAGTTTGCCTGCATATCATAGGCTGTAAATGCTTCGGTATTATCATCCATAATATCGCCCGGCATTAACAGTATATCCGCTTCAGACTGGACGACAAGGCGACGTAGCCTATCTATCGCATCGCCACCAAATAGCCGACCAATATGTAAATCACTAGCTACCGCAATACGTAATTGCCTTACCATCGGTTTATTAATACTAATAGTTTTTTTACGTACAACAGGTACGTAGGCGCTATATAAAGCATAAATGAACAGACCAATAAAAATAACCAGAGCAAGTACTCGCAACCCCGTTGCCACTACCGAAGGATTAAGAACACGGTAGTCAGTAAAGGTTACTATTAGCCCATAACCTCCGTATAACAAGCTGGTGAGCAACGCGGTTAGTACCATGAAATGCATAATCAACATCCAACTACTCACCCAGCGATAGCTGTTTGCAAACACTCTTTTTACACTCAGTAGCAGCAAGCTATTGGTAATAGCAAATATAGCAATCCATATTAAAATTTGTAGCGCGATATCAATCCAAGGCTGTAACCACCATTGTAAGCTTAGCGCAGCTCCTAAACTAAAAAGCTGCAACAGTACAAAAATGGTGATAAAAAATGCGTAGCGCATGAGTAATTCCAGAGTGATTTTGGTATTTAAAGAAATTTAGACAAGACAAAAAAGTTTAAGCGGAAGTTTGGTAACGTATAAAAAGCCTCTACTATGCTTATATAGTAGAGGCTTTTAGCATGGGCATTAGGTCATTTATTTAAACAGTTTATGGAGCAGATTGTAACCTAATCATCCATATCTCAGAGCGCGTTCCTAGCCTAAATGGTACAGGACCAAAACCATAGCCTGAAGATACTAGAAACTGCGTATTTTCTATATTTTTGGTACCGTGTACCAGTGGTTGAAACCACTGTTTTAGCATCGTCAATGGAAATATCTGTCCGCCATGCGTATGTCCCGATAAGTGCAAATCTACGGGTAAATCGCTGATCTCTTCTAGCGCTGTAGGACGATGCTCTAAAAATATAGTCGGCTTATCGGTATCAACCTTCGACAGTAATTCTGATGCTGATAAGCGTGTAGAATCTACATCGTCTGAACGCCCGACTAACCACACTGACTCGTTAAGCAATACACTCTCATTATCCAGTACTGTGATACCTGCATCTGTTACCGCTTCAGCGATTGCTTCTTCGTACCCTAAATAATCATGATTTCCTAATACAGCATACACGCCAAGCGGCGCTCGCAGTTTTGACAATCGCTCATGCATATTGGTTTTGTCGTAATAGATAGTAGTATCATTCATAATGTCACCTGCCAGCACTACCATGTCAGCATCCTGAGCATCGATGAGATTGACCAACCTATCTATCTGTCGATTGCCAAACCATCTACCTAAGTGCGTATCGGATACTAAGGCAATATCTATTGGCTCATTCAATGGCTTGGTTGTCGTAACAGTTAACTGATGTACCACTGGCGAGTAGGCATTAAACACAGCTAAACTTACGATGCCAATATATATCATTACCCCGAAACTACGTATGAGCTTAGGTCGGCGCTGACCTTTCAATAACTTATAATATATCAGAGCAATAGCGGCGGTAATCAGCGCAGCATAGATCATAAAGCCTTGCAAAATACCCACGACTAAATAGATATGAAAAGGTGCGAGCCAAAAATCACTAAGCCCATAAACGAGCGCCACATTATTAATGATGAAAATGGATGGTAAAATTGCTTTTTTTATAATCGAACGTTTTGGCTTAATGAGCCACCATAAGATAACGCTTGTGGTTAACGCCAGCAGTTGGGTAATGATAATAAAGAAAAACCACATAATAATATCTGATTGCATAAAGATGGCGTCATCTTATAACAAATTTATGCGAATCTGTATTGCTGAAACTTTTTTCATAGATATTCCACTTTCTGCCTACTAATATTAGAGCGTGTCATCAATTAGCACATTTATAAAATTAGTAGTCTTAAAATCTAAATGATGACATGCCCCAGTTTTATCAAAAACTTTGTTCGAGCCTTTATTCTTATCATCCTTACCTTACAAAATCTAATGACTTATTAGGATATATATCTACTGTATAGGTTTCACGTGAAACAGTATTACCTTCTATAATTTTTGCTATCTTCACTACTTCTGATCTTCTAACGCCTGCTTAAACGTTGGTTGCTTAAACTCATATCCTGCGTCCTGTAATGCTTGTGGCAATACCCTTTGCCCATCAATCAGTAGCGTCGACATCTCACCGAACATCAGCTTAAGCAAAAACTCTGGCAAAGTGAAAAACGTTGGACGATTTAGCCATGATCCAAGTGCTTTGGTAAAAGTATGATTGGTTACTGGGTTAGGCGCAGTGAGGTTATAGACCAGCGCTGGCGTATCATTTGTGGTTTTTAGCGAGTTATCCTGCGTGGTCTGACCGTTCGTATAATCAGTACAATGCTTTTCAATGATAAATATCGCAGCCCCTACCCAGTCTTCACGACTGACCCAGCTCATAATTTGATTGCCATCACCCAATTGTCCACCGACGCCCATCTTAAACGGTGTTAAAAGCTTACCCAGCATACCGCCATCAGGATGAATCACCACACCAGTGCGCACAATAGCCACAGGTACGCCATGTTCAGTGGCCTTGAGCGCTAACTGCTCCCAATCATCACATAATTTATGAGCAAAATCCGTCTCAAAACTACTACTTTCAGTCAATGGCTTATCACCTTGCACTCCATACCAGCCAATCGCTGAACCGCTAACTAGCAGTTTAGGCTTGGCGCTACTGCGTGCAATAAATGCTAATATTGACTCGGTAGGCTTAACGCGGCTCGCCATTAGCTGCTCTTTACGGGTATCGCTCCAACGCGAGTCTGCAATCCCAGCACCTGCTAGATTTAGAACGACATCGAAGCTTTTATCAGTCTTTGCAAGCTCATCATAAGTCATCATAGCGATATCGTCAGGGTGTGCTTGGCTGCTATCACGAGTCAACCAAGTAATATGCAGCTCTTTATTCTGTGCGCGGTAACGTGTCATCAGCTCACGACTAAATGCACTACCTAAGAATCCTGAGCCACCACTGATTAGAATATTCATGCCTTACTCCCTATATCTTTTGCTTAGCATTCAGTTGAAATTAATCCTTTGTAACTATCCTCTTCCTTTTCGGATGTTATATCAAAACCACTTTTACATACTTTTGGTAAAGCAAGGCAACTAGCGATAACAGCATTTACAGCGCCGAACAGACCTACGATAAACATAAAAGCCAACAACACTCCCATTTCTATCCATGAATTTATACCTAAATAGATGACGATTGAACCCATATAAAATGCAGATGTCATAAATCCAATTAAAAAAGACATACATATACTTTTATGATCACCAAGCCATATCTTTTTGCTGGCGATAATAACACCCGTCAATAGCGCTGGAAGGAAACTGAGTAACCCAACATAAAGTATAGAGCGTCGGTAGTGGTTAGTGAATTCATCGTGAATAATTAATAGATAAGTATCTCAGTTTTATCCAGCCTACCTACTATGCAAAGCGCTTACGAATAGGACACTCACCATCATCGTTACTATGATGATAGCTATCTTTTATTTTGTTCCATCGATTATTTATAAAGTCCATAACAACAGATATATTGGGCAATACATGCTGATCGGTCAGGTGTGGCGCTACTGCATCCAAACGCTTGGCTAACTCAGGTAAATGATTGGATGGCACAGCAGGAAATAGATGATGCTCTACGTGATAGAGTAAGTTAAAAGTTAGTATGTTGACCAATGGGTTACGCTCAGTGCGGGCTATCGTTTCATCGCAATCATGATGCACACCCCACACAGCAATGATTCCGACACTAGCATTTGCCAACGTCATGGTCAGTAGGTGATACATCAACACTTGCGCTAACATGGCAAGAGTTGAGATAGTAAGCGTGGTCAATACAAGGGCAACTAAGATGACTAAAGCAATTAAGCCAAACTCTAACCAAGCCAAGTTTTGATTGCGGCGATTGCTTAGACGCAGTCCTTGACGATAGATATCGAACCGATAGGTTATGCCACCCAACATCGCTTGCCACCATGACACTTTTGCTAGACTGCCCTCAATATCACTATCGCCTAGGGGGTCACGATGATGCGCCATATGAGTAGCTCGAATGCTATGCAAGCTGGTCATCAATAGCACACTAAGCAACAGTAATATGGCGGTAGTCATGCGTTTACCTGTACCTAAGCTATGGTGATAACCATCGTGAGCTTGGCGAAAGGCCGCAGCAAAAAACAGATACGACGCGCCGCACGCTAGTACATACCAAGATTGACTGGCAAACCACCATGACAGCAATAAAAACGGATAAGGCAAAATAAGGTTATAAGCAATTTGGCCGCGAGTCAGCTGGTGCAAGTCTTTCCACTCTACTGAGCTAACAGCATCTTTGATCGCTTGCTCTTTATTACCATGTGTTTTATTTGCTTTCATTTCACACATCCATTTGTCATTACTGCTAATGAAGGGAGTCTATATAAGCGCTACATCATTACATTAATTTCTGTTAAAACAGAAATATGTACTCAAAATTTTTTATTTTTACATAGTTAGATTATCCTAGAACCTTTTTAATACTCGCACCTAGTTTCAAAACTTTTTTAAGGGCGCTAGTCGGTAGTCTAAGCATCTCAGATGACCAAGTGGTGACTGTATCAACGAATTCTTGGGTATCACGAATACGTGCTTTTACTTCGCTATTTTCATGTTCAAACTCAGGGCTATTCATCAGTTCTTGTAAAAACTGTACTGTTGGATCCAGCTCACGCTTTTGGCGTTCAACTACAATGATACGTGCGAGCTCCCAAACATCAGTATTGGTCGTAAAATGATCTCGCCTGTCACCTAATATCGAAACCTTTTGTACCAACCCCCAATTTTGCAATTCTTTAATACTGTTTGAAACATTAGAGCGAGCAACCCCAAGAGTTTCGGTGATTTCTTCAGCATCTAACGGCTTACCAATGATATATAACAATGCATGAATTTGTGACATGGTGCGATTGACACCCCACTGCGAACCCATTTCGCCCCAATGTAAAATAAATTTTTCGGTCACAGGATTTAGTTTCATGATTGATATCTACTCACTATTTTCTAGAATTTATAACTGCCTTCTTGACTCATAGTGCGCCATTCTTTTATTTCTGTCAATAGTGAAATTAAGTAATCATACTGACTGTTTGAATGATTGCTACCCCCTAACGAACGATGAGACCTGTGGTTGCATCACAAATTTGGCTTGGTAAGGTATAACCTAGGGTCTCAGCTTTTAAGTAGCTGATTTGCTCGCCGAAATAAGCATAGGCATCAGTAAAGCTCATAGCAGGGGGCTGCCCTGATGGATTACAGCTTGTGGAAACTAATAGCCCAAACGGATTATGAGCACTTACCATCTGTTGGCATAACTGACGGATAATAGGGTGAGCGATAACTCTAACAGCGACAGTTTGGTGCTGACCCCTTATCCAAGGAGGTATGCTTGTAGCAAGTGTGCTCGGAATAGGCAATAACCAAGTATGCGCTTGCTGCTCTTGAGTATAATCAGTATTGTTATCTGTCTGCCAGCTTTTCACGACTTGCTCACGTTGAGCATCTTCTAATACCTCTAATAAAGGTGTTAATCGCTCTATGCTATCGGTAATGACGATCATGCCCTTTGCTTGTGGACGCTGTTTGATAGCTAAAATACGCTGAACTGCCGCTTTGTCATAAGCATCGCAGCCGATACCCCAAACGCTTTCAGTTGGATAAGCAAGTAGCTGCCCTTTTTTGAGCCACTTAGCAGCTTGAACGATAGAGTCGGTAATGAATGGTGCGGATTGTTTCATGACTTGAATACTTCAGGATAATAGAAGATTAAGCACTAATAATAACACAGGATAAAGAAAGACTAGGACGACAGAATTTGAAAACTGCCAAAACTGTACCCAGCTCAACGACTTAGAAATTGATAAACAGAAAAGTTTGAAGGTAAATAAAACATGACTTTAGACGCGTAAATAACGCCCACCCAGTACGTTGATGATACCTAGCAATTCAAGTTCCATCAACTGCCCAATGAGCTGCGGCGGTGCAAACCCGGTGGTGACTAAGAGCGCATCTAAATCTTGTCCATGCCAATCAAGCTGATCATAAACAACCTTTAAGTGCTCAGGTACGACTATTGCGCTACGAGGAGATTTGATATTAGACGATGCCGGTAGGCTAGCATTTGCGACAAGATTTTCGCTAGTGTCTATAGAGCTAGAGGACGGGACGCTCTGCAATTGATTACTGTTAGATTTGAGTATATTTACTGACTGATAGGTTTTACTATCATAATCCAGCTGACCATTAACATCTTCTAGCACTTGCTTAGGATGATAAATCAAAGTCGCGCCTTCACGTATCAGGTGATGGCAGCCTTCAGCATTACTATTATCAATATGACTTGGAATCGCAAAGACTTGTTTGCCTTGCTCAGAGGTTAGACGCGCAGTAATTAGCGAACCGCTTTGAACAGTAGCCTCTGTTACAATCGTCGCCAAGCTCAGTCCAGCAACTAAACGGTTACGACGCGGAAAAGTATGTTTGTGCGGCTGCGTGTGTGGTAATAGCTCACTGATAATACAGCCACCTTGCTCGATAATCTGAGCAAATAATTGATCATGATGATTGGGATAGTAAACATCAATACCCGTACCCATGACACCAACGGTACGACCTTGATATTCACGATCGGTTTGAGCTAACGCACCTAAATGCGCCCGCTTATCGACGCCCATTGCAAGGCCGCTTGTGACGACGTAACCTGCCTGCGCTAAGTACTGTGCTATATCAAAAGTGATTTTTTGCGCATGGGCGGTGGGTTTTCGGCTACCCACGATAGCGATTTGTGCTTGCTGCAAGCGCGCGCTATTACCACGATAAAATAGCAATGGTGGCGGATCATAAATCTGTAGGAGCTGAACAGGATAATCGGGTTGATCGGCAAATAGCAGGCTATAACGTTTCTCTATCAGCGCTTGCTGAATTTTATCGATACTGGCGAGCGTTTGCTCTGGCTGTTCATGACGTTTGAGGTGAGTGTGGTGAATACCTAACTGTCGCCATGCTTCTACCGTAGCCTGCCAAGCAAGCTGTGCATCATCAAAAGAGGTAATAAGCTTATGATAAGCAGACAATGATGCATTTACCTCATACCACAATGCCAATATAGCGCGCTGTTCAACTGATAAAGGAGGTAAATGTACCGTCATGACTGTTTTACTCGTAGATAATTGCTATAGAAGCTTTATAGATAAGGCGGTGGTAACAGTTGATCGCCAACATTCAGTGGTAGCTCTGAGCTTAAAACATAAGCGTAACTGATATCATCAAAAGTGTTGAATACCATCACCATACCAGACAGCTCGCTTGGCAAGCGTACAGGCGTGTCGTTATCTTTAGTATCACGTACTAAAGGCCCTTTTTGGTAGACAGACAGCACATCACCAGGTTTGGCGCCTTGCGTGCTACCTAAATTGATAGCTACCACACTACCCTTTGCCGCTGAGCTGATTGAATCCATAACCCGAACAATCAAACCACCACGATTTACAGTTGCAGGCTCAGGATAGAACACTGGTGGAATAGAATTATCCAGCTCTACAAACACGCGATCGCCTTCACGTACTTCTTTGCCATAAGAGTCGGTAAGTTGCAAACTACTTACGCCGTTCTCTTCAACGCTAGTTACCAAGCCAGTTGCTACTTGGGTGACTTCAAGACCAATAACTTTTTGGGTTCTGGGGTCGACATACAGCTCACCTTCACGATATACGCCATAACGTTGTCCAACGATAAGCGGAATTCCTTTGGTATAAATCTTATCGCCACTAGCAGTAATCAGGTTGCGCTTTTTGGACGCCAAGACATAAGGGGTAGTGTTGAAATCTTTTGGATTCACAATAATCGTTTTATCTAACCAGTGCTGGATCGCTGCCCGTGGAATCGGTGGAATACTATTGGCTACTGAAGTAACCGCAACCGTGCTAACGACTACATTGCCTGTTATTTGCTTTTCGATACCAGCACAACCTTCGCCTGTATCGACCCCAATTAACGTCTTACCTTGAATGACGCATAAAATGAGTACGTCATTAGGATAAATAAGGTTAGGGTTTTTAATTTGCTTATTGGTGGCCCAAATCTCTTTCCAGCGCCATGGGCTGTCTAAATAACGCCCTGAGATATCCCATAAAGTATCGCCTTTTTTGACAATATAGCGGTTGGGCGCATCTGCTTTAATGGTTGGGGCTGGGTTATTAGCTTGAGCAGTATTCATCAACATTACACTACTGAAAGCTGTGATAAGCAGCGCTTTTGCTATAGAGTTTAGGCTCATTTTCATGGTTGTATCCACAAGTTTTAAGGTACCGCGTAAATAGGGTTTTTGTTGTTTTATTACTTATCCTTGCAAGATTGAATCCAACAAGTTACCTAGTTGGTGGATTAATCGCCAAGACAGTTAAAATTACAATTATATACACATTAGCATATAATTAGACATCTGTTTACATAAAGTTAACCTGCAGAATATTTTATTGATTCTTGAATAGATAAGAGGTATGTATGAGACCTATATCACTCATAATACCAATCAATGATTCATTTGAAAAAATCTGTTTTACCGATGCCGAAAGAGAATACGTGACTTTTTTTCCTACTATTTTCAACCAGTAATACTGGTTTTTGAGTGGTGCTATTCATGGTTTATTCATTATTATTAAGCAAGCATTAAAAAGCCCCGCTACCTAGATTATTTAGGTAATGAGGCTTTTGGTTAACTATTCAAAGTTTCACGTGAAACGGATTATTTAGGCTGGAGTTGGTTGTACATGTTGACGAATCTGCTCAGCGACCAACTCTGCTTTATTATCCAAGATAACCACATGCTGCGGTAAGTCTTCTAAGCCTTCAGTATGAGCAGGACGAGCAATGTCTATCTGACCTACAGCCTCAACGATAGTCTCTGCAAATTTGACTGGCAACGCAGTCTCTGCGCAAATAATAACTTCGCCCTCTTGCTGAAGCTCTTTGGCGACTTTGATACCATCAGCCGTATGTGGGTCGACCAATTCGCCATATTGTTCATATAAAGATTTGATTGTTTGTAAACGGTCGGCGTGGGTAGACTTGCCCGCAGCAAAGCCATAACGGGTATTAACGGCTTCTAGCACATCAGATAAATCAAAACCTTGACCTGATTTTACACCCTCAAACAATTCATGAACACGCGCACTGTCTTTTTCTAGTAATAGATAAACAAAGCGCTCAAAGTTAGAAGCTTTGGAGATATCCATTGAAGGGCTAGAGGTCACGTAGGTTTTGTCGGTCGCACGTGGCTGGTAAGCACCTTGATTAAAGAAGTCATTGAGCACATCGTTCTCATTGGTCGCGACGATTAAACGCCCTATGGGTAACCCCATTTCACGAGCAATGTGACCTGCGCAAACATTACCAAAGTTACCTGAAGGAATACTAAAGCTGATTTGTTCATCATTGCTATTTGTCACTGCAAAGTAAGCTTTAAAGTAGTAAACAATCTGCGCCAAGATACGACCCCAGTTAATGGAGTTGACCGTGCCTAAATTATAAGCGGCTTTAAACTCTGCATCTTGTTGTAAGGCTTTGACGATGTCTTGGCAATCATCAAACATACCGTCGATAGCGATATTATGAATATTGTCATCCGTTAAGCTATACATTTGCGCGCGCTGGAATTCGCTCATTTTGCCATGTGGTGACAGCATAAAGACTTCGATGTTTTCCTTACCGCGCAGTGCATATTCAGCCGCACTACCCGTGTCACCGCTGGTCGCACCAATGATGGTAATGCGTGCCTCTTTTTGCTTAAGTACATACTCAAAAGCATTGCCCAAAAACTGCATCGCCACATCTTTGAACGCTAGCGTTGGACCGTTGGACAATCCTAAAATGTAGAGATTATCTTCAAGCTTACGTACTGGCGTAATCTCTGCACTACCAAATACCTCAGTCGTATAAGTACGCTCTACAATATCTTTTAGATCAGCATAAGGAATATCGGTAGCAAAGCGCTGCATGATAGCTAGCGCTAACGCTGGATAGCTGAGCGTACGCCATTCATCAAGCGTCGCATTATCGATATTTGGATAGTGTTCAGGCAACATCAAGCCACCGTCAGGTGCAAGCCCCATTAAGAGCACATCACTAAAATCCATCGGCGCTGTCTGACCACGGGTACTGATATATTTCATGGTTATTCCCTACTTAAAACGTCTAAAGTTAGTCTTTAGTACCTGAATTAGTACCTGAGTCTCAACATCGTATAAACTATCGTAGACTAGTGTTTTTAGCCTAGCATTTTGCTTGCGCAAAGGTTTATGCTTGGCTAGTAAGCACCAGCCTATATCAATGAATTTAGAAGGCTGAGAGTGAGGTTCTATAATATTGTATTTTATTGAGCCGTCTTTTGCAGCAAAGCATAATAAAAACCATCGCCACCCATATTATCAATCGGTAAGCACTGACGACCGATAGCTTGCGCGATGCCCCAGTTGCAATCCTCGGTAAACTCAATGGCAGTCGCATTGTTATAGTGAGTGAGGAACTCTTGCATTTGTTCGACGTTTTCTTGCTTTAAGATAGAGCAAGTCACATATAATAGATAGCCACCGACTTTAAGTTGTGGCCACAGATTATGCAAGATATCCGCTTGTAACAGTGCGGTTTGCTCGACGTCTTCTTCCGTACGCAAGATACTGATATCAGGATGACGACGAATCACCCCAGTAGCTGTACAAGGTGAGTCTAGTAATATAGCGTCAAATACGAGCTTGCTCTTTTTCTTACCAGCCCCTTGCCATGTCGTGGCGTCCGCACAAACAATATTGAGCGCGATGTTTTTTTCAGCTTGCTCTAAGTCTTGCTGTGTTAAATTTAGGCGCTGTAAGTTTTCATAAATACGCTCGATACGCGGTGCTTCATTATCGATAGCCGTTACCTTGATGTTATTAATCACAGGTGACGTTTCAGCATCTTCTTGTTTCACGTGAAACGACAACGACTCATCTAAGCTCAATAGTTCTAACCAATGAGCCAGTTTACCGCCGGGTGCAGCGCAAGCATCTAAAATGTGTAGCTGGTTATTATCAGCGTCTGAATCAATGTCTGTATTAGACTTATCAGCACTAACTTTATTCATTAAAGCGGTATGAATGAGTGGCGCAGCAAGTTGAGCATGCATATCTTGTACGCTGGCAGCACCTTCAGCGAAATGAGGCAAAGCGTTCACTGCAGTGCTTTGATGTAACCTAAGACCTTTGGTTGATAATGTTGTAGGCGTGGCTGTATCTGACGAACTCATTAAGTTAAAACCACTGGTTAGCTCAACCAAATCCGCTTCTATCTCTGCACCATCCAATGCTTGCTGATAATCCTCTACTGAGCTAACCCCTGAGTTTACCCGTAAAAACATCGGCGCAGCTTGGCGTAAACCTTGGGTCAGCTCATCATACTGCTCGCTCCAGTCTTGCTTAAGCTGATAGGCTAGCCAATTCGGTAGACTATGCTTTTTGTCGCACTTCTTACGGAACTTGCTTGGGTTCTTAGCTACTTTACGTAAGATGGCATTGATAAGACCTGTCGCATGCGCAAACTCGATTTCTTTCGCCGCTTCGACCGTTTCATGAATGGCCGCATGGTCAGCGACTTCTAAATAAAGCAGTTGTACTAGGCCCACTTGAATGGTGGTGCGCACCTCAATCTCATCGATAGGATTATCTGCCAAGCTATCGAGCAATCGTGCAAGTGCATGCCATTGACGTAGAGTGGTTAGCAATAGGGCGTGTGCAAAGCCTTTATCGCCATCATGCAAACTGTTTAACAATGGGTCAAGAACGCTTGAGAGCGACTGACCATTTTGAATAGCCAGTAAGGTGCGAATTACTCGTACGCGTACGCTGCCATTCATAATGAGATTGCTTGAACGTTTGAGCTTATTATTTCTTGGCGCAGTGCTGGTTTGTCTCATTAAATTTGATTTCCTTGACGCATGATCGATAGCGTCTTGTGCAAGTGGGATTGCTTATAATTAAAGTACATTAAGCTTAATTGAATTATTTCGAATCAGTCGTAAACTGGTCACCATCATCAAGCTGATTGCCATGACAGACTTGCTCAGCGGTAACGGGTTTGCTACCAGCAAACTGTAATTTGGTTATGGCGAGCGTGCTAGCAGGTTGTTCTTTATCGTCGGTTTGCTGATTGTTACCACAGGCTATTAAAATGGCTTTACGTCCAACACTAATAACTTTGCCTGCTGGCTCTGTCGTTTGCTGCGACGGATTAACTGCTAAGCTTTCTAATATCTTTACACGTGCACCATCTAAAAAAGTATAAGCACCAGGCCACGGTGTTAAACCACGAATTTGACGCTCAATAACGCTAGCAGATTGCGTCCAATCAATTTCGCCCTCAGTTTTTACCAGCTTTTCAGCGTAATTGGCTTGATTGTCATCTTGGGCAATTGCTTTTGCTTGGTAGCTTGGCAAATCTTGTAGGACAGTGCTTATAGCAGTTGCCCCTAAGTCGGCTAACTTATCATGTAAGCTTGCCGCCGTATCATTATCAGCGATAGTACAGCTTACTTTATGGAGCATATCGCCGGTATCCAGCCCCTTATCCATCTGCATGATGGTAATGCCGGTCTCAGAATCTCCTGCTAATAGCGCGCGATGGATAGGTGCAGCACCGCGCCAACGTGGCAGTAGTGAGGCATGAATATTTAGACAACCATAGGTAGGTGTGGTCAACACACCAATGGGCAAAATAAGACCATATGCTGCAACGATCATCACGTCAGGCTGATAGCTTGATAACGTTTGCCTTGCGGCCATACCTTCTGCGCTGGATTTTTTGAAGGTAGCAGGCTGTTCAACAGGAATGTCATGAGTGAGCGCTACTTGCTTGACCGCAGACGCAGCCAGCTTTTGGCCACGTCCCGCTTTCCGATCAGGCTGCGTATATACCGCGACCACATCTATATTAAGCCGCTCTTGCTGAGCAATTAATGACTCAAGACTAGAAGCGGCAAATTCCGGCGTGCCTGCAAACACTATGCGCAAGCGATTGGGTCGTACAATACTGTCAGAAGCAGAGTTAATTGTGGTCATAACACCCATATTACATATTAGATTAGT
Source organism: Psychrobacter sp. ASPA161_9 (assembly GCF_051970275.1). Lineage (NCBI taxonomy): Bacteria > Pseudomonadati > Pseudomonadota > Gammaproteobacteria > Moraxellales > Moraxellaceae > Psychrobacter > Psychrobacter sp. ASPA161_9. The sequence continues at coordinate 141,441 of NZ_JBEFNI010000007.1, read as the reverse complement.
AGTCGTGACATTATAGGTGAGTTTACAGTGTAGTGCTATGATTGTGGTTCAAGACCATAGCAGTCTATTTTGGGTTATATTTGCAATCTATATTACTGATGTATTCTATATCGACATAAGTTTATCAAAACTAACTATTAACCCATACTTATCACATTATGTTTAAATATTTGACTAGATAAACCTCTTTTTTCTGACCTAAAAGTTCGCTAAGCTGCTAAATTAGTACGATTGCCATAACCATGCTGGTAGTAAATTTGTTACTATAAGTAATCTATATTACTGCTTATCACAATAACCTAAAAAAATTTAACAATAAAATCCAAGAATTATAGGTGAAAACTAGCGGTTAAAACGTACCATCCAATTATTAGAGTAGATTATTTTAGCTTACCATCGCACTACCTTGTCGCGCAGGTATAGGATAATATCCCCATGCAACAGTTTCAGTCATTAAAACGTCTGCTTTTCTTTTACATCTTGACGCTGCTGATAATGCTGGTCTTATACTATGCCATGATGTTTTCGGCACTCAAAACCCAAAGCCAAGAACATAGCCAAGTTGTTTTTACGGCGCTGAAACATGAAACGACTGATCATGCCGTACCGACAGAGGCTGATATCGAAAAAATACTCACCAAACCTTTTTTTCAGGATATCAGTTATCAGCTAATTCTCATGATGCCTTCTGGGCAGACATACGTCTATCGTCACACTCAGCCTTTTGAGCAACAATTTTCTAATATCAGTCTTCCTACACTTACGACTACATCTAAGACTGCAACAAGCTCATATCAGATAAATAATGATACCCTGACAGGTAAAATTAAGGTTGAAAGTGGTCATCAGATATATGTAGTACTGCGCCATCAACCTCTTGATATAAACTGGATATCTTACCGGTTTTGGTTGCCTTTGATGGCAGCAATTATGTTGTTTAGTCTAGCACTACTTTATATGCTCAAACGCCGGACTAATTGGGACCAGTTAGTACAGTATACAGAAAGCCTGACGATGTCATCTAAGGAAGCCTATTTACCGCCACCGTTTGTAAAGGAAACAACCACCCCTGAATTCTTGCGCTTAGGTCATTCTCTAAGCCGGGTCAGCTATCAGCTACACGATCATCATCGACGCATCAAAACGCTTAGCCAGCGTTTGGAACATTTGGTTAATCAAGCTCCTTTACCGATGCTTATGGTCATGCGCCAAGGTCACATAAGTTTTTTTAATCAGCGCTTTGAACAAGTTTTTACTACCGCTTTCCAGCGTGATTCTAATTATAGCTTAACGGATTTTTTGACTGGCAGTGATAAAGCGACCCAACAACTATTACAGAAACTATCTACTCTACGCGTTACTCGTAATCTGTTAGTTTATGGCTTAGAAGATAAACAAGCTTATCAGTTACATATCACTCCATGGTTTGGGGCACACGGACAAGTTCATGGCTTTACCGTATTACTCAATAACGTCGATAAGCTCGTTAAACAAGTAGATGACCTACAGCTTCAAAACCAGCAAGCGCAATTACAAATAAAAGAATTTGCTAAACTTAGATCTATTATTGGTCATGAGTTACGTACCCCGCTAAACGCAATTATTGGTACGTTAGAGTTGATAGAGGCGAATCGCTTAACGCCAGGTCAGCAAGAAGTGCTATCCATGTTGAGTCAGTCTAGTCAGTCAATGCTAGCGATGCTGAACGATATGCTCGACATGGCAAAAATAAAAGCAGGTAAGGCTGATATCGTCAATGAGCCTACTGATATTTTTAAACTTGGGCAACATATTAGTGATTTGATGGTCGGTAGCGCGCGCAGGCAAGGCATTAATTTATTGTACTTCTTTGCCCCTGACTGTCCGCGCTATGTCAGCACTGATGGCAACCGCCTACGCCAAATTCTGCTTAACTTACTAGATAATGCGATCAAATTCACCCCAGCAGGTTATGTGGCGTTAATTGTTGAACCCATTACTTATGAGCAGATGTGTTTTATCACTAGTCTTAACAGTAAGCGCACCTTAACCAGTGCTGCACGTAACCAAAACTTAGCGCCTGATAACCGCCTACCTAATACGGTCGTTAATACTGGGGCTAACCATCAATGGATGCGCTTTAGCGTCAAAGACACAGGTATTGGCATTGCAGATTCTGAGCAACACAGACTTTTTTCATACTTCAATCAAGCAAATAAGCAAATTAGCCAAAAATTTGGTGGTACAGGACTCGGTCTTGCTATCTCCAATAGCTTCGCACAGTTATTAGGTGGCTTTATTCAACTAGATAGTGAGCTTGGCATAGGCAGTAACTTCTCTCTGTACTTACCTTGTCATACGCCAACTTATCAGCCGATATATCATTTCCACAGCAGCCTAACCCATATTCGCCTCATTGCTGTTGTTGAACAAGAAATTTGCGCAACATTTCTACAGCAGGTGTGCTCACATCTATCGTTGCCTGTCAGTATCTATACCAATTTAGACAGTGCTGCTGCGCAACAGTTATATGAGCAGCTAGAAAAGGAAGCACAAATACTAAAACCAGTATTGCTACTAGATTATGAATATTATGAGACTCACAGCCTTTTACCAGCTCATCTTTCAGTGGCTACTGAAAGCTCAAAAACAGGTAGCCCAGCGAAACCCAATGACAATGAAAAAAGTAAGATTATTAATAACTTACTGAATAATACTTCCTTACCAAAACTCTTATTAAGCATGAAGCCCGAACGCAGTATTACTTCTTCGTTATTGGACAAATTTGACGGATTTTTGAATAAACCTTTAGATATTGCATTGTTACTATCTGAGCTAATACGTTTAGCACAGCCAGCAACCATTACTCAGAAAAATAAAGATACTATTGACGATTTTGAGAGTAAGAAGGAATTCACTGTAGAGATTAATACTAAGGAAGCATCTACAGCTCCTTTGGTTTTAGTTGTCGATGATAACTCGACCAATCAAAAGATTACTTGTAAGCTATTGGACAAACTAGGCTATTCTTGTTTGGTTGCAGATAATGGCCGACAAGCCTTAGAGCAACTTGATGTTCAGAGACAACAAATTGCCCTAATTCTTATGGATTGCCGTATGCCAGTTATGGATGGCTTGCAAGCTACCCAAATCATACGATCACAAGGAGATAGTATTCCTATCGTCGCATTAACTGCCAATAATACAGAAGATGATCGTGAGGCTTGTCGCTTAGCAGGAATGGATGATTTTTTGGCCAAACCTATCAACAAAGATAAATTGCAGACGGTTTTGCAAAGCCTAATGACAACCGAATAAGCTATCTATCACTTATTATCGACTATCACTTCATTCTGCTTTCGTTATTTTCAATAGCTCTGATAACTGTCTTAGGGCGCGCCCTCAATCTGAATGAACAAACTCTTAATAAGGACACGCCCTAGTATTTAACAAAATATTTGTTATTTCATAAAGCCATTATCCGCTAAAAAAGCTTCTGTAATCTGGCTTTGCGGACTTGGCGCATTCATGCCACTAGTTTGCGACTTGTTTATTAAACGTTCTAAGTAGCGCGCAACGATATCCACTTCGATATTAACTTTGCTGCCAACCAGCCAGTGCTTAGCGATATTGGTCACTTGCGCGGTATGAGGAATGATATTTAAAGAGACAATGTTGTCACGTACAAGGTTGGTCGTCAGGCTAATACCATCAACCGTGATAGAACCTTTAGTCGCCGTATAGTGAGCCAATTCTTGTGGTATCTCAATTTCGATATAGATAGAGCGCGCATCTTGTTGTAGCTTACTGACCACCCCTACTCCGTCAACGTGACCGGCAACGATATGTCCCCCAAAACGAGTCGTTGGGAGCATCGCCTTTTCTAAGTTGACAATATGACCTGCTTTTAGCTCTTCAAGCGCTGTACGAGCAATCGTTTCACGTGAGACATCAACAGAATAATGATTACTACCAAACTCTACGACGGTCAAACAAATACCGTTTGAAGCAATAGAATCCCCTAACTTTACATCACCAAAATCTAAATCATCAGACTCTATCGTCAAACGTATGTCACCGCCTGTAGGCTGCATGGATTTAACCTTTCCAACACTTTCTATAATTCCGGTAAACATATAGACCTCATCTCATTATTATATTGCCGTTATCGACAACGTATTTTGATTTATTGATAGCATTTGTCTGAGCTAGATTTTTAGTGAAACACGATCTCATTTTAAGCTCACTAGGGGATAAGTTGTGGATAAGTAACCATAAATCAACCTAGGGCACATTAAAAACCTTTGTTTCCGTCAAGTTATCCACAGAAAACCAAACTTTGACCAAAATTAGGAATTTGTTGAACTATAAACCCAAGCCATTGATTAATATGTACTTTTATTTATTTTTCAATAAAAATTTCGATCTATTAGTTTCATGTGAAACAAAGTTATACACAGTTTCATGTGAAACCCGATGTAAAACCAGCTACTTATCCACACTTAGTACATGTTTAGCACAGATTGTGGATAAGCTGTTTATAAATAACAAGTTATAGAGGGTGCAAGGTCAGTTTAAGATCAGGAGTTAGTTGTTCATGTCTATGAATATCAAACCGTAGCTGCTGAGCTAAAGTTAAGGGATTGAAATCGACCATCGGTCGTGCTTGCGCTCCTAATAAACAAGGTGCTTGATAGACAATTAACTCATCTACCAATTGTTGGCTTAAAAAGCTACCAGCGACGCTAGCGCCCGCTTCTACCAATACGTCATAGCATTGATGCTCACTGACTAAATTTTTAAGTAATGCCGTTAAGTTATCTTCACGCCAATAAAGCGTATCTGCTTGGCGGCATAACTGATAATCAGCTTGTGGATTGTGTTCTAAACGCTGACGCCTATCGAGTATCACTATCTTTGGTGCCGGAACATGGTCAGCTGGCATACCTAATTGAGTAGAGCGCACGTTAAGCTGTGGATTATCAGCAATAACGGTCTCACTGCCCGTTATAATCGCGCTACTTTGAGCGCGTAGTTTTTGTACATCTTCACGAGCAGCTGTCGAAGTAATCCATTTCGACTCCCCAGACGCCATCGCTGTACGACCGTCAAGGCTAGTGGCGATTTTGAGACGTACATAAGGCATTTGGGTACGCATCGCCTTTAAAAACCCACGGTTCAATGCCTCTGCTTGCTCTGTTAGTACACCAACCGTGACTGCAATGCCGGCCTGCTCTAAAAGTCTCACACCGCGTCCAGCAACTTGTGGATTAGGATCAAGACCGGCAATCACGACACGTTTTACACCAGCCTTAATAAGACCCAAAGCGCATGGTGGCGTACGCCCTGTATGACTACAAGGCTCTAAAGTCACATAAGCGGTTGCTCCTATTGCCTGCGCACCAGCATCTTTGAGCGCAAATACTTCCGCATGGGGCTCACCAGCTTTGGGATGGAATCCTTGACCAACTATCGTCTCTGCTTGAACGATGACACAGCCTACGGCTGGATTAGGCCTAGTGGTATATAAACCTTGCTTAGCTTGCTCAATAGCGAGCATCATAAAGTAGCGGTCTTGCGCATCTTGAGCGTGATTTGGAATCGACATAGAGGTAGACTTAATTTATAAGAGAAAATTGAAGCAAGTTATAGTAAATTCGCTATAAAAACGATACAGCGAGACTGGTATAAATTTTTTGCAGCCTCTGTCAGCGTAGACACAGCAAGCAAGAAAAATTTATACCAGTTGCGCATCACATTACAACGTATTGATTTTATTTGGTATCGACTATAGCTTATTTTTCATTAGGACGGATATTGGCAATCTCTTGATGAAAAGCATCAATATCTTGAAAGTCACGATAGACACTGGCAAAGCGTACATAAGCGACATCGTCTAAGGCTTTGAGCTCACTCATGATAATTTCGCCCAAGACTTTACTGCTAATCTCCCGCTCTCCCATCTGTCTGACACGCTTCTCAATACGACTAATCATCGCCTCTTGCTCGTCAATCGTGATAGGGCGCTTTTGTAAAGGTAACAAAATAGAGCGACGCAGTTTCTCATTATCATAGGGCTCAATCTTGCCACTTGATTTGATAATTCTTGGCATCACGACTTCTACCATCTCAAAGGTCGTAAACCGCTCTTGACAGCTACTACAGGAACGGCGACGGCGCACTTGCGCACCTTCCGCAGCAAGACGCGAGTCGATAACTTTGGTCTCTGACGCGTTACAATACGGGCAGTGCATAGTATTTTCCTTGTTTTAATATTGAAAACCAGAGTAGTTATTCATAAGACCAAGCTTTTCAAAAAATAATTTGTCTCAGTTGACCGGAGAGAAAAATTATTTGCTAGCTACTTACCAATACAAAAACTGCCAAATATCTTGCCCAATAGGTCATCAGCACTAAATTCACCAGTGATCTCACCCAAACTGTACTGAGCTTGACGTAAGCTTTCAGCAACGAGCTCCCCTGCTTGAAAAACAGTTAGCTGTTCGTGCGCCTCTGCTAAATAATCAGCCGTCCGCCTCAGCGCATCTAAGTGCCGTGTACGGGCAATGAGGCTGTTTTCTGGTGGATGAAAGCCTACCTTAGCACACAATACTTCAACTAGCGTATCGATGCCAGCGCCTGTTTCACATGAAACATTGACTTGTTCATAACCTCGGTCTTTTACTTCATTTTGCGACACAGAGATTGTTTTTTCACTATTAGTATCGCTTAATAAATCACTTTTATTAGCAATAATCAATAAGCGTTTGGCCTCTGGTAGCTCACCAAATAGCTGTTCTGCAAGCTGTAATGGTGTACTCTCTTCTTCAAGATCACGAGTAACGTCGTAGACCATCAGCAACATGTCAGCCTGTGTAATGGCAGTACGCGCACGCTCAATACCTATACGCTCTACGGTATCTTCTGTGTCACGTAGACCTGCCGTATCGGTGAGATGCAATGTTAGACCATTAAGCACGACGGTCTCTTGCAGCGTATCACGAGTCGTACCTGCTACATCAGTGACGATAGCACGCTCTTGTCCGGCCAGACGATTGAGCAAGCTTGATTTGCCTGCGTTTGGTCTGCCCGCTAAAACCACATGAATACCATCGCGTAAGAGCTGACCTTGTTTTGCCGTCGCCAATACTTGCTGGATTTTGTCTTGTGTTTGCTCAAGTTTATTTTGTATAACGCCGTCAGATAAGAAGTCTACGTCCTCTTCATCAGGGAAATCAATGGCAGCTTCAACGTGCAAACGCAGATGAATAAGTTGCTCTAATAGCTGATTAATCTTTTGTGAAAATTCACCGCTGAGTGAACGAATAGCACTACTAGCAGCAGCAGCACTGGTCGCGTCAATAGCATCTGCGATAGCTTCTGCTTGCACCAAATCCAATTTATCATTATCAAAAGCACGATAAGAGAATTCGCCTGCACTGGCTTGTTTTGCGCCTAGTTCAAATACTCGAGCTAGCAACTGATTTTGCAAAATCATGCCACCATGCCCTTGTAGCTCAAGCACATCTTCACCTGTGAATGAATGCGGACCTTTAAAGTACAGCACTAACCCTTCATCAATGACCGTGCCATCAGCCTGATAAAAACGGCAAAAACTGGCCATACGTGGCGTAAAAGCAGACTTACCAGTTAGCACACAGGCAATATCATAAGCACGCGCACCTGACAGACGTATAACGCCCACACCACCACGTCCAAGCGGTGTGGCGATGGCGGCAATCGTGGCCAATCCAGATGAGTTAGACTTTCCAGATGAATCAGGTACGGCTAATGCCAACTCTAAGGAATCCACAATTACTCTCATTAACTAAAAACTCCATTATAGACGGCTGAAGACAGACTGACAAAGCAAACTTTAAATAGCGATATTCTGATGTTGTTTTACTCTTTTTTATTCAGTGTCAATTGAATGCGATATAAGGTTGTCACGTATAAAAAAACCACCGCTTGCGCGATGGTCCTTATTATTTACGTGTACTAATTAGCTATCAATCAAGAACTTTAACAGTACGTTGTTTTTGCTCTTCTTCTACTTTTTTGTTCACAATGTATTGATGCGTCATACTAAATAAGTTGTTCACCGTCCAGTACAATACTAGACCTGCTGGGAAGAACAGCATGAAAGCGGTAAAGATAATCGGTAAAAACTTCATGACTTTCGCTTGCATTGGATCAGCTGGCTGCGGGTTTAGCTGCTGCTGTACAAACATTGACGCACCCATCAGTAATGGCAATATAAACCACGGATCCATCGCTGATAAATCCTGAATCCACAAGATCCATGGTGCATGACGCAGCTCAACACTTTCGACCAATACCCAATATAACGCTAAGAAAATCGGCATCTGCATCAATATTGGCAAACAACCTGCCATTGGATTGACTTTTTCTTCTTTATAAATGCCCATCATTTCTTGCGACATTTTCATTCTATCGTCGCCATGCTCTTCTTTAAGCGCCGCCAATCTCGGTGCAATAGCTCGCATCTTTGCCATCGAATAGTAGCTCTTATTAGAGAACCACATTAAGGCAAATTTAACCAAGATAGTCAGAACAATAATTGACCAACCCCAGTTACCAATGATTTTGTGGATACCATCAAGTATGGCGAATAAGATTTTTGATATTGGCCATAATAGTCCATAATCAACGGTCTTGTTCAGACCTACAGCTACGTCTTTAAGCTCAGACTGTACTTTTGGTCCTGCATATAATGTTGCATTTAACGTTACTTGCTTGTTAGGCGCAACATTGACAGGCTGACTATTAAAGCCAATAAAATAATCACTACCAGTTTCACGACTAAAGAATTTACCTGTAAAGTTTTCAGGGGTCCATGCAGATACAAAATAATGCTGCACTATTCCAACCCAACCTTTGTCACTGGTAGTAGTCAACTCACCATCGCTAAACTTGCCAAACTTCAGCTTATTATAGGGATCGTCAGGTGTACCCCAAGCGCCGCCCAAATAGGTCGCCATGCTCAGCGCACCTTTATCAGACATACCAGGATCTTTACTATCGTCGCGTTTTAACTGTGCAAACATTTGACCTTGCCAAGCATTCGCAGAAGCGTTTTGGATCTGATAACTAATATCAATAGGATATTTATCTTGGGTGAAGGTAAAAGTCTTGGTAATTGTCACGCCATCTTTTTTATAAGTTAGCGGTACTGACAACGTTTTTTGCCCTTCCTTCATCGCATAATTGCTAGCAGTATGGCTGTAATTAGCACGGCCTTCTGCTGTATCAATACCATCTTGACCAATTAGACCAGATTGAGCGACGTAAACACGATTGCTGTTATTCTCTAACAATACGAAAGGCTCATCGCTATCGAGCGTAGCGTCATACTGCTTAAGAGCAGCATAGACGATGTCGCCGCCTTCTGGATTGATTTTGATGTCATAGCGATCAGTCGTTACCGTGATTAGACCTGAATTTTTAGCAGGTGTCGTAGTCACAGCACCAGTATCGACAGGTGATGTCTGCACTGGAATATCACCTGCTGCACCGGTAGTAGATGGAATGTCAGCACCTACTGACGTTGCAGCTTCTGGCGCAGTGTCTACAGCTGGTGCATCGGCATAATCATCTCGCCATGCCAAAATCAGCAGATAAGCGGTGATTAGCATCGCAATGATGATCATCACCCGAAATATCTTTTGCATAAACCTTTCCTAGATTAAAAAATTAGGGAATGAAAAATTAGGGCATGTGTCCTGACTTTACAGCACAGCTATATTCATAACTGACAACTGTATTGGTAGTCATTTACATAAAATGTGCATCATTTTACTAAAATTTCGTCTCGAATGATACCAAGAGTGTGGATAACTTGTGGGTAACTAAATAGAAGTGATGAAATAATATGCCAACAGCAAACATAATAAGGAGTCTATTGTGGCGCACCTTAAGAGATTGACTTCATCAAGTAGTTTAAACGTGAAACATAACTCTGGCTATCTTTGTACACCCCAAACCCTTGTGCCCTGACATTAACTAATGTAGTAGAGGGTAGATATTGATAACTATAAGACGCTAAAGGTAAGGGTACAAAATCAATACCATGCCCACCTAAAGGATGACAGCTTCCAATACGTTTTAACAGCAGCCAGCTCCCTGCCCGAACCCCATGCCATGCCAAAGCCTGTTTGCCATAGTTCGAACACGTTGGATAATAACGACAACGGGCAGGTAATATTGGACTTATTACCTTTTGATAAAAAATAATTAAGATATATAAAAACTTATAAATAAATTTTTTTTTATTTTTAAAAAAATAATTCATTTTATTTTTTTTCTATTTTTTTAAATATATTATTTATTTGATTTTTTAATTCTTTATTATCTATACCTTTTATAGATTTTTTAACAATAAATACAATATCTTTATTTTCTAATATAAAAGACTTTGTTCGAAACTGCTCACGTATTTGACGTTTAATTAAATTCCTAGCAACAGCAGTAGGTACTTTGCGTTTAGTAATAGCCATGCCCACACGTGGTTGCTCATGAGTATTAGTGCGTACGAAAGCCATTAAATGACTCTGATGGAGCTTACGCTCAGGTGCATCAAATACCTCACGAAAGGCAGCAGGCGTCAGTAGACGTTGCTCTTTAGTGAAGCGGGCGGTAGGTGTAGCTGAGTTAGTATTGGGCATAGTACAACCTAAAATAGAAGCTAATGACAACATCAGATGTAATAGTAAAATGTAGAAACAAAAAAAGCGCCGATGTGGGCGCTTTTAATATATGGCTACGTGTCAGTTGTGATGATTGACTATCGCAATCTATAATTAATAAATACACAACAAGCACTATTAGCCATGCTTATCGCAATCTACTGATTATACAGTAAGGCGATGACGTCCTTTAGCGCGGCGACGAGCTAAGACCTGACGGCCTTTTTTAGTTGCCATACGAGCACGGAAACCGTGAGTACGTTTACGCTTGATCACGCTTGGTTGGAATGTACGTTTCATAACTCACCTATCAAAATAATGGACTAAATTCGTAATAACGGAGGATTATACCATTCCATTATATTTTGGTCAATAAACTAATTTACTGTGTTATTAACCCATCATTTTTATTCAAGTGATGACCAGTTTTTACTCACTTATTATTTGTTAAATTGAATGGTTAAATATCTATTTGATAGGTATCTTGTGCGAAAGTTACCCACAGAATTAGTCGAACTTTATAATAACTAATTAATTAATATATATAAGTATTGTTGTTATTGGGGACCATATTATCTGTGGTTAAGTCGAATTTATTGTTTGTTATCAAGATACTAAGCTATGGGTAAACTTGTGGATAACCTGTGGGTGAAATATGGATAACTTGGCTTATTGACTTATCCACAAAACTGTCCACAGTCTTATCCACAAAAAACAGGATGTTATCCACAGGCTATCTGTGTTAAATTAGCCCCCAGCTTGATGTGCGGTTTTGGCTTGTTCAACGCTATTACTTTTATGCAGTACGCATAAGTTATAGCGACTAAAGAGTTACAAGCAAAAGCGTTGATGCACACTTATTTATTTTAGGTTATGGGGTTCGTACTTTTCATGATAGATACAGCAGCTATTTGGGATAAATGCCTAAACGATTTACGTTATCACGTTAAAGATAATGTATTTACTATGTGGTTAAGACCACTATCAGCACATCAAGAAGCGCAGACACTTATTATTCTTGCCCCTAATGATTACTTTGTAACGTATATCAAAAAAAACCATTTGCATGATATTCAGCAGCTGGTAGCTAAGCATAGCCAAGGCAGTATTGAAGAAGTTATTGTGCGTGTTGATAACGCTGGCCGTGACATTGAAGATAATAATCAGCTTGAGTCAGGTTCCTTATTTGCAGAAGATAAGCCCTCCCCTACCCTTACAGATCACAATTTTGAAACGACGCATAATAATATTGCTAGAGCAGATATTGATGCCAACACGCGTCATGCAGAATTGGTCGACTCAGCCGATGCTAAGTCATTAAGTTATCTTAACCCTGATTTTACCTTCGAAACCTTTGTCACCGGTAAGTCTAATAATTTAGCTTACAAGGCATGTTATGAGCTTAGTAAGCGCCAATCAAAGAATCGTCACAATCCTTTATTTATATACGGTCCTTCAGGATTGGGAAAAACGCATTTAATGCATTCTGTAGCACATCGCTATTTAAAAAATAATAGAAGTTTTTATTATTTCACTTCTGAAAAATTTATTAATCAATTAGTTTATTCATTAAGAAATAATAAAATAGAAGATTTTAAAAAGAAAATAAAAAAAGTAGATTTATTAATTGTAGATGATATTCACGTATTAGCTGGAAAGACTAAAAGCAGCAATGAGTTTTTGACTTTATTTGCTGATTTTACTAGTGGTGATAAGCAGTTGATTTTGGCTTCTGATCGTCACCCATCGCAGATGACTGAATTCGACGAACGTTTTAGATCGCGTTTTTCTTGGGGATTGACGGTAGCTGTTGATCCTCCAGAAATCGACACTCGCATGCAAATCTTACAAAAGAAAGCGGCATCTTATGGAATGGCACTTCCTAAAGAATGCGCGTTATTTATTGCTCAAAATGTCGTTTCAAATGTTAGGCGTTTGGAAGGTGCATTGAATCAGGTGTTTGCAAACGCTAATTTGACTGGAGCGCCGATTACTCTTGAGATGGTGCAATATGCGCTAAAAGATATCGTCGCTATGCGCGTACAAGCGGTCAATATGGACAATATTCGTAAAGTTGTCGCTGAGTACTATGATGTAACAGTTAAAGATATCATGGGGCGTAAACGTACTCGTAGTATTGCAAGACCCCGTCAAATAGCGATGGCATTAGCACGTGAGTTAACAGGTGATAGCTTTCCAGAGATTGGACAGTCATTTGGTGGACGTGACCATACAACGGTGATGCATGCTTGTGATAAAGTTAATCAACTACGAGCAGCGGATCCTGCATTCGATAAGGACTATAAGACGCTAGCGCTGATGTTACAAGCGGCTTAGAGGAGCCTAGGATCACTATGTTTTAGTAGGGTGATATGGTTTATAATAGTCTCAGCATCTATCTACTATATGGATTATATTAGGTGGACAGTATCGAACCATTATCTATATCATTATAAAAAGAATCATTCAAATAAGAGTAACTAAGCATGCAATTATCGATTAATCGAGAGTCGTTACTAAAAGCTATTAACTTGATCGCCAAGGCTGCTGACAAGCGCCATAATATGGTTATCTTGGGTAATATTAAGCTGCAGTTGTCTGAATCTGAGCTTATTTTAACCGCCTCTGATTTAGAAGTAGAGCTGACATCGACATTGAAATTGCCGGTTGGTGCTTGTGTTGAAGCAGGTACAACGACTTTACCAGCTACTAAGTTAAGAGATATCTGTAAATCACTACCTAACCAAGCACAAGTTAACCTTGCCACTCAAGAAAACGAGCGCTGCTTGCTGACTAGTGGTAAGAGTCGCTTTACTTTAGGTACGTTGCCTAGCGAAGATTATCCAAGCTTGGGTAATCCAGAAAATATTACACCGTTGACCATCAGCCGTAGTCGTCTTACTGATCTGATTCATAAAACCCAGTTTGCGATGGCAATTCAGGATGTACGCTATTATCTAACGGGTATGCTATTTGATGTTTCACAGCAGCAACTAACTACGGTTGCTACCGATGGGCACAGACTAGCGTTGGCGCGTAGTGTCATCGATGTAAGTGCTGATCTTAATATGCAGGCTATCTTGCCACGTAAAGCAGTGATTGAGCTTGAGCGTTTGGCGTCTGAGCTTGGTAAGATGCTTGGCGATCAAGATAATCCGGTTACTTTAAGCTTCGGTCGTGAATTCTTGCAAGTTAGCCTACCATTTGGTGAAGTTGATAGTGCAGGACAGGTGAGTCAAAACTTAATGGTTACTTTTACCGCGCGTTTGATTGATGGCAAGTTCCCTGATTATCGCCGCGTTATGCCAAGTAATACCGATAAGCTGGCCTTATTCAATCAAGAAAAAATGACTGATGTGCTACGCCGTGTCGCGATTTTAAGTAACGAAAAATCACGTGGTGTAGTCTTTAATTTTGCCAGCGACGGTATGGTAGAAGTCCGTGCTAATAACGCTGAGCAAGATGAAGCCGTCGAGATGATACAAGCTAAGTATCAAGGTGAGCCGATGGAGCTGTCATTTAATGCAGCTTATCTACAAGATGTTTTAGGCGTGATCCAAGGTGATCTACAAATGCATATGAGCCAATCAAATGCCTCAGTGCTGGTCAATCAGCTTAATGATGAGTTCCATCAATATGTCATCATGCCAATGCGTATATAGTATTTTGCGTATAGCATTTTTGGTTTTTAAAAAGACGGTGAGTTAGGCTGTAAAACTTTCTTCGTATAACGGTTTTTAGCAAGTTTCTACGTTTAAAGTCTAACTCTAAATCACTAAGAAAATTGCTATTGAATTAAACTTTTGCCTGCTATTAAGCAAGTTATAAAATAGGCGGCTGTCGGTACTATGATTGAACGTCTACAAGTTTCACATCTGCGTAATTTAACTCAGGTCGATCTAGAGTGTGCTGCTTGCAACGTCATCATCGGTGCAAATGGTAGTGGCAAAACATCATTACTTGAAGCTATATTTTTACTTTCAAGAGGTAAAAGCTTTCGCCACCATCAGCCTAAACGTTATATTCAGCACCATCAGAATACTACCATCGTACATGCTAAGCTCAACGATAACAGTACATTAGCTATCCAGAAACAAGCCGATGCTACAACACTTCTACGTCTTAATCAAAACACCGTTTATAATCAAAGTATCTTAACTGAACAGCTACCAACGTTACTGATAGATCCATCCACGATGGATATGTTAGAGCAGGGTAGTGCTAGCCGTCGACAATTATTAGACTGGCTAGTGTTTCACATGAAACAGGGCTTTCATCCACAATGGGTTGCTTATCAACGACTATTAAAACAGCGCAATAGTTTGCTAAAAAAGACGCGTCATTTGACTCAAGTACAGCTTGCTGAGCTAAAGTCATGGGACAAAGGTCTTAGTAATCATGCCGCACTTATCCATCATTATCGTGAACGGATATTTACTGAATGGCAGCCTTATTTTGCTCAAAGTATCGCTCAGTTATTGCCTGCTTATGCGGATCAATTGAGCCTGAGTTATAACGCTGGCTATGATACTAATGTTGGGCTAGACGTACAGCTCAATGAGCGGCTAGAGCAGGATTTACAGTTAGGATATACTCGTATTGGTAACCACCGTGCCGATATTCACGTGCATTGGCGTTCTATCGATTCAGTAGAAAAGACAAGTTTCAGTGAAGATGAAAATATAGGAAAAGTATCAAAAGTTGAAGCGAATCCTAAACTGCCTGTCTTAAAAGAGCAGGCAGCTAATGTGTTATCTCGCGGTGAAAAAAAGCTGTTGATTACTGCTTTGCGTTTGTCTCAGTTACCACTGTTGCTCGAAACTGAAAAAGGCGTCTCTTCATCTAACAGCGATTTTCAATCAAGAGTGACACCAGTAGTACTGCTAGATGATATTACTGCAGAGCTAGATAGCAGAGCAATAGAGATATTACTGTTGACTTTAGCGCAGCTACCATGTCAGGTGTTTATGACCAGTTTGATGGATGATATTTTACCCTTAGTGCATCAGTACTGGTCAGAACCTAAAGTGTTTCATGTGAAACAGGGTGAAATTACTCGTTTTAGGTAATGTCTTATTTTTTGAGTAGCGTATTATCTTTTTTAACCTGATTTTCGATAGATATCTTTACTTATATCTTTACTTATATCTTTATTTTTCACTCTCAATTATCTTCTTTTAAACCCTATCTACCTCCCAAACTGTTCGTTATTTATCCTACCGTCTTCTTATAATCATTATTATCTTCAGAGACCAAGGGGTAGTGATAAAACTCTCAGTAAACAGTGACTTAGAAGCAAAAAAATGCTAAAATGGGGCTTTATTTTTGTCCTATTCTCAGCAAGTTATTTTGTGAATTTATATAGATGTTTTTTATTATCTATAAGCTTTTAAGTGTTTGATAACTATACGTTTCGTTTTTTATCGAGCTTCAATAATGTTTAAAACAAAACGGAAGCTTTGACTTAAAACTGAGGTACTAGTTTTAAGTCTATATTACATGTTACAAAGCTTTAGCTAACAGTGTTTTAGCTAATAATACGCATTAAAGATTTCGACCGTAAAACGTTAAGTCTAAGATAACGTCATAAGGTGTCACCGTAGTGGTGAGCTGATGATATATGGCTGATTATGGCTAGATTAAGGAATGCACATGAGTGATTCATTACCTACCGATTACGAACAACTGACGTCAGATACTATGGTGTCAGATATTGTCATTGAGACTGTTGCCTCCGCTGTTGTTCCTGAAGGACTTCCATCTGATTATAGCTCCAAAGATATTCGTGTATTGCGCGGGTTAGAAGCGGTGCGCGTGCGTCCTGGTATGTATATCGGTGATACCGATGATGGCACAGGCTTGCATCATATGGTCTTTGAGGTAGTGGATAACTCTATCGATGAGGCACTTGCTGGTCATTGTGATCAGATTGATATCATCATTCATGAAGATGAGTCAGTGAGTGTTAGCGATAATGGTCGCGGCGTCCCTGTCGATATCCATCCAGAAGAAGGCGTATCGGCAGCACAGGTTATTATGACAGTACTGCATGCTGGCGGTAAGTTCGATGATAACAGCTATAAAGTCTCAGGCGGTCTACACGGTGTAGGTGTCTCCGTGGTTAACGCTTTGTCTAAAAAGCTTGAAATGAATATTTGGCGTGAAGGTTATCACTATCATCAGACTTATACCGATGGCGTGCCTGATGCTGACATTCAACAAATGGAAGCAACTGATAGAACGGGTACTCAGATCCGCTTTTATCCTAGTACCGATGTCTTTACGGGTACCATCTTTGAATATGACATCTTAGCTAAGCGTTTACGTGAATTATCTTTTCTTAATTCGGGCGTGCGCATCGTCTTAACGGATGAGCGTATTGATAAGCGTCATGAGTTTGAACACAAAGGCGGATTGTCGGAGTTTGTCAGCTATATCAATGCGGGCAAAGACAGCGTCAATGAGATATTTCACTTTAACAGTGAGCAGGCCGACGGTATCAGTGTCGAAGTCGCGCTACAGTGGACAGATACTTATAACGAAAAAGTATTGTGCTTTACCAATAATATTCCACAGCGTGATGGCGGTACGCATTTGTCAGGTTTTCGCTCGGCATTAACTCGTTGTCTAAACAGTTATATGGACCGTGAAAACTTATTCAAAAAAGAAAAAGTAACTGCTACGGGTGATGATGCTCGTGAAGGCTTGACTGCAATTGTATCGGTTAAAGTGCCTGATCCAAAATTCTCAAGTCAGACCAAAGATAAGCTGGTATCGAGCGAAGTTAAATCTGCTGTTGAATCAGCGATGCATGATAAGTTCAATGACTATCTGCAAGAGAACCCAAGTGCTGGTAAAGCGATTGCTGGTAAGATCATCGATGCAGCTCGTGCACGTGATGCAGCTCGTAAAGCACGTGAAATGACGCGTCGTAAGACTACTTTGGATATCGCAGGTCTGCCTGGTAAATTGGCTGACTGCCAAGAAAAAGATCCAGCCTTATCAGAACTTTATATTGTGGAGGGTGACTCTGCAGGTGGTTCAGCTAAGCAAGGTCGTAGCCGTAAGACCCAAGCAATTTTGCCATTAAAAGGTAAAATTTTAAACGTTGAGCGTGCACGTTTTGACAAGATGTTATCATCTGCTGAAGTAGGCAACCTAATCACTGCGCTTGGTTGCGGTATTGGCCCTGATGAGTATAACCCTGATAAAGTACGTTATCATAAAATTATCATCATGACCGATGCGGACGTCGATGGGTCGCACATTCGTACGTTGCTGTTGACCTTCTTCTTCCGTCAAACGCCTGAGCTGATTGAGCGTGGTTATATTTATATTGCTCAACCACCGTTATATAAAGTGAAAAAAGGTCGTCAAGAGTTATATCTCAAAGATGACGAAGCACTCAAAGCCTATCTATTGTCATCGACGATTGATAATACTAAGCTACATATCAGTGCTGATGCGCCTGCCATTACTGGTCAAGCGTTAGAGACGCTACTGAATGACTATAACCAAACGCAGCTGATCAAAGCACGTTTGCAGATTCGTTTTCCAGCAGTTATTTTGGACGCCTTGACGCATACGCCAAAGCTTAGCACCGATATGACTTATGATAAGTCTGCTATGCAAACATGGAAAGAAGCCATGCAAACTCAGCTTAATAACTTTGGTAGTGATTTGAGCCCTGAGATTGAGTTGGTCAATATTCATGCACCGCAACCGAAAAATATGGATGCAGCGGCAGCAGATTTATTGGGTATGAAGCCAGTAGTAGAAGCTGAAGCAGGCGAAGCGTCTAATAATGAAGCGTTATCTACTAAAGCACAATGGTTGCCACGGATAACCGTCTATGTGCATCAGTTGGCACATCATTATCTGCTCGACTCTAGCTTTATTAACTCGGGCGAATATAGCAAGCTGCTACGCTTATCAAGCGAGTGGAATACTTTGTTAGAGGACAGCGCATTTATCCGTCGCGATAGTACTAGCGCTAGTAAGGACATTCCAATACGTGACTTTGATTATCTGTGGCAACAGATGATGTTAGATGCGCGTCGTGGTCTATCGGTTCAGCGCTATAAAGGGCTAGGTGAGATGAACGCCGATCAGCTTTGGGACACTACGATGGATCCTGAAAACCGTCGTATGCTACGTGTCACGATTGAAGATGCTATCGCTGCCGACCATATGTTCACTTGTTTAATGGGTGATCATGTTGAGCCGCGTCGTATCTTCATTGAAGAGAATGCGTTGACAGTCTCTAATTTAGATATTTAAATTGGCTATGAAAGTTGCTTAATAACTGTTAAATAATAAAAACCACCGCTTTGACACTCAAGGCGGTGGTTTTTTGATATTAGAGTTGTTTCACGTGAAACTTAATTAAGAATTGCGTTCTGCTGGAATAAATTTTTCTTGCTTGCTGTGCGCTTCGCACTCCAGAGGCTTCGCAAGATTTATTCCAGCAGCGCTGAATTCTTTTTAAATTGAATCGACTATAGACCTTTTCTAAAGTGTCCCAATTATAAATTATTAGTATAAGCGAAAAAATAAAATGATCGAAGTCGTGTTACTTGCCGTTGCTCTAGCAATGGACGCATTTGCAGTCGCGATTGGACTGGGTGCTAAGTCGCAAAAACAGAGTAAGCAATATTTATGGCGTTTAGCTGTCTATGCTGCGTTATATTTTGGGATCGCGCAGGGCGTGATGCCACTTATCGGCTATTTATTAGGTGCGGCACTCTTAGGTTGGTTGGCTGCTGCTGCGCCTTGGATAGGGGGCATTATACTTATCGGTCTTGGTAGTAAAATGCTTTATGAGGTTTTTGCTGGCGATGGGGAGGATGCGGTAGACAGTGCGCTTCATCTAAAAGCCGATGCTAATAATGCAGTTACGACTATTGAGGCCATTAATAAAGGTCATCAAACTATCAATCAACGCACCATGTTTACGCTCGCGATTGCGACTAGCATTGATGCGATGGCAGCAGGCTTTACCCTTAATTTATTGGCGCTTAATGCGTGGTTAGCTTGTTTAATTATTGCGCTAGTAACCGCTGGATTTGGGTTGTTTGGTGTTTATCTGGGTTGGCGCTCAGGTACATGGCTAGAGGATAAAGCGGAAGCGTTGGGCGGCTTGGTGCTTATCGCAATTGGGCTAAAAGTTATGTTTTTCGCCTAAAAAAACATTTTATTTTCTCAATAAAAAGCACCGTTCTGGACTCCAGAGCGGTGCTTTTTTGGTTTCACGTGAAACTTTTCATTTATATGACCAACGATTATTCTTCGTCAGTGTTAAAACGCCATGCTAATATACGGGTGTTTTTTTGCCCTTGACTCATCTCAATAATGCGCATTTGAGCGACATCGAGTTGCTTTAACAATAACTGTAGTGGCTTAACGTTTTCAGACTTTGAGACGAGGGTAGTAAACCAGCCGACATGCTCGGCGAAGTCCTGACTCTCTTTTGCCATCTTGGTCAAAAAGGCAATCTCACCGCCCTCACTCCACAGCTCTTTATGCTGACCACCGAAGTTTAGGTTTTGCGCGGCATTACCAGCCTTCGTTGAGTGTCGGCTTATTTGCTCATTTTCATTCTTACCGCGATGTCTTTGTAAATTGTGCTGCTTGCGAGTATTGGCTTCCATCGCTTCCTCTAATGAGGCATGAAATGGAGGGTTGCAAACGACCACATCAAAGTAATCTTGGCGACCGATAATATTCTTAAAAATACGTTTAGGCTCAGGTTGTAGTTTTACTTTAACCGCACCTTTTAACTTCGCATTGGCTTCGCAAATAAGCGCTGCGGTATTGACCGAAATAGGGTCGATATCGCTAGCCGTAAAACGCCAACCGTAGCTTTGGCTACCAATAATTGGATAAATGGCACTGGCACCCGTACCAATATCGAGGGCGTGGATTTCTTTACCAGTAGGTGGTGTATTGTCGTCATTAATGTGCGTGGTTTGAGCCAATAAGTCAGCGATGTAATGAATATAATCGGCACGACCAGGAATAGGCGGACAGAGATAGCCTTCTGGAATGTCCCAAAACTTGACGCCATAATAATGAGCCAATAGCGCCTGATTGAGCATTCGTACGGCCTGATGGTCGGAGAAGTTAATCGTCGGCTCGCCATTAGGGTTGGTAATAGTATGCTTGGCAAGCTCAGGTAAGGCACGAGTCAATACGGCAAAGTCGTAGCGACCTTGATGTGGATTGCGCGGATGCAATTGGCCGAGTTTCTTCGCGGTCGCTGGAGATCTATTTCTGTGTTTACTGTTTGAAGGGGTGCTGGTCATAGTGTGGGGCTTTGATGTTTGAATATAACCGACCATTTTAGCAGATTTCGCGGGTAACTAATGTGTTATCGGCTGCGTAAAATAAGGTTTAATCCCAATACTATCATCGCTGTACCCAATGTGCGGTCTATCCAATGCTCAAAACGCTGAAAGCGACGATGAATCGCAGGGACGGAGAGTAACATTACCACGGTGCTAAACCATGCCATCTGCAATACCATCATCCATACGCCATAAATGGCTAACTGCCATAGCGGTATGTCAGGTGATAATACAAGGGTAAATATCGCTACGAAATATACTGGTGCTTTTGGATTGAACACATTACAAAAAAAGCCACGACGCAAAATAGCGAAAGTTGAGTCGGTATTGGTAGAAGGTTCTTTCTTAGACAGGTTCTTAGACAAGTTTTTAGCAGTAGGGTTTTTTGTTAATAATTTTTCGTTACTAAATGGCGGTACTTGCTTGGCAGGTGCAAATTGTGAAACATCAATGTCTACATTTTCTGAGTCTACCGAATTTGTTGATGCTGCTAAATCTGACGGCTTTTTAGGTTTGGCTTGAATACCTTGCCAACCAAGATAAATAAGATAACTACCACCCAACCATTTAATAGCGGTGAGTAATGGCTGCGAATGGGCGATTACTGTCGCTAGTCCTAGCACCGAATAGATAATATGTACGGCGAGACCTAAGGTAATACCAAGACTACAAATCAAACCAGTGCGGCGACCTTTTGCTAATGTCTGCTGTGAAACCAAAACAAAATCAGGGCCAGGGGAGGCAGCAGCGAGTAGATGGACGCTGGTGATAAGCAAAAAACCGTGCCAAAATTCCATAAAATGCTCTGAGTGAAGTCTTAATTTGGATAATAGTTGCACTTATCGCAAATCAGGTCAACTGATATTGATGGCAGCTATGAATAGCAATGCTAAAACGGTGCTTGCGTTGCAAGGGGTGTATGTCTATATTGAAAGTGAACGATGCTAAAAACACTCTACATAGATACAATCCAAAATGAATGTCTATATCTCCGTATAGCTGGAAGAAGTTTTTTTGCTTGCTGTGCGCTTTGCCAGACAGAGGCTGCAAAAATTTCTTCCAGCCATACTTTATCTATTGTGGGTTAGTCTAACTATGTCACTGACCTTACAAGAGTAAACTTTAAAAGGAAATACCATGACTACGGAAAGTAATAACAGTACAGACAATCGCATCACTTATGAAACGGACGGCTATATCTGCTTAATCGGACTAAATCGTGCCGATAAGCGCAACGCCTTTGACAGTCATATGATTCAGCAATTATCTGAAGCACTTACTCATTACGATAACGATGATAAGCTACGTTGTGCGCTGATATTTGCCCATGGTGAGCATTTTACCGCTGGTCTTGATCTGATGGAGTTACAAGATAAGTGGGATAAAGGCGCGTTTGAATTTAGCGATGACGAGATTGACCCGTGGGGTATCAGTGGTAAATTACGTACTAAGCCTGTCGTCGTCGCGGTACAAGGTACCTGCTTTACCGCTGGGATTGAGCTGATGCTAAACAGTGATGTGGTCATCGCTAGTGATAACTGCAACTTTGCACAGATGGAAGTGCAGCGCGGTATCATGCCATTTGGTGGGGCAACGGTACGTTTCATACAGGCAGCAGGCTGGCAAAAAGCCATGCCGTATCTACTCACAGGTAAGGCGTTCGACGCGCAAACCGCAGATAGACTTAATCTAGTCAGTGAAGTGGTGCCAAATGGCGAAGAATACGAGCGTGCAATGACTATCGCACAAGAGATTTGCAAAGCTGCACCACTGGGCGTACAAGGTCTACTGTCCTCAGCACAAGATGTCAGTCGTAGTGGAACTGCGGCCGCATTGGCTAATATTCATAGCTATTTGCCGCATTTATTCCACTCAGAAGATGCCCGTGAGGGTGCGATGGCGATGGTTGAGAGAAGGAATGCTGAGTTTAAAGGTCGCTAAAGAAGGACGTTAGATTTTGGGTTTATATTTATTCTAAAATCGATTGTTTATAACAGTGCTCATCTGTATCAATGCCTACAAGGGGCAATCACTACTATGTTAGATATTATTAACATCACTGCCCCTATTTTTATCATCATCGCGCTTGGCTACTTCTGTGTACGCTTCAAAGTCATTGACCCCAAGCATGCGAAAGGCATGGGTAGTCTGGTGATGAATATTGCGCTGCCAGCGCTGATGTTTAACGCTATTGCTAGCACGCCTTTTCAAGAAGTCATATTACCGCACTATCTGCTTACCTATGCATTAGGCTCAGTCATGGCTTTTATGGTTGGCATCGTGCTCACCAAAGTCATTTGGCGACAAGATAATATCTCCGCCGCTCTAAATTCCGCTGCGCTCTCGTTTTCTAACAGCGCCTTTATCGGCTTTGCTGTCGTTTCTATGGTTATAGGGTCTAGCAAGGCTGCCGCCTACTTATCGATGAACGTGCTTATCGAAAGCCTTTTAATCTTGCCGATGCTGTTTGTAATGGCTGAGATGAACCCTTCTTCAACTAGGTCGCTGGCAAGCGTCCTACTAGGTATTGGCAAAAACTTCACTCGTAACCCGCTTATTATTGCGATAGTGGTCAGTGTGATATTCTCGATCTTTAGTATTCCTGTACCGCAAGTGGTCGCCCAAACCACGCAGATACTCACTGGCGCTGCAGCACCCCTTGCCCTGTTTGTAATCGGTATGAGCCTTTATGGGTTGGAGTTAAAAGGCGATTTGCCAAAAATAACCACAATCGGCTTAGGTAAGCTGCTGCTGCACCCATTGCTGGTGCTGTTAGCCATAATATTAATATCTGGCGGCTCGCTACAAGATAAATATGTCGCTATGCTGTTTGCTTCAGCTCCAGTGTTTTCTACCATTGCTATCATCGGTCAGCACTATGGTTTGGTGAATCGTATGTCTGCTATCGTCATCGTCTCTACCATTGGCTCGTTTTTTAGTATGAGTGCTGTACTTATCTACTGGAAAATGACTGTCGGATTTTAGAAACTAGCTGTATTTTAATGCATGCTGGCGATGATTGAGACGAGAGAAACTGAATTTAAGGTGTTGAATCTTTATACTTACAGTAGTAACTAAGTATTATTTAAAAAGTTTAGAGCTATAAGATATGTAGCCAATCCTAAATAAATCTGAGTGCTAATTGAGCATTTTTAGTTATCAAAAAACCCCGCAATTGCGAGGCCTTCTTAATTTTAGTTAATTTAACTAAGGTTAATCATATCCTACCAAGCAAAGGTAACCCCGCCACGTGCGCCGACTTTGCCCGTATCTAGCCCAACCCCAGCACCTGCTGAGATGGTCATGCTGTCACTGAGTCTTCCTGCGAAAGACGTACTTAGTGCTGAGCTGCTGTTATAATAACCCGTGCCAAACGACATAGCGTAGCGCTTACCTGAAGGAATGACTGGGGTTTCTAGAGACAGGGCCATAGCGATACCGTCTTCTGCCTCATCCAAACGATCTTCTTGACGATCGTATTGGCGGCGTAAATCGTTAAATTGTCTAGATGTTGCTAATGAGTCTACACTGACGCTAGTACCCAAAGTGCCGTTGGCATCGGTGGTGACGATGTTGGTATTGCCTGATTGTGAGGTTGTACTTGCTTGCAGCTGACCTGCGCCGCCCAGCGCTATCTGGTTATCGCTTGCCGCGGAGGCTTGGTTACCGATAGCGATACTGTTTAAGCCGCCTGCGGTAGCTGCTTCACCGACTGCCGTAGAACGCACACCACTAGCATTGGCTAAATGACCAAAGGCCTGAGCTCGCTCGGCGCTAGCAGTTGATTGCCAACCTATCGCGGTAGCACCCGCTTGAGTTGCTTGGGCTTGCGCACCGACAGCCGTTGATGACGTGCCAGAGGCTGTTGTTTGCCGGACACCACTTCTGTCTCCGCCTATCGCAACGCCATCAAGACCTGAGGCTACTGAGTTGTTACCGATGGCAATCGCGTTGTCTGACTCGGCGCTGGCTGCTTCACCAACCGCAGTTGAGCGCAAACCAGTTGCTGATGCTAAGTGACCAAAGGCCTGAGCACGTTCTGCAGTAGCTTCTGACTGCCAACCGATAGAGGTAGAACCTAAGCCTGCTGCATTGGCTTGACCACCAACTGCGGTGGCAGAGTTAAGACCAGCGTTCGCCTGATTACCGATTGCGACCGTATCGTTAGTACCACCAGCGTTTGCTGCTTCGCCAACTGCCGTAGACCGTTCGCCACTAGCGTTCGCTAGATGACCAAAGGCTTGAGCACGTTCAGCTGTTGCGCTTGATTGCCAGCCGATAGACGTTGCGCCAGGACCAGTAGCAACTGATTCACCGCCAACTGCTGTGGTTGAGTTGCCCTGAGCACTGGCGCCAGCACCAATTGCCACAGCGTCATTACCATTGGCATTTGAACCGACACCGTCTTCGTCCAAAATTCCGTCATCATTTACGTCGTTGTTACCGCCAATAGCGATTGCACCATTGCCTGTGGCAGTTGCATCTTCACCGACGGCGACTGATTGAACACCGATTGCGGAGGTCTGGTGTCCTAGCGCTGTTGAGCGATTTCCTTGAGTGACAGCCTGCCAACCGACGGCAGTTGCACCAGGACCAGTAGCAGCTGATTCACCGCCCACAGCAGTGGTGGAATTGCCGGTTGCAGCCGAGTCTGTACCAACAGCAAGAGCATCTACGCCCGTTGCAGTAGCATTAACACCGCACTCTAGAGCAGTTGGATCGCCAGCATTTGCATTACAGTCTGCAGTTCCGTCAGCTGAGGCAGAAAATGATCCCAGTGTTGCCGCGGCAATTGCTAAGGCAAGGGTGCTGATTTTTAGCGTTGAGCATGGTAGAAAATCCGTTTTCATAATGCTATATCCTTTTAGAGAAGCCATCTTGGCTTAGTAGGTGGTTTGGATAGGTAGTAACAGAAGTTGTACTACTCGCAGTATTGAATCACTCCGATAATAAAGATAAGAAGGTATATTCATATTTTTCCATATAGATTTATTGTTAATTTATAGCAATAACTCAACTAATGCTAGTTTTATATTTCAAAAAATATCTAAGTTAATCAATAGTTAACCAACGCTAAATAGTTTATGAAAATTTGGTTTCTATGTATAAGTAGAATGGCGATACTGTTAACTTGAATATAGGTAATAATGACATGATGACTATGAGGCAATGACAAAAATCTGTAGTCTGAAGTTATTTAATTAGAGTCTGTTGAACATTCATGGCTATTTTCTATCTTTGTTTTATTTATGAGTTGTTGAGAGGTCTACAGTTGAAAGATATAGTATTGAGTTTAGAAAGAAGTGTTTTTTGAAGGAAGTTCGTAATCAATTATTTCATGTTAAAAAACCCCGCAATAGCGAGGTCTTATTATCTTATCGAGTATTACTGGTTATATTTGTGCCAGCGTTAGCAGTTTGACTATGACTATTTAGCTGATTTATAGTAATCAACGAGCATAGTGCCTAAAGTGCCGTTATCATCGATAGTGACTATTCTGACGGTACCTGACTGTGACGCAGTACTTGATTGAACTTGTCCGGCATTGCCTAAGACGACTTGGTTGTTTTTAGTCGCCTTTGCTTCGTTACCGATAGCGATGCTGTTCATGCCGCCTGCCATAGATTTATTGCCTACGGCTACCGAATTTGCACCTTGTGCTGCTGCCGCCTCACCCACTGCGGTAGAACGTACCCCACTAGCGTTGGCTATGTGACCAAAAGCTTGCGCACGTTCGGCAGTGGCTTTAGATTGCCAACCGATAGACGTCGAGCCTAGACCTGCGGCATTAGCTTCACCACCAACGGCGGTTGCTGAGTTCAGACCTGCATTGGCTTTATTACCGACAGCGACCGTGTCATTTGTGCCACCAGCCATGGCCGCTTCACCCACTGCGGTAGAGCGAACGCCACCAGCATTGGCTAGATGACCAAAAGCTTGCGCACGTTCAGCGGTGGCTTTGGATTGCCAACCGATAGACGTTGATCCTAGACCTGCAGCGTTGGCTTGACCACCAACAGCGGTTGCTGAATTAAGTCCTGCATTGGCTTGATTACCGATAGCAACGGTATCATTCGTACCGCCAGCAGTTGCGGTATTGCCAAGAGCGAGGGCAGTACTGCTAGTAGCATTTGCATTCATTGGTTGAGGCTCAGTGCTTGTTGCCATAGTCGTGCATGAAGCGACGCCTACGATTGCTAAAGTAAGGGCACTAATTTTGAGTGCTAAGTTTGGTAAAAAGTCCATTTTCATAATGCTAAATCCTTTTAGAAAAGCCATCTTGGCTTAGTAGGTGGTTTGGGTGGATGCTTATAGAGCATAATCCATGCAATATCAGCGCACTCTGGCATAAATAACTCAATTATATGTAGAATTCGCAATATTAATGTAACACTAATTTTTAACCATTATTCAAATAATGATAGTGTTATATTTTTAAAGGTTATTTAAGCTGATGAATGAACAGTTATAGTCTATAAACACGCTAGCTTATTAGCTTATTAAATTAAGCAGCAAAAATATACTTATTGCGCAGTGATATTGTGAGTCAGGTATTGGTAGATGCTATGACCAGTGCCACCAATAAGCAGTAGCGTCACTTAAGAAAAATTGATTTTTCTTAAGTGACGCTACTAAAGATTGAAGTAACAGTAGTCGCAGTAATGATAAATCCTTGTATATATTACCTCTCGAATCATTATGCTATGAGTGGCTTAGAGCATAAAAACCACTGTAATATTTGGACTATAATAAATTAAAGCTACCGTAAAGGAGAATGCTGGTGTTATACAACTTTGATGAGATAATTGATAGGCGTGATACGGGGTCACTCAAATGGCATTATAGCGATGACACAATTCCGCTGTGGGTGGCGGATATGGACTTTAAAGCCGCCCAGCCTATCTTGGACACGATTGAACAAGTAGCGCAGCACGGTGTATTGGGTTATACCAAACCTACTGCGGCTTTGTATGAGTCAATTATTGAGTGGCATGGCAGTCGTTATGATTTGCGGCTGGATAAGCAAAATATCTTGTTTTCTCCGGGTGTTGTGCCAAGCTTGGCACTAATGATGAATATATTTACCGAAGTAGGTGCGGCGGTACTGGTCAATGATCCTATTTATACGCCTTTTATGACCAAGGTTGAGCAAAATGGTCGTAAGCTTGTGACCTCTGCACTAAAGGAGGTCGAAGGACAGTATCATTTAGATTTGGCTGATATCGAAGCCAAGATAGTCGAGCATGAGGTAAAGCTTTATTTGTTATGCAATCCGCACAATCCTGGCGGACGCGTGTGGACGAGGGATGAGCTTGAGGCGTTGCTGTCGATTTGCAAAAAGCATAATGTGGCGATTGTCAGCGATGAGATTCATCAAGATTTGACCTTGAGCGGTCATACGTTTACCTCTTTTTTAACGCTAGCAGAAGGTTACGCGCATAAAGTAGTCAGCCTGACCTCAATGACCAAAACCTTTAACGTAGCAGGTATTAAAGGCTCGATGATATTTGCTAAGGATGAAGCATTAATCAAAAAAATTAGTCAGCAGCAGCACTTAAATGACGAGTACGAGTTGAATTTGTTTGCTTATGAGGTGATTCGTAGTGCTTATAAAGAGGGCGATGAATGGTTGGAGCAGGCACTGGTTTATATTGAAAAAAATATCGAATTAACGCTAGACTTTTTAGCAGGGCATTTGCCTGATATCAAGGTCATGCGCCCAGAGGCGTCGTATTTGATATGGCTGGATTGCTCGGCGTATGGGCAAGATGATCAAATGCTGTATGACAAGTTGAGAGAGGCCAAAGTTGAGCTGAGTGCAGGGATTAAATATGGCGCGGAAGGGCATCTTAAAATGCGCCTCAATGTGGCGTGTCCTGAAGCGCTATTGCGAGAAGGGTTGAATCGTATTTATAGGGCTTTTAGTGATGTCGTTAAGGACTCATAAAGCTGGCAAAAAATTCATTCCATTGGCACTGTTTCTGTTTCTACCTTTATATCTAGCTCTGTTGCTAGCCCATTTTTAAAGTAGATTAATTATCATAGATAAAAACAGCAAAAAGGCTGGGCTACCAACGTAGCCCAGCCTTTTAATTTGATTTTTTAGAAAAAGCTTAAATACAGTCACTTTTCATAAGCTACTTCTCACTTCCATTGTTTTCAGTATCCTCGCGCATTTGCTCCCATTCCTCATGCTGATGCATGATTGAGCCTTCAAGTGATACTGAGGTTTCGCCTACTTCCCACGGCGCATTATCGGGCAGCTCTTCGATATGAATGGTTTTTATATTGTAATCAGGCTGATAAGCGAGATCATAACGCGCAGCTTTAATTACCGAGACCATCATCATGGAGAGAATGATAATGAGCGGCGCACCAGCGATGATAGAAGCGGTCTGCAAGGTTTGCAGGTCTCCTAAGAACATCAAAATAGCGGGCAACAAACACAACGTGAATGCCCAAAATAGGCGATTCCAACGGTGCGGCTCATCGTCTACTTCTACTTGCACGACGGACGCCAAGATATAAGAGATGGAGTCAAAGGTCGTGGCGGTAAAAATGGTGGCTAAAGAGTTACCCATGTTGTTTTCTCTTTATATTGAACGTTATATTTTATACCCCACCTAGATTTTCTAAGTCTACAAATTCCTTTTTACCGTGGATAGTATACATTTTGCGATTGATGTCTGGATAATTGCAAATATCAATCGGCGGTCTGTTGCCACCCATAAGATAGACTGCGTCTGTATCGCTATCATTAAGCATAGAATGCGCGTCGCCATGCGCTGGGAAACCTACGAAATCGCCGGCAGTTAACTGATAACTGTCATCTCCATAACGCAGTGAAAGCTGGCCAGATAGCACATAAACGAACTCGTCTGACTCTTCATGATAGTGATGCTGCGTGGTCTCATCACCCGGCTCAACGCGTACAAGGTGTAAGCCAAATTTGGTCAGACCAGTGATGTCGCTCAATGAAACCATATGCCGAATGGCCTGCTCATTGAACTGGTGAATATGCTTGGTCTCAGGTGTATTTTCGATATCAGACTTGCTTAGGACATAGCTTTGAGTGTCTTTCGGCAGCTCGTGGGATTGCTCTTTGGTTGGCCTTTTCAATGGCCCTTTCAATGACTTAGTCATCATCTATCTCCGTTACTTTTATTTTGCGCTAGGCCTATATTAGCTATAAATGCATGGTTTTATTTACTTAATTATGTATAAAAGATGATTAGCGGGCTTTTATTCTTCTAATTATTGACCTTACCGCGTCTTCTTTTGTCGCTTTTACTCTCGTCAAATTCGAATAACTGGCAATAACTACTAATAATCGTCAATAACTGCGAATAATTAATCATCTAATAGCCATTAATGTGCTCAAACTTGTTAAAATAGGCCACTAATTTTTTCTTGATGGACATTGATTTATGACCACTGCCGCTGCCACTCCTGCACTACCTACTATCAAAGAAGACCGCATCCTCATTCTCGATTTTGGCTCACAGTACAGCCAGCTTATCGCTCGCCGTGTGCGCGATTCTGGGGTATTTTGTGAGATGTTCCCTTACGATATCGACGCTCAGCGCATCCATGACTTTGGCGCAAAAGGTATTATCTTATCGGGTGGCCCTGAGAGCGTACATGCTGAGAACAGCCCGCGTATCAATGATGCGGTGTTTGATTTGGGCGTGCCAGTACTAGGCATTTGCTACGGTATGCAAGCGATGGCAGATCGTTTCGGCGGGCAGGTCCATGCCAGTGATATCCATGAATTTGGTGCAGCAACGATTGACGTTAATGGGCATTCGCAGCTGACTGAAGGCATTGAAGACAGCAGCACGGAAGGGAAGTCAGCCAAGCTGAATGTATGGATGAGTCATGGCGACAAAGTGATTGAAGCGCCAGCAGGCTTCGATATTGTTGCTAGCACCTCAAGCTGTCCGATTGCGATTATGGCTGATGATACGCGCCATTATTACGGTCTCCAGTTCCATCCTGAAGTGACTCATACCTTACAAGGTGAGGCGTTACTTGGTCGTTTTGTGCATCAGATTTGTGATTGTGCTGGTGATTGGACGCCCGATAATATTATCGACATGCGTATTGAACAATTACAAAAGCAAATCGGTGATAAGCAAGTATTGCTTGGTCTATCAGGCGGCGTAGATAGCTCAGTCGTAGCAGCGCTATTGCATAAAGCCATTGGCGATCAGCTGACTTGTGTGTTCGTCGATACCGGTCTCTTGCGTTTGCATGAAGGCGATCAAGTGATGCAAATCTTCGCTGAAAATATGGGTGTAAAAGTCATCCGTGTCGATGCCGAAGATTTATTCTTAAATGCATTGGCAGGCGAGTCTGATCCAGAAGCCAAACGTAAAATCATTGGTAAAACCTTTATCGATGTCTTCGCTGATAGCGCGCGTCAAGTGAGCGAGCAAGGCGATGGCAAAGTCGTTGAGTTCTTAGCGCAGGGTACAATTTATCCGGACGTGATTGAATCAGCTAAATCGCATCAAGGCAAAGCACACGTCATTAAGAGTCATCATAATGTTGGCGGTCTGCCAGATGACTTGGCATTTGAGCTGGTTGAGCCATTACGTGATTTGTTTAAAGATGAAGTGCGTAAATTGGGTATCACGCTTGGCCTACCTGCAAAAATGATCTATCGTCATCCGTTCCCAGGTCCAGGTTTGGGCGTGCGTATCTTGGGCGAAGTCAAAAAAGAATATGCCGATATCCTGCGTCAAGCCGATGCAATATTTATGCAAGAGCTTGAGCGTTCAGGCTGGTATGACAAGACTGCGCAAGCATTTGCGGTATTCCAACCGATCAAATCAGTCGGCGTGGTCGGTGATGGTCGCCGCTATGCGTGGGTCATCGCGCTACGTGCCGTTGAAACTGTAGACTTTATGACGGCACGCTTTGCCCATCTACCTTATGATTTGATTGAGACAGTATCGAATCGCATCATGAATGAAATCGCTGAAGTATCACGCGTGACTTATGATGTGTCGAGCAAGCCACCTGCGACGATTGAGTGGGAATAATTTTCTATTTAGTCTTTAGCTGACATAAAAAAACACTCAACTTGGTTGGGTGTTTTTTTATGGCCTTCTAATAATAGATCTAATAATAGATCTAAAATTAAAATAATGGAGATATATCATGAAGAAAGTACATTTAACAAAGGTCACACAAAAGAACAAAGAATTTTTTGTGATGGTTTTAGATCCCAGAATAATGATAGAGCTGCTAGAAAGAGTTAAGCCTGGGACAAGCCAAGAGGCACAGAGACCTTGGGTAGTTCCAAAAGTGAAAGAAATTAGCAGATATGTAGCGGGTAAGATCAAAATCAGTGATGATTACAAAGCCATGGGATTGATACCAAATGCACCAATTCTGAGTATTACTAAAAAACTAAAAATAGAAAAAGAAACAGTTAGTTTTTTGGAAAAAGGTAGCACTGTGAAAAGGGATAATTATTTCATAATGATTCCAGAAGAATTTGAGTATGAAAAATACCTTGATTCATTTGTCACTATTGATGGTCAGCATCGGATTAGAGGATTTGATAAAGAATACAGAGATCCACTCTTCGAAAATAGTATAGAGTATGAAATGGTATTCTGTATATTTGAGGAGTTAACGAAAAATGAAAGACGTGAACTATTTTGGGTAACAAATGCTAAGCAAGATAAAGTAACTTCAAATCTATTACGTTTAATTAAAAATTACTTAGGTTTATTAGGAACTTCAGAATTAGTATTTGATGTATGTAACCTATTAAATGACGAAGATATTTCCCCTTTAAAAGGTCGTATTATGATTGGTTCTGAAAAAGTTACTAAAGGCTATAAGGAAGCACAACTATCTAAGGTATTAGAAAAATCACAAGTCTTCAGCACTCTTAATTCTTTAACGAAAGGTGACTCAGAATTAATATGCAAGGTTTATTCATCTTACTTAAAATCTTGGGAAAATGTTTATAAAGTTTCGTTCGAATCACCGGACAATACACCTTTAACAAAAATCTCTGGTATAAGGTATATAACATTCATTATGCCAAGTGTTATTAGAATTCTACAATCAAAAAAACTACAGTTTACAACAAAAAGCTTTCAAGAAATTATTAAGCACTTAGATGAAGTAGTAGGAACAAATGTATTTGAGGACGACAATGTAAGTTTAGCTTTTAGGGGAGAAGGAGCTACCGTAAAAATGGCTAAAGATCATGGTACAAGTTTAGAAGCATATCATAGTACATTAGGAAGTGACTATAATCCATTGGAAGGGATATAATGCCATGATAAGGATAGATGGGTTTAATAGTAGAAATAATATATCCAATAGCGAATTTGACGTAGCAATTCATAATCAAATTTTATTAATTGTTTTCAAAGAAATTGTTTCTATTCTTGAGAGCAAAAAAGACCTAAAAATAGATATTTTAGATGGTTATAGATCGGTAATTGATAAGCAATTATATACAATGAGATTTATAAAAAAACACATTTCTATAGAATTTAGTGGAGAAGAGCTGGATACACTTAGTAATTGGATATTTGCATACTTTAGGAAGTCAACTATTAGAGAGAAAATAACTGATGATAAAAAAGAGATATTGCTTAGTAGTCAAAGATATAAGTGCTTCTATTGTAAAAAAGATATATTGATTAGTAACCTTGAAGTAGACCACAAAGTTCCTTTTTCACTAGTGGGTGAGGAACTAGACAATAATCTTGTAGCAACTTGTTTTTCTTGTAATCGAGAGAAAAAAGACAAAATAGATTTAGGTTTAAAATGGTTAATTATGAAAAAATAATAATCATAAGATAAAAAAGCACTCAAATTGTTTGAGTGCTTTTTTATAAGAGAAACCTAGCCTAGCTTCGTACTTAATATACACTAAGGCTTCAACAATACATTACCTTTCTTCTTAGCCTGCATTTTGCCATCAACCGTTTTTAACATACCTACCAAATCAAAAACTACTTCAAATGAACTTAACGCCGCAGAATTTCTTTAAAACAGCTTGATTAAAGTCTTAAACCCTAACCCCGAACATTCACCACATAACGCCCAACCGTTTTACTCGCCATAAAGCGATCTAAGTACTCAGGCGTTTGCTCTAGGGTAATTTCTTCGGCATAACTCTCAAGGTTGGGCAGTTTCATATCGGTCGAGACGCGCTGCCAAATGGCCTTTTTATCGTCCAGTGGAATATAGACCGAATCGATACCGAGTAGGGACACTGCTCTGGTGATAAAAGGTATGACCGTCATAGAAAACTCAGGTGACGCCGCCAAACCACAAGAGGTTACAGCACCGCCAGCTTTGGTCTGTTTGAGTAAGTTGGCTAGATAATCGCCGCCGATAGTATCAATGGCGTTGGCCCACAGCTCGCGACCGACAGGTTTATCTCCAATCTCATTGATAGTATCACGATGACGGACTTCGCTCGCGCCAAGCTCTTTTAGATAATCGCTTTGCTCAGGCTTACCAGAGAAGGCAATGACCTCATAGCCCAATTGACTCAAAATCGCGATACTGATACTACCGACACCGCCCGTTGCACCAGTGACGGCGACTGGGCCATCACTTGGTTTTGCGCCCATTTTCTCTAATTTCTGGATACTTAAAGCAGCCGTTAAGCCGCCCGTACCGTAAATCATGGCTTCTTTTAGCGATAAAGATTCTGGACAGGATACCGCCCAATCAGCAGGGATAGAGATCATTTGGCTTAAGCCGCCATCCGTATCCATGCCCAAATCATAACCGAATACTACGACTTCTTGCCCTTCTTTAAAAGTGCCAGACTTGTCACTGACTACGACACCTGCGGCATCAATACCAGGGGTATGCGGATAGTTTCTAGTGATTCTTTTATTGCCCGATGCTGACATGGCGTCTTTAAAATTTAATGACGAATAATGCACTTCGATAAGCAGATCATTCTCAGGTAAATCACTGACGTTGCGCTGTTGAATGCTTTTTTTAAATTCACCGTCGCTGGTTTCTTCGACGACTAAGGCTTTAAAAGTTTGGTTAGACATGGTGATATTCCTTATGGATTGCTAGTGAGGTTTATCTTTATAATCACTTTCACATGGGCATAGATGTCTATATCTAATCTATAGTCAATACTAAATAAAGTAGATACGTTATATTTTGACGCGAGAATGGTATAAATTTTTCTTGCTTGCTGTGCCTACGCAGACAGAGGCTGCAAAAAATAAATACCAGTCTCACTGTATCTTTTTTTATATCGGACTCCCTTGATTAAGGCTTCAAAAGTACCTTGCCTTTTTTGCCTGACTGCAACTTACCATCGACCGCTTTAACAATGTCAGCCAGATCAAAAGTTGCTTCAACCGGTAGTTTTAACTTGCCATCAACCGCGCGTTCTATTAACTCATCAACCAAACGCTGCTTGTTTTCCACGCTCATTTCTTGACTAATCTTACTACCCCAAAAGCCTTTGATAGTGGCTTGTTTGAAGATAATATGCGTCGGGTTAAGCGTCATTGGCTGACCTGACATGATACCGAACGATGCTAAGGTGCCATAATGACCTAACAATGATAGTAAATCACCACTGGCCTCACCACCGACAGAGTCCACTGCAGCGCTGATGCTGTCATCGCCTACGATATTGCGGACTTGATCTTTCCAGTCTTCGTCTGAGTTGTTGATATTATTTTTGATACCGAGCGCTTCTAATTCTTCTAACGCATCTGCACTGCGTACGATGTTGATTGTATTGATACCGCGCGCAGCAGCAAGCATAGCGAGTGATTTACCAACTGCGCCGTTGGCAGCATTATGGATAATCCATTGACCACTCTCTACTTCTAAGAACTCAAGCAGCATCAATGCACTAAGCGGCATAGCAATCAATTGTGCAGCCAGCTCATCTTCTAAGCTGTCCGGTACTGGGAATATCATGCTGGCAGGCGCGGTAAAGTATTCAGCCCACGTCGCTTGGACGCTAGCTGCCGCAATACGCTGACCGACTTTTAGGTCTTTGACGTCACTACCAACGGCATCGATGATACCCAAGGCCTCAGAACCACCGATCGCTGGCAGTTCAGGTTTAAAGCCGTATTTGCCGCGAATGGTTAATAGATCATGGTTATGAATGGAGGCGAGTATGGTTTTGACTCGCACTTCATCTGCTTTTGGCTCTGGAATAGGGTTATCACCTAAGCTAAGTACTTCAGTCGGTTTGCCAAAAGTGTCATAAGTTGCGCTACGCATAATAAATCCTTTATTTGTTTTTGATTAATTAAGTATGATTAAGTGTAATAGGTGCTCTTAATAGAAAGAGCTTAATCAGCCATCAACAGTAACAAGTCTGGCTCATAAATCGCAATATTACTTTCGTTAAGTAACGTTGTCGCTTGCTCGCCATAGTGAAATCCTAACCATCTAGTTCGGTGTCTCATTAACCTGCGCTTTATCAACTTCTGTGTTCTTTATTTCAATTGCCTTAAACTTCACATCCACCATATTTGTTAATAGCGGCTCACCTTTGTCATTAATACGAAACAGTCCATACTCTGCTGCTTCATAAGCCTCAGCATGACCTTCTTGAAAGAAAAAAGCATTGGTCGCAAGCTTTAGCGAACCGTTACGAATGCGGTAATGAATTGCCATTTCATTAGCAGCCAAGGTGTCGCGTTGATTACTGTTAGCTAAGCGCACAAACTGTCCGACATTATTTTTATCTAACGTTACGATGACATAGCCGTCACGTGAAGTAGTGCCATATAAATTTTCTTCTGGATGATTCTCTAACGCATTGAATACTTTACGCTCGATAGCATAGCTGAGCGTCATATAATCACCCTGCATAAACCCGCGTGGATCGACAGGAGCCAGCTCAAGTAAGACGGTATCACCAGTGGCAAGATGGGTTTCGTATTTCGCTACATTAATAGTCATCATAACAATGATAAGTAGCAATCCTAATAATGAAACGCTAATGCTAAAAAGTCGCTTTTGCCACCATGGTAAAGGTTTTGCCAAGGGTCTTTGTACTATCAAATTATCATTTATGTCATTCATAGCGTGCGCTCCTTACTAACAGAAAAGTAGCGCTTAACCAGCAGCCAACGCATCATTAGCATACCGATTCCAATAATAAGCATAGAGACAGATTTGAGCAGCAACGAAGTATCGAGCTGATAGTAATACCAAAATATATAACCCACCAATGCGCAGACACCAAGACCTAATAACACGCGCTGACTATTGGCAGTCGCGATAATAATGATAAGGCTAGTCGCTAATAAGCCTGATACGTAGACTGACATGATGCCTAAAATGATAATAGCGCTGGCGATTATAAGGCTTGCTGCTGATAGTAGTTTGATCTGATAGTGTCTAAGGATAAGGTAGGCAGCATAGAGACTCGCGAGGGTCAGCAGCCCTTGCGCTAGGAAGTAGTTATAGCTAGAGGTTTCATTACTATTTATAAAGTTATTGCCGTATTCAGCGGCGATAAAATAAACCGATATGCTGAGCAACATAATAGCGCTGGCATAGGCGACAGCTTTAGTAATAGCAAAAGCACTGGAGCGCCACTTAGTAGGTATGCGCTGCAACAAACTATAGCGTTGTAAATGATTGACGACAGTAATAAGTGCTAAGAGTCCTAAGCTAACTTCAGATATGGAATAAAAATTAAGTAGAGAGACCATGCAACCCAATGCTACGGTAGCGCTTAACAAGCGATAGAGAAAGTTTGGCATGACAATGGTCATTATTAGCTGAATCAATAAAAACAACCAAACACTGAATGGTTGCTCAAGCTCGTTACTGAGTAAAGCAAACATGATATATATCTGACCGACGATACTAATGGCAAACGCTAAACTGTTCATAAAAGTACTACGATAGCTATGTTTGCTTTTAAATAATACCAGCCCCGCCGCACTTAATAATGTACCGATGATAAAAAGCGCAATAGCGCTATCTAACACCCCTGTTTGTTCCAATATTAAGGTTAAAAATCCAATGAAGAACAGACTGGCAAGTAAACCACTCAAACCAAAAAACAGATGGATAAACCATGGTGTATCATCGTAAGGTTCAGTTTTATTCTCAACAGAAGTGGCATTAATTAACCCACGTTGTTGCAATTGTACAAAGATAGCGTTCGAGTGATTGCTATTCATGACCGCCTCCTTTTAATGAGTGAGGCGCAGGGTTTTTGCTGCCTAAATTTGCCACCTTACGCAGCCACATTATCGTCATAGAACTCATCCCGATTAGCAATAACGCTAAAACTAAAAAGCCACCAGCATCAAAATCATCTAGCACCAGCTTAGCTGTCCAAAACATCACTACAACGATGATAGAAAAACAAAGATAAGTCAGCATCAGCAAGTCAGTACGACGCTTACAAAACCGCCAATAGATAAATCCGCACCAGCTTGCCCATAACAGTAAAGATATGAGCGTGGTCAGAATACGAGTACTTTTAACATAACCATCGTCAAAGACCGTAACAATCGCTAGATGGGTTATAAAATAAGTATTGAGAAAACCGACAATATAGGTGCTCCAATGCAGCTTAGATTGGGTTTCGGTGTTGTCTTTAGAGTTGGCGAGTTCTAAGTCGTTTGTGCTAACGATGGCAGCGTGAGTAGTGGATTTATTAATAGAGATTTTATTGACAGGGAGTTTATTTCCAACACAGACTAGCCATAATTTAAATGCTATAAAGTTCACTAGCGCCAATATTGCTAACTGAAAAATACTTTGATAGTTGTAGTCGATAAATAGGAAATTTGCGATATCTAAGTAGAGGATTAGAGAGGCATTAATTAACCCTAGCCATAGTAGCCACAGCGCAGGCAAGCGTGCGATAAGAACCCACGGAATAATCAATAATGCCCAGCTAAAAAACAGCTGCCACGTATCTGCGCCCGTCTGATACACCTGCCCAAATAGTGCCAGCAAACTGCCAGTAATCACGCTAGCAATAAGCAGTAATAACTGCCTGATAAACGTAAACCTGTGCCTAAAAGAGAGTAGGACGTAGAGCGTGATAGTAATAACCAATGCGCCTTCGACTAGGGCAAATTTACCCATCTTGCCCATATGTAGCCAGTTATAGGCGATAAAAAACACTAGTGACAATAAGAGTGCCACGACGCCGATAACTAATAGAGTCTTATCAAAAAAAGCCAGCCACGAGCGTTTGGTTGGAAATACTTCTAGATGAGTCGCTGCTGTATCTGCATGCTCTAGGGGAAGGCTACCTTGATTGAGCAAGTGCTCGATGGTACGCCGCAATTGAGTCATAGCGCTCTCTACATAAAAACAGTATGTAGTCTATCTTAGCTGTTTTTATCAGGTGAGAGTACGTTTAGTAGAGTTAAGAATGGGAGATAGCTCAATAAAACTCAATCCGACTAAGTACATGCTCCTGCACAAAGTATGCGCAGACGTACGCACTGGGCCACGCAAATACAAAGGCCAATCCCCACGAGTGCATTAGCTCTGTAAAGAAACCATCTATAAAGCCTACTTTGACCAATATCAACGCAGTCGAGATAATGAGCGACATCATCAGTGCCATAAGACCAGTAAAGATTAGCCGATAGTATTTGCGGCGAGTACGTATTCTAATAGTAGGTAGTTTTGCCATAATATTATCTAGTCCTACATGAAAAAGTCACGCTCAAATAATAATATCAGCATGACTTTGTCATTCAGTAAATGGTTGAGTAAAGCATTATTCTTAATCTTATTAGCGGCTATGATATAGAGTATAGAGCTATTGATAAAACGATTATTAGCAATTATAAGTTTTGCTATATCTTAATAATAATGACCATCTCTTTAAAAAGCTCAATTTAGGCAGTCGGTTTTGCTACGATAAACAAGGTTATAACAAACAAATAAGGCAATGACATGGATGCTCAACAGCAACGAGATTCTCTACAAAAAACATTAGGCATCATCGGCGGTATGAGCTGGGAGAGTACCGAAAGCTATTATCGCTTGATTAATGAAGGTATAAAAGCTGAGTTGGGTAACCTACATTCAGCAGATTTACTGATTCATAGTGTCGACTTTGCACCAATTAATAAGTTGCAGGCGCAAGGTGCATGGGATGAAATGGGCGCGATAATAGCGAGTAGCGCTAAGCGCTTGCAAGCAGCTGGCGCACAAGGGTTGCTTATCGCCACGAATACCATGCATAAAGTAGTGGATGAGGTACAAGCTGCAACTGGCTTACCTATTATTCATATTGCAGATGTCACGGCTACTGCAATTAAACTAAAAGGTCTGACCAAGATAGCGCTATTGGGTACGCAATTTACGATGACGCAGGACTTTTACAAGCAGCGCCTTATTGATGCTGGCTTGCAAGTTTTGATACCAGATAAAGATGCGCAGCAAGAGATTCACAGAGTCATCAATGAGGAGCTATGCCAAGGGCAATTTCTTGATAGCTCACGTCAGTATTATAGCCAAGTGATTCAAGACTTAGCGAATGAAGGAGCAGAGGGTGTGATATTAGGCTGTACCGAAATTGGACTACTGATTAAGCAAGAAGACAGCTCAATTCCAGTATTTGATACCACCGCTATTCATGCAGCGGCGGCGGTAGAATTTTTATTGGATAATGCAAAGTCTAGTCCAAGATAGCACTAGGTTAGGTATTCGCATAATAGGTAAGTATTATGAACAATTTACTCGCCATACCAATGAGCGAAAGCCGCCAAGCTAAGTTAAGTTAAGATTGTATATAAACCAAGCTATGATCGTTTATTCTTTCTTATCATACGGTGTCTATGAAGTCGCCTCTGCAATCGTCGATGCAACCTTGCGATACGGCGTAAAGGTGACAGTTTCCACACAGTCGTTGGTACAATATCACGAAACGACGCACTAGTGCTCGAATGCGCGCGAAACTCCTCAGACCTTTGTGCGGCCTCTTCTGCGGTCAAGTGTTTACCTTTGCGCCATCCGCCATACAGATATAGTCCTGCACCCATCACAGCAGTGGCTACCATGCCCGCTGGAAACGATAACCAAAGTGCATCGGTGCCGAGTAGGGGATAAAGCCCGAAAGCAAATCCAAGACGCACTGGGTACATGGAAATCACCATGACGATCAGCGGCCAAATTACATAGCCGTTAGCACGCATGGTGCCGAACAGCACTTGCGCTATCCCAAAAAATACAAAACCCCATGTCGCCATTAACTGAATATGCCGCCCAATCGGCACCGCTTCACTGTCACTACCAAGGAACAGGCTCAAAATAGTTTCATCAAAAATGCTCAGCACCCCGATGATCGCTCCCGTCAGCATCACGTTAAAGATGAGTCCCCAGCGGGT
Organism: Psychrobacter sp. ASPA161_9; assembly: GCF_051970275.1. Classification (NCBI taxonomy): domain Bacteria; kingdom Pseudomonadati; phylum Pseudomonadota; class Gammaproteobacteria; order Moraxellales; family Moraxellaceae; genus Psychrobacter; species Psychrobacter sp. ASPA161_9. Next base: position 100,050 of record NZ_JBEFNI010000007.1, on the reverse strand, counting down.
GATTCCTGCAACTCTACTCCATTGGTTGGCACCGATGTTCTGTGCGACCATCGCACTGGCTGCGGCACTTAGCGCCATTGCAGGCATCTGCACGTAGGTCCAAAGCTGTTGGGTCGCGCTATAAGCCGCTGTCGTCTGTACCCCCTCGCGGTTGATCAGTGACAGCATAGTTAATGCCGCCGAAGAGATAACGATCATCTGAGTGCCCATCGGCAACCCCTTCGAGAACATCGACTTCAGGATTTCTCGGTCTGCGCGCAAAAAGCGTAGCTCTGGCAACCTAAGTGTCAGCACAGAGCCACGCCAGTACAGGGTTACGACCATGCCAATAAGCGCTAGTGTGTTTGCGACGGCAGTTGCGAATGCCGAGCCAAATATACCCCATTCGGGAAAGGGTCCTAGACCCAAAATCAGCGTCGGCGTCAAAATCAGGTCAATAACGACTGATATAATGATAAACCAAAGCGGCGTCGTAGAATCGCCCGTTCCGCGCAGTGCCATCATCATTAGCGTAAAGGTCAGTGTGACGGGCATCGCAATGAAAATCATCCGCAGATAAGTCAGGGCAAGGCTCACCGCACTTGATGGCGTACCCAGCAGTTCAAGTAGCATTGGGGCAAATATCCACCCTATTGCCGATACCAATATACTTATCGGAATAATGCTACCCAGCGCCGTTCCCATGGTTTTCTTGACCATGGTGTCGTCACGGCGGCCCATTGCCTGACCAATCAAGATAGTAGAAGCCATGCCGAAACCGAAAACGAAGGATATCAGTATAAACATCAAGATGTTGCCGTTCGCCGTCGCTGCCAACGCCTCTTCACCTAAAAATCGACCCACCCAGACGGCATTGATCGAGCCGTTTAACGACTGTAATGCCGATGATCCAAGTGTTGGCAATGCAAACAGGAGCATCGTTTTGGCAATCGACCCTTCGGTGAGGTCACGTTGTTTACCAATGGCGGTATTTGTTTTACTCAATGTTTATCCTTTTGCGCTAGACCTTTAATTTGGGGCTGATTAAACGAAAGCGCTTATCATAAACCAGAAAGCTTGTGCCGTCTTTATTAGAGCTGTAAACCCTTAACGAGCTTTATGATTATTTGACTATCATTTTTGGTGGTGTTCTAAAAAGTATGCTGGCGATAAAAGTCAATAAGAAATCTATGCTAAGTTCTCTGATTGTATAGGGCTTTCAAGGCTTCAAGAATTGTTCAAATTTTAATCAGCATACTTTTTGACACACTACCTCATTTTTTATGTGATTGTCATACCGTTTAGACGGGAGGATACTTGCTATGATTGACAAAAATCTATCTCATTTTCATCACCATTATCAAAATGAGGACACGCCCTAGAGTTATGTTTTTCAATTCATTCTGCCAGCTGCTAACAAGGAAGTATCGATGCTATTAAAACGCTTATGCCTTGCCGCACTATTCAGTTTTTCAGTCGTCGGCTGTACCACCGCGCCCAATACCTTAGCCATAACTACCACACAAAAGCTTATCCAGTATGAACGCTCAAAATCAGACCTAACGACTAAATCATTTATGCTATCCTCAGGCGATAAAATGGTCTATGCAGAAAACGGCAACGTCGCTGGCGAGCCTTTGTTGCTCATTCACGGCTTTGGCGGCAACAAAGACAATTTTACCCGTATCGCTGATGAGTTGGAGGGTTATCATCTACTTATCCCAGACTTGCTAGGTTTTGGCGACTCTAGCAAACCAATGACGGCTGATTACCGCGCAGACACACAAGCCGCGCGCTTACATGAGCTCATGCAAGCCAAAGGTGTGGCTTCGAATATTCATGTCGGCGGTAATTCGATGGGCGGCGCTATCAGTGTCGCTTACGCCGCGAAGTATCCTAATGAGGTCAAAAGCTTATGGTTGGTCGATAGTGCAGGGTTTTGGTCAGCAGGCGTGCCTAAATCGCTTGAAAGCGCTACTCTTGAGAACAACCCTTTGCTGATTAATAGCAAAGAAGATTTTTACAATATGTATAACTTTGTCATGTATAAGCCGCCTTATATTCCAAAATCAGTCAAAGCGGTCTTTGCACAAGAGCGCCTTGCTAATAAAGCGCTGCACGCCAATATCTTAGAGCAAATAGTCACCGACAATGTCGAAGAACGCGCCAAAGTCATCGCTGAATATAACATTCCGACCTTGATCGTTTGGGGCGAAGAGGACAACGTCATAAAGCCTGAAACCGCTGAGCTAATGATTGATATCATGCCGCAAGCCAAAGTGATTATGATGCCAAAAGTTGGTCATGTGCCGATGGTAGAAGCGGTAAAAGAAACGGCGAAGGATTATAAAGAGTTTCGTGCAAAGCTTCACGATTAATAAGTTATAGTTCCTTTACCAGTCGCTCTAGCAATTCAATCGTACTCTCTTGTCTGACCAAAGTTACTCCTTGTCCTGCCCATAAAGACTGATGTTCTGCATCGAAGTTTTTAGTCGCATGAGCACGTAAAACTTTGGTCATAGCATTTAATTGTGGATAGGGTGGTAGCTTATGAGCACTCTCAAATTGGCCAAAATCACGCAAATAATCATTTAATAAACCGCGTGCCTGCTTACCTGAAAACAGCCGCGTTAAGCGCGTCTCAGCACTACGCTTGCCGTGACTGGCATCGAGTAGCGCTTGTTTATAAATGTCATTAATACTGCATTTATCTGTAGTCAAAAATGCAGTCCCTATTTGCGCAAGCTCAGCACCTGCTGTTTGAATTGCTTTGATGGCTTGCCCAGTCATAATCCCACCCGCAGCGATTAACGGAATATCGGTACAAGCGCGCGTTTGGCTAATCAAGGTCAATAATCCCATTGGATCGCTTGCGCTTTGTGGCAACCAACCACCGCGATGGCCACCAGCTTCTACCCCTTGTACGCATACTGCATCTGCGCCAATCTCTGCCCATGCTTTCGCTTCCAATGGATGATTGGCAGTACCGATGACGCGTGTACCTAGACTCTGTAAATGCTGAACTTGCTCAGCGCTAATAATGCCAAAGGTGAAACTACCGACAGGAACTGGATTGTCATAGAGCACTTGTAGCTGGTCTGCGAACCTAAGCGCTGGGCGTGCAGGTAACTCTATTTCAATATTTTGCTGTTGATAATACTGGTTTAGCCAAGCAGGAATGGATGTATCAAAGGTATTGGAGTCATGCTCCGACAACACCATCAGATTGATCATAAAAGGGCGGTCGGTAAGCGATTTAATGGTGTTAATTTGCTTATCCAAAACATCTGGCGCCGTCGTGCCAGACCCCAATGACCCCAATGCACCGAAGTTACTAACCGTCGCCGCCAGCTCAGGCGTGGTTGCTCCTGCCATAGGTGCTTGTACGATAGGGTAGGTTAAATTAAGGGTGTTTAGTAAGGTCATGACGGGCGTCCTTGTTATTTTATTAGGCATTTTACATGACTTACTTTAGCAAAGCTGGACGGCTTACGTGTTAGATAATTTTTATTTAGTTGATAAATATGAGGGATGGTTTTTGACTACGAAGTTGTAGTTAAAGGAACTGACTATAAAACTGTAGTTAAGAGCTATTAACTCATATACTTGATGTTGTTAAAGTATCTAACCAAAGAAAGTTGAAGTAAATAATGAATAAAATCTCTCAAATTACTCGGCGTGACATATTTGATATCTTAAGAATAGAAGATATATGGTGGGCAGGAAAGCTAGATGAAACGGAATTCTTATCTAGGCTTTATGATTTAGAAAGTATGCCTTCGACAGACCCTAGATTTTCGAACGCAGCAGATGATATTTGGCAACACAGGTTCAATAACAATGATTGGGAAGACAGTTGGATCTTTAGTGATGAGAGGTTTAATTTATTAAAATGTGAAGATGTATTTTTCCTAAACTTTCTGTGCGAAATGATACATCCCGTAGTAAGGGGACACTCACATGAAGTGGATAAACTTCACAATATATTCAATGAGAGTCTAAGCGATGATGGGTTTGAAATCGTTGAGAGAACACGTATCTCTAATAAACCAGTTTTTAGTGGCAGAATGAAGTATACGGGTAAAGCATCAATCGAAAGAAAAGGTAACGAAATAAAGATTATTTTTAATGCTGAGTATGTTTCTCAGCAGATTAATCTAATGGAATCATCAATAGAAACATCTCCTTATCAAGCTATAGGAGTAGCGAAAGAGTTGATTGAAACGGCCTGTAAATCAATATTTAAAAGTAGGCAAGAAGAATACAATAAAAACTGGGACTTATCTAAGTTGATGAGAGAGACCACTAAGCTGCTTAAAATTACGCCTGATGATATATCTAACGAAGCGAAAGCAGCAAAATCGATACGACAAATCTTAGGTAGTTTATCATCTGTAGTACAAGGAATTGCAGAGGTCAGAAATGAATATGGGAGTGGTCATGGAAAAGACAGTGGATTTAAAGGTTTACAACCTAGACACGCTAAGTTAGCAGTCGGAGCAGCCTCTACTTTAGCTATATATTTACTGGAAACACATGAAATTAGAAAAGATAATTAAAACTTAGCCGCTAAAGTAATTGTGCTTATTCAAAAGAAAAAAATAGGTCAGCCTCCAAACCATCAAAAAGATGCTAAAGAAAACTGACCCATTCTTATAAAGCTAAAGTTTAATTCAACTGCAATGAACCTTTCGCATTCATTAGCAGCTCAACCACGTCATCACCACTGATGACGGTAAAGCGCTTATCAATGGCTGACTCTTCCACACCGCTGTGCTTCATACATGCACTGCAGACCAATACTTGTCCACCTTTTTCAATGAAGGCTTCTAGTAACTCGCCAGCAGGTTCAAATGGCGCGCCAATATCGACGTTATCTAATGCGTTCGGCAATGCCAAATGTACCGCGTCTACCATCAATATAACTGATGCAGAGTGACCTTTTTTAAGCGCGACACCTGCCATGGTAAAGGCTAAAGTGATTTTGCTTGGGTTTGATTCACTATTGTCAAATAGCGTGCCAACGTAATCCGTATTATTAACCATTTTATTTTCCTTATTAGACTGTATTTAGTTAAATAATATTCAATTGAATATTCTACTCACTAATATCCTAACACTTATTATACGTATTTGTATAATGTAATGTTGTGGAATGGTAGTCTTAAGGTTAACTGGCTGTGACAGATTATCAAAAATAAATTTACAGTTAGTCTAACCTAAAGGCGGCCACGGACGGTCATTATCACTCTCAATCCACTCGGCTACATAGCCGGTCGGCGGCATATTCCAATCAGATTTACCCATCGCATCCAGCACTTCTTGAGTTTCAATCACGCGTCCTTTGCTAGTGACGCCTGTCCGTAGTAGAGCAGACGAGCAGGGCTTGCCTTTGACCCACATTGATTGTTCCACGTAGATCCAACGCTCATCAATAGCAGCCACGTGCGTCTTAATCGTAACCCTATCAAAGGCGCGAATGCGTTTGCGATATTGTACTGTGCTGCCAGCTACAACCAGCCCCCAGCGCTTATGCAGCAATTGTTTGCCAAGACCAGTACGAATGGCAAAGTCAGTACGTCCCAAATCGAATAACGTCAGCACGCGACCATTATTCATCTCTAAAAAATTATCAATGTCCGTCAAGCTACAGCGAATCTCAATCTCGCTGGTATCTGCTAAGTCTAGTTGATCGCCTTTCCTGTTAGCGATGACAGCCTTAGTGATAGATTTAGCGTAACGAAAAAATGGATACATGACAGACTCTCAATAGTTTAAGGATTAGGGTTATGGTTTATTAGATTATTATTCATTGGAAGCATTGTTAGGTGAAGCGTTTTCAGGTGAAACATTATCAAGTGAAATATCGTTAGACGGAATGCCAATTGAGTGAAAAAAGGCGCTAACAGTTTCAGGTATCCAATTGATATCGAATTTTGAGGTTCTGGTTTTTTTACCGTTCTTTTTCGATTGCTTAGAGCTGGATTTCACGGTGTCAGCCTGTTTGCTAGCTGAGCGATAACGCAGGTAACCAATATGCCCACCATGATCAGTATCAAGGATAGTGACGCTATCAGAGACATCGCCTTGAGTGGCGGTAAAGCCAATAAAAGGATCATCTTTGGCACTAATCAGCAGTAGCGGATGGGTGACATTTATTAAATAAGGTAGAGCTGATGAGGAGTGGTAATAGTCGTTTTTGGAGCGATAGCCATGACGCGGCGCGGTAAAGATATTATCAAAGTCACTGATACGATTGACCGACTTGATAGAGGCAATTTCCTCTTCGGTGATATCATTTGCCAGTGCTTTCTTGATAATTGGATTGAGCAAATACGGTGTATAAATACGATGACTCAAGAAACTATGCATACTTAGAGCAGCTGACGACATATCGACAGGAGCGGAGATGACCACGGCACCCTCGCATAGCGCTTCATCACCATATTCACCCATGTATTTTGCCAACGCATTACCGCCTAGCGAGACGCCTACCGCATAGATATGAGCATATTGCTCACGTAAATTCTGGAGCATGTGATGCACCTCTTCGGTGTCACCGGCATTATAAAAGACGCGTCCATTAGCCGGAATACCGCCACAACTGCGAAAGTGTGCCACTACAAAGTGCCAGCCATCACTATGCATTTGATACGCCAATGCGCGCGCATAATGGCTATCACTACTACCTTCCATTCCGTGAAATAGCACGACTAAAGGTGTTTGCTCAAGCGTACCATCGTCAGTTGCCTCTATTGGATGCGCATCGTAGAAGTCATAAGCAATGTCCGTCTCACACAACGAGTCTTGCTTGAGTGCTCGGCGATAATTTGGCACTTCTGGTGCAAAAAACTTAGGCAAAATACTTTGCAGGTGTGGATTAGTCAGCCAAAATGGTGGCTTAAAAGGAGTGGGTGCAAACGGTTTTGGGGTGTTTGAAGACTTTGCGGTGTTTGAAGGTTTTGAAGTTGTCATAAATTAATCTTATTAGGTCATGATTATTAAACAGTGTTTTATCATACCGATAGGTCAGGTTAAATCCAATGATTTACAGTGAACGCATGATTACTCAAAATTGTTCATGTTCTATGATTTATCTAGCACCCGTCCATCCATTGCCAGACGCTCTTTTAAAGTCTCAATATCAGCTTCCGCAATAGTCACGGTTAACGTAACCTGCTTACTATAATTTACGTCATCAATACTGCCATTTAGACTTTCTACTACATAACGGCATTGGGCTTCAGTAGCGAACTCCGCTAATATTTGTACTTGAGCCATTGGCACATAGGGGAGCAATATCATCTCATCGACAGCCGCTTGCGCAGAGCCTGCATAGGCACGAGTTAGGCCGCCAGCACCCAGTTTAATACCACCAAAATAACGCACCACAATAATAATAACGTTACCGATAGACTTGTGCTGTAGGACGTTTAGAATTGGCCGACCTGCTGTACCGTTAGGTTCGCCATCATCATCAAAGCCTGCGCTCGTTGTATTATCAGGATCGCCAATGATGTACGCCCAGCAGTGATGACGTGCATCAGCATATTTTTCACGCAGCTGTTCCACGTGAAACATTGCTTGTTCACGTGAAGTGACCGGATAAGCATAAGTAATGAATTCAGATTTCTTGATTTCAAGACGAGCAGTGACGGCACGTTGTAAGGTTTGATAGCTCATATTCTAATGGATGATACGCCTAGGTTTGTGTTGAATATGGTAAACTTGCATGATAAACACTGCTGTCGTTTAAATCATTATTTGACGCAGTGTACTTTTATTATTCACTATAACAAAACTGATGGTAGCAAATAGCATGCGTTTAGATAAATTTATTAGTAAAGCCACTGAACTGTCGCGTAAAGAGTCCAAAAGAATCTTGCACGCAGGCGAAGTCACTGTAAACGATGAAGTCATTAAAGACCCTGGTGTACATGTCGATATCGTCAATGATGAAGTCCTATGGGCAGGCGAGTCGCTATCGGTCGCTGCTGGCAATCGTTATATTTTATTGCATAAGCCAGAAGGCTTTGAATGTACGCTCAAAGTAAAAGAATATCCTATCGTCACCGAGCTAATTGCAGTGCCAGAATTGGGTAGCCTGCGTATTGCTGGACGCCTCGATGTCGATACCACTGGTGCATTACTCATTAGTGATGATGGCGGCTGGCTACACCGTGTCACCAGTCCTAAGCATGAGCACGCAAAAGTCTATGAGCTGACTTTGGCTGAGCCAATGGATAGTGACGCGCAGGCCAATGCAGTGAAGGAAGTCAGTGAAGGCATCTTGCTCGATGGCGACCATGAAGAAACCAAACCTGCTATCCTTGAGTTTATCGACGAGACTCACGCACGTCTGACGTTAGAGCAAGGTAAATACCATCAAGTTAAACGCATGATGGGCTACTTCGGTAATAGAGTCACTGAGCTACATCGCGCTAGTATCGGTCATATCACTTTAGAAGGTTTGGATAAAGGTGACAGTCGCTTTTTAACAGAGGAAGAAGTCGCAAAATTCTAAGAGTGGCGATGCCTTAAGCTTATTTATCAGCTGACTTCACCAAAGTTAACTTCGTAATATTCTTCCAAAAAACCAAGGCGCAAAAAATCAATTATCCAAAATATCTATTGGCAGCAGACACCGTATCGGTGGACTGCTTGCTGATGTTGCCTGTCTCTTAAAGCTGAGTAGCAGTTTTGCAAAATAAATCGCCTAGCTCTTATCAAAACCCGCCAATGTGCTACAGTCTCAGTAGCTTACTTAATCTACTTTTTTGCATAATGTTTCTGTTTTATGTTTCAAAAAATGTCTCTAATAATGTCGCTGTTTTAGATGATGTAGCTACATTAGATTATTCCAGCCCCTTTATTTCAATATCGTAGTCGTTATTGTTCCATAATTTGCTTTAAGAACTCCATTGATAAGAGCTTTATCTCAGTAATCTACTATTCATTTTGATAGGACAACGCTTGTGAAACAACCTGTATTTAAATTCTCCAGTCTAATTAGTGCCATGTTATTAGCGACGACCGCTTGCGCCGAGCCATCCGTTTCTAACTCCGTAAGCAAAAGTGCCAGCCAAAACACTAGCCAAAATGCACAGAATACGTCAACAGCTGGAGATGTTAATGCAGCTGTTGATAGTCAGCTACGCCAAGTACTGACCCAAGCTGGTATCAAGACGCAAATCACTTCTATTACGCCATCTAACTTACCTAATATGTATCAAGTTGATCTCGCTGGCCAACTGCCACTACATATTACTGCTGATGGCGAATACGTTATCCAAGGCGAGCTACAAAAGAACCCAAGCAAGCGTGTCGTGACTAAAACCCTAGCGCGTAGCAATAGTGCGCAAGCGGGTATGCCAGTAAGCGCTGCAGTCAAATCTGCTGTACTTGCCAATATGAGCGAGCTTAAAAACATGAGCGCCAAAACACCGTTCTTTTATACAGCTGTACCGGGCGTGCTTTGGGGTGCAACATTAGAGGGTGTACCGTTTTTATTATCGGATGACGCGCAATATATTACAGATGGCGAGATATCAGTCATTGAAAACGGTCAGTTCATGGGGCTGGATGAAGAGTTTGAAAAACGCAAAAACCAGTCCGTATTTAAAACCTTAGATGAGAAACAATTAATAACCTATCCGGCAACTAGCGCTGAGAGAGCCGTTATCTATGTGGCCGACGACGTCAACTGTCCTTATTGTCGCAGACTGCATAAACAACTACCGATGCTCAATGCAAAAGGCGTGACAGTGAAAATCATCGGCTATCCGATATATGAGCAGTCACCAGCGCAAATGCGTGGTATTTGGTGTCAAGCAGATGATAGCAGTCGTCGCAAAGCGTTTGATAAAGCAATGTTAGCGGGTGAGATGACACCTGCATCAGCTAACTGTAGTACAGATCATGTGACACCGAATCGTGAAAAGGCGGCTGGACTGGCTGTCATGGCCACACCTGCTATTTACCGCGATGATGGAGTGCTATACCAAGCGAGTTTTGAGAGCCCTGAGTTTTTAGAGTTCTTGGGAGTGAAGTAACTAGCTGTGTCATTCTTCTTAAAGAAGATCGGCAATAAAAAACCGCCCTATGAACATAGCTCATAGGGCGGTTTTTTATGATGTATTTTTAATTAAAATGTCTTGTTAATCGAAGCTTACGGCAGGACTATATCGTTTATGGCAAGACTACATCAACGATTTTCCACTCAATGAAGCCTTCACGTTGCATCTCTATAGTAATAGGATAGCCTTTGACTTGACCGCTAATGGTAAAGCAATTGATACCGCAATAGCTTAATTTTGGCTTGTCACTATCGGTCCCTTGGGTTGCTTGCTGCTCTAACTGGGCAGCTTGCTGACTCATCATTTGCTGAACTTGTTGTTTGACTACCGCATCGACATCACCGCGATGAATAATCAAATCTTGAATTAGGTTTTTGAGGTCGACTTGATTGCTGGATATTGCCCAAGCAGCCGCAAGCTCTTTGGTAGCCGTATTAGCCTGACCCTGAGTATTGATAAGTTTTTCGATATTTTCTGGAGTCACAGCCCTATCTACCGCCTGCACCGTAAAGCTATTAGCAGCTTTCGCAAGAGGCTCTCCACCAAGCTCTGCAACTAGCGGATATTGCTCCATCGTATTGGCAAACCTGCTGGTCAATTGGGTCTTCATACTCGGTCGTACTTGCTCGTAATTGATAGCAGCAGCGATAGTGGCACCGTCTTTGGCATCATAGGCCTTCTTAAGCTGATACGCACTGTAATAAGGCGAACCAGCATAAATAGCTACTGCAATGACCAACAATAACATCAGCAATGTCATTAGCTTTTTCATAATTTGGGTGACCTTATCGCGGACTTAATACAATCAATATGGCGATAAATACTAGCATGACTCTAACTAATAAAGGTATGAAAATGTTACGTAGATTTGCTGGGCTAGCAACGATTTATAATAGTTATTAGATTCCTTACTGATAATAGCTATTATAGATAGCATATTATCAAGCTACTCATTTCACTCCATACCCATGTAAATTATCGCTAGGAGCTTTTCATATTTTTTATAAACTTTAATAGACTAATTAAGAATTTAATGATTTAGGAGCTTGATAAATCAATTTAAGGTCTCCATTAATAGCGCAAACTTATATTAATTGATTTGGTTAAACAGCATCTCGCCGTTTTAGCTCGCAATCTTCATATGCTTCTCGTATTTTCACGCTCATACACCCTATGTTTCATGTGAAACATCTGCGTGTTTTCAGTCGTAAAAATCAATGAGCTAAAAAATGAGATTGCCAGTTGGCGTTACTGTGATGACGAGAGGAGAGCCCATGAGTAAGCGCGATTTTTATGAAATATTAGGCGTTAGTAAGACTGCAGACAGTAAAGAGATCAAACGTTCATACCGCAAGCTGGCGATGAAATATCATCCCGACCGCAATTCTGACGACCCTGATGCTGAAGATAAATTCAAAGAAGCGTCAATGGCTTACGAAGTGCTTAGCGATGAAGATAAGCGCTCAGCCTATGACCGTATGGGCCATGCAGCCTTCGAAAATGGAATGGGCGGTGGCGGCTTTGGTGGTGCAGGCGCGGGCAACTTCCAAGATATCTTCGGTGATATCTTTGGTAACTTTGGTGATATCTTTGGTCAGTCGCGCGGTGGCGGCGGTGGACGTTCGCGTCGTGGTTCTGACTTACGTTATGTAATCGAGCTGACATTAGAAGAAGCAGTACGCGGTTGCAAAAAAGAGATTAGCTTTACCGCACCTGCGCCTTGTGATACTTGTGATGGTAAAGGCGCAAAAGATGCCTCTGATGTAGTTACTTGTCAGACCTGTCATGGTCAAGGTCAGGTTCGTATGCAGCAAGGCTTCTTTGCTGTGCAGCAAGCTTGCCCGCATTGTGGTGGTACAGGTAAACAAATCAAAAACCCATGCCCTGATTGTCATGGCGACGGGGTAAAAGATAAGTCACGCACGCTAGAAGTTTCTATCCCAGCTGGGGTTGATGACGGCGATCGTGTACGTCTGGCTGGTGAAGGTGAAGCGGGCGGAGCAGGTGTGCAAAATGGCGACTTATATGTTGAAGTTCGAGTCAAACCGCACAATGTATTTACTCGTCAAGGTGCGGATCTCTATATGGATGTGCCTGTTAGCATTACCGATGCAGCACTGGGTAAAGAAGTCGAAATTCCAACCTTAGATGGCAAAGTAAAAATTAAAGTCGCAGAAGGTACGCAAAGTGGCAAATTATTGCGTGTGCGTGGAAAAGGCGTCACGCCAGTACGTACGACGATGAAAGGTGATTTGATTTGCCGTGTCGTTATTGAGACGCCAGTGAACTTAACTCGTGAACAAAAAGACTTGTTACGTCAGTTCCAAGATACACTCGATGGTGATAGCAAACATCAACAGTCGCCACATAAAAAGTCATTCTTTAAGAAAATTGGCGAATTGTTCGACTGATAGATTGTTCAACTGATAGTTTGACTTGATAATCGATTTGATTATTTTAGCCCAATAGTTTCACGTGAAACTATTGGGCTTTTTAGTGGCTGTATAAAAAATAATTCATGCTATGATATTTAGTATAGGCTATATATAACCTCAAAAATAACCGTATTAAATCATAAGACTTTAGGAAAAAATATGACTAAACAAGTAAGTACACAACTTATCAATGTCGGTGTTATCGGGGCTGGCGGTCGTATGGGGCGTATGCTAATCGAAGCAGTGCAGGACAATCCGCAAACGACATTAAGCGCCGCTATTGAGCGTCAAGGCTCAAGCCTAGTTGGTGCTGATGCGGGCGAAGTAGCGGCTATAGGACGTTTAAATATAAAAATTGTGGATGACCTAACTGCTGTAATTGATGACATAGACGTCCTAATAGACTTTAGCTTACCGGATGCCACTGAACAAAACATGCAAACTTGTGCTGAGTATAAGGTAGCGATGGTCATTGGCACTACCGGCTTTAGCACACAGCAAGAGCAAGTGCTGACCGAAGCCAGTAAGCATACTGCTATTGTTTACGCTGGTAACTATTCTACTGGTGTTAACTTGTCATTGAAGCTGTTGAATATGGCAGCAAAAGCATTCGGCACAGATGCGGATGTTGAAATTATCGAAGCGCATCATAAGCATAAGATTGACGCACCGTCGGGCACGGCTTATATGATGGCAGAGGCAGTCGCAGAAGCACGCGGACAGAATCTAAAAGACGTGGTCGTATATGGTCGTGAAGGCCAGACGGGTGCACGTGAAGCGGGCACAATCGGCATTCATGCTATTCGCGGCGGTGAAATAGTCGGTGATCATACTGTGATGTTTATCGCGGATGGTGAAGTCGTTGAAATTACCCATCGTGCACGCGCGCGCATGACCTTTGCCGCTGGAGCAGTACGTGCGGCTACTTGGATTATTCAGCAAAAAGCTGGGCAATATAATATGCAGGATGTGTTGGGTTTAAATGACTAGTTATCAGTAGCTATCATTAATGTTATAGGATAAATCAGATAGATAGGTGCTACGGATAATAAGGAGCTGAATGTGCGCATAAATAACGATAATTTAAAGTTCATTATCAATGATATTGTTCTTTACGCACGCAACATAATCCTTGCTCTAAGTTTGGGTGTATTGCCAATAGTAGTGCAAGCAGCACCTTATCAAACCTACGTTATTCATACTTACGGCGGTGAAGCGTTACTGCCTGCTGTACGCCAGCAACTGGGTACCAGCACTGATGGTGGAACGGTTGCGACCTATCAAGATAAATTGGTATTACGAACGACGGCTACCAATTATCAAGCGGTACAACAATTACTAACGCAGATTGATGGTCAACCGCAAGCACTGACGGTTGCGGTGCGTGTTGGTAATAATGCCACTAGCCAAAGCAGTATTCAGCAAGGTCGGGTTATTATTTCTAACCGCAGTATCCAAGGTGCAGCAATCATTAATCAGCGTGATAGTCAGCAGCAGAATAATAGTATGTATCAAGTACAGACACTGTCAGGTAGCGCGGCAAGCATCAGTACAGGCACGCTCTATTCGCTAACGCAAAGTTATCAGGCGAATATTTATCCTACCTACAATCGCCCAGCGGGGCAGATTGTTATTCAGCAGCAAATGTTGTTACCAACCACTCAAGGCATTCAAGTCACCCCAAGATTATTGCCAAACGGTCAAGTGGAAGTTAATCTGTCTCAAACTGAAGAGAAACTGGTAATTGCTAATAACTCTAATAATCAAAGCTTTCATAATCAGAACCAGAACATCTATAACGGAAGTAACGCTGTTAAACGTCAAGGTCTCAACAGCACCATTATTGTGCCACGTGGACAATGGGTCGACATCGGACAAATCACGCAAAGTAGTCAAAATCAAAGCTCAAGTTATGGTAATAGTCGCAATAGTAACAGCAGCAACAGTGCGCCTATTTCGCTTTTAGTACAGTAGTTTATTTCAATTTTAAATGACACAAAAAAGCGCGGTACTGCTAATTACAGTACCGCGCTTTTATTTTATCACTTACTTATCTGCTAATTTATGTTGTTAGCTAACACAAGATGTAATCAACAGAAAATTTAATCAATATAGACCACTTCTAACGGAGGAAAGCCATTAAACTCGATAGATGAGTAAGAGTTGGTATAAGCGCCAGTGGTCAGCCAGTAGATCTTATCACCAATTTCCAGCTCTTCTGGCAATTGATAACCTGCTTCTTCATACATGATATCGGTCGAATCACACGTTGGACCGGCCAGCACTACTGTCCCTTCGCTGGTCGACGTTTCCATTTTCGGTGTATAGACTGGATATTTAATCGCTTCACCTAAGGTTTCTATCAAACCTTGAAACAGGCCTACATCGGTATATACCCAGCGGGTCAGATCAGTATGCGACTTACGTGAAATCAATACCACATCACTGACTAGGACGCCTGAACCACCAACCAACGAGCGCCCAGGCTCAAGGATAATCTCAGGCATATCTTCAGCACTATAATCATCGTTTAGATAGCTATTAATCTCTTCAGCATAAACCTGTACTGGATTCACTTCACTGATGTAGTTGGCTGGAAACCCGCCACCTAAATTAATCATTTGCAGCTTAATGCCTTCTTCGTTTTTCATCCAGTCAAACATATATTTGACTTTGGCAAGTGCATCATCCCACGCGGCTACGTCTTTTTGCTGGCTACCTACATGGAAGGAGATGCCATAAGGTACTAAGCCCAAATCACGCGCCTGAATCAATAAATCAATCGCCATATTAGGATGGCAACCGAACTTACGTGATAATGGCCATTCAGCAGTATCTGAACCTTGTACCAAGATACGCACAAACACTTTAGAGCCTGGCGCCTGCTTGGCGATGTTCTTTAAGTCAGCTTCTGAATCAGTAGCATAAAGCTGTACGCCTTTATCATAAGCGTATTTGACGTGTTCAGCTTTTTTGATCGTATTACCGTAAGAGATACGCGACGCATCGACACCGCAGTCAAGGACACGATCGAGCTCGTAGACTGAGGCACAATCGAAGTTTGAGCCAAGATCAGCCAATAAGTTGATCACTTCCACAGCAGGACTGGCTTTCATTGCATAATGAATTTTAGCAGTAGGAAATAAGTTAGCCATTTCAGCGTATTTAGTTTTGATACGACTTAAATCAACTACTAATAAGGGTGTCTCACGACCTTCAGCAGCTTTAGTGAACTTTTTCCAGCCAGTAGAGTCAAAATATTGGTCAATTTTAATCATGGTCATGATAAGAAGCCCTTAATAGAAACAA
The DNA here is from genome assembly GCF_051970275.1 of Psychrobacter sp. ASPA161_9. Lineage (NCBI taxonomy): Bacteria > Pseudomonadati > Pseudomonadota > Gammaproteobacteria > Moraxellales > Moraxellaceae > Psychrobacter > Psychrobacter sp. ASPA161_9. Next base: position 84,251 of record NZ_JBEFNI010000007.1, on the reverse strand, counting down.
TAGATTACCTAGACTATAAATGCTAAATAGCCTTTGAATAAAAGTAACGTAAAAAATAAAAAATTAAGCGTTGGTTGGCTGCGTCTCTTTATCCGCTTGTTTCTCGCCTTGCTTTTCACGTATTTTGAGTACTTTACGAACTTTATCACGTGCGCGAGTCTGTTTTAATTTTGATAAATAATCTACAAAGATGACACCGTTGAGATGATCCATCTCATGCTGAATGCAGACAGCCAATAAACCTTCAACTTCTTTATCGATGGCTTGGCCATCTTGATCCATTGCTTCGATACGTACTTTATTAGGACGCTCAACTTTGTCGTAGACATCAGGAACAGACAGACAGCCTTCTTCATACGGCTGTTTTTCTTCTACCAGCGGTGTTACTTTTGGATTAATAAACACCATAGGGGTGTCTTTATTTTCAGACAAGTCCATGACAATCAACTGAATATGCTGGTCAACTTGTGAAGCTGCTAACCCGATTCCGTCCGCATCGTACATGGTCTCGATCATGTCAGTGATTAAGGTTTTAATCTCATCATTGACTTCTTTAACTGGCTTAGCAATCGTACGCAAGCGCGGATCAGGATAGCTTAAAATAGGGAGTAATGCCATGACGGAGCACCTCGATAATAGCGGGTAGAATGGGCGGTTTATTATAAGTTAAATGAGGGCAAAAGTAACAATAATCAATGCATAACCGTGCAAATTCGTAGACTACAGTGTCACATTTCGCTTATCTAGAACACTTCCAAGAAATATATAGCACCAAGACTAAAAATAAAAAAAGACCTTACATGATGTAAAGTCTTCTTTATCGAGATATATAAAATGACTATACGCGGCGTTTGTTCATAATCATCTCATATAGGAACAATAATATGATTGCGCCAATTACTGAGAATAATAGACCGGTGAATCCACCATCGGCGTTAATACCGATAAGACCAGCGACAAAACCACCAAGCATCGCACCAACGATACCTAATACGATAGTCATAATCCAGCCCATAGGGTCATTACCAGGCTTAATAGCGCGCGCCAATAAACCTGCAACCAAACCTACAATAATCATCCAAATAAAGCTCATTGTTATTCTCCTAATTTATTACAATTGATAAAATCTTTCTATTAATATTATTGCTTAAGATATTTCTCTTAAGGTCTTTCTAATGTTGATAGCAATATTGTAAACACTCATAGTTGTGAAAAGTAAGCATAAAGTGTTACCAGTGTAGGGGCTATGTGAGAAAAAACGACAAATTGCTATCTTGCAGAAGAAATTGGTAAATGAAAGGTTACAAAGGTAATCAGAGTGATAATGAAGAGACGTTATTCAGTATTTTACTCTTGGTTAGAAAATGTACAGTTCTGAGTTGACATTAGGCACTAAGCATAAAATAGCGCTATCCTTTATGACAAGAATAGCGCTATTTTATTTAATAAGTTATATACATGGTATCGATAATCTACGCGAATAGTAGATAAGTAGTGAAACGCCTTAAGTTTGAGCGGTCAATGCGCGTAGTGCTGTCAATAAGCGTTCATGAATACCTTCAAAGCCACCATTAGACATAATAATGACTGCATCGCCTGCTCGTGCGTGCGTCGTAATATGATCAATAATAGCTTCTACACTGCATACAACTTGCTGTTTGCCATTATGCTCAACACGATCGATGACTTCTTTTAATCCCCACTCAAGACCAGCTGGTTCATACCAAAGTGTATGATCTGCTAGTACCGCTGATTGGGCTAGACTGTCTTGGTGAATGCCCATTTTCATAGTATTGCTACGTGGCTCAATAACTGCCCATAAACGTCTGCCAGCCAGCTTCTTTTTGGCACCATCTAAAGTGGTCATAATCGCAGTAGGATGATGAGCAAAATCATCGAAGACTAAGATGTTATTAATATCACCGATTAGCTCCATTCGACGCTTAATACCAGCAAAAGCGGATAGCGCTGCACATGCAGTAGTGACATCTACCCCAACATTGTAAGCTGCTGCTACTGCAACCAGAGCGTTGTTGACATTGTGCATGCCGCTCATTGTCCAATCGACGATGGCAGTCGCTGATGGGTCTGCCTTAAAGCTTACTTTGAACTGACTACCATCCTCTGTAATCAATGCGGCTTGCCAGTCGCAAGTAGTCGCCTCGTGCTTCATACTTTCTGTATCAGCCTCTTGTCTGTTCGTCAACTTCTCGTCTGTCACTGCGGTACGCCAAACAGGAGTCCATACCCCTTTAGCTAGCGTGTCTTCTAAACTAGTAGTTGCTGTTGGCATAATGATTTTGCCAGTGCTTGGAATCATGCGCACCATATGATGGAACTGAGTCTGAATAGCGTTTAGGTCAGCAAAAATATCAGCATGATCGAACTCAAGATTGTTTAAAATAGCAGTGCGCGGACGATAATGGACGAACTTTGAGCGTTTATCAAAAAATGCAGAATCATACTCATCAGCTTCTATCACAAAATAACCCGATGTTGATGATGTTGTGCCGTCATTCGTTGTAGAGTTTGATTTTTCGTTACGTGTAACGTCTGCACCTAAATAACTGCTATGTGCAAACACGCTTTGCAAACGCTCATCCTTAGTATCCACTAATGGCACACCACCAATCAAAAACCCAGTATCAATACCAGCGTAGTGTAATATCCATGCCAACATAGTCGTCGTCGTTGTCTTGCCATGAGTACCGGCCACTGCTAATACATGACGTGACTGCAAAACCTCTTCAGAGAGGAACTGCGGCCCTGAGGTGTATCTCATACCTTGATTAAGCATATACTCAATGACATCCATACCGCGCTTCATGGCGTTGCCCACCACTACCAAATCAGGCGTTGGTTGCAAATGCTCCACAAGATAACCTTCTTGAATTATGACACCAGCGCTTTCAAGCTGAGTGGACATAGGAGGATAAACACTAGCATCTGAGCCTGTGACCTTATGTCCAAGCTCTCGCGCTAATAAGGCTAACGAGCCCATAAAAGTGCCACAAATACCAAGAATATGAATGTGCATAGATGTTCCACGCTATGATAAATAAGAAGTTGAATGAAGTAATACAGACGAGAACGAAAAGGTTAGTGAATAGAAAGTAGCAGATATTTAACGGCTACCAACATTCTTATTTACGCTATCAGCGCTCATTGTAAAGTAAACACTAATAGATAACCAATAAAAAACGCCTAACAAGGTAGGCGTAAACAATATACTTAAAGGACTTTAATAGAAGTTATTTCTCATGCATTTATAAAAATAAAATTGGGCTTATATCATACATTATTGGTTATTTACGCGATAAGGTAAGGTCAGCATTTAAGGTATTGTCATCATTCATCATTACAAGATGATTGTCTTGGATAGTATAACTTTCAATACTTTCGTTCTGATAGACAATGGTAATCATTGTATTGTCTTGACGATAAACACCCGACTCAACGAGTGGTACTTTAGGTGTCTTTGGATTCTCATAAATGCTGGTCTTTAGTACTGAACCATCAGCAAACAAGTTTAGCGTAACTGAAACACTGTCACAAAAAGGGCAGGGCAAAATTCCTACATAATCACCGATTAGCGTTGCCTGTAACTCACTACCTGCGCTGAGGTCTGAAATCATCGGCGCGCGGCGGGTCTGTAAGTTATCATCAGGCTTGGCTGCTGCAATCAACGACTCACCTTCACTAGCGACATCGTCTGCTACAGCAAGGCTATCATCATTCATCTGTGCAGAATCATATTGGTTATTATGCACTTTACTATCAGTCAACGATTGCTTCATAGTTGGATTATGAGCAACAGACGTCGTGGTTGATTGACGGTCACAACTAATCAGAATAATACTAAAAGTCAGCGTCAATAACAGACTACCAAAGCGCTTGATAGGAGAGGTTTTAGCAGGGATAGTAGGTGCGAAGTATTTCATCATTATACCAAAAACAAGCAAGCGTCTTGTAAACAAAAATAGGGCTTATAAAGCATTAACAAATATCCATACTAATAGTAGCGTTAATACAGAAGGAGAACGTTGTAAAAACGTCAACGCCTTTCAATACTTACATTTATCATTCTTTGCATCTTAATACCAATTAACTAACCACTTATCCAAAGTAAATACTACTTTTAGAGAAAACTTAATTAATAATAATTAGATACAAAGAATGAACGGCTATATAAGAGGATGAACGGTGCACACCATAACAAACGATCATTGCTCTTATGTAGAGTTTTTGTTATAGACGAGTAAGTTTAGATGAGAGTGATTTTTAATCAAATAATTGATATAAATTATACCTAACAAAAGATAGGTTTTAGCTCAAAAAGAGTATAGATAATACAAAGGTGGTATATGAAATTTGAGATATAACAGAGGTGTAAATGAGAGATATTTAGCAGCTACTTAAAATAAATAACTGCTAATAAGTTAGAAGATTATAGGTCAAAAGATATAAGCAAAATTATAATAAAACGCATGTCATGACATAGGTAGTTTATCGTTGAAGCAATTATTTAAGTAATTATAAATTTTATCTAGCATTATTAACGAATAGTTAAAACAGGACGCAAAATACGCCACAATATTAGTCCATGTATCAGGAGCAATACACTAAAGAATATCAATGACTGCTCAGGAATGCTAAGGCCCAAAAAACGCCAAGAAACGGAGGCACATTCTCCAGAGCCTGCAAAGACTTCTTTAAACACTTGTAAAATAGGTAAAGTATCGAGCCAATAGTCTAAGCCTGGGCCACATGAAGGTACTTGATCAGCAGGTAAATGCTGAAGCCAAACATGACGCGCCGCCACGACTGTTGCCCAGCCAATGCCCGCCAAACTACCAACCCACAGTAATATTTTAAGAGCGATTGACTTGGGGTTCACTAACGCAGCGATTAAGGCGAATCCGCCCATTACCATTAATCCGATACGCTGAAATATACATAGTGGACAAGGCATTAATCCCATATAACGCTGTAAAAAGAATATTGCATAACTCATGCCGAGCACGGTCATAATAACCAACAACACTTGTAAACTACGATAATTGGTCAGTCTTTGCATCAGGTACGTACTCTTATGGAATGGTTTATCTATAAAGGTTAAATATCAACAGTCGTTAGCCATTTGCTAGCGGTACTGCTGTAAAAACTCCATAAAGTCTTCAGTCTCAGCTTCTTCGATTTCAGCTTGTTGTAACACTGATTTTTCGGCAAGTACTTCATATTTAGCTTGTGCGTTAGGACTTAGAGTTTGCTGCAATAAAGAGTCACGATGCTGCTGTGCTAAAGTGAAGCCTAGCTGCCACATGCTACCCAAACGCTCACTATCAGCGTTGACCTGAGCTGAGATAGTCGATTCAGAGTGACCAGCTTTGCCTTGCATAAGCGCTAATGCGGCACGATAGTCGTTGCCACCATAATGGGCATCAAAGAGGGCTGCTAACGGTAACATGTTGTTTAAATGCTCAAGCATCCAGCTTTCTAATGGTACTTCTACACCATCATTGACGATATGGAGGTTGTCACGGCGACCTTCATTGACCACGCGTTCAATGTTAATTGCTAGCTCATCTTCTTCATCAGGCATTAAATCAGGTGACTCGTTAAGCAGACAATATAATGCCATGATTTCTAAGAAGCAAGCACTAGACAGGCGAATACCGACATCGCTATAAGGGTCAAGATCAATCGCGCGGAATTCAACATAAGCGATACCACGACGCTCTAAAGCCTCAGTCGGTGTCTCACCACGGTTAGCAATTTGTTTTGGACGAATAGGACTATAATATTCATTTTCTATTTGTAGAATATGATCATTAATCTGAATTGGATTGCCATCAGCATCGTTTAAGCCCAATTTTTTGAAGCTCTCATGCGGTGTTTGGATGGCACGGCGCAGCCCCGAAATGTATTCAGGTAAATCATTGTAGCGAATATCGAGATGCTCTTGCACACTATTGGTATAGCCAAGTTTGCCCATACGTAAGCTGGTTGCGGTAGGCTTATAGTAAGTTGAATTATTTTGTAGAATCAAGTCATGCTCACGTCCTGCCAAAAAACAAGGACAAACATTTGGACTTGCACCTAGCAGATAAAGAACAATGCTGGTTAGGCGTTTAAAATTACGGATCAGGCCTAGATATTTATCGTTTTTGAACTCTGTCAGCGTTTGATTACTTGCTTCGGGCGTTTGTGCCTGCCAGTTTTCAAATAGTCCATCACCGAATGACAAGTTATAATGCAAGCCAGCAATGGTCTGCATACGGCGACCATAACGCACACCAAGACCACTACGATATAACGTTTTAAGTTGGCCAGTGTTAGAGCTACCATAATCTGCCAAAGGAATATCTTCATCATCAGACGAGAGCATGCATGGCATAGATAATGGCCACATTAGCTCGTCTTTAGCCAATGCTTGATAAACTAGCACATGTAATTGGCGCAACATTGAGAGCGTGTCTTTGGGTGTATCTTTGGGATCAGTGATGAGCTCAAGTAGGCTTTCTGAATAATCTGTAGTAATAAAAGGATGTGTCAGCTTTGACCCAAGCTTTTCTGGATGTGGTGTTTGGGTCAGATAACCATCAGTTTTGATTCGTAGACCTTCTTTTTCGATACCACGGAGCATTCCAATTAAATGCTGACTGTCAAACCAATCTGGGATTTCAAAGTTAACAAAGCTGCTCGCAAAATTACTCATAATAGTCATCTATTGTTATTTATTATGGCAGATCAAAACACAACTGGCGTTTGACCATAAAAGAGGTAGATATTAGGTTAAGAATCCCGTCAGTTTAGCTCAAAGCTGTCATGAAAACCACGGACAATTACAAATACGATAAGCTTTATCCAAGGCTGATCCGACCGATTTTGACGGGAAAACTAACTAGAAAATAGTAGCAAAAAACTAAGATAATCGGTGCTATTCACGCGTATTTACCTTCATTTTTTCGTTACTTGTACCATGTAATTACAGCTTTATCCATACCAAGACACTTAGGATAAAGTTATTAGACTAAAAAGCACCTAACAATCAGATAGGTGCCTTAGCAAAACAAATAATTTAAACAATCAATATTAAAGCAGTCATTTAGATAGAGAATGACGAACCACAACCACAAGTGGTAGTCGCATTTGGATTGGTCACGATAAAGCGCGCGCCCTCTAACCCTTCGGTATAATCAACAGTAGAGCCTTGTAAGTACTGATAACTAAGCGAATCTACAACTAAAGTCACATCACCGTTATCAAAGTTGGCATCGTCTTCATTTAAGTCATTGGCAAAGTTAAAACCATAAGAGAAACCTGAACAGCCGCCACCAGTTACATAGACACGTAACATAAGGTCGCTATCACCTTCTTCTTCACGTAAGCGACGTACTTTTTGTGCCGCGCTATCAGTTAAACTTAATATGGTTGGGTCTACTGGTTGGCTTGAGCTTGGGCTAAATTGGTTGGCTGATTCGTTCATATCTACCTCAGTTGCTAGGATCAAATGCTGTCGTCGTCCTGTTTGGGTTTGCAGTTAAATAGTTGCAAATAAAGATACGCACGGCGTTTGATTCGATTGGGTGCTGTGATTATGGCGATGTTATCGGTGTGACTAATGGAGCATTATAAATATAGTATTTGTGCCATCATAACTATTTAGTTGAAGGCCGGTACTTATCTTATAGCAGTATATCATAATGGGGGTAACGATTAGTTTGTCAAGAGTGACTCTATATAGTCAATCCACTATAAAAGAGTGACGGTGTTAACCTCGTTTGAAGTATCACCTATACATCTGCATTCGGTTGCCTTGACCCTCTTTTAAATTGAATCAACTATAATGACATTCAATTAGTCAAAGCTAAGCATTTATTATGCCTATAATTGCCAATCAAACCTCAAGTTACTTCTTATAATAAATGCTTGGTTTTAAAATAGTTATTTAATCGTTTGCCTATGGGGCAAGCGTTTGAAATAATAGCCGCCAGTTAACATGCCAGATGTGTGTTTCTTATTGCCTTATATTTTATATTACTGTTGAGATGAAGAAATTATATGATCGAATTTAAAGACGTTGGTGTTCGCCGTGATGGTCGTGAATTGTTTGCAGGGGCAAGCTTTCAGCTACATCCGGGCCACAAAGTTGGCTTGACGGGCAACAACGGCACTGGTAAATCGACCTTGTTTGCCTTATTACTGACGCGGATGGGCACTGGTGATACCGAGGTTACCCTTGATAGGGGCGAAGTGAGCATTCCTGATAGCTGGCATGTGGCGCATATGGCGCAGGAAGTGGGCGCGAGTGCACAAACGGCGATTGATTATGTATTAAGTGGTGACGAGCAGTGGTATGAGATTAACGCTGCTTTAAACGATTTGAGCAGTGTCAGTGATGAGCAGATTGGAGTGTTGCATCAGCAGTTTGATGAGATCGATGGCTATCGCACCCCAACCAAAGCCGCACAAATCATGGCGGGATTAGGTTTTAACACCAATCAGCATGAGCTGCCCGTAGAAGGGTTTTCGGGTGGTTGGCGTATGCGTTTAAACCTCGCCAAAACCTTGATGAGCCGTGCAGACTTAATGCTACTCGATGAGCCAACCAACCATTTGGACTTGGATGCCATTCTGTGGCTTGAGACTTGGATTAATGCCTTTACCGGTCTGGTCATCGTTATCTCACATGATCAAACCTTCTTGGACAATACTGTCGGTCATATCTTGCACGTTGAGCAGCAAAAAATCACCCTTTATACGGGTAACTATCAGCAGTTTATCCGTACTCGTCATGAGCGTATGGCGCAGCAGCAACAAGCGTTTGAGAAGCAAGAAGCAACCAAAGCACATTTGGATGACTTTATTCGTCGCTTCCGTGCTAAGGCCAGTAAAGCCAAGCAAGCACAGAGCCGTATCAAGCAGCTTGAGCGTATGGCAGAGCTATCACCGATGATGGCGGATAATCCATTTTCGTTCCGCTTTTACGAGCCAGCGAATATGAGCTCGCCATTGATTGAGCTAACCGATGCCGATATTGGTTATAGCGATACGCCACTACTTTATAATGCCAATGTGCAAGTGACCCCTGATACGCGTATCGGACTATTAGGCATGAATGGCGCGGGTAAATCGACTTTGGTTAAAGCCTTGGTCGGTGAGCTGGGTGTATTAAAAGGCAGTTATAACGTTTCAGATACGCTGAAACTTGGCTACTTTAATCAGCATCAAATGGATATCCTTGACCCTAAGGCAACCCCAATCGAGATGTTACGTCGTTTAGCAGGTAAAACGTCCGATGCGATGCTGCGCTCGTTTTTAGGTAGCTTTGATTTCCGTGGCGACCGTATCGATACCATCAGTGAGCTATTTTCAGGTGGCGAGCGCGCCCGTCTGACACTGGCTTTGATTGTCTGGCAACGTCCGAACGTCCTGGTACTTGATGAGCCAACCAACCATTTAGACTTACAAATGCGCCAAGCATTGACCATTGCCTTGCAAGGCTTTGAAGGGGCAGTGGTACTGGTCTCGCATGATCGCGAGTTGATTGCTAACGTCTGTGATGAGTTATATCTGGTCCATGATGGTCAAATCGATGAATTCGATGGTGATATTAGTGATTATGGTAAGTGGTTAGCAGAAAAACGCAAACAAGAAAATTCGTCAGATAAAGGCAGTAGTAAGAAAAAGAACAAAAAAGCCAATAAGAAGTTTGTTTCACGTGAAACGAACGACAGTCAAGCAACGAGCCAAGTAAACAATAAAACATCTACTGCGCCAGCAAATAACAAAGCTGTTCAGCCTGCGCTTAGTAAAGATGCGCAGCGCAAGATGGCAGCTGAGCAACGCAAGCTAACGGCACCGATTCGCCGTGAGATTGAAAATACAGAAAAAGCATTAGCTAAGATTGATGGACAGCTAGTTATGCTCGAAGAAAAGCTTGCTGACACCACCCTTTATGAAGAAAGTCGCAAGTCTGATTTGCTTGTTTTACTGAATGAGCAGACTGCGCTACAGCAGCAGCATAGCGATAATGAAGAAAAGTTATTGCTGTCGATGACGACGCTAGAAGAGATGGAAGCCAGTTTTGACTAGACAGCTCTAATAAGTGCGATGCGGTTGTGCACTTAAAGCTATTATTTACTTAAAATAGCAGACATAAAAAAAGGGAGAGCGTTAGCTCTCCCTTTTTATTACATTATTGTCTACGGTATTTGCCATCACCATAAGATAGTATCTTCATAGTGGTCGTACAAAGTTGACAGTTTATTTTACCAGCAGCGCCTTTAGACAAATCAAGGATTCGTCCTTTCGTAAAAGGTCCTCTATCCGTGATTTTTACTATTACGCTCTGCTTTGTCTTTTTGTTGGTCACTTCTACCTTCGTACCAAAAGGCAGCGTTTTATGCGCGGCAGTCATAGCATTCATATTAAAGATGCTTCCACTAGCGGTACGTTTACCATGAAACTTATTACCATAATAACTGGTGTTGCCAGCAAAGACTGTGGTAGTAAGTAATAGTGATAATGTGACAACTAAAGACTTGATTAAATAAGACATTTAATACCTTTATGCAGTTTATAAGATAGACAGATATTTTTGCCTACGTATTTATACTCCCTATGAGTATGAATAATAGGGAGATTTTACAAGAGTGAGCTTGTCATATTATTACTGCTGTGTAAAAAACTCATGAGGTCAAATACCTGTTTTTTAAGAAGAAAAAGATATTTTTCAGTTAAAAAAATGATGATATAAGTACTGAAAGTAGCCTTATAAAGATTGATTCTCATAAAGAAGTCAACAAAATACTGGAAATATAACAATACAATGTAACTAGGTAATATATAAAGACCAGAACTATCGATATAGCATAATTAACGTCATAAAAACCTAATTAGAAATAGCTAACATAATGTAAAAAAACCTTGCTATATTCTTACTTATTATTACAAACAAAGTGCTGAGTTGTCTTATATTGCTTCTAAACGAGAGGGACGTGCATCCATTGCCCTCACCAAACTGACACTACGCCAACAGTTGTCAAAGAACAATGATGCCAGAATCATAGTGACGCACGCTAATATAGTGACACACGCTAATAATGATGTTTTAAGTGATTCAGATAATACAAATGCTAGTGTCGCTTGGCATCATTACTGGTAAGAATTTGTTAGCTATGGCCGCAGGCGAAAAAATGAAATACTGACTCAGTATCCCCATATTATCTATTAACTGGATTGTTAGCAAAAAATACGATAAGGAAAAACAACATGGCAGAGAAAAACTACTATGACATTTTAGGGGTCAAAAAAGACGCCTCAGACGCTGATATCAAGAAAAAGTACCGTAAGCTCGTTCGACAATTTCATCCAGATGTCAGTGACGATCCAGATGCTGACAATAAGATTGCTGAGATTAACAATGCTTACGAGACGCTTAGGGACAAGGACAAGCGTAGCGAGTATGACGCGATGCTAAATAATCCATTCGCTGGACGAGGTAGTGCTGGCGGCTTCGGTGGTCAATCGGCTGGCGGTGGGCAGGGTGGTTTCCGCTGGGAAGATATGAAAGATCAGTTCGGAGAGGGCGAAGCCTTCGGTGGTGGCGGTTTTCGCTTCGATGATATATTTTCGGCATTTGGACGTGGGGCACGTGGCTCAGCTGGTGGACAGACAGGTAGCCGCTCTCAAAGTAGTGGCTTTGATCAATTTGGTGGTGGTTTTGGGTCGCAAGATAGCAAGGGTCAAGACCAACATGCAGAGATTACTGTGGATTTAACCTCGGTCTATAGCGGAGACGATTATAGTATTAAGTTAAATGTCCCTGTCCGTCAGCCCAATGGCAGTGTAGATTATGAGAATAAAACCCTTAAGATTAAGATTCCTAAAGGCATCACTGATGGCAAGCAAATTCGCTTAGCAGGGCAAGGTGCTGCTGGTGGCGGTAATGGCAAAAATGGTGATTTATTCTTGAAGGTCAAAATCAATCACGCAGCTAACATTCGTATCGAAGGCGCGGACGTTTATCAAACAGTCAATATAGCGCCATGGGAAGCGGCATTGGGAGACAAAATCAACGTCAGTACGCCAGCAGGTACACTTGGCGTGACGGTTCCTAAAAACAGCAAATCTGGTAGCAGTTTACGTCTAAAGGGTAAAGGAATTCCTGCTAAGCAAGCGGGTGATTTATATTTAACCTTAAATATCGTCAACCCTGATATCAGTAGCGAGACTGCAACCCAAGCTTATGAGCAATTAAAGCAAGCGTTTGCCGGCACCTCAATCAGCCGTTGATAGAGAGATAGGATGCTCAATTGAAGACGATGAAAATAAAGAGATAACGAGGATGATAATTATGAAAAACTCGCCCGAATTAAACGATATTGTATTGAGCTTAGATGAGCTAGTGTCTGCCTGTGGTCAAGACCATCAATGGGTACTGGCGTTGATTGAAGAAAATGTCATTGAATATGATGTACCAGAGCACCAGCAATTTACCGGCTATCAGCTGACGACGGTACGCCGCGCCTCACGTCTGAGTCGTGACTTTGAAGCCAGTGTGCCGGCGATTGGTTTGATACTTGAGCTGCTAGATGAAGTCGAACAATTACGTCAATTAAAACGTCAGTTAGAAGGGCAAGCACCAATCATTGAAGTAGATATTGAACATTTAAAATAGTTAGTTTGATAGTAAAAAGTAGACATACAAAAAGGGCCTCAATGATGAATTGGACCCTTTTCTGTTTGTGAAGCTTAATTTATAAATCTGAATATCTATCAATTAACGTGAATATTTAGGATCAGCTGCTGCGGTAAATAGTACGTCAGTTGAAGAGTTTAGTGCTGTTTCTGCAGAGTCTTGAATGACACCAATGATAAAGCCAATCGCAACCACTTGCATTGCAATGTCATTTGGAATACTAAATAGGCTCGCAGCCAATGGAATCAATAATAAAGAACCACCAGCGACACCAGATGCACCGCAAGCACTAACGGTTGCAACTAGGCTTAGTAGCAGCGCTGACGCAAACGTTACTTCGATACCCAAAGTATGCGCAGCAGCAAGTGTTAAAACGTTAATTGTAATCGCCGCGCCTGCCATATTAATAGTCGCACCCAGTGGAATAGTTACTGAATAAGTATCTTCGTGCAGACCTAGTTTACGGGCAAGGTTCATGTTGACGGGAATGTTGGCCGCCGAACTACGCGTAAAGAATGCCGTAATCCCTGACTCGCGCAGGCAAGTAAACACTAGTGGATAAGGATTTTTGCCAGTCTTAATGAGGACGATGATAGGGTTGGCCACTAGAGCGATAAACAGCATACAACCGACCAGCACCATCAAAATACGCGCATAACCTGCTAAAGAAGCAAAACCTGTCTCGGCGACGGTATTGGCAACCAAGCCTAAGATACCAAAAGGCGCTAGGGCAATAACCCACTTCACGACTTGAGAGATGGCATCAGCAAAATCGCCGACAACGGTACGAGCAGTATCGCTGGCTTGACGCAGGGCAAAGCCGATGATAATTGCCCATGCTAAGATACCGATATAGTTGGCTTCCGCAATAGCATTAACAGGGTTTGCGACTAGATTCATAAGAAGATTGGTTAATACTTCTTTGAGGTTAGCAGGTGGGACTTGCTCGATGGTAGCATTTACTAAAACCAATTCGGTCGGGAATAAAAAGCTGGCGCCCACTGCCGTCAATGCCGCCAAAAATGTGCCAAACATATACATGATAAGTACGGGTTTAACGTAGACTTCATTACCACTGCGATGTTGACTAATCGCTGCCATGACCAAAATAAATACCAATATCGGGGCAACTGCTTTTAGCGCACCCACAAATAACGTACCTAATAATCCTAATGCAATCCCAATATTTGGTGCCAACCAACCAATTAATACTCCTAATATTAAACCAATAATAATGAGCGGCACCAGCCCTATACGCTGGTACATCGCAGTCAATGAACGCATCTATACACCCTTTAGTTAGTCAGTAAAAAGTAAGTTAATAATGGAAGTAAAAAACTAATCGACGGATGGTAGCATTTTTTCAGATATTCGCATACCAGTCATACTAGAGGTGGGTAGATATCAAAGTGATAAAGAGAGATAAGAAGAAGATGAAAAAAGAAAAAGTGTAATGAATAAAATAAAATTCGCAGGCGAGTATAGGCAATAACTAGTTTGTAAAAAACTGGCCTATCTATAAGGTCTAATAGGTGAGGAAGGTTGCATAGATAATAACAGTCGAAGCATCATAGCTTCATAAGAGAAATGAGCCAACTACACTTTAAAGTGAGTAAGCTCATAGCCTAATTGTTGGTAGATCTTGTATTTGTGACGACCTTCTTGAACGCTGATGGCGTCAGGTTTTATTAGCTCAAGGACGCGAGAAGGTTTAGCATTGCTGGTCGCTGCCATGAAATCATTGACCGGATGTATCGTAGTATTGAGTACGATACCATTAAAATCTGCTGGCATATAAGCACCAAGCAATACCGGTGCTAAAGGGTTGCTAGTAGCAACATCAATATCAGCACCTTTAGTATCAACATTGGATAGGCGTTGATGCGGTATAAAGCTGGCAGCATCTTGTGCCCATAGCGCCTCATCAAGCGTTGATAGCAACGCGTCATCTTTAATAAGAATCAGTATTGACTGAGTACTTTTATTGAGCGCCGTTTGAGTCAACTGACAAATAAAGCCCAAGAAATCTTGGGCTTTACTCTCACTTAAAACATAAAAACTGATTTTCATAAATCGATTAGGCCATATTTGCGCTGTTTTTTAAGTATTGCATAAATAACGGCACAGGGCGACCAGTTGCCGCTTTATCTTTGCCTGAGTTCCACGCCGTGCCAGCAATGTCTAAATGCGCCCATGCTTGACCTTCTTCAACGAAGCGCGATAAGAAGCATGCGGCAGTTACTGCCCCTGCACCTTTACCACCGATATTTTGCATATCAGCGATTGGCGAATCGAGCTGCGCTTGATATTCGTCATCCATCGGCATATGCCAAATGAGATCACCCGATAAGTTACTAGCATTTTCTAAGTCGAATAATACGTCTTCATCATTACTAAAGACTGCTGAGCGCACATGACCTAAAGCAACCACGCAAGCACCAGTCAATGTTGCTACATCGATGATGGCTGTTGGCTGATAGCGTTGTACGTAGCATAAAGTATCTGCTAACACTAAACGGCCTTCAGCATCGGTATTTAAGATTTCAACTGACTTGCCATTCATGGCTTTAACGATATCGCCAGGGCGGGTTGCATCACCTGATGGCATGTTTTCTGCGCAAGCTAAAGCACCAACGACGTTAATCGGCAGACGCGCTTCACATAGAGCTTTAATCGTCCCCAGTACTGCTGCTGAGCCGCCCATGTCAAACTTCATCTCATCCATTGCCGCACCTGGCTTAATTGAGATACCACCTGAATCAAAGGTTACGCCTTTACCGACTAGTACGATAGGAGCATCGTCGTTGACAGCTTGTGCATTATTATCACTACTTGTCACTGCATTTTTAGCAGATTTCTTGTTAGAAGTTTTGGTCGGTAATTTATCAGCCAATGCTTTTAGACCACCAGAAACTTTCGCACTGCTAGTCGTTTCTTTGGTAGAGCCCGCATTCGCACTGAAGTTAGATTTACCGCGATACTCCATAAGCACGAGCTTGCCTTCTTTAGTAGAGCCTTGTGCTACCGCTAAGAAGCAGTTCATACCCAATGCTGACATCTCGTCTTCACCTAGTACCGTCACTTTTAACAAGTCAGGATAGGTTGTTGCAAGGGTTTCGGCTTGTTCTGCCATATACGCTGGGAAACAGATATTACCTGGCTCATTAGCCACGTCACGAGTTAAGCTTTGACCAGCAAACACGGATTTTGCGAATTCTAGCGCAGGCTGTAATGACTCGTCAGCTACTAGATAGATATCGTTAAGTACTGGCGTAGTCTGCTCAGACTTATATTTATCAAAACGATAAGTCGCCGCTAACAGATTAAGAGCGAATTGACTGAATTGATTCTCATCTAAGGCATCACCCAACGCGACAGTAATAGATGCTACACGCTTTTGAGTACTGGTATAGATGGTCTTAGCAATTTTCTGTAGTACGTTTTCATTAAGTTTATCAACGTTACCTACACCGACTAATAACACTTGGACAGGATTTTGCTTGGTGGTTTTTTTGTCACCTGCTAAGGCATAATCAGCAACCGTTTCACAGGCTTTACCGTTAAAGTGTGAGACTTCAATCAACTGCTCGATACGTGCGGTATAATCAGTTAACGCTGATGCAGCAAGAATGTTTTTCTTGTCATCAACCAAGACCACTAGGCAAGCTTCGTCTTTACTCTTCGCTTCTTTTTTTAGAATCTTTTGTGTATGAGTTTTAGGCAGGTGCTGAGATAATTTAATATTCATATAGTTATCCTTATTAGAGTGGTAAAACTAGAATCGTAAACAAATGATGCAAGTAATATTGGTGATTAAGTCTACAATTAATGCAAATATTTCACATCAAATTTTTAAAATAAAAAAATGTCACGCATAGCTTATTTATCACTCATTCGAGATTGGTGAATCCTGCACCTAGAGTGATAAAAGCGTTCTTACCATGACTGCATAGAGTTAAGTTGGTTAGCATGTTTAGCTATCTTTATAGTGTAGCATATCAGCTACTCAGTGCGCAGATGGCAGGGATTAGGTAATGTTTTCATACAATTTTCTGCGCTATTTTACTTAACTTGTCATCTATGAGCGATCAACTTATTGGCGATTAAGCATTGACCAGTTCATCAGTCGAGACTAAGGCTGCAAATCTATCTTGCAAAGCTGCCATAGCAGTATCATGCATGATGTCAGCACTTATCGTCTCTCTTTTGTCACTAGGAAGGTCACGAGTGGCACAAGCATCATGGCAGACGAAATTCTGAAAGCCTAAATCAAAAGCAGCCCTTACGCTTGAGCTGACACACATATGACTCATAAAACCAGCAAAAATAATCTGCTGTTTTTGAGTAGATGAGATAAGTTCTTTAAGGTCAGTGTTGTAAAAAGCATTAGGGTGCTTCTTGGTGATAGTTTTTTCGCCATCCATCGGTTTTAGATCGTCAACAATAGCGACGTTAGAGGATAATGGATCAAAGACATTGCCATTATCTGCACCATGATGAGCGATATGAAAGATAGGGATATCTTCTTTACGGGCTTTATCAAGCAGCAGGCTTGCGTTTGCAATCGCCTTGCTACCTAATTGACCTAGCGGCATAGCACCGTTCACGTATTCGTTTTGATAATCAATAAAGACGACAGCGCAATTTGACCAATCGAGCTTATCAAATTCACCACCAGCTAACTCAAGTAGGGTAGAAGGATTAGACATTTTATTCTCCATTGTGCGTTATAAGTATGAATTCTGACTATTGGCAATTTCTGGGTAGTAAGTTCTGAACATTGATATTAATAAGTGCTGACAGCTAACGAGTTTAGCAATTAATACTGGCAATATTCGGTGAGTGATACGAATGACAAACAAACCTTTCTAAATTAAATAAACCAAAGACTTCATATTATTAAACTCGCTTATCCTCAGCTGTTGTTAAGCTTTATTGTTTCTTTATCATATCGTCTGTCAACTCACAAAAAAACGTACAAATACGTAACTAGCAAGGGTTAGGTAATGTTTTCAAACACATTTCACCGCTATTTTTTGCCAAAACATGCTAGCATTAGCGGTTATCTTAATCGCTAATTTTTATACGGTATAGCTAATAAGTGACTTAGTTACGTTTACAGCTATTTAAGTATTCGTATGAAAAGCGCTACGCCTACAATATCTAGATACCACGCTGAAATTTGTCAATAAGCACGCGCCAAATCGCGCGAATACCAACTGTTTAAGAGTACCTATTGTGATATTACGCCGCTACATGACCCGTCAGGTTGCCTCCACTACCGCTTTAGTATTGGGGTTTTTGGTGGTGATGATGCTCGGTGGACGCCTGATTCGTTACTTTGGAATTGCCGCTGAAGGCAACTTAGATGTCAGCCTGTTATTTATCATTATTGGTTATAACTTGCCGTATTTCTTAGAGCTTATTTTACCACTGGCATTTTTTATTGCATTAATGCTGGTGTTCGGACGCTTGTATGTCGATCAAGAGATGGCGGTTATTAATGCCAGTGGGGTCTCACGTGGTAAGCTTGCCCGATTGATGACGCCATTAATCTTGGCGTTGTTTGTGGGTGAGGCGGCACTATCGATTGTCGGCAAACCGTGGGGCGTGCGCTCATCTGAGACTGTTTGGCAGCAGCAAGCATTAACCAGCGCTTTTGATTTGATTCGACCTAATGAGTTTATCAGTAGTGGTAATTATCATCTGTATGTAGGCAGTCTCAGTGACGATAAAAAGCAACTGCAAGATGTGGTACTTATCCAGTCTGAGCCTATCAAAAAAGGCAGCTCTACTAAAAACCTATCTGCCCCAGATATAAATACGGCAAATACTGTAAACAGCCCTGAGTTACCCAAAGAGTTGATTGATACTATGAAGAATAGTAATCAGTCTATTAGCAAAGATACCATTACTTTGGCTAAACGCGCTGAGCAAGTAGACAGTGCAAGTAGCGGCGTGACGCAGCTAGATTTATTTCAAGGTCGCCGCTATGAAGTGGGCGCAGGAAGTCTTAAATATAATCAAGTGGGCTTTGATCGTTACCGTATTACTTTGACTGAATCCTCTAAAGAGATAGTGACTGAGAATAATATCGAAACCCAAAAAATTGGGCAGTTATGGCAAGCGGCAACTGGTGGCGCGCAAGTTGGTAGTGTTAACGCATTACGTGCGGCACAAGGTGAGCTTGGCTATCGCTTTGCCTTACCTTGGCTGATGATTATCGCTCCTATGTTGGCAGTGCCACTTGCGCAAGTACGTCCGCGTCAAGGTCGCTGGTTACGCCTGTTCCCCTCTATTTTATTATTTGTCAGCTGTGCACTAGGTATCATATCTTTGAAGAATGCCGTGGGTAAAGGCAGTGTGAGCGTATGGGCATATGCATGGTTGGTATTAGGGTTTATGGCATTGGCGCTTTATATGAACTGGGGTAGCCGATTCCAGCATCGATTGCGTGTGCGTTTAGAAGATAAGTCATTAGGCTCTGTCGATAATTTAAGAAAAGACTCTAATGGAGGGCAACTATAATGCGCTCCTTGTTATCTAAAGCTCAAGTCTCTCAAAGCCCGTCTTCTAACTTAAAAGTGCTGGGACGTTATGTCAAAACCAATGCACTTCTCGCGATTATCGCCGCAGTAGTTGGGCTATGGGCGTTACAAGTCCTATTTACCTACTTGTCTGAGCTTGAGGATCTGACCGATAGCTACACTATGTCTGATGCGCTCAGATATATTTTTTACCGCTCACCCTATTTCTTAGAGCAATTCATGCCGACTGGTGCGCTACTTGGTGCCGTGGTAGGTTTAGGGTTACTAGCCAGTAAGAGTGAGCTGGTGGTCATGCGCGCCGCTGGTGTCAGTATTTATCGTATCGTCGGTTGGGTACTGCAACCGGCTTTGATTTTTGTCATACTCGCACTGGCTATCAATCAGTTCGTACTGCCGCATTCGAATCAATTGGCAAAAGAGATTAATAACGAAGACAGTAGTTCGCTGGTCACTTCTGTACGCGGCTATTGGACGATGCAGCCACGCTTTGCCAGTAATAATGATGGTGACGCACAGCCTGATGGTAGTGATATTTTGTATATTGATTATGCGGATGTACAAGGCAACATCGGAGAGGTCAAGCGTTGGCATTTGGATAATGATGGCAATTTGCAAACAGCTACTCATGCTGAGGGCGGACGTTATAGTGGACGTATACCAGCGCCTACTGCCAGTACCGAACCGAGCGAGCAATATCGTTATGAGTGGCAGCTGAACAATATGACTGAGCTGACTATTAATCAAGGCTTCGAGAGCAGTCAGTCTAGAGCCCCATTGAATACTTTAAGCCTGCCCTTTGCACCCGAATCTGTTTATTTACTGACACGTGAAGCAGAAGACTTATCGCTCACTCAGCTCTATAAACATCGACAATTTATGCAGCAGCAAGGCAAACGTTCCTTAGATCATGAGCTATCATTTTGGCAGAAGCTGCTGTCACCTTTGTCCATCTTGTCACTGGTGATTGTCGCTTGCTCCTTTGTCTTTGGCTCGCTGCGCACCCATAGCTTAGGCTTGCGTATTGTGGTGGCTTTACTCTTTGGTTTGCTGTTTAGTTACGTTCAGGATTTAGTGGGCTTTGTCTCATTGGCGACTGGCTTTTCACCTTTATTAATGGTGTTGTTACCGATTATCGGTAGTGCGGCGTTGGGTTTTTATCTCATAAAACGACAGATGTAGCTAAAAGCATTCAGACACAAAAAACACGCTAAAGCCGATAACTTTAGCGTGTTTTTTAATGCTTGATAAGTGATAGTCAAATCTAGATAGCTGCGATACAAGGAAACCGACTGCAGACTATACCGTAGTATGTCAAAAGAGATTGACGCTGTAGCGCGCTTATATCGATTTGCCTATTAGTCTTTGGTTGCCATAGTAATTGTATAAGTCTTACCTTGTTTAATTTTTTCGCTATTACCGAACACTTCAGTAAATGAGCGCTTCATAAACTGGCGCAAGCCATTAATCGTCACCACATAGAAACGCCCACCTTTACGCATGCGCGCATAGGCATCGAGGAAATATAGATAATGCTGCTCTTTTCCTACCTTGGCTGGCAAGTTGGACATTACGAGGCTAAAGTCTTTGTCTTTTGCCACATGATTAAAGCCGTTTGATAAATGTACATCAACATTTTTTAGACCATTTTTCTCACAGTTCAGACGCGCATATTCCACTGCCATAAAGTCTTTATCAATTAAAGTATGCAGACCATTCGGACATTCACGCGCTGCCGTCATGCCGAGTACGCCATAGCCACAGCCTAAATCTATCGAATCATCATCCGCTTGAAAATCAACGTAATCAAGCAGCATCAAACTGCCATCATCTAGCTTTTGCGGTGAAAAAATGCCCCACGTGGTCGCAAAATCAAACGGCTTGCCCAGCACATCTTGGCGAAAATTAATATCTTCACGCCAGTGTTGGGCGTTTTTCAATAGGTCAGCAGGGGGTCTATGGCTCATGGGATTCTCGGATAATAGATAAGTAAAAGGGGGTGTGCGGCTTAATCAGACGGCCTACACATTGTGACGAGTATTGTAACGAGAAAAGGGCAGGTTTGCAGCACGGATTAGTGGAGTTTGTGATTGGGTTTTAGTTTTAGAGTGCGTTCTTAACCCAGTTTATACTTTATAAAGATTTTAAATCTGGGTTAGAAATCCAGCTAATACTCGCTAATGGCTATACCCTATAAATATTATCAATATACCAACCTGTAAATTTGACATTATTATCAGCAAGAACATTTCTAGGTACATCTACAAACGAATCTGAGCCTATGTTGAAGAGTTCTTCGATTTTGCTACGCTGTATATCGCTCAAATATTCCCACCAACTAGGAGAAATAAAAGAGTTCTCAGCAGAGCTAAAAAAGAAATTAACTAAATAACTATACATTTCACTATTATCAATACTTAATAAAGATTGGATAAATCTATCTATTATCTTTGCTTTCTTTAACCAACTAAAGACTACAAAACCTTTTCCAGCACTTGAAAAAGCATTGAATACCAAGTATTCAGGCTTTACGCTTAAATCTGACAAATCTTGTATGGGTTTTCCATTGAAGTCTTGTGTAGGATTAATTACTGATGAAACTACAACTGGTATCGGCGATGAGGACTCTATAACTAAGAAGTTATAAGAGCTATTGCCTTTACTTAAAAGCTCAGAATCTACATCATTTTTAATTGTATATAATTCATTAATTGCTGCTTCTAAGCCTAACTGATAAAAGAAATTATGTTCTTGAATATTTATTTGAAATATAAGGGGTTTTCCTTGATCCATTTTTTTGATGAAACCTGAGACATCCAATGCATTTTCTTTAGCATAAATTTCTTTAGCGACTGATCTATAAGTCAGAGCTGTACACTGTTCTTGTGTACCTATAAATGGTATATCCTCAAAGCATGAAAATAACTGTTTATCATGCTTTGCACAAAAGCCCCTAAAAGTAGAAGCTTTATTTATACCAACTCTTTCAAATCTTAGTTTACCTTTGCTTTTTTGAAAACTTACTAAATTTTGTTTCAATCCTAAAACATGGTTGGTATTATCTGCTATATCGGATAAGCCACTAGATTTAGAGACAGTATGAGCTTTTATTATATTTGTACATTCTGATTTTAGTTCTTGAGGTGCATAGCAAGCCTCTCTTTTTGATATATTTTGTTCATACTGTATAACTTCGCCTTTAGAAATGGGCTGTTCACGTTCGCGATCTTTATGGCAACGTTTAAACTTTAAATTCGAACCACACCAACATTTGTCATTACGACCTAGTTTACGTATTTCATTAATATCAAATGTAAACATTACTAACCTCTCGGATGATGCTCGGCATGCAATTTCTGCAATCTCGCTGTCGCCACATGAGTATAAATCTGTGTCGTTGATAGATCACTATGCCCCAATAACAACTGCACGCTACGCAAGTCTGCCCCATTATTAAGTAGATGGGTAGCAAAGGCGTGACGAAGGGTATGCGGTGATAACTCTTTATCAATACTGGCGACCTTTGCGTACTTCTTTAATAAATACCAAAAATTCTGCCGCGTCATATAACCACCTTGCGCGGTCAAAAACACTGCTTGGCAATTCCCCGATTTCAAATGCGCAATCAAATCGCCGCGCCCATGAGACAGATAATCTTCCAGCGCATCTGCCGCATACTCACCTAATGGCACTAGACGTGTTTTATTACCTTTCCCCGTAATTTGTAGCCAACCAGAATTGAGATTTACTTGTTCAAGCGACAGATTAATCAATTCGCTGACTCGTAGACCGCAGGCATAGAGCACTTCTAGCATGGCTTTATCACGCAGTCCAAGCGCTGTGCTAGTGTCAGGCGCAGCAAGGAGATTATCGACATCCGCTTCTGCCAAGTCTTTGGGCAGTGGACGACCCAATTTGGGGCTTTTGATACGCTCGCAAGGATTGTCTTCACGCAGATTACTGGCAATCATCCAAAGGTAGAACTGCCGCAAGCTTGAGAGCATACGTGCTTGCGTGCGTGGGGTTTTGCCATCTTGAGTAAGGGTAGATAAGCAGTGCAGCACGTCATCCGCTTGCCATTTCGTCAGGGCAATAGGATTGGTGAGCTCGCAAGAGCGAAGGTCGCGGACATAAGCGTTACGCGTGCGTGTTGCAAGCCCACGTGCCAGCATCGCTTGACGAAACTCAGTGATATAAGCGGGTTCATCATCGACAGCTAGTGCTTTTGGTTGGCGCTGTTGTACGGCACGGTCGCGGCTCATGAGACAATACTCGACGGTTGAATGTTAAGCACGCTGCAAGCACCATAATGAGGTAACTTCCGCACTTCGCGCCGCAAAAAGTGGATCAGTCTCATCTTGGCTGCGACCATGCTTAGGTTTTGTATCTAGACGGTATTTCACTGCTAATCCAGCATTGGCAAACCAGTCCAATAATTCTTCACGAGTACGCAGCTGCAAATGTTCAGCCAAATCGGACAATATTAACCAAATCTCTCCTTGCTCCGCTAAGTGCTGTTTTGCGCCCTGCAAAAACCCACGCAGCATTGTGCTATTGGCATCATAAACGGCGTATTCGAGTGGTGAGCTGGGCTTAGCGGGCAGCCAAGGTGGATTACAGACAATCAGATTGGCCAGCGGCGCATCAGTCGGATACAAATCCGCTTGTTGCAACTTTACGTTAGCTAATTCTAATCGTGTAAAGTTCTCGCTGGCACAGTCCAAAGCACGTGGATTTAAGTCTGTTGCAATCACCTGTTTCACACCGCGCTGCGCTAAAATTATGGCTAGCAACCCAGTGCCAGTACCGATATCGTAGGCGACATTATTTACAGTCGGCAGCGGCGCATCAAGTAATAGCTGTACATACTCGTGACGAGTGGGCGCAAAGACGCCATAATGCGGGTAAATCGACACACCTAAGCTTTCAATCGACACACCTTTTTCGCGCCACTGCGCTGCACCTAACGCCCCTTGCAGGTCACGAAACGACAGTACGCAGGATTCATCAGCCGCTTTATCTAACTGGCCAAAAGCTGCTGTACAAGCGGTACTCACATCGGGCGCACGCCGTAAGTGGCTAACATAGTCAGTATCCAGCTCTAATAGCAAACGGCTCAATATGCGCGAGCGCTGGGCTTGAATTTGACGCTGCTGATGAAATAGGTTAGGTATGTCTTTGGGTGTCTCTGAGGATTCAGCTACAGTTTTATTAGCTGCTTTCTTTATTTTGCGCTGCTCAGAGCGTTCATTGGTACGCTCGATACGCCGTTTGAGGGCTTGTAGTAATTGCCGCGCATTATGAAAGTCACCGTGCCACAGTAGTGATGTGCCTTCGCACGCTAAGCGATAAGCTTCATCCGCCGTCGTTTTGTCATCGACTAATACAATACGCGCAGGCGGCAGATGATTGCTTTCAGATAACCAGCGGGCATGACGTAAGGTTTCGTTCTCAAACCACTGTACATACTGCTTTTGAGTTGCTAACACGCTATCTACCTTTAATTTGTGAATGATATATTTCGTACAAAGCAAAGATATCCTTATGTTATTAATGCTCTTATGTTATTAGTGCTATAGGTTCTATCGAACGTATTCAAGCATCCTTTTTCTTAACTAAATAACGATAAAGCGTGGCGCTTATAGGCGCGTTATCATCGCCATCGACAGTTATTTCATCAGGATCGACGTTTAAGCTCACATTTTCAGCAAGCGTCTCTTGATGCACAAGCGTATGTCCCAAATGACGGCAAAAATTAGGAATGTCACGAGTCGTCGCTGGGTCAGTGGCGAGTATTTCAATGACTTCACCAGCATCCGCTTTACGAATGGTTCGATGTAGCATCATTACTGGCTCAGGGCAGATTAACCCTTGGGTATCCAGATGATGATTAATAGTGGTGTTAGATATTGAAGTAGTCATAGTAGTTATATTATAAATGAGTAGTGAATTTAGGGATTGCTATCGATTGAAGATTCTTTAGGAGCTTGTTGCAATGCTTCAGCAGTGGCAGGTTCGTTAGTCAGATCCTCTTCAGCTTCTGTTTCGGCTTCTAAAAAATTAAAGAAGCGCTTAAAGTTAGCTCTGAATAAAAACGCCACGCCTAGCCATGAGGCCAGTCCCAACCATGCGGTATCGGCAAATAATAATCCACCAACCAGTATGATGGTGGATACTCCAATACTTAGCGCAATCATCGAAGGTTGGCTCAACCGATAGCGATAGATGACGAGACCATCATAAATAGTGATGGGGATGGTCAGGGCTATCAGCGCATAGGGTAGATTAAAAAACAACCGATAGAGTAGTTGATTGTCATGGAACGCTTTGATACTGGCAATAGTGCCAAAGACCATAAAAGCGATGATAGCGGCATAGATTAGATAGATCGCTATCTGGTTTGCGCGCTGTGCACCTTTAATACGTGCGATAGCGAGCGGCGCAAAGCCATGTTGCGTGGATTGGTCTGAGACAATGGGCATAATAATCAGGCATTTATCCATGTAGAGTGACGATATGTCAGAAATTAGCGGTATTTAAACAGAAAAACTGTCGCTTACTTAGTCCGCTTAATTAATCAGCTTTGATGGCGTCGATGGCGATACTGCTACTAGGATCAGCAAAATAAGTCGACATTAGGATACAGGCAGAAATATCATCGATTGGGTCGCGCTCATGCTTAATCCAACCATTCTCCCACGCAATTTCTCGCGCTGCGACTGAAGTCAGGCGCTCGTCACAAAGGGTCACTACCACTGGTAGATGCTGCTCCATAATTCTATGCGCTAGGCGACGAGAAAATTTATGCGCACGCTTTGACAGCATCGAGCTGCTCCCATCCATGTTAAGTGGTAACCCGACCACAACCTTTGCCACGCCCCACACCTTGATAATGCCTAACAAATTATCCCAATCTGGCTGACCATTATCCATCGCCAAAATATCGAACGCACGTGCAGTTTCGGTAATCGTATTGCCCAGCGCCATGCCCATCTTTTTAACCCCATAATCTAAAGCTAAGATAAGATGCGGCTTAATGGCTGGTTCGGCGACAGTAGTGTCGGTCGCTTCAAGGGTAGTATCAGGATCTACCATAATTATGCGTACTTCCTATTTCTATTAAGCTCAACTCGTTTAGTTTAACTGCTTTAACTTAGATGTTACTTTTGGCTGTCATAGCAAATATACTATGCATGACCGATATCGCTACTGAGATAATCAAAGTTAACCCCGATTTTTTCAGCGGCAAGCTGCCAACGTTCTTCAAAAGGCGTATCAAACAATAAAGTTAAATCAGCAGGACATACTAGCCAATCGCCGCTTTCAAGCTCGCGATCGAGTTGTTTTTTGCCCCAGCTGGCGTGGCCTAGGCATAGCTGGTAATGACCGACGCCTTGACCTGCGGCGATACGTTGCAAAATATCTTGGCTAGTAGTGATGCAGACATTTTCTGAGATAGCAAAAGAGGATGCCCATTCTGGCTGACCGGTATGCAGCACAAAGCCTACTTCAGGATACATCGGACCGCCTTCTAACGCTAAATCCTCCATAACCTGAGGGTTAGTGACATCGATATCTAAATCTTCTAATAACTTACCCACATGCGCTTGCTCGAGTGGACGATTCACCATTAAACCTAACGCACCTTGTTTATCATGGCGACAGATATAGATTAACGCCTTCTCAAACCGTGGGTCTGATAGATCAGGCGCTGCAATTAAGAAGTGATGGGTCAAGTTAGCTTTGGACATAGAGGCAAACGCAACATAAAAAAGATTAGACACTACTATATGGCGATACTAAATAGAAAAGCAATATAGAAAATAAACAGAAGCAAAAATCAACAGACTTGAGATGAGGATTAATTTTCTATTACCAACGTATTTATCAACAACGTATTTATTAATAATGTTTTTTTATTTTACATCGGTTAATAAACTACGTGCGTGCTCACGAGTGACATCAGTGATGTTCACACCGCCTGACATACGCGCCAGCTCATTTACCTGTGCATCTTTGGTCAAAATAATCAGCTCGCTTTGTGTCTGCTCATGATGATGCTTCTGTACTAGAATATGCTGATGCGCTTGAGCGGCGACTTGTGCTTGATGCGTAATCGCTAACAGTTGCTGCGTCTGCCCAAGTGTACGTAATAATTCGCCAACTACTTGCGCAGTACCGCCACTAATACCGACATCAACCTCATCGAAGACCAGCATAGGCTTAGCAGCATTGTTATCAGCATTGGTTACTTGCAAGACTTGCATGACCAGCGCCATACGCGACAATTCACCACCCGAGGCAATTTTATGTAGCGGCTGCATCGGCATACCAACGTTGGCACTGAATAACAGGTCGATGTCATAACAGCCTTGCGCATTATAATGATTAGGATCTGCCTTTTTGGTAAAGAAAAATTCACAGCGCGCATTAGGCAGGGCAAGAGGCTGTAATTGCTTGATAAGTTGTTTACTTACAACTGGCGCCGCTTTCGAGCGTTCTTTATTTAATTGCGTAGCTAGCGCTAAATAGTCTTGCCACGCTTGCTCAATTTGCGCCGCCATTGCATCACTGCTTGGCTCATTTTCTAATTGCTCTAACTGCGCTTCCCACATTTTAGCTTCAGCGATTAAGTCGCTAGCTGGCAAGCTATGTTTGCGTGATAAGCGATGCCCTAGACTGATAAGGCTATCTAACGCTTGCAAGCGCTCAGGATCAGGTAATTGCTGTTCAGCATAATCTGAAAGCATAGCAGTCACCTCAGTGATCTGCTGTTGTGCTAGATGTAGCTGCTCAGAGGCTTGCTCAAAAGTTTGGCTGACGCTCATTTGGTTATCACACAGTTTAATCGCTTGACCTAGCAAGGTCATGACGTCTGGCTCATCAGTGTCATTATCAAGCAGGTGCAGACCATGACTGGCCTCCGTCATCAAAGCTTCTATATTAGAAAGCTCTTCGTGCTCGGCTTCGACATCCGCATAATCGACGGCTAACAATGGTGCAATATCTGCTAGTTGGCTTTGCAAGAGCTGGATACGGTCTTGGCGCTGAGCTTCACGACTAGCAATCTCGTCCGCTTGGCGTTTTAGTCGTTGATACTGTTGGTAGCTACTAGCGGTTTGTGTTGCAAGTGGTGTAATTTGCGCCATCTCATCAAGCCATTGCACCACAAACTGCGGCTTTAGCAGCGCTTGTTGGGCATGTTGGCTATGGATATTGACGAGTAGTGCACCTAAACTTTTCAATTCTGCTAAGCTCACGGGCGTACCATTCAGCCACGCTTTTGAACGCCCACTATTGCTAAGTTGGCGTCGAATCAAGATTTCCGGCTCATCCAACGAGCGCTCATTTTGAATAAACCAATCGGCTATAATAGTGTTACTTGTCACATCAAACTGAGCATATATATCGGCATGAGCAGCACCATGTCTAACCATTGCGCTATCTGCTCGCTCACCTATACAAAGTGATAATGCATCAAGGAGTAACGACTTGCCGGCCCCTGTCTCACCGGTAATGACATTAAAGCCTTCAGCAACGCTTAGCTCATGTTCAGCAATCAGCGCAAACTGATATAAGGTTAACGATAAAAGCATTAAAGTCTCTCATGGTGGACAACTAACATTGAATAAGATCTTATAGTTAGGATCTTAATTAGGGTCAAACAGTCAGATGATATATGGTGACAACATAATTTAAATACAAATTTTTGTAGCTATTATTCGTATAAAGTCACATAAATTTTTTGGAAATTATCATCAATAATCTCAGTTAGACTAACTATAAGGCTTATGAAAAGCAACTGTGTTTAGTGCGTTATTTTGAATTAATTACATGCTTGTTTTACAACACTAAAACTTATCAATTGATATCAATATCGGTATACATAGCAGTGGTTTAAGAGTAATGGTCTAAAGTTAGTTTAAATCATGAACGATATTTTCAGCAATGCTTTAACAAACTTTTTAGATATAATGTGGTAGCATAAACTCACTTAATCATAAACTTCTGCCACAGTATATACACATATTATCGTTAGGGATTTTGAGTGAATAGACACGGAAACGTTGAAGGATAAGGGTTTAGGTTATTAAACCAATAACATAATATGTTTATTTAAAAAATAACTATGTTAAAAGCAGCTGTTTTAAAATAAGCTGTGTTAGAGATGAAGGTTTAAACTGTAATGTCATAAGACACTTATTTTTTAGTTTAGCAATAATTATTTGATAAGGAAGCCACTATGTCAGCGGCACAATATACTAACGTAACGGTCAATGCTCAAGCTACAGTATCATATGATGGGCGTTGTTCAAGCCATACCATTATGTTTGAAGATGGTCGCCACAAAACATTGGGTGTCATTTTACCCTGTGATAATACTGTTGAGCGATACCATTTCAGCACCAATACTTCTGAGCGTATTGAGATTACCAGCGGTGAATGTGAAGTCAAAATTAATGGTGATGAAGAATTCAGCTATTATCGTGCTGGTCAATCATTTGTGGTTGAAGGCAATAGCAGTTTTAACCTGCGTACCGAAGAAATTGTACAATACGTCTGTCATCTAGAAGGTTAGTATTAAAGAGACAGTTAATCGTAAAGTGACACATACATAAGGTTATAACCAAGGTAGCACCATCACTTTGGTTATAATCTTTTTATTTTAACAGCGACAACAATCTATATTTACCCTTATACTCATGTTTGATAAGTTATCTATAGATATCGTAATATTCTAACTCGTATCGTACTAAGCGATATTCACTTTTTATCAGTAGGCCTATTATGGCAAAACCCAGCTATTTTTATGGTATTCATGCCATTGATGCTTTGCTTGAACATCGTTCGCTTGATGCGCTCAGTTTATTTGTGCAACAAGGTCGTGAGAGCGATAGTCATGTAAAAGCCATTATTGCGCAAGCCCAAGCAAATGGCGTCAGTATGCAACCGACGCAAAAAGACAAGCTTACTCAACTATGTGGTAGCCCGCAGCACCAAGGCGTTGTAATGCATGCTCGCCCATTGGGGTTTGCAGATGAAGGCTTGTTAGATACTATTATCGGACGTGATCAATGTTTATTGTTGGTACTCGATCAGATTACCGATGCGCATAACTTTGGCGCTTGCTTGCGTACAGCAGTAGCGATGGGTGTGGATGCGGTCATTTGTCCAAAGCATCATGCAGCAAGCCTAACACCGACGGTAGCTAAGGTCTCGGTAGGGGCAGCTGAGATGATGCCTATTATTAGTGTGACCAATCTAGCGCGTACACTTACACGCATTAAAAACGCAGGTGTTTTTGTGTTCGGTACGGCGCTCAATGAAGATGCTAAACCAATACACGCAGCAGATTTAACCGGAAAGACCGCTATAATTATGGGATCAGAAGGTGAAGGCATGCGCCGACTGACTACTGAAAGTTGCGACGAGCTGGTATATATTCCCATGTCGGGCAACGAGCATGGCAACCTACAGAGTCTTAATGTCAGTGTTGCTACAGGTATGGCTCTTTACGAGGTCAATCGGCAGCGTACTTTAGCTGCTGGGCAAGCTTAAGGTAGTTTTGGTGTAGTGGTTCTAGTTGTTGATGTAAACTTGCTAAATCTTCTTCATTAACGACTAGATCGTCAGCATGACGATTACGCTCAGTGCGGTCAAGTTGGTTAGCCATGATGGCTTTTATCTTAATCATACTTTGCTCATCACGCAAACTTGCGCGTGCAAGCTGGGTGTCTTCATCTGCATCAATAACTAAGATACGTTGGCA
The DNA here is from genome assembly GCF_051970275.1 of Psychrobacter sp. ASPA161_9. NCBI lineage: Bacteria > Pseudomonadati > Pseudomonadota > Gammaproteobacteria > Moraxellales > Moraxellaceae > Psychrobacter > Psychrobacter sp. ASPA161_9. Next base: position 53,230 of record NZ_JBEFNI010000007.1, on the reverse strand, counting down.
TAAATTAGCAAGCCCTGCCTCAGCTGCCTCAATTAGTAGCGGTGCTGATAATATAATATACGGTGAGGTGCTTGCTGCCAGTTGTTTCTTCGCAGTCTCACGAATAGCGGGGTGAGTAATCTCTTCAAGTTTAATAAGGGAAGCAGGATTAGAAAATACATGTGTGCGTACAGCTGCCCGATCCATGTTACCCTCTGCGTCAACCACCCAATCACCAAGTTTTTTCTGAATTTTGTATAAAGTGGGACTGCCTTTCGCCACTACTTCATGAGCAATTACGTCAGCATCAATGATATCAATCCCTTGTGACGCGAACCAATCACTAGCCGCCGATTTACCACTGCCAATACCGCCTGTTAACCCAACTACCAAGGTTTTATTTTGCATTTTTGCTTGCTGTCGTTGAGGTATTGATTTTTTAGAGTGTATTGACATAACAGTGACTTATTTGGCTAGTAGATTAATAGGGAGGGTAATTGTCCACCTAAATATTAGATGACTCAGCTCATACGACTCAGTAAATATCGCTAACTTACTAGCTTAACGTTTATAGATAACAAGGATATGAGTGTTGGTTTACTATATTGTAATCCTATCATAAGCATGTTATCACTAAGTATTTTGCCAAAAAATTGAGATAAGCCTATTAAACGTACATATTCAAGTACCAATTAACGATGTCGGAGCCATAGAGTAATGCAACTATTCCAGCGACAGCGATATAAGGTCCAAAAGCGAAGGGTTGGCTCTCACCATGTCTTTTCATCAAGATAATACCGACGATTGAGCCAAGTAAAGACGACAGGAGGATGATTAACGGTAACATCATTGGTCCAAGCCAAGCACCTAGTACGGCTAATAGTTTGAAATCACCTTGCCCCATACCGTGTTTTTTGGTTATAAGATAGAACACCTTGACCACTATCCATAATGATAAGAACCCGAGCAATAATCCCCAAATCGATTGGGTAGGGGAGACAAACCAGCTTTGAGAATTAACCGCTAAACCAAGCCCTGCTAATGGGAAAGTCAGCCGATCAGGTAATAGCTGAGTATCAAAATCGATTCCTGTTAAGGCAATAAGCGTCCATACCAGTACAAGAGCAGACAACCCAGTAGCAGTAACACCGAATTGGTAGATAACCAATGCTGATAATAGTGCAGTGACAAGCTCCACAATAGGATAACGTGCACCGATTGCAGCGTCACAAGCAGAGCAGCGTCCACGTAGTACTAGCCAGCTTATTAACGGTATATTTTCATACCATTTAATTTTGTGCGCGCAGTGAGGGCAACGTGACGCTGGTTTACTCAAAGTGATAGGCGTATCCTTTGCAGTAACGTCCATCAGAGCTTTAGTATGCTTATGCGGCATATCTATTTGCTGAGACATAAACTGGCTACATTCTTGTCGCCAGCTGTAAACCATCATTAGCGGTATACGATGAATCACTACATTCAAAAAACTACCTACACAAAGGCCTAATATCGCAAATACTATTAGCGCCAAGGTCATATTACTTTGTAATAATTCTATCAATTGCATTACTTTGCTACCCTACTACTGAGCCCATTTGGAAGATTGGTAAGTACATGGCAATGACCAAGCCACCTACTAACACACCTAATACTGCCATGATTAATGGCTCCATTAAGCTGGTCAAGCCATCAACCGCATTATCAACTTCGTTTTCATAATATACGGCTACCTTATCGAGCATCTCTTCTAAGCTACCTGATTCCTCACCGATACCAACCATTTGAATCGCTAAGCTTGGGAACAGATTAGTCGTACGCATTGAAAACTGCAACTGTTGACCAGTTGATACATCATTCTTGATTTGTTGAATGGCATTGTAAAATACCACATTGTTAGCGGCACCAGCAGTAGAGTCTAAAGCATCAATTAGAGGTACACCAGCGGCGAAGGTCGTTGATAGTGTGCGAGCGAAGCGTGCGATAACGGCTTGATAAGCAATATTGCCAAATATTGGCGCTTTTAGAGCAGCACGGTCGAGAAAGTCACGAAATTTCTTAGATCGTTTCTTGGCTTCAGAAAAGCCAGCGATAGAACCACCAATTACGATAATAAGAATAAACCACCACGTTTGCATCCAGTCCGACATGGCGACAACCATCTGGGTAAAAGCAGGTAATTCTGCGCCAAAAGATTCGAATAAACCAGAGAATACAGGAACAACTTTAATAAGCAATATGATTGTGACGATCAAGGCAACGACGATTACCGCAATAGGATATTTCATAGCTTTTTTGATTTTGGCTTTGAGTAGCTCGCTTTTTTCTTTATAGGTAGCGACACGTTCAAGCATAGTTTCAAGCGCACCTGATTGCTCACCAGAATCGACAAGAGAACAGAACAGATCGTCAAAATAGCGCGGATGCCTACGTAGCGCAGAGGCAAAAGTACCACCAGCTTCAATATCAGCTTTGATTTGTAATACCAAGTCTTTCATACTTGGGTTGTCTAATGAATCAGCGACAATCTCAAATGATTGGGTCAAGGGTACCCCAGCTTTCATCATAGTGGCCAACTGACGGGCAAAAATAGCGATATCAATAGGCTTAATGGCTTTCTTCATTTTAAATAAAGGTTTGGGTTTTTTCTTAATAGTTTTAACCGTGATACCTTGTTTACGCAAAGTCGCTTTTGCAATCTCTAAACTGCGACCCGTGGTCTCACCTTTGATTTTTTGTCCACGCCGATTGACCCCGTCATAGACAAAGTCTAGTAGCATATCAGTCTTAGCCTGTGCCATATCTTTACCCTCAAGTTTTTCGTAATCTGTATGCTTTAATCAGCGTTATTTGGTAAGTGTTTTTTGAATGGTCATCGAGTAGCTTATTACAGCTACTAGTTTTCACTTGATATTATTCAGAAGTTACCCGCATCATTTCTTGAATACTAGTGACACCTTGCAATACTTTTAAAATGCCTGAGCGTCGCAAATCACGAAAGCCATTTTTGACAGCAGCATCTTTGATATCGATCGCATTACCGTCTTCCATAATAATGCGTGAAATATCTGGGCTGACTTTCATAACCTCATAAATACCCACACGACCTTTGTAGCCTTCACGGCACTCGCTACAACCGACTGGCTCATAGATGGTACTATTTGGATCGTCGAGATCATCATCGGTAAAGCCAACCTCAAGTAAGCTCTGCCTCGGTACATCAAGCACAGTTTTGCAATTTTTGCATAAACGTCGTGCTAGTCGCTGAGCAATAACTAAGTTGACTGAGGTAGCAATATTAAAAGATGCTACGCCCATATTCCGTAATCGAGTCAAAGTTTCCGGAGCAGAGTTAGTATGGAGAGTTGACAGTACCATATGGCCGGTTTGTGCTGCCTTAATGGCAATCTCAGCGGTCTCAAGATCACGAATCTCACCAACCATGACGATGTCTGGATCTTGACGCAAAAACGATTTTAAAGCATTGGAAAAGGTCAGACCTACTTTAGCGTTGACGTTGACCTGATTGATCCCCTCAAGGTTAATTTCAACAGGATCTTCTGCTGTAGATATATTGGTCGCTCCAGTGTTCAAAATGTTGATACCTGTATATAACGATACCGTTTTACCAGAGCCTGTAGGACCAGTAATTAATAACATGCCCTGCGGTTTGTGAAGCGCTTCCAAAAACATCTCTTTTTGATCAGGCTCATAACCCAAAGCGTCGATACCAAGCATCGCCGCAGAGGGATCTAAAATACGCAGCACGACCTTTTCACCGAATAGCGTTGGCAAAGAGTTCACTCGAAAGTCGATAGCCTTATTTTTAGATAACTTAAGCTTAATACGGCCATCTTGTGGTACGCGGCGCTCTGAGATATCCATTTGTGACATGACTTTAAGACGGGCTGCGATTTTTCCTGCTAATTGCACAGGCGGGTTTGCCATTTTTTCCATTACCCCGTCGACTCGAAAGCGCACGCGATAAGACTTCTCATATGGCTCAAAATGTAAGTCAGATGCGCCCATACGAATAGCGTCAACTAGCATCTTATTAACGAACTTTACAACGGGTGCCTCATCAATACTGTCGGTAAGAGTGGTCTCGCTGTCATCCTCTTCAGTGTCTTCAAAGCCAACATTTAAGTCGCCATCAGCGAAGTTACCAAAACTCTGCATGGTATCTGCATAGACACTATCAATACGTTTTTTGAGCTTGTCTTCTTCGACCACCACCGTTTCAACAGATAGACGCGAATTAAAAGCAATCGCATCAATCGCATCGATACGGGTAGGATCACTTAAAGCAACAAATACTCGCTGGCCGCGTTTAAAGATAGGCAGGGCATTAAATTTACGGACAATTTTTTCATCAACTAAATCTTTTGGGATGACATCGTTACTAAGCACGCTCAGATCGAAAAAGGGATCGCCAAATGATTGCGACATCAACAGGGCAAGTTGATAGGCATTGGCCATATTATGGTCTACTAAATAAGAAACGAGACTGATTTGCTGTTGTTGCGACTCAGTCTGTGCTGTTTTCATGTGCGCTTCGCTAACGATACCTGCATTAGTTAGCTGCTGTGCTAAACCACCGAATGTACTGGTTGTAGTAGACACTGACTTCTCTCCTTAGTACTGCATATATGACAAATCTGTATAATTTTATTTTTAGATTTAATTTGTTTTTCAATTGAGGAACAATAAATGAAAAAACTGCATAAAAGATAATGATTCATAATGCACGTTTTAATTTAATATACTGGTATTGAACACATGCAAGAAACATGACAATTTGTATACGTGTCTTTGAGGCCTAATAAGACTTTTGTGAAAAAGACATAAAGTAGAACGAATTGAAAAAATGTAAGGATTTCGCGATACCAAAAAGCAGATTTTTAATATTGAAGGCTTTTCTGTGATGATATAAATATATATAGAAGAATTCACATGACATAGCACGATGATGACACTTATAGCAGCAGTTGATAAATATTTGCTATACTTGGGCGCATGTATAGTAGCCGTACTGGCAATGATGAATGACAAAAGGTAGATGAGTGATGCAGGCTTGGGTAATTGGAAACTGGAAACAAAATCCGGCAACGATCAGTGACGTCAATACGTTGTTAGAAACTTTATTAGCGGTAACTAAAAATGAAGGTGCTAGTAACAAAGCCTATTGCCAGCTAATGGTAGCGCCCAGTTGTATTCATTTAGCCCATGTGAGCGCACGCTTGCAAGGTACTTCTATATTAACTGCCGCTCAAGACATTAGTGCCCATAGCGACAGTAGTGGTGCGTATACTGGTGATTGTTCAGCGCAGCAAGTCGCTGATGCAGGTGCGACATGGACGATACTAGGTCACTCTGAACGCCGTCAATACCATCAAGAGTCTCACGAAACGCTATTAAATAAGCTTGGTAATGCGCTTAAACAAGATTTGGGTGTGGTATTTTGTATTGGCGAAACTCAGTCTCAGTATGATGGCAAGCAGACTTTCAATGTACTTGATGATCAGCTAGCAGTGATAAAAGATCTGTTTATTCAGCGTGCAGAGCATGCATCAGAGCATCAGTCTGAGCTGACTAAAGTGTTAGCTGAGCGTTTGATTATTGCCTACGAACCTGTTTGGGCTATCGGCACGGGTAAAATACCGACTGTTACTGAAGTGGAAGCCACTCATCAACACATTAAAGAAACCGTGGCTAGCTTTGATAGAGCATTGCCTGCGATTACCGTTCTATATGGTGGTAGCGTCAATGCGGATAATGCCGATAGTTTTGCAGCCAGCCCTATGATAGATGGTGCATTGGTTGGCGGTGCCTCATTAAAGGCCGAAAGCTTTATAGCGATTGCTGATGCTTTTAGTCAGGCTAAAACTAATTAATCTCTGTGATATTTAAACGTCGCATCTCTTTATTACAGATAGGTGCTATATAACAAGCACTTGTTAGTTATAAAAAGTGGGTTTAACAGTGCCCTTGCAATCGTGTACAATGCGCCTTATTTATTCTTATTATAGTTTAATCTCATTGTAGTTCTATGGTTATAGGACTAAGTATAAAGATTCAACTTTCGTTATTAGTCGTTGTTACTCGGCAAAAGAGGCCACCATGTTTACGTTTATATTAGCCCTGCATATTATCGTGGCGATTGCTATGATTGGCTTGATCTTGATACAGCATGGCAAAGGGGCAGACGCAGGAGCATCTTTTGGTGCTGGTTCTTCTGGTACTGTTTTTGGTGCAGCAGGCACGGCAAACTTTTTGACCCGTGCTACTGCCGTATTGACTGTGATTTTTTTCATAACCAGTATGACCCTTGCTGTTAATGCCCGCGAGCAGGCTGAAGACCAGTTTCGTTTAGATGCGCCTGTTTCAGCACCCCAAACTCCGCGTCCTTTAACGCAGAATCCTCAGTAATGACTTTGGTTCCAATGGTTTAAGTTCTAGCTGTTTAGGTTTAGCTGTATTATCTAGCCTAATTGTTTGAAGCCTTTTTAAGATGTAGTCACGTTGTTTGACGCGTAATAGAGTACGGTAGATAAGCTTTTTATAGTAGTCCTTGCTATTTGGTTACGTTAGTTCTACAATGCTCGTCTGTTTTTATTAAGCTAGATTGACTTGTTACTGTCATCCTCATGGCATAGAGTTAATCATTAAAAATAAGCTGATTAGAAATAGAGCAGTAAAAGAAGTTATAGCTATAAGCGATTGTGGTGGAATTGGTAGACACGCCATCTTGAGGGGGTGGTGGCGCAAGCTGTGGGGGTTCAAGTCCCCCCAATCGCACCAACTTTTTTTACGTCGCACAGTGTAAAGTTGATTATTATAGAAATGAGATTTTTAGTTTAAAGTTTATTTTAAATAAAGATTGACAGACCTATGAAACTAACATACAATGTGCATTCTAAATTGATGCGGGGTGGAGCAGTCTGGTAGCTCGTCGGGCTCATAACCCGAAGGTCGTTGGTTCAAATCCAGCCCCCGCTACCACTTTCAATACTGATTTTTGTACACTAAATTGTCAGTTGCAATAAGCCCACCATTATGTTTGTGGGTTTTTTTGTATCTGAGAGTCAGTGTTATCGCGGTATTTATTCTACTTATGCTAAGCTCTATGTCTATAGAGTAAGGTAATATCAGTCAATTGCGCGGTGATTCGTAAGCGACAATGCCTTTTATTTCATACTCTCTCAGTGACGATTTTGCTTTATGAGTTCTATTAGAATTCATAGTCTTAATTTGATGTCCATTATTCATATCATTTCGTAAAAATAAAACGAATACGGTAGGATATTTGGATTTACTTATAATATAGCCATATTGTTTAGATAGTAAAATATACGACGGTTATAGTGCTATTTCTAAGTGTTCCTCATAATATATATAATAAGGTTCTCTAAGCACTGTGTACAAGCAAACAGGAAAATATAAATAAATTATGAAACTTTCTACCAAAGTTGAAGAACTGACCAATATTATCGCTCCTGCGGTAGCAGCATGTGATGTGGCTTTGTGGGGCGTAGAATTTGTCCCACAAGGGCGTCGCTCTTTACTGCGCATTTATATTGAGTCATTACCTGAAGAACAAGCGCAAGATAAGCAAGTGACTATCGAAAACTGTGCAGCAGTCAATCATCAAGTGAGTGGTATTCTTGAAGTACATGATCCTATTGCTGGTGAGTATATTTTAGAGGTGTCATCGCCTGGATTTGATCGTGCATTCTTCTCAGAAGAGCAAATGCGTGATTATATCGGTCAAACGGTTAGCCTGCGCTTGATACAAGCGATAGGACAAGGCGATAAAAAACGTCGAAAGGTAACAGGCGTACTAGATAGTATGGGTACTGATTCATTAAATCTTACGGCTACTGATAATGAGCAGTTTGAGATTGCTTTTAGCAATATTGATAAAGCTAACCTAATTTTTGAAGATGCTTAATGTTGCTGCAGGTTTCTAATACGGTTATTAATAAATAAGCGTGATAGTCATAAATCGTTTAAAGCATAAATAACGTATGGTTTACTTTAGCAACATAACGTCAATACACAAATTATAAAATTTAAGTAAGTATAGGACTGGTATAGCATGAGTCGAGAAATCTTAACGGTAGTTGAAACCGTCAGTAATGAGAAAGGCCTAAATCCTGAAGATATATTTGAAGCTATAGAAGACGCTTTAGTAGTATCGACTAAGAAAAAAGTATATACCGAACAGCCTGAAGTGGCAGTACGAGTAGCTATTGACCGTACGACTGGTGATTATGATACTTATCGTTACTGGACAGTAGTTGCAGACGAAGATCATGAGATGCCAGCTTGTCAGCTTGCTATTACTGACCTTGACCAAGAAGAGTGGTCAATTGGTGATGTGAAAGAAGAGCAGATTGAATCGATCGAATTTGGTCGTATCGCAGCTACTCAAGCCAAGCAAGTTATCATCCAAAAAATTCGTGAAGCTGAGCGCGCTTTAGTAGCAGACGCTTTTGAGCCGCGTATTGGTGAGATGATGTATGGCGAAGTCAAAAAGCAGACGCGTGATGGCTATATCATCGATTTAGGTGACAATGCAGAAGGTTACTTGTCACGTGATCATATGTTGCCGCGTGAGCAGCTACGTGTTAAGTCTCGTATTAATGCAATTTTATACCATGTGAACCGTGAAAATCGCGGTGCACAGTTATTATTGTCGCGTACGCATCCTGAAATGCTTTCAGCATTAATGCAAAAAGAAGTGCCTGAGATTGCTGAGCAAATCATCGAGATTCGTAATGTTGCTCGCTTGCCGGGTACTCGTGCTAAAATATCGGTTAAGACTAACGATCACCGTATTGATCCGGTCGGTGCTTGTATTGGTATGCGTGGTACACGTATCCAAGCAGTACAACAAGAGCTTGATGGTGAACGTATTGATGTCGTTGTGTGGTCCGATGATCCAGCACAATATATTATTAGTGCGCTTGAGCCTGCGGACGTTAGTAGCATCATCTTAGATGAAGATACTCAAACAGCAGATATTATATTTAGTACCAATGATCAGCTCGCACGGGCAATTGGCTCACAAGGTCAAAACGTACGTTTAGCCTCAGAGTTAACTGGCTATAAGCTGAATATGATGCTTGAAGAAGAGTATCAGAAGCGTCAAGAAAGTGAAAGCAAAGCGTTTATTGAATTATTCTATGAGCGTTTAGAAGTAGATCAAGACTTAGCACATGCTTTAGTTGATATCGGTTTTACCAGTATCGAAGAAGTGGCTTATGTGCCGGTTGAAACTTTCTATGATATCGAAGGTCTAGACGACGAAGCGATTGATATGATTCAAGAGCGTGCTAAAGAAGTAGTCATCGCAGACGAATTAGTTAAACAACAAAACATGAAAGAGCCAAGTCAAGAATTGCAAGATCTTGAGGGTATGACAGTCAGTTGGGCCTATAAAATGGCACAAAAAGATATCATTACCGTTGATGATTTAGCTGAACAAGCAATCTTTGATTTAGAAGATATTGAAGGCTTAGATGCTGAAACAGCAGGAAAGCTCATCATGAAGGCTCGGGAATCTTGGTTCAATGAATAGGCGTTAACTGCATATCGCTGTCTTTTGGTGGTATGCTATTAATAATAAAGGGCTGATAAAAGATCATTATTTAGTGTGCTTATATAATAATTAGTTATGATAAATAACACTAGCATCAGCCTAAACGCAATCATTTGTAGCCAACAACTGAATTGAACATATAGCAAATAATAGACAGTAGGTGATAATAAATGGCAGATAAGACCGTCAAAGAACTGGCAGAAATGGTAGGCAAAACCGCTAGTGCTGTACAACAGCAACTACAGGATGCTGGGCTACCTGCTCGCGGGGAGGATGACTCAGTCACCGAACTTGAGCAAGAGAAGTTGGTGACGTATTTAAAACAAAGTCATGGTCAGCAAGAGAAGCGCCGTATTAGCCTCAAATCTAAGACGACCAGTACCGCGCGTGTGACTGGCTCTTCAGGTAAATCCAAGAGCGTCAATGTTGAAGTACGTAAAAAGAAAGTATTTGATAAGCCGGATCCAGAAAAGATAGCGGAAGAATTAGCTGCGCGTGAACAAGCGATGATTGAATCGCAAGCGCGTGCTGCTAAAGAAGCTGAAGAGCGTTCTGCAACTAAGAAAAAGTCAGAAGAGCGTCAAGCAGCAACTCTAGCTGCTATGCGTGCAAGTCTTGGTTCAAGCAAAAGCTCAAGTGGTAAAAACGAAGAGATTTCTACCTCTTCAGTCGTAGTTAAGAAAGGCGGCAAAACTACCGTTGAAGTTAAGCCTAAAGAAAAAGAGAAAGAAAAGAAAAAAGTTGCTGCTACTAAGCCAAAAGTTGAAACCGCAGCTGAGCGCAAGGTTCGTGAAGTACGTGAGAAAGAAGAAGAACGTCTACGTCAAATTGAGACTGAAACTCGTCGCGTACAAGCTGAAGAGGCTCAAAAACGTACACTTGAGCAAATGCGGAAAATGGCTGGTAAATATACGGATCAGCCTGCTGCCGAAGTTCGTAAGGACGAGCCATTGGCTGAAGGTTTGGTAGGCGATGCATTAGAAGAGTCGTTTGAAAAAGAGCGTCGTGAAATCAAGCGTGGTGCAAGCAGCACTGGTGCTCGTGGTCGTCGTCGCAAAAACCAAGATGAACGTGAGTTTAAGAACCGTAAGAACGGTTTGCGATCAACGCAAGCTGCACAACATAAGTTCGAGAAACCTCTCGACAAAATTATTTACGATGTTGAGATTAGTGAGCAGATTTCTGTAGCAGATCTTGCCCAGCGTATGGCTGTTAAAGCTCGTGAAGTTACTAAATTGCTGATGAAAATGGGCGAAATGGCTCGTGAAACAGATACTATTGATCAAGCGACCGCTAGTTTAATTGTTGAGGAAATGGGTCACAACCCAGTACCAGTCAGTGATACCAAAGTTGAAGACGATCTTCATCATGCGGTTGATGAGCGCAGCAGTAACGTACAAACGCGTCCACCAGTCGTTACTATTATGGGTCACGTTGATCATGGTAAAACTTCATTACTTGATAAGATTCGTGAAACGAAAGTTGCAACGGGCGAGGCAGGTGGTATCACCCAGCATATCGGTGCTTATCATGTAAAAACTGAGCGCGGTGTTATTACTTTCCTTGATACTCCAGGTCACGCAGCCTTTAGTGCGATGCGTTCACGTGGTGCTCAAGCGACTGATATCGTAGTATTGGTTGTCGCAGCCGATGATGGCATGATGCCACAAACTGAAGAGGCGATTGATCATGCTCGTGCAGCGGGTACTCCTCTAATCGTTGCTATTAATAAAATGGATAAGCCAGGCGCTGATCCTGATCGTGTATTAAACGAATTAACTGCAAAAGAAGTAGTCTCAGAAGAGTGGGGCGGCGATACGCCAATGGCGCGTATCTCAGCTAAAACTGGTGAAGGCATTGACGAGCTTTTAGAATATATCAGTTTACAAGCTGAATTAATGGAGTTAGAAGCCCCATTAGACGGTGCTGCACAAGGTGTGGTAATTGAGTCAAGACTTGATAAAGGTCGTGGCCCTGTTGTAAGTGTCCTAGTTAAGAAAGGTATGCTTAAACAAGGTGACTTAGTTCTAGCTGGTGAGTACTATGGTAAAGTTCGTGCAATGACTGATGAGCATGGTCAACGCGTTCAGTCAGCTGGTCCTTCTATTCCTGTTGAAATCCTGGGATTACCTGAGACACCAGCAGCTGGTAGCGAATTCCTAGTCGTGACAGATGAGAAAAAAGCACGTGAAGTTGCTGATTTTAGAACCAATCGTGAGCGTGAGCGTCAACTGGAACGTCAGAATGCCATGCGCTTAGAAAGCATGTTCGATCAGATGGAACAAGGCGATGTGTCATTCTTGAATATCGTATTAAAAACAGATGTTCGTGGTTCGCTTGAAGCGCTACTTTCTGCACTGAATGAATTATCAACTGACGAAGTTAAAGTCAGAGTGATTAGTTCAGGTGTTGGTCCAATTTCTGAATCTGATGTTACTCTTGCAGAGTCTAGTGAAGCCGTACTACTAGGTTTCAACGTCCGTGCTGATGCAACCGCACGCCGTAAAGCAGACGCTGCCAACATGGATATTCGCTATTACAGTGTCATCTATGGTTTGATTGATGATGTAAAAGCGGCGATGAGTGGTCTACTTGCTCCTGAACATCGTGAGAAAATCCTTGGTATCGCTGACGTTCGTGAAGTGTTCCGCTCTAGTAAGTTTGGTGCAGCTGCCGGTTGTATGGTCGTTGAAGGGACTATCTATCGTAATAAGCCTATCCGCGTATTACGTGATGATAAGGTTATCTTTACTGGACAATTGCAATCATTACGTCGTTATAAAGAAGACGTTAATGAAGTGCGTACCGGAATGGAATGTGGTCTAGCGGTTCGCGGCTATGATGTTGAAGCTGGCGATAAGATCGAAGTTTTCGAAATCCAACAGTTTGAACGTACGATTTAAGCATATTGTGCTTTTATCTAGCAAAGCTTAGATTATCGAGATAATGATGTACTTAGGCCTAACAGGTCCAACCTGGTAGGCCTTTTTTATCGTATATTTCTGCTATTGAACACTATTACTAAATTATTATTAAAAAACAGGGTAATAATATGAACCAACGTTTACAACGCTTAGCAGACCAAATTCAACGCGAGATTGCAGTACTTATTCGTGATGAGGTCAATGATCCGCGTCTTACTGGTTTTGTGACTATCTCTAGCGTCAAGGTAAGTCCAGATCTAGGTTATGCCGATGTCTATGTTACCATCATGGAGCCTGAGCTAAATGATGCTATGAACAAGACTAACCACGAGCAAAGCATACAAGTTTTGAATAAAGCAGCTGGCTTTTTGCGTACTGAGCTTAGTCATAGTTTAAAAACGCGCACTACACCGCGCTTACGCTTTCACTATGATGAAGTGACTGCTCGTGGTAATTATATGATGGATCTAATCAATCAGGCCGTCACCAAAACAGAGCAAAATGAAGCAGACGAGTAATTTTCTATTATGTCCAAACGAGCTGATAAGCAACTTAATAAGATAAGAATATCAGGAGTTATCTTAATTGATAAGCCCACTGGTATGACCTCACAGCAAGTAGTGTCAAAGGTGAAATATCTATTTAAGTCACCTGTGTATGACAGCAAAAAAGCAGGTCATACAGGCACACTTGATCCGATGGCGACTGGTTTATTACCTATTTGTTTAGGCGAAGCAACTAAATTTAGCCATTATCAATTGGATGCTGATAAGTCTTATCAAGCGACTATTTTTCTTGGTAGCCAGACAGATACTGGTGATGCAGATGGACAAATAATTGCCCAAGCTGCTATACCAAAATTTAGTGAGAGTTTATTAAAAGAGCTTGGACAGCAATTTTTGGGTGCACAGCAACAAATTCCACCAATGTATTCCGCTCTGAAAAAAGATGGTAAGAAGCTTTATGAGTATGCGCGTGCTGGTATAGAAATCGAGCGTGCGCCTAGAGATATAGTCATTAAGGCTATTGATTTATTAAGATTAGATGAACAGCAGGTTCAACTAACGGTTACATGTTCTAAAGGCACTTATGTACGTGTTCTAGGCGAAGATATCGCTAAAGCATTAGGTACGTTAGGTCATTTAACCGCATTACGTCGCTTACAAGTAGGCGATTTTTTGATCGATAATGCAATGACCTTGTCACAGTTAGAAGAGCTCGAATTACCTCAAAGATTGTCACAACTGTTATCTGTAGATGTCTGTGTAAATATTGAGCCTGAATTAATACTAACAACTGAACAGTGCGAACGTGTGAGGTTAGGTCAGCGACTCAACGTATTTGACCAACTGGTAGGTACATTGAATGATTATATTACTGAGGCCGTCGAACAAAACTTAGCTAGTAGCAAGCTAGCTAATGATAAAGATGATAATGTCCTAAAAGATAATCATACTGACAATACCGTGAATCAAAGTGCTGAAGAATCAGTACTGATGCACGAAATACCTGTAGATGTACGTCTTGTTGACGAACAAGGACAGTTTATTGGGTTAGGTGCCGTAAGTCTGAACGGTCGTCTACAACCTAAAAAGATTGTTCATTTATAAGATATTTTTATTATAAGTAACCTATTATACTGTTGTTCACCAATCCCTCTTACTAATTACTAGCGCATTACATTAATCACATATCGTCACATTTTATTGCAGGCTTCACCTATGGTGAAGCCTGTTTTTTTTATACACTGTTTAAGTCAGCTAGGAAAAGCAGAATAAACAGATCTAATTAGAATAATTAATAATAAAAAGATTAATAACAAAAACACCGAATTATAAATACTAATACTTAATAGTGAATCATACGAATAATAAGTTAATAAAAACTAATAATAAATAAAAACTTTAGAAAATTACATTTCGAACATATGAGGTAGATTATGAAAACGATTGCTTTCTTACTACATAATAATTTTGAACAAGCAGAGTACGAAGACGTAAATAACCAATTAAAAGACAAAGGTTATAAGACAGTCCTTATTACTACTAACAAAGAGAAAGAAGTTCAAGGGATGAATCAGGACGTAAATAAAGGCGATACTTTTACCGCTGACATTTTCGCAAAAGATGCCAAAGTTGCTGGTTATCATGCTTTAGTCTTACCAGGTGGTACTGTGAATGCAGATACCATACGTGGCAACAAAGAAGCACACGATATAATCAATGCGGTTAATGATGCAGGCAAACCATTAGCAGTTATTTGTCATGCTCCTTGGGTTCTTATTAATACCGGTATTGCTAAAGGTAAAACTCTTACCGCTTATCATTCGCTACAAACCGATTTAGAAAACGCTGGGGCGACCTTTGTAGACAAAACAGTCCAAGTAGATGGTAATTTGATTACTTCACGTAATCCAGATGATATCAACAATTTCGTTGAAGCTATCGACAAAGCATTATCTTAATAAATTTCATCATTCTATGAATAATGAGATAGCAACTTTTATTTAACTTACTTATAACCACAACAACACTAACCGAGGAAAATATTATGGCAAACCCTAATCCAAACGACACCAAACTTGAGCAAGAACGTTCTGAGTCAGCAACTGCAGCACTTAAGAGTCAAACTGAAAATAATCATACAGAAGATTCTGAAGCCGCAGCAGATCGTATTGCTGACAACTTAGAAAATGCTAAAAAAGATAAGTAAAGTTTATTGAGCAGCATTCAGTAGATTATTTACATAGAATATCTCTAAGACGGATATTAGCTAGATACTAGCTAATATTTGCTGTTACCGATAGAATAAAAGGAGATTTTATGGATAAGTCAAAAAAAGATATGGATAAGCAAGAACTAGAAATAGAAAAACTAGTAGAAAATATCAATCCTAATCAAGATGTAACTCCAGACAGCTTAGCTGAAGCAACAACGGTACCACTTGATGACGATGCCCTTGGTGGCAATGCTACTGAAGACGATATCAAGAAAAATACAAATAAGTAAGTACCTTATCTATTATATGAATTTTATTATATGAATCGTTTATCTATGCAGTATTAATCTAATATTGTTTACCTAAAACTGTTGAAACTAACACGGAAAGTTGCTGTTAGTTCAGCAGTTTTTTGTTATAATTGCTGTCACATTTAAATTAGGCCTTAAATAAGGCAATATGCTTAATTTACTGCTGTATGCAGGTGATTGAATTAAGTATTATTTTGCATTAATTTGACCTAGTTTTTAAGTAATCGTTACAACAGACTGAGCTTATCGTACACTAGGTCAACTCTAGTAATGCAGGGTTGTCCTGAATGACGTATAAGCTACCTTATTTACTATTCTATTGTTCTTAAGAATACTTAAACCTGAGTATATCTTGGAACTTTTAGCATTGCCGGAGATATTTATGCTAACTAATACCGATCGTGAACAAATCATTGCTCAATACCAACGTGGCGAAAACGACACTGGCTCACCAGAAGTTCAAGTAGCTTTGTTAAGTGCTCGTATCAATGATTTACAGAACCATTTTAAAGAGCACAAAGGTGATCATCATAGCCGTCGCGGTCTTATCCGTATGGTTAATACGCGTCGTAAATTGCTTGATTACTTAAAAGGCAAAGATCTTGGTCGCTATACCACAGTTATCAAACAGTTAGGTTTACGTCGTTAATTCAACGATTATTGTATAGATAGTAGCCAAGTGAGAAGATATTGCCAATTTGCAATATACCTTTGAGAACTACTTTAGAAGTCTTGAGAAAAATGACTTGCTGTTATCAATATAATATATAGGTAAAACAAAAACGGTGTGGAATAGCTTCACGCCGTTTTTTTATGGGTATTGAATAAAGGCTGGACGGTATAAATGCTAGTTAGCTTAACTTTTAACCAGAAAAACACTCAGTTTTGTATTTAATTGGTCAATGCCTATAAATCACTGTAAAATAGTGCACTGTGCATTTCCATAGCTATATCAAAACTTATAGCATTTATTCTGTAGCTGCCCTATGACTAGAGTTAGGTTATATCAGGTACCTTGTATAAATTGACGAGCACAAAATTGGTGCAAGACTTTATTACAACTCGTAAAGATAAGCGGCTATAGAAACCAAATTTGAATAATTAAAAAGATGCAGCAGTACTCTTGATAAATGTATGACCAATAGCAAGGTTTGCAAATAATATTTATCAGTATCTGTAATTACACAATAGAACTCTTAACGACCGATGTTAGATTGCTCAAGCAATTGATATCGTTTTCGTCATTCAACATTAGGAAAAATATATGACAAATCCGACAATGTTTAATACTATTAAACGTGAATTCCAATATGGCGACCAAAAAGTCGTCCTTGAAACTGGCCGTGTTGCTCGCCAAGCTAATTCTATTATGGTCCATATGGGCGGCGTTTCAGTGTTGGTGGCAGCAGTAGTAAAATCTGATGCCAAAGAAGGCCAAAACTTCTTTCCATTGACTGTAAACTATCAAGAAAAAATGTATGCTGCGGGTAAAATCCCAGGTGCATATGGCAAACGTGAAGGCCGCGCCAGTGAGTTTGAAACATTAACGTCGCGTCTAATTGACCGTCCGATTCGTCCGCTATTCCCTGAAGGCTACGTTAACGAAATTCAAATCACTGCTACTGTTGTTTCATCAGATAAGACTCAGTCTGCAGATATCGCAGCACTAATCGGTGCCTCAGCAGCACTGGCTATCTCTGACGCGCCATTCAATGGCCCTGTTGCTGCCGCACGTGTTGGCTTTATCAATGGTGAATACGTACTAAACCCAACGCTTGAACAACTTAAAGAAAGTGACCTTGATTTAGTTGTAGCTGGTACAAAGTCTGCCGTATTGATGGTTGAATCTGAAGCGGCAGAGCTTTCAGAAGATCAGATGCTAGGCGCGGTACTATACGGTCATCAGCAACAGCAAATTGTTATTGATAACATTGCTTCAATGGCAGAAGAAGTTGGTACTGCTAAACAGCAATATGCTGCCCCTAAACGTGATCAAGCGCTTGAAAGCAGCATGAAAGAGCAGTTCGGCGAGCAAGTTGCTGATGCTTATACCATTACTGATAAGCAAGAGCGTTACACTAAGCTTGATGAGATTAAGCAATCAATTATCGATGCGCTTGCTGGTGATGCTGAGTCAGAAAATTATGCTGATACGGTATCTGAGCTAAAGGAAATCTATAACGACCTTAAATATCGTACTGTTCGTGACAATATATTGTCAGGCAAGCCGCGTATTGATGGTCGTGATCTTGAGACCGTTCGTGCTCTTGACGTACAAGTAGGCGTGTTACCATTTACTCATGGTTCAGCACTATTTACTCGCGGTGAAACTCAAGCATTAGTAACGACGACGCTTGGTAACAGCCGTGACGTCAATATGATTGACTCATTAGCGGGTACTATCCGTGATCATTTCATGCTGCATTACAACTTTCCGCATTTCTCAGTAGGTGAGACTGGTCGTGAAGGGATTCCTAAACGTCGTGAAATTGGTCATGGTCGTCTAGCACGTCGCGGTGTACAAGCGATGCTACCAGACAGCGAACGCTTCCCGTATGTTATCCGCGTAGTATCGGAAATCACTGAGTCAAATGGTTCATCTTCTATGGCCTCTGTTTGCGGTGCAAGCTTGGCATTGATGGATGCAGGCGTACCAATCAAAGCACCAGTTGCTGGTATTGCGATGGGTCTGGTTAAAGAAGGCGAGCGCTTTGCTGTACTCTCGGATATCCTAGGTGATGAAGATCATCTTGGCGATATGGACTTTAAAGTCGCTGGTTCTAAAGACGGTATCACAGCCTTACAGATGGATATCAAAATCGAAGGTATTACTCCAGATATCATGGAGCAGGCGTTAAAACAAGCTCATGCAGGTCGTATTCATATCCTAGACGCGATGAATAAAGTATTGCCAGAGAGCCGTACTGAGATCAACGCTCACGCACCTAACTATGCGGTTATCGAAATCAATCCTGATAAGATTCGTGACGTAATCGGTAAAGGCGGCGCGATGATTCGTCAGCTAACCGAAGAGACTGGCGCGGTTATCGATATTGATGATGGTGGCACGATTCGTATCTTTGGTGAGAACAAAGCCGCAACTAAAGCTGCTATCGGTAAAATCGAAGCATTAACGGCAGAAGTTGAAGTAGGTAAAACTTATGAAGGTACAGTCGCTCGTATCGTAGATTTTGGCGCGTTCGTTAACGTCTTACCAAACACTGATGGCCTAGTTCATATCTCACAAATCGCAGAAGAGCGCGTAGAGAATGTATCAGACTATCTAAAAGAAGGTCAGATTGTTAAAGTATTCGTTCAAGACGTCGATAACCGTGGTCGCATTAAGTTGACTATGAAAGGTATCGAACAGAACTAAGCTACCGTCTATTTAATGTAATATTAAATTTTTGCTTTAAAAAACCGCTTCGATTTTTGTCGAGGCGGTTTTTTTGTACTTATTTTTGGATAATGAATGAAAAATCATTTGGATTTATAGTGTTGGGTGTCGCAAGCTTCGCCTAACACAAATGTTGATATTTGAAATCCAAAAAACACTCACAGTACCTACTAAAGGTATTTATCACTTAATGAAATTTGTGTCTATTTTAGAGTACCTATGTCAGCAGGTTTTTCCAGTTATCAAAACTCATTTACCATCACGTCTGTGATAGAAAAAACCACTCTTTTTTCTAATTTTTTTATATTCATGTAAGTGTAATAGACCCTAGATATACTGTCATAAAATATCCGTAAGATCTGGCAAATTACTGGAGATAAAATACACATGAAACAGCTTATAGGCGTATATGGAGCAAGTGGATTTGGTAGACAAGTCATGCCATTAATCAAATCTCAATATCCTTACTTAGATAAGTCTTCCTTCGTTTTTATTGATGATTCCAAAGTAACAGATAACCTTAACGGCCATGAAGTACTAAATTTTAGTGAATTTTTAAATTATCTATCGGCTGAAAAATCCGTGACTATCGCTATTGCCGACAGTAAGGTTCGAGAGATATTAGCAGATAAACTTAGGAGAAATAATATCCCTTTAATAGCAGTTGAAGCATCCACAGTCATTAAATTAGACGAGGAGACAATAGAGCTAGGTGAAGGCAGTATTCTGTGTAACAACGTCTGCTTAAAAGTTGATATTAAGATCGGTAAGTTTTTCCACGCTAATACGTATAGCTACATCTCACATGACTGTGTAATTGGAGACTACGTTACATTTGCTCCTAGGGTTAGCTGCAACGGCAACATACATATCCATGATCACGTATACATTGGAACAGGCGCTATAATAAAACAGGGTATACCTGGCAAACCTCTAATTATTGGCAGAGGTGCAATTATAGGTATGGGAGCAGTGGTAACGAAAGATGTGCCTGCAGGAGCAGTAGTAGTGAAAAACCCTGCCCAACCGTTAGTAAAGAGTTTTAAAAGAGAAGAAAACAGCGTGAAAATCGCCTGAAAATAAAATAACGTTATTATCGGATTCGAGCCTTTCCTATTTTTTCTCAAGGCTTTTACATCTAAATTGAAGTCGCTACAGGCTCACACTTGAATGCATTACGACACGTATATTTCTACAGTATTGACGGCCTCTATTGGAGTAAACGATTAAATCTCTGCTAGATCTCTTGTTCTTAATCGCTATATTCAATGCTTGGTAAACTAAATCTACTGCCATGTGCTCATGAATAACACAGCCAACTAGCTCCTGCCGCTTCACAGTCTGCTATTTTCAACAGTTTTGCATACGTTGTGCTTAACCTCGTTCTCAGCTTGCGAATAACCTGCATTCACAAACAATGCTTGAGCGCAAATTTGCACCCTATCTCCTTAATATTTGGCTTTTCAAAATACGATTTTGCTGTAATAAAAAACTGAAGAAATCCCTGCACCAAATCCATTATGCGTGCGTCCACGGTACGCTGGCGTTTTTTCCAAGAGCTACACTATGGTAGGGAGAAATTCAAAGTTAAAGTACTGCTACGTATAGTATACTCATCTGTAAAGATAGAATTAAATTATAGCTAACAAAAAATCCAATGCCAAACGCTTACTTTAAACGTTTAACATTGGATTGATGACACTATAAACTAACGAGATAAAGTGCTTACTCTTGATCTAACTTATCAATCATACCTTGGTACTTGTCTTTTCTACTCACAATCTTAGCACGTTCTTCTTCTACATTTGCTATGAGCTTTTTAGCGACTTCTACGCTTTTATCAAAGGCTGCCAGTTCCATATCTACCACAGCTATTAATCTTTGAAGAGTCATGGCAGCCGCTTTTTCGGTGACGCCATTAGTAATGCCCGTAGCTTCGGACATAAAGTCTTCTCTAAGCTTAGATGCCCACTGAAATATACCAGCCATCGTCATATTAGATGTGTCGTCTTGCTCAGACTCATCCTTCTTATCGGCTTCATCTTTTTGATCAGATTTACTATCTTCAGTATCAGTGTCATCTTTACTAGATTTATCGTCTTTTTTGGATTTACTATCCTTTTCAGACGAATCTTCTTTACTAGATTTCTGGTCTTTATCAGTGTCTTTACTTTTGCTAGACTTATCCGACTTATCTTGTTTATCTGACTTATCATCGTCTGATTTATCATTTTTAGTAGAGCTATCGGCTTTCTTTTCTTGAGCTTTGTCTTCTTGATAGTCATGCTCAGCGTTATAGTCTTCAAAGTCACCGTTTTCAAATACTACGGTATCGTCTTTGACCACTTCTACGCCAGTGACCGCTTTATTGTCAGTAGATTTCTTTTCGTTTCCAGTCTTGCTGTTTTTTGAGTTGTTGTTTGACATAACTGATTGTCCTGTTTGGAGTTATAGGTAAAAGATATCTACGCTCGATAATTCTTATAACTTGATATTAGGCTGGAGTAATTTTTTAGTCAATATCTCGACATAAATATACCTATTAAGGCCTACAGGAAAAAACATTTTGATAGAAAGTTTGGCAGATCTAAATGACGATACTTTTGGGCAGATGAATATCAACTCGAACTTTTGGTAGATCTTGTAAATATTGGTTGAGAGGAGGTAGGGTATCAGTATGCCAATCTAAGGGAATCAAACTTGAGGTATTAGCTATATTGCTTTTAGGATTGTCAAAGACAAGCGGGCGTGTGAGTAGAGCAGCCCTACGGACACCTTGATAGCGTATCAACGGAATAAGCTGCTCGCATAAATCAGTCAATGCAGCCGTTAACCAACGCGACCGTGCTGGATGATAAGGGTGGTCGGATATGACAAGGTTAGCAACATAACTTGGCTGATTGCCATTACTACTGATCCCAAGACCAGCATGTTCACGCAACCGTTTATGAAGTAAGCAGCTACCAGCTTCCAAGCTACCATCACGGCAAGTGCGATAATAGCGTTGATAATTGTCAGGATACAAAGTTTTAGTTCGCATCAGCACAGGATCTAGAAATATCCCAGCATTATTAACTGGTAAGATAAGTATCTGCGCGCTACTATTGAGAATAGGGGCATGGGTTAGTTGCAGAGTAGTCATAACAGATGCCCCATGAGTAGATGCTTTTATAAGTTATATAGACTCAGTTTACAGCTGAATAAAGGCTGCTGCCTACTGACATACTGTTATCCAATTCAATGTTTTTAAGATGATAGCTTATTGAGGAGTTTGTGCGGCTTCTAACTGTGCGATTTGCTGCTCAAGCAATTTGATTTGTTCAGCTTTCATATCTGTCAGTTTTTTATTCATTTGCACTTGCTCAATTGCTAGTTTCTCTTGTTCTACAAGTCGTTGACGCTCGTCTTCTAAGCGATCGACTTCTTCCTTGGCTAAACTGTCGGTTTCCGGTAATGAGGCATTTAAAATTGCCTCAGAATCAGGTGTTTGTATCCCAGTTGTCTCAGTACCTTCATTAATCGAAAGGTCGCTATCAGTATCATCAATACTCGTTGAATCCATAGTCGTTGGTATCGTATCAACCTGAGATTGCTCAGGTTCTGTCGGTGTCTCTTTTACAAGCGTTGAGGTGCTCGGAAGCGGGCGTGGCCAAACGAAATAAGCGATAACGATAAGTAGCAGCAACAAGGCTATGGTTATGAGTCTTTTTAGACGGATACCCGTTGGCTTAGTTGTTACTGTTTTGGTCAGAAGAGACGAAGGTTTCTTAGAAGTCATACTGTAGCCAGTTTATATCGAAAACAAAGTTTCCATACTATAGCAAACTAAAAAACAAAAGCCTATCAATTGATAGGCTAGTAGTGAGTGCATTATTGACGACTTAGTTCAAAGCTTTTATCATTTTATAAGTATATTTACTATAAAAATTTGAAGTTAAGGTTTGAATTTTACTGTGCCACTAGTGCCGGTTGCCATTGCATCGCGATTAATCTGATCCTCAAGATGATTCTTGGCGCTAATCTCATCAGGGTCGGGACGGTGTTCACTATGGCCACACAGGGTACATTCAATATATTCATCAGGTGCTGGCGTCACGACATTTATTTGCACTACTGCATCTAACACCTGACACTTAGGGCAGCGTACTCCCGCTAAGAATTGCCTTTTTGGACGACTAGATTGATAACGCATTAGCTGACCTCACGCTTAGTTTGAGCATTTGCCGCAGTATTGATATCCGTATTATTAAAGCCACTATGACGTAACAACGCGTCAATACTGGCACTACGCCCACGGAAATTCTCGAAGTTGGTTTTTGCCGGCAAGCTACCGCCCACAGATAAGATAGTCTCGCGGAAGGCTTTACCAGTGACTGGGTTAAAGATACCGTCTTCTTCAAACTTACTAAATGCATCCGCAGATAACAATTCAGCCCATTTATAAGAGTAATAACCTGCTGCATAGCCACCCGCAAAGATATGACTAAAACCATTAGCAAAGCGGTTGTAATCGGGCGTTTCCATAATGGCAATATCACTGCGAACGTCATTAAGTGTTGCAAGGATACCGGCATAATCAAGCGCTGGCGTATGCGAGTGAATAAGTAAATCGAACAGTGCAAACTCAATTTGACGCAATGTTTGCATGCCACTTTGGAAGTTCTTGGCAGCTAATAAGGCATCAAGCTTATCTTTTGGTAATGGCTCACCCGTCTCGACATGACTGCTAATAAGCGCAATGCCTTCAGCATCCCACGCCCAGTTTTCCATAAACTGACTGGGTAGCTCGACCGCATCCCACTCAACCCCGTTTACGCCCGCGACATCACCGACCGTTACTTGGGTCAATAGGTGATGTAAACCATGACCAAACTCATGAAATAAAGTTAATACTTCATCATGGGTGAGCAAACTTGGCTTACCGTCTAGCGCTGGGGTAAAGTTGCCGACCATAAAGCAAACTGGTAGCTGCTGATATGCTTG
This sequence comes from Psychrobacter sp. ASPA161_9, assembly GCF_051970275.1. Lineage (NCBI taxonomy): Bacteria > Pseudomonadati > Pseudomonadota > Gammaproteobacteria > Moraxellales > Moraxellaceae > Psychrobacter > Psychrobacter sp. ASPA161_9. Next base: position 29,317 of record NZ_JBEFNI010000007.1, on the reverse strand, counting down.
CTCGTCATTGCTGTATCGCGATTGAAAGCCACTCATCCACGCACCGCCACGCTTGCCACTACGCGCAAATAAATCAAAGTAAAAACCACCGAGCAAGGTATCGTTTGCATCAAATAGTTGATAAAAACGCACGTCATCATGCCAGCGCGAAACTGTATGAGTTTCCTCTTTAATTGCTTTATTAGGACTGGTTTGTTCTTGTACTTTAATACCGTATAGACGCTCAACGATAGCAAAGAGACCGTCAATAACTTTCGGTAAGGGGAAGTACGGACGAATCTCCTCTTGCGATAAACTAAATTTATTTTGTTTTACCTTTTCAGCAATATAAGCACTGTCCCATGGTTGTAAGTCAGTGATGTCATAATCACGCGCACATGCTTGCAACTGGGCTAAATCTTGCTCAGCGGTAGGCGTAGCTTTGGTAGCCAAATTGCGTAAAAAGGTTTCAACCTCTGCTACGTTGTCTGCCATTTTGGTCGAGAGGGACACTTCAGCATAATTAGCAAAGCCTAATAGCTGGGCTTTTTGTTCACGTAGTTGTAGGATTTGGCCCATGATATCAGCGTTATTTAGCGACTCGCCTTTAGCATTGGTGTGAGTATCAAATTCAGAAGCACGAGTGACATAGGCGCGGTATAAGATCTCACGCAATTCACGATTGTCCGCATGGGTCATGACCGCAAGATATACGGGAATATTCAAGGTCGCGACATAATAAGGCGTTGGCAGCGTATCAGTCTCAGCTTGTGTCAGCGTACCGCTGGCAAGTTCACGGGCTTTATATTGCTCACCAGCATCGGCCAGTAGCGCTAGGCCACTTTCCGTTAAACCTGCTAATTGCTCTTCTTTTAGTGGCAAGGCAAAGGCTTGGGTGGCATCCAAAATATGATCAGAAAAAGTTGCAGATAAGATAGATAATTTACTCTGAATCTCAGCAAATTCATCTTGCTTATCTTTAGGTAGTGCCACACCTGATAGCTCAAAACTTTGCAATGCAAGCTCAATGGCACGCGCACGGGCAGGCTCAAGCTTAGCAAAGAATTCTTCATCATTAACGATAATTTGATAACGGCTAAATAACGGCTGGTGCTGGCCAACACGAGTACCATACGCGGATAGTTTGGGTAGCAACTCGTGATGTACATGACGAATCTCATCATTACTCATCACACTATTAAGATGCGATAAGACTCCCCAACTCCGATCCAATGCCAAATTAATATGATCAAAAGCAATCACATCAGTCAATGCCTGCTTAGCACTTATATTACTAGTGTTGTCTGTAGATGTTGTTAGCTCGTCTAGAAAGTTATTACCTTGCTCAATCGCATCATTTACCTTTACCTGTAAGTCAGTAGGATTCGTTGCATCAAAGTCAACAAGGTGTAGATTTGGGTCAATTGTAGTCATAGAGGTATCCGATGGTAATAAATGGCTAATTATTATTTAATAGTTTAATTGCTTTTTAGGATATACAAGTTAGCAAATTCAAAGAAAGCTATCTAAATGATGGGTATGCTTTGGTAAGAATGCAAGCCAGCAGCCGTAGACTAAAAGTAAATCGTTTATATTGTTTATAAGATATATTGTTTGTCAGATAAGTATTATGATTATTAGATGTCTCAAAATATGGTTTTCATTAGTGATGCTTACAAAGCGTCATCATTTGCTTGCAAACTAACCCTATAGCTAGCAACATTAACTTGATAGCATCATAGTTGTTCTACATAAAGTTGTCCTACATAACAATCAGAATATACTTGTATATAAGTATAAAAAATAACGGACGTATAGTGTGCATAACAATACATTAAACAAAGCAGTTGAATAGATAAAAGCTGTCCGATGATTAACTATGTCATAGCATTGACATAACTTGGTTAGGATAGTCCTATAGATAAAGCCTGTCTTTATCATTTAGCTACTCAAAACCGACAACAATAACATAAGGAAAAATGTTTATGAAAGCGACCCTCAAGAGTTTACGTGAAACCAAAGCCAATCCAGCAGTGAGTATATTTGTTAAGACCCATCGCGCGCATCCAGCGAATGAACAAGATCCTATCGCTCTAAAAAACCAGTTGAAAGTGATGGAAGATCGTTTAACCAGCGAGTATGATAAGCGTACCGCAATGACTATTCTAGAAAATATTCATGCCAAAACTAATGATTTAAATCATAACTATAATCTTGATACATTAGCGATATTTGCTAGCACTGATGATGTGCAAGTCATCCGTATGCCAATCGATACTACAGAACGGGTCATTATTTCAGATCGATTTGCAACCCGTGACTTAGTTCGCGATATGGCGAGTGCGGTACATTATTATACGGTAGTTCTGACCCGTGATAAGGCGCGACTCATCGAAGCTTCTAACGATCGTGTAGTCATGGAGTTCGACAAGGATGATGATAGTCAAAATCATATGGAAAGCATCCCATTCCCTATTGATAATAATGGACTATATACTACAGGCGATGGTGGCTCTGATCGTTCATCTAACAATGAAAGCAGTTATCTAAAAGAGTTCTTTAACCAAGTTGACAAAAGCGTGCAAGAACTATGGGGTGAGCACAAAATGCCACTCGTCATTGTTGGTGATGCAAAAAATATTGGCTACTACAAAGAAGTTTGTGATCGTCCAGACAATATTATTGCAATGGTCTCAAACGCTACCAATCTAGATGATGGTAGTGCACAGCATATCGTTAACTCAGTACAAGAGGCGGTAGAAGAATATCGTACGTCATTACATACAGCAGCACTGGGTGAGATTGACAAAGCACGCGGGGCTGATATGCTTCGGACTGATTTGCAGGATGTATATCGTGCTGCTTATCAAGGCGCTGGTGAAACCTTATATGTACGTCGCGGTTATATGCAGGCTGCGATGATTGACGAAAAAGCGCAGACATTAACTGCTGCTAATGATGCATCTGAAAAAGGTGTGACTGATGACGCTGTTGGCGAAATCATTGAGCATGTCATTCATAATGGTGGTGAGGCTGTGTTTATGCCACAAGATATTATGAGTGATGATCAGCCAATTGCTTTGGTTACGCGCTACTAATCGTTATCTAGCTAGCCAGTTAGCTTAGCAATAATGATTTAGCATCAATAAAAAAAGCATTGGTTCAATATGAGCCAATGCTTTTTTGCATTTCATATAATTAATATAGTTGCGATAAAGCTAAGACAAAATTATCATTCCTGTTGTTATAGCGCGAATAACGCCTATAATCGCTTATAACACTTATTTTATGAATACTGAATTTATGATTAATAAAAACTCTTTTGTTGTGACCAGCTATAACATCCATAAAGGCATGTCGCCACTTAATCGCCGAGTAAAAATGCAAGGAATTGCTCAAGCCCTTGAAGAAGTAGGCTCTGATGTCTTATGTTTACAAGAGGTGCAAGGTCAGCATTTGAGGCGCAATATGCACTATAACGAATATCCTGATCAATCTCAGCACGAGTGGTTTGGTGAATATCTGCAGCTAGAAAATAGCTATGGTAAAAATTCAGAATATGAAAATGGTCATCATGGTAATGCGGTACTGAGCCGATTTCCACTAGATCCAAAGCATAACGTTAACATTACTGTGAATAAACTTGAGCAACGCGGTGTCTTGCATTGTGAAGTGCAGCCAGCTGGTTGGGATGTGCCAGTGGTGGTGTTGTGCGCTCACTTGAACCTATTTGAGCGTGATCGTATTAAGCAATATCAAGCCATTAGTGATTACATGCGCAACGAGATAGCTCCGAATCAACCTCTGATTTTAGCGGGTGATTTTAACGACTGGAAAAAGCTATCTTGTGACACTTTAGCAAGTGATCTTGGGATGACTGAGGCTTTTAAACAATGTCATGGTAAATTGTTACCGACCTTTCCTGCAAAGCTGCCTGTGCTAAGTTTAGATCGTATCTATGTACGTAATCTTACTGTGAAAAATGCTTGGGTACATACTGGTAAACCTTGGTCAAAATTGTCCGATCACTTGCCTATTAGTGCTGAGTTGGCTTTGTTATAGTATAGGTTCGCTACCTATAAATTGAATAATACCTGTTTCTTTTTTAATAAAATTAAAGCTCAAAAAATTCCAAATTAATAAGATAATTAACTATTAGCACATAAAATATAAGGATATATACCTATGTCTAACCTTTCTAATAAACCATTGCCAACGACTCAATACGCTGTACTTATTCGTAAGTTTGGTGAACCCGAGGTCATGAACTATCAAGACGGTGTCGCTATCCCTGAGTTAAGTGATGACCAAGTGTTAGTGAAAGTCGCGTATGCAGGCATTAATCCCGTTGATTATAAGACTCGCCAAGGTAAGGGCTGGGGTGCCGATAATATCCGTAAAAATAAATTTGACCATGACAAACCTGCTATTTTAGGTTTTGATATGGCTGGTGTTGTGGTCAAAAGTAATAACGATCAGTTTACTGTTGATGAGAAAGTCGCAGCGCTTACTTTTGATGGTGGCTGTTATGCTGAGTATGTGGCAGTCGATGCTACATTGCTGGCTAAAGTACCAGAATCGGTAACGCTAGAGCAGGCAGGTGCACTGCCTTGTATAGGACAAACGGCACTACAATTTGTAGAATTTGCTGATATCAAAACAGGCGAGCATGTCGTAATGAATGCCCCGGCAGGTGGTGTTGGTCATCTACTCATTCAGTTATTAATGGACAAGGTGAATCAGAACGATATCAAAGTCACTGTTATTTGCTCACCAGAAAAGTATGCCAAGCTTGATGACCTTATAGATAAGAGCAAGCTAGCAGGCTGGATTGATTATACTAAAGAGGATGCATTCCCTGATTTGCAAGCGGATGTGCTACTGGACTTGGTCGGTGGTGATGCAGGTGTACGCGCGCTTGATGTGCTCAAGTCTGGTGGACGCGTCAATGTGCTACCAACGATTTGGGTCGATAAGCTCAAAGAGGCTGGCAGCCAAAAAGACCTAAATGTCGCTGGTTATAAAGCTCAACGTAGTGGGCAAGATATGGCAAAAGTATTAGAAAAAGTGGCAACTGGTAAGCTCAAATTACATATTCAGCAGACCTATCCGCTATCTGAGATCGTTGCCGCTCACACTGAGCTACAAAAAGGCGATACCTTTGGAAAAATTGTCTTAAAAGCCAGCTAATCTGAAAGCATGTGCCGAAACGTTAGACTAATTCGTCCATCGGCTACTGTTTTAGTCTTAGTGACGGTGTGCTTCCAGCATGTTTGGGTATCACCATGCATTACGATAAGCTGACCAGACTCAAGATGACGTTCGACTTTATCTTGGGTTTTTTTATGCTTCAAGACAAATTTTCGAGTAGCACCAACGGACAAGGAAGCGATAATTGGCTGATAGCCCAGCTCCTTTTCATCATCCGCATGGTAGCCCATACCGTCAGCTCCTGAAGGGTAATAATTTAGCAAACAAGTATTAAAGTCAGCGGCAATTCCAATATCTGCCAGCAGTCGCTCAACATAATGTTTCACATGAAACACTACATCTGACCATGGAATACTTCTTCGTGCATGACCGGAGTATTGATAACTAGTATCTTCTTCACCCATCCAAACAATCTGACGAGTGGTGACATGAGTTTTACCAAATAAAGTTACAATATCAGAGCACCAAGGAAGCTCAGTTAAAAGTGTATCGTAGAGGTCATTAGGATTATCAATAATAATTCCTAAATCATTGACCTTACCATCGTAGGGTAACAAGTTATCAGTGGGTGCTGGAGCAAAAAGATCAGTCATGGTTTGGTCTATTTACGGCTTTGATAGTGCTCACTTATAATCTGTGCACATAGTTCAGGCGCTTCCATTGGTAACAAGTGACCGTAATCTGTTAATGATATGATGCTTTTGTCAGGTACAAACTTCTGCCATTGCTTGCGAACTTTATGGTTAATAAACAAAGTTGGTTTACCAGTAATAAGCGTATAGGGGCAGCGCAATTTTTTAAGAGATTTATCAATATGTGGCGTGCCAAAGTAATTGGCGAGCTCTTGCTCTGGATCAAATATTAGAGAGTAGCTGCCATCAGTATTTGCAGCAAGGCTTTGTTCAGCGAACACCAACAAGTGCTCATCACTGATACGTCTGTAGGCACGTTGTTCGCGCAGGTGCTCATAGTAATCATTGACACTTGACCATCTGGTTTTTTTGGTCAACGTACTTTTGAAAGGCTCGCGACTGAGCATAAAAGCCCGTGGGAGTAAATTATACAGTGCTGTTTGTTTCTTGGTAAAAGTGACTGGCTCGATAAGGTATAGTTGTGAGAATAGATCGGGACGCTTGGCCGCCGCCATTGCGGTAGCGGTTGCCCCTTGTGAATGTCCAATACCGATAATAGGTGCATCTTGAGTTTTGTCCAAAAACTTAATGAGCATATCGGCATCTTGTTCACGAGTCAGGCGACGAGCTTTGGGCTTGTCGTACCAATAGCCACGCATTGCTAGCGAGGTTATATCAAAATTATCCGCAAGATTATGCATTAGAGGCTGATAGGTACCGACAGTGAAGCTATTACCACCATAAAAATGCGCAGCTGGACGTTTGTGGGTATTTTCTCCTACCGCCGCATTAAGCTGGCTTAGGTCGTAATAGCGGGCTTGTTGTCCACTGATATCAATACTGTTTGTAAATGCTTCCATGAGAATACCACTTCCTTGTGACTCATTATGTTTAACGATAATTAATTGTTTTCACCTAAGAAACCACCACTTTGACGCTGCCATAATCCAGCATAGACACCATTTAATGCTAATAATTCATCATGGCTGCCTTGTTCGATGATCTGACCTTTATCCATGACCACCAGTCTATCAAGCGCTGCAATCGTTGACAGTCGATGGGCAATAGCAATGACGGTCTTGCCAGTCATGATATCATTGAGGCTTTCAGTGATGGCGTATTCAATCTCAGAGTCGAGCGCACTTGTCGCTTCGTCCAATAATAAAATTGGCGCATTTTTTAGCATAACGCGTGAGATGGCAATACGTTGACGCTGACCGCCAGAGAGTTTGACCCCACGTTCTCCAACCTGCGTATCAAGACCAGTATTGCCTTTATCATCATATAAGTCTTTGATAAACTCCCAAGCTTGTGCTTGCTTAGTGGCAAGAATGATTTCTTCATCGCTGGCATCAGGACGTCCATAGGCGATGTTTTCACGTACGGTACGGTGGAGCAGTGAGGTATCCTGCGTTACCATACCGATTTGCTGGCGTAAAGACTCTTGAGTGACTTCATCAATCGCTTGTCCATCGATATAAATTTTACCTTTATCAACATCAAAGAAGCGCAGTAATAAATTCACTAGGGTCGATTTACCAGCACCTGAACGTCCAACCAAACCGATTTTTTCACCGGGTTTGATATCTAAATAAAAGTTATCCAGTAGTTTTACTTGTGAGGGGATAAGCGCTGTTCCAGCAGTATCAACCTCATCAATGCGCTCGCCTTCGATATCATCTTCACCCTCATAACTAAAATCAACACGGTCAAAGACGATATGACCATCGGTAACTTTTAGATTAGAAGCGTTAGGCGCATCAACGATAGTCTGCGGTGCAGATAAGGTACGCATACCGTCTTGGGCGGTACCAATGCTCTCAAACAAGCTTGCTGTTTGCCACATAATCCACTGCGTTAAACCGTTTAATCGTAATGCCATTGCGGTTGCTGCGGCAATAGCCCCAACGCCAATATCGCCTTGTTGCCATAAATAGATACCAATCCCAGCCGTACTACTCACTAAAATAACGCTGATCAGATGGGTTGAGATCTCTAAATAGCTGACCCAGCGCATTTGCGCATGAACCGTTCCTAAAAACTGACCCATAGCGTTCTTAGCATAACCCAGCTCACGACGCGAATGACTGAACAATTTAACGGTCATAATATTGGCGTAAGCGTCAGTGATACGGCCAACCATCAACGCGCGGGCATCAGCCTGTACGATAGCAGTCCGTTTAAGCTTGGGAATAAAGAAACGTAAAGTAAAGCCAACGAGTACAAACCAGATGATAAATGGGATTAATAATAAGCTGTCTAAGTTAAATAAGATGACACCGGTGGTAATAAAATAAACGATCACATACATAAACATATCAGTGACCGTCATCACCGTATCGCGTACGGCCAGTGCGGTTTGCATTACCTTGGCAGAAACTCGACCAGAAAACTCATCTTGATAAAACTGCATCGACTGCCCGAGCATATGCTGATGAAAACGCCAGCGCATTTGCATCGGGAACACGCCCTGAATCGACTGAAAATGAATAAACGATGATAAGGCAATCCAAAACGGACTCAGTAGCATTACCGCTAGCATCAAAAGGAGCATGTCGCCTTTTTCAGTCCATAGCGTTTGCGGCGTATAGATACCTAGCCAGTCAACTATATTACCAATCCATGCAAACAGCATCGCTTCATAAATGCCAATACCCGCGGACAAAATCATAAAAAACAGTAGCCAGCCACGTAAACCTTTGGTACATGCCCACAAAAATTTCAACAGCCCTTGACGAGGTGAGGGCAATGGCATAGGAGTATCAGGAAAGGCGGGTAGACGATTTTCAAAAAAACGAAATAGAGCATTCATAGGCAAAAATGATACGCCAAGATAAACGATATTAAACGTCATCTTGGGCACTTACTTGTGTTATTGGGATTGCGCACTATTTTAGCAAAACTTCAGAGTTACACCTGCATGCTAATTGTAATTTGAACGCTACAGGTCGTATTTGGTATTAACTATTAAAAACCACTATAAATAGATTGCTGTACAAAAAATATTTTGTTACCTTCCCCTATTTCGTTTTATTCAATGGGGTATATTCTCTATTAATAATCATTGGCTTATCTAAAAATCAAACGCTTAAAAATGACTATATCAAGATTCTCAGCACTGGCATACAAACAATAAACCCGCAAAATTTCGATTTAAAAAGGTAGAAGCTAATGATTTATTTAACGATTGCAGTGCTATGTAGTGTCGCTGTTTCCGTTCTGCTCAAAGTATTGCGACAAAAGAACATAGATATTCGCCAGACGATCGTTGCTGGTTATCCAGTCGCCTTTTTACTGACTTTTATCTTATTAAAACCAGATGTGAGTAGTGTTAATACACTTGGCGCTGCATGGGGCATTATTATCGCTCTTGGTGTGCTGTTGCCCGCCGTATTTGTAATGCTTGGACGTGCCATTGAAGCCGTTGGAATGGTGGCAACCGATGCAGCTCAGCGTTTATCATTGATTATTCCTATTGTCGCAGCCTTTTTATTATTTGGTGAAATTCTGACTGGCACGCGCATATTTGGGCTAGCTTTAGGGTTTTTGGCACTAGGAGCCTTGGTTTATCGTCCGCAGCAAGCTGTCATTGCTAATACCAGTGGCAATACTACTACTAGTGGCAATAACACCAATAGTATAAGTATGGCAGCTACTGAGACTGCTAATAAAAATCCTGTACTCAAAACACCCCTATGGTTGTTTGGGGTGTGGGCAGGTTACGGCATCATCGATATTTTGTTCAAACAAGTTGCCAAGCAAGGCACAGCATTTCCCTTAACCTTATTTGTCAGCTTTGGACTGGCAGGGTTGTTGTTGTTTATTTATTTGCTCATCACCCATGTACGCTGGCAAGGCCAAGCTCTGATGGCTGGTTTACTGCTTGGTGCGCTTAATATGGGTAATATTTATGCATATGTGCGTGCACATCAAGTATTGTCTGACTCACCAAGTATCGTATTTACAGGTATGAACGTTGGAGTCATCGCAGTGGCGACTATCATTGGAGTAGGTATCTTTAAAGAATCTCTTAATCGTATCAATATGCTGGGATTGTTGTTAGCAGTAAGCGCTGTAGCAGTACTGTTCTTAGCTTAGACAACGAGACAATGTAAATTTGATGAGAAATTTAACATTTATAATAGGAATAGAAGGTTAAGTTTGTATATGCTGATATCAGTATATATAATAAAGCATAGTGATATCAGATATAAATCCAACAACTGTTCTTAAAAATCACTAATTCTTAACTTATTCAATGTAGGCACATAGTATGTCCTATGGTAAAGTTACTTATAGTTAGATCGTATGCAAGTTGTCATATAGCGCATAAGGTGTCACAGTAAAATTGATACTTATTAATAATTAGAGGATGCACACTTAATGGAATATCAAAAGCAATTACAACGGATAAAAGACGGCTCAGGATTTATCGCGGCACTCGACCAAAGTGGTGGCAGCACGCCTAAGGCACTTGAAAATTATGGCGTGAGTGGAGATGAGTACGATAATGACGAGGCCATGTTTGATCTTGTGCATGAGATGCGTGTACGGATTATGACTTGCGACTGCTTTGACAACGAGCGTGTCCTTGGGGCGATTTTGTTCGAAGATACGATGGATCGTGAGGTCAATGGTAAGCCTACGGCTAACTATCTATGGGAAGATAAAAATATCGTGCCTTTTTTAAAGGTGGATAAAGGCTTAGCAGAACAAATGAGTGGCGTACAAGTGATGCGTCCAATACCTAATTTAGATGCATTATTAGATAAAGCCCAAAATTACCCAGTGTTTGGCACTAAAATGCGTTCAGTGATTTATGAGCCAAGTGTCGATGGTATTGAGCTTGTCGTCCAGCAGCAGTTTGATGTGGCTAAGCAAATTATCTCTAAAGGTTTTATGCCTATCGTTGAGCCAGAAGTAGATATCAATAGTGATAAGAAGCACGAATGCGAGCTACTGCTTAAAACCAATCTATTACATAACCTTGAGCGCTTGGCTGATGATAAGCAAGTGATGCTTAAGCTGACTTTACCTGAAGAATCTGGTTTCTACCAAGAATTGATTGATCATCCAAAAGTATTAAAAGTCGTTGCCTTGTCTGGCGGTTATAGCCGTAGCGATGCTTGCGAAAAGCTTAAGCAAAACCCAGGTATGATTGCCAGTTTCTCACGCGCGTTTACCGAAGGTTTAAGTAAACAGCAAAGCGATAAAGAATTTTCTGATACGATTAACACCTCAATCGATGAGATTTACAAAGCGTCGAAGGTTTAAATTTTCCAGAAGACTGGAACGTACATTAAAAATCCCAATAAGTGTTCTGCTTACTGGGATTTTTTACTTTATATTGCAAAATAATTTCATATTTAAAGTTACATCCGTGACTACAAATCATGTTCTCGTAGCCAGTCATCAATCATGACATTAAGACGTTCACCTGAGAAGCTTGGAAAATGACCACCATGAACGACACGGACGGGCAAAGCATTTAAGCGCCGCATGCTTTTAGCGTAGTCAAAAATATCACTGTGCCAAGTATCTTCAATCAGTGGGCCGTCATAAATGAGATCGCCAGATATTAGAGTTTTAGTAGCGGTCTCCCAAAGGGCAATGCCACCAGGTGAGTGACCTGGAGTGTGAATTACTTCAAACTGCCGGTTGCCTAGATCAATTATGTCACCATCTTCTAGCTGTACAATTTTCGCTGGGACAGGAATTTTATAGCCGCAGTGCGCATAGGGCGCTGGCGGTAAGGCGTCAAACATCTCATCATTGATAAACATATCAGCTAAGGTGCGTGCATTGTCTGGTGCTGCAAGAATATCAGCCTCAGCCGAGTGCACATGACAGCAGCCAAATTCACTTGCTGCGCCAATATGATCGAAATGAGTGTGACTAGCAACGCCGACTACTTCGCGTTCAGTAAGTAAAGCAACATGACGACGTAAGGGCACAGCACCTAAGCCAAAATCTACCAATAAGTCGCGCTCGCTCCCTCTTACATGCCAAAGATTACAGCGAAAAAAAGGCTTAATCCAAGGCTCGTCGATGAGCGTAATGTCATCGCTCATACTTTGAGTTCGATACCATTTCTCCGGTGCAATACGCGGTAGCGTGCTTTCATTCATAAGCCAGCTCCATTTAACTTATCTAAATCTTTTAGATAGTCATGATTAGTACGGCTTTCATTAATTCGGTTCAAATCGATATCTACTATTAATATACCAGAATCATTGCCAAGATTACCCAATACCTCACCATCAGGACCAGCTACGAGACTGTGACCGCAATAATGCAGCTCTCCTTCTATGCCAGAGCGGTTAACACAAGCGACGAAGCATTGATTGTCCATCGCGCGGACACGAATTTGAAGTATCTGGCGTTCCGCATTCGGCATCATATTAGCGGTAGGCGATAGTATAATCTGTGCACCTGCTTGAGCGAGTTTTCTGGCTATTTCTGGAAATTCATTATCATAACAAATCATTAGTCCCAACTTTCCAAACTGAGTATCGACGACGCAATATTTTTCACCAGCAGTGAAATATTCATGTTCACGGTCCCATAGCTGGCGTTTATGATAAGTGGCGAGACGCTTGCCACTGTCGTCGAATAAGACAGCAGAGTTGGTCAACTGACCATTGGACTGATGCTCGGCAAGTCCAAATAATATATGCAAATTATATTTAATCGCGAGCTTGGCGACTTGAGTAGCGATGGGTCCATCTACTGATTCAGCCAAATGATCGAGACGCTCGAAAATATTATAACCAGTCAATGCCAGCTCTGGCATGACGAGCATGTCTACTTTCGCATTTTCTGCTAATTGGCAGAGGCTTTCTAAGGCCTCTAAGTTGGCAGAAGGATCAGCCCATACGGGGTTGGTTTGAGCAAGCATTAGTCTCATGATACGGTTACTCGCTGGTTGAGTTGATAGCAGTGCTAGAGCGAGTAAATAAAGTAGCTCCTAGCCAGTAAAGGGCACCAGTGATTATAAATACTGGTAATGAAGCGCCGAAAGCGGGTGGAGAAATTATTGCCCAATAAGCAGCGAGAGTAGCACCAATCAAGTAAGCACCGATAGCAATCTTTGCAGTAGGACGCCCTAATTGACGCTTAGAATCAAGAAGCTTAGCTGTATAACCCTCTTGACCAACCAAGTAATAATCAACAATCATCACTGAAAATGCTGGAATGAAGAGCGCGCCTACTAATAATAAGAAGTTTTGAAACTGATCTAAAATACCCGGAATTAGTGCGCCCAAAATAGTGACAACACCAATGATTAATGCAGGTTTCCAAAAGCTCATATTAGGCGCTATATTCATACATGACAATGTAGCACTGTAAACCGCCATAACGTTAGTTGTCATGACTGAGAAGAAAATGACTAATGCAGCTGGTAAACCAAAGCCAAACTCTGCAAGCAAGCGCGTAGGATCGTAAGTCTGTTCCATACCATTTAGTATTGAAAGACCTGAAATCATAGCACCTAACCCCATAGCTACAATAGCTGCTAAGATGTAACCGAAATAGGTGGCCCAGATGGCAACTCGTGAGGTCTTACAGTTACGGTTATAATCCGCTGCTGAAGACATCCAAGAAAATGCAGTGGCAATGACAATATCAAAGGCAATACCTAAAGTAATGCCATTGCGAGATTCAACTGGCATCTCAAAGAGTGCTGAGACATCGTAATGCTGGTAAAGCTGATAGAGTACTATAACCGTGAGTCCGGCCATTGCTAGTGCTGCCCAGCGTTCGACAAGTTCAATTCCGAGATGACCACGTAGCACAATCAGTACCACGACGGTCTCACACAGAATAACAAACAGTGGTAAGTTGCTATATCCTGTAGTCACTTCAATAGCATAGTTGAGACTCATGCCTGCGAGCAGAGCTTGAATACAGCTCCAAGCAATCAGTACACACATATTTACTAGTGAGATCAGTTGACTACCAAGGGGGCCATAAGCTCTTCGAGTCAATGCCATTGATGGTAGACCAGTGCGTTGGCCCATAAGCCCAACTAAGAGCAGTGGAATTGCACCAATCAACGAGCCAATCAGTACCGTTGTTATAGCGGTGCTAAATCGTAAATCAGGTACCAATAACATACCAGTTAGAATAGTAGTGACGACTATGTTGGCACCGAACCATAGAGCGAACGTACCAAGCGAACCTAAACTGTGTCCCGCGTTATTTGGCGATAGTGTGTCTTGTCCAAAAAATGAAAATGGTTTGCTCATTACGGTCTTCCTTAACCGAATTATATTAATACCAGCGAATCAAATGCACTGGTAACGATAAAACTATCCATGTATATACCGTGTTGGGAAAATAGCATTTCTAATCGTATTTGTAGTAAATGTAATCAAATAAAAGTTTACTTATTTTCACGATACATAATTAAGAGTAATCAGACCATGCTAAATTTTAGAAGTAAACTTCTGTTATTTCGTAGTGAGTCCATCTAGTTACTTATAATTAGAAGTTATATTTTAAAAATACAATATTAAAATATAAGAAGAACTTAAGAGTAGTGAATGTCTTACATAATTTTATGAATGATCTAGATATACAGTAAGAATAATAAGGCATGACTATGACTGTAGCTTGATTCAGACGTAAAAAAAGCTTGAACCTAACAATTAGGTTCAAGCTTTTTATTTTAACTAGATTTTAGTAAATGAAGAGCTACACGTCTTTATACAACTGACGGCCTTCACTATGATGTTTTTCGATCATCTCTGCCATACCTTTACGTACTTCCTCGGCCTTGCCCAACAAGCTCAGTTTCTACTTCTTCAATCAGATGACCAGCATTGGTTAAGTCGCCCGTTTAAGGCGTTACCTTCGTATTAGCAGCATCTTTATTCAGACCAGCCGCATACTCACGTACATTCTGAGTGATTTTCATTGAGCAAAACTTAGGACCACACATTGAGCAAAAGTGAGCAGTCTTATGCGCATCTTTTGGTAACGTTTCATCATGAAATTCACGCGCCGTATCCGGATCAAGTGCTAGATTAAACTGATCATCCCAGCGGAACTCAAAGCGTGCTTTTGATAAGGCATTATCACGTGCCTGTGCACCTGGATGACCTTTGGCAAGATCGGCAGCGTGAGCGGCAATCTTATAAGTGATGATGCCGTCTTTGACATCCTTTTTATTGGGCAGACCCAAATGCTCTTTTGGCGTGACATAACAAAGCATGGCGGTGCCGAACCAGCCAATCATCGCTGCTCCGATGGCACTGGTGATATGGTCATAACCCGGTGCAATATCTGTCGTTAAAGGCCCTAACGTATAAAATGGCGCGTCCGCACACAGCTCAAGCTGCAAATCCATATTTTCTTTAATACGGTTCATCGCGACGTGACCCGGTCCTTCAACCATGACCTGCACATCATGCTCCCATGCCACTTTGGTCAGCTCACCTAACGTTTTAAGTTCACTGAATTGCGCTTCATCATTGGCATCTTGTAAGCAACCAGGACGCAGACCATCACCCAAACTAAAGGCGACATCATAGGCTTTCATAATCTCACAAATATCTTCAAAGTGAGTGTACAAAAAGCTTTCTTGTTGGTGCGCCATGCACCACTGCGCCATGATTGAGCCACCACGTGACACAATGCCTGTAAGGCGTCCGGCAGTCATCGGTACATAATCGAGCAGTACACCTGCATGAATAGTGAAATAATCCACGCCTTGCTCTGCTTGTTCAATCAAGGTGTCGCGGAATATCTCCCATGTTAAATCTTCAGCGACGCCATCGACTTTTTCTAGCGCTTGATAAATAGGGACCGTACCAATCGGCACTGGTGAGTTACGAATTAGCCATTCGCGGGTTTCATGAATATGATTGCCGGTCGATAAATCCATAATGTTGTCTGCGCCCCAACGTGTTGCCCACGTCATTTTTGACACTTCTTCGTCAATAGAGGAGCCGAGTGCTGAGTTACCGATATTGGCGTTAATTTTTACTAGGAAATTACGTCCGATAATCATCGGCTCAGACTCAGGATGATTGATGTTATTAGGGATAATTGCGCGTCCAGCGGCCACTTCACTACGCACGAACTCAGGCGTGATAACCGTCGGCGTATTAGCACCGAAGCTCTCACCATCATGTTGACGCATATCGGTCAACTCGTGCTGCTTTTGCGTCTCACGAATGGCGATATATTCCATTTCAGGGGTGATAATGCCGCGACGAGCATAGTACATTTGAGTGACATTTTTGCCTAGTTTTGCACGGCGAGGTTTATCAATGTGGGCAAATCGTAAGTTGGCAGTGCTGATATCACGGGCGCGCGTTTGTCCATACTGACTTGATAGACCTTTTAACTGCTCGGTATCTCCGCGCTCGTTTATCCAGCCTTCACGTAATTTTGGCAATCCTTTGGTGAGGTCAATCTCAACATTGGGATCAGTATAAACACCTGATGTGTCATAGACATAAAACGGTGGGTTTTGCTCCCATTCGTTCTCAGAAATGCCTTGCACAGGGGTTGGATCAAGCGTTATTTCGCGCATCGGTACTTGAATATCGGGTCTTGAGCCTTCGATATAAATTTTACGGGAGGCGGGCAAGATACGGTGTAAGTCGCGGGCATCTTCTTCAAAGCGCGCGTCTGTTTGATGGCGATGGGCAGGTGTTTTTAGGGCATCTGCTTTTTTATCCGCTTTGCTGTCAGTCGCGTTGAGCGAAGCATTAGCTGGGATATGGGTTTGAGCAGCTTTTGTGTTCGAGGTAATGTCTGAGATAGTCATATGCTGTCCTAGCGTGTTGGTTTTTGAATAAAATCAACACCGCCAGTAGCTGCGGGGTAAGCATTAGTTATCCATGCGATATCAATTTAAATAAAATGATTACTCTACTAAACTTAAAGCTAGTAAATTATTTTAGAAATTGGTAGACGCAGCTTCGTATCATTCGTCATTATATAGCGCTTGGCAAGCGACAAAAAATAGTGACGATAATAAAAAGGCATTTCTGCACGCCCTTTGCACATATATAACCATTGCTTAAGACTTCCCTGCGTCGGTACTAACCGCATCAGGTTCGGCGGGTGATCTCTCAGCGAATGTATAAAGGCGATTACTTTAATAAAGTAAGTTTAGTAAAGCGAGCCTTTAATACACCGCACCCCGAGTCTGTCAGTGTTGTGAATCAACTTTATACTAGCAAACTTCTATGGCGAATTATAGTCATTTACCAAGTTTAATAGTATCAGGTTCAAAAGTGTAAATCTTAAGCCTCTGGTGTCCAACCTTGCGCACGCTCATAGTCTTCATTATCCAAAAACTTATCACGCTGTTCGGTTAAGAATTTTTTGGCTGCAGGATCCATCATGCTTAAATGGTTCTCATTAATAAGCATCGTCTGATGTTCAAGCCATTCTTTCCACGCTTTGTCAGATACCGTTTCTTGTAGCTCTTGACCTTTTTTATTAGGAAAAGGCGGATGCGGCATTTTTGGCAATTCTTGCTGATATTTACGGCAAAAAACTGTATTGGCTTGTGGGTTAAAACTCTCAGTCATGAGGCGCTC
Source organism: Psychrobacter sp. ASPA161_9 (assembly GCF_051970275.1). Taxonomy (NCBI): domain Bacteria; kingdom Pseudomonadati; phylum Pseudomonadota; class Gammaproteobacteria; order Moraxellales; family Moraxellaceae; genus Psychrobacter; species Psychrobacter sp. ASPA161_9. The sequence continues at coordinate 11,934 of NZ_JBEFNI010000007.1, read as the reverse complement.
CTTATTAAGTAAGCTATTAATTTATTAAGTCAAATATCGATATCAACCTATGATAACGGTCTTGGTCGATTTAGCAAAGGCTATCAAGTATATAGAAGGTAACCGTAAATCTGCTTAATAGCAATTTTGCCAACAATATGACAAATAAAAAACACCCGCCCTAAGTAGTGAATGTTAGGAGCGAGTGTTAAATATACAATATTAAGGCGGTTTTTTTAAACCAGGCGTTTAAGCAAACACTTTTAAGCGTGCACGACCATTAACGACAGCTTGCTTAACTTGATTGGGTGCAGTGCCACCTAAATGATCACGAGCTGCTAATGAACCTTCTAATGTTAAAAAGTCAAACACATCATCACCAATAGCCTCACTAAACTGCTGTAGTTGGGCAAGTGACAAATCACTCAAATCAACACCCTCTTTAATACCTAGAGCAACGGCATTACCGACCACTTCATGCGCATCACGGAATGCCACACCTTGGCGTACGAGATAATCTGCTAAATCGGTCGCAGTCGCATAACCTTTCATGGTGGCAGCACGCATGTTTTCTTTGTTTGGCGTAATATTTGGCAACATATCAGCGAACGCCAAAAGCGAACCAGTTAAGGTATCAACACAATCGAATAGAGGCTCTTTGTCTTCTTGGTTGTCTTTATTATAGGCAAGCGGCTGACTTTTCATAAGGCTCAATAAGGTCATCAACTGACCAAATACGCGTGCTGCCTTACCGCGTACCAGCTCTGGCACATCAGGGTTTTTCTTTTGCGGCATAATAGATGAACCGGTACAAAAACGATCTGGTATCTGTACGAAGTTAAACTGCGCTGACATCCACAGAATAATCTCTTCGCTCATGCGTGACATATGCATCATTAAAATAGAAGCAGCTGAAGTAAACTCGATAGCAAAATCACGGTCAGAAACTGCATCTAGCGAATTCTGGCAAATACCTTCGAAACCTAGAAATTCAGCCGTAATCGTACGATCGATTGGGAAGGTCGTACCAGCAAGGGCGGCGCTACCAAGTGGCATCTGATTGATACGGCGGCGTGCATCAACTAGACGTTCAGTATCACGATATAACATCTCAAACCATGCCATTACATGATGACCAAAGCTGACAGGCTGTGCGGTTTGCAAATGGGTAAAGCCTGGCATAATGGTATCGGTATGTTGTTCAGCCAAGTCAAGTAGGCCGCTTTGCAGGCGTACCAATAAGGCAATGATATTGTCAGTTTCTTCACGCAACCATAAACGAATATCAGTTGCGACCTGATCATTACGGCTACGTCCAGTATGCAGCTTTTTACCCACTGCACCGACGATATCGGTTAAGCGCGACTCAACGTTCATGTGCACGTCTTCAAGCGCAATCGACCATTTAAACTCGCCTGCTTCAATCTCGACAAGCACCTGCTTTAGACCGTCGATAATTGTTGCAACCTCGTCAGCCGTCAGAATGTCACATTCTTTGAGCATAGTAGCGTGAGCGATTGAGCCTTCGATATCATGTCGCGCAAAGCGTTGGTCAAAGCCAACCGAAGCGGTAAAGGCTGCAACGAAGCTATCGGTCGCCTCACTAAAGCGTCCACCCCACATTTGTTGCCCCTGTGCATTGTGGGCGGGGCTGTCAGCTTGATTAGGGGTAGCGGCATTTGTCTGTGTGGCCGCTGCATTTGTGCTAAAATCAAGTGAATTTGAATTTTTATCTTGCTTGGGATTACTAGGATTTGAAGAGTTGGCGTTCATATTGGTCTAAGACAAGTCAGGAAAATAAGAGCTCAAGTATAGCAAAGGATGAGGTTGCCTTGCTAGCTGAGCGCTTAGAGTTTTTTATGCCTAGGCTTACAGAAATGATGAAACCATGGCAATGGATGCTCTATATCTTCTTTTGGGCGCTGTTTGTTACGTCGATTGATCGTCATGATCTGGCTACTTGGCCTCAATTTTTTGTTAAATTTTTAAGCCGAATTGTTCAGTATACTTTGAGCATTATTCCCTCTCTATATTTGATAGATTATCTGCGACCTATTTTTAAACGTGCCAATCCTATCAACGTTAGCATGAAGGTTTTGCTCCTATTTACCATTACCTCTGCTGTGTCTGCAATGCTAGTCATGCTGGTAAAGATCAATACTGGCTGGCTGGTTTATGAGCGTAAAGCCTTTGTATTAAACGTACTATTCAATATTGTGATTACGGTCGGTTTTACTTTAGTATTTATGTTGTACTTTATTAGACGTTACCGTGAGTTGATCGCACTCAAGCAGTCATTTGAGCACAAACTTACTGCCCAAAATGACTTAATGAAGGCACGTATTGCCCCACATTTTTTCTTTAATACCGTCAATATTTTAGTATCACTTATCGAATCTAACCCTCCACAGGCTGCTGAACTTTTACAACATGTATCGGCACTCTTTCGAGCCACTTTTAATGGCGCGCGCGAAATTAGCTTTGAAGAAGAAGTTGCCCTTTGTGAGCATTACTTAGCGATTGAATCGAGTCGTTTGAGCGATAAGCTGGTTGTAAATTGGAATCTTCCTGACGATGACGTCATGTATGATATGGTAATTACTGCGTTAACTTTACAAAGCGTTCTTGAAAAAATGCTGCTTAATGTCGTTGAGATGACAACTGAAACTATTTTTATCGATATTACTGTAACATGGCAACAGCATCGCGTTACTATCACTGTGACTGTCCAACTGCCCAGTAAAACCTTAATGGTTGTTCATGACTTACGTCGCCATGTGAACTTTTATATCCAAGCTGAACGTCTCAGAGCCTATTTTGATCAAAGTGCTAACATACAAAGTGATGTCACCAACGAGCGCATTGTGACCGTGATTAATTACCCTCTACATGATGTAGGATTATAGTTTTTCTCAACACAAAACTTAAATCGACCATTTATTCTACCTTTCATTCAAATATCGCTACCGTTAATTCAAACATGGCATATTTATTGCTGCATATCTTGTATAACGCTATTTTAGAGACTTAGTCACTCGTATGCACTTAGGTTGATTGATTGGTAGCTACAGGGTTTGAATCAAAAACCATATGAATATCATCATCAAGCTGTCTGTTTTAATAACATATAGATGACAAACGCTCTCCAAAACTCATGCAGGTTTTATAGCTTGTTTGAAGTAAGATAATTACGAATTATCGGTGTCTAACTAATTAATCATAGAGTTATGAAATAATTATTTTTATGTATGCTGGGCTACTGCGAATTTATACAAATATAATATCAAGAGTAGTTAAAAATATATTTATTATGCTGTAAAAGAGGAATCTATATGCGAATCGTAGTTTGTGATGATGAACCACTTGCTCGTGAGCGTTTGGTTAGAATCGTGCAAGAATCAGGGTACGAGGTGGTCGCCCAAGCAACGACTGGTGCTGAGGCCATCACTGCAGTAAAAATACAGCAGCCTGATATAATATTGCTCGATATACGAATGCCAGAAATGGATGGGGTACGCTGTGCACAAGCACTTAATGAGCTTGAGCATCCGCCAGCTATCATTTTTGTTACAGCCTACGACCATTATGCCATTGCAGCGTTTAAAGCCAATGCGATAGGCTATTTACTCAAGCCTGCAAATAAAGATGAATTGTTAGAGGCGTTGAGTCAAGCAAAGAACCTGAATGCCGCACAATTGAATGAGATTCGTAAACTTGAAGACCCGACTGCTCGTCCTGTGCGTGAACATATTGCAGCGCGTACACATCGTGGCGTCGAGCTGATTAAACTCAAAGATATCTACTACTTTACTGCTGACCAAAAGTACGTCAAAGTCCGTCATAAAGAAGGCACAGTACTCATAGATGAGACTTTAAAAGAGCTTGAGCAAGAATTTGAGAGCCGACTGTTTCGGGTCCATCGTAATGCCATCATTAATCTAAGCTTTTTGGATTACTTAGAAACCATAGATTCTGGGCAATATCAAGTACGCTTTAAAGGTCTTGATGAGACTTTAGCGGTTAGTCGTCGACATCTACCAGCGCTACGAGAAAAGATTCAAAGTATGTAACCATGGTTCCTTATTGCCATTGGTTCTTATTATAGAAATGACTCAGAGATAGGTGTCTTCAACGACATATTCTAGAAGCTAACGCCTTTATAAATAGCTAGTAACAACCAAAATATCTCGACCATATCTTCGTACCCTTATTTATGCTTAAATAGGGGTATTTTTTTGCGTCAGATAAAAGTTTTTGCACCTATTAAAAGCTTGTAAATAATAAATTTTCTGACGCATCAAACATAGTATTAACAATATAGCACTTAATAATCTTGAGGCCTATCATGAGTACCACGCAGCCATCTGCTTTACATACCTTAAATATCGCCACACGTCAAAGCCCGCTTGCCTTATGGCAAGCAGAGCATATCCGTGATCGATTGCTGGAATTGTATCCAGAGATGACTATCAATTTACTAAAAATCATCACTAAAGGTGACAAGATTTTAGACACCCCACTAGCAAAAATAGGCGGTAAAGGCTTATTTGTTAAAGAGCTTGAGCAAGCATTATATGATGGGCAGGCAGATATTGCTGTGCATTCACTAAAAGATGTCCCTATGCAGTTGCCTGAAGGTTTAACACTTGGCGTTTATTGCAAACGTGCAGCGCCAACGGATGCATTTGTTTCTAATACTTATAATAGTATTGATGAATTACCACAAGGCGCGGTCGTTGGTACCGCAAGTTTACGCCGTCAATGTCAAATCAAAGCCTATCGTCCAGATCTACAAATCAAGACCTTGCGCGGTAACGTGGGTACACGTTTAGGCAAACTTGATGCAGGCGACTACGATGCCATTATTTTGGCAACCAGTGGCCTACAGCGCATCGAGCTTGATGAGCGTATTCGTGGTGAGTTAGCGATCGATACCTGCCTACCAGCTGTTGGTCAAGGGGCATTAGCAATTGAATGCCGTGAAGATGATGCAAATGTATTGGCACTGCTTGCCCCGCTTAACGATGATAAGGCGCGCATTCGCTTAATCGCTGAGCGTGCTTTAAATCGTCATTTAGAAGGTGGTTGCCAAGTTCCGATTGCTGCTTATGCGGTATTGCATGCTGATAACGTTAAAGAAATCACTACCGATTATGATAACGATGATAGCGGTCATAACTTATGGCTACGTGGCCGAGTCGGACAAGCAGATGGTAGTGAATTGCTAAAGGCTGAAAAGCGTATTGCATTGACTGGAACGCAAGCAGAGAAAGAAGCACAGGCCAATCAATTAGGTATCGATGTCGCCAAGATGCTACTGGCTGACGGTGCTGGTGCTATCTTGGCAGCAATTTACCATTCTTAATCATACTTAACCATAAATATCGACATAAACAATGAGTAGTATTTTACGCCGCTAATACAGATAACACTAAGTCGAATAGGTGTGCACTCGTAGTAGCGGTATCTCATTACACAACCTTTTGAGCAGTGGTAGGTCTATGTCTCGTGCATTGTTGTCTCAGTCAATTGGTGATTTATCATTACCGCCAGCAGTCGTCATCAATACTCGTCCGCTAGAGCGTGCAGCACCCTTAACAGAGCATTTGCAAGCTGCAGGTTTGACTGTGGTTGATATGCCGATGTTGACGCTACAGCCGCGCGCGGTAAATGATACAGATATCGAGTTGATGCGTGATTGGTTAGCAGGCAATTATGAAGCACTTGTTATCGTCAGTCCTACTGCGGCAGCGTCAGGATTGGCAGTATGGCAAGCTCTTGAAGAAGCAAACAAACCATATGATAATGGCGCATTGTCAGAGTCAAACATGCTTAGGACTAATAAAGCACCAAGTCATTTGATTGCAGTAGGTGAAGCGACAGCTTCTGTCTTACAAGACCCCCAATTGCCATTTAACTATCCAGTATTACAACCGACTATTGCCAATAACGAAGGTATGCTAGCCATGCCGGAGATTGAGCATCTACAAGCGGGCGATAAACTCCTGATTTGGCGTGGACTGGGTGGTCGACGATTATTGGTCGATACGCTAAAGGCGCGCGGGGTGCATATTGATAGTATTGCTTGGTATGAGCGTATTTTACCTACCGATGCAAGTACAAATTATAAGCAATGGCTTGAGCAGTTTATTAAGCAAAATACAGTACAATCGCAGCAGTCTAATCAGTCACAAGCATCTAAGCCTATCGTTGTCATCAGTAGTGGCACTGCATTTGAACACTGGTCAAGCGTAGTCCAGCAAACGCAGTCAGATTCAAATTTTGCTCTAGAACATACAGTGTTACCAGTATTATCAGATTTTAATTATGTCGTATTGGGTGAGCGCTTAGCTGATATGGTAGCAGCTGAGCAACTAAGCTATTGGCGAGTAGAAGACTTATCTCCTGCGACTATTTTGGCAGCGATTGTGCAGAATGTTCTTTAAGCAGAATTGTCTGTAAATAGAGAGTAAAACGACAAACCTACCTTATTTGCTCATTTTTAAGTGTCATTAAAACTACCAATAACGGTGCTGTCTTATGTCAACCGAATTTAAAACTTCTACAGCTGATACATTATCTGTAAATCAGCAGCGTCGGCAGGCGAATATCTTGTTATTACGTTTGCAATGGTTGTTTATCTTATTATTAGTCATTGCCTTAGTTTGGCTATATGTTGCTCAGCAACGTTTTCAAAACCAAATCAATGAACGTCTGCAAAGTAATGAGCATGTAGTCAGCCGTCTAAATGAGATGGACGACCGTTTATTTTCAATCAGTCAACAGAGCCTACCAGAGCCAAATACAGCCGTCAGTAATCAAGCTCAAAATCAGCTCAATTTATTGCGTATTCAAATGCAGGTAGCAGACAGACTACTCGCTGATAATAATTATAAGGCATCAATTGAATTGCTACGTGGTTTACTATGGCAACTGTCACAAGATAATAATGAGATATCGCCAGCGTTGACGATTGTCATTAAAGAAAGCTTGACCAAAGATATTGAGCGTTTACAAGCGCAAAGCTCACAGCCTAGTCCATGGCAATTACAAAACTTGGCCATTCAAAACATTCAAGATTTTTTGCACAGTTACGATCGCAAAATTAGTCGTAATGATATTAGTTATCCTGATAGTAACCGCAATGATAATACAAAGACATCTTCTGATACTACTACTGGTTCAGCGCGTACGGCTACTAACAAAGTACATAATAATAGTGCTCCATTAAACCGTCAGCAGTTAACTATTCATGAAGTCATCATGACTCTGAATCTAGCTATTCAAGCCAGCAATATGCGTGAGCAAGATCAGCTGATTGTATGTTTAAGCCAAGCGCGTGAGCAGTTACAGACGTTGGTTAAAAACACTTCCAGTACTCAGAAAAATAATGCTAGTAAAACAGCACAGTCCTCTGCTACAGACACCGACCAAATTAATAAAGGTCAACAAAGTCCAACGGCTACGGAAGCGCCAGAGAACATCACAGAGGTAATTGTTTGGCTTGATAAACTGATTGTTGATGCGCCCAAGCCTAAGCCTTTATTGACTACTCAGATTTTGGATAAGCCTAAGCGTTAAGTTGTATTAGATTGATAGATGCTGGGGTGTTTTAGATACTGATATATTAAAAATACAGATTAAGGTGGTTTATGAACAACGCTAGTCATGAAATAAGATTAACAGCTGACATACCAGACGATAGCTATCCTGCTGAATTGGCAAATTATCCAGTAATACATACTCAGCCCATACATTGGGGTGAGATGGATGCCTTTAATCATTTAAATAATGTGGTGTTTTATCGTTATGCTGAGTCAGCGCGCATCGCTTATTTGCAGACCCTAGGTATGTTTGATGGCAGTATGGTCACTGTGCTGGCCCAGTCTAGCTGTCAATATTTACGTCCAGTCGTATACCCTGATACTCTATTACTGGGCGTGCGCTGTCAACGCTTGGGCACGACTAGTATCGTCATAGAATATAGTTATTATAGCTGTGCGCAGCAAGCCGTAGTCGCTACTGCTGAGGCAGTGATAGTACGACTAGAGAGTGATGGCAAAACTAAGTTGCCATGGACAATCGAGGAGCGTGCACGTTTGTTAGTGCTTGAACAAAAAGTAGCTCACACCCCTAAGTTATAATATGCGTCATTGAGCTGAAGCTAAACGATAAAAGAGTTAAATAATAAAAAGGCACGCTAATCTGATTAGCGTGCCTTTTTTGAATAATCTTTTTGAGCGATTTTTTAATTGTTTATCACAATGGTTTTAGCAAATTAACTTAAGCTAGTTAGTCGTTTAATCTTGCTTTGGTGCATGAATAAAATCGATGACATTTAGCTCAAAGCCTGATAGCGCATAGAACTTCATTGGCGATGATAAAAGGCGCATATCGCGTACACCGAGGTGGCGTAAAATCTGCGCGCCAACGCCAATACTGCGATAAGGCTGCTGGGCGATAGTTGAGAGCGACTGGTTTTCAGAGGCTTTATCTAACGCATCTCCCAAGTCGATTGGTTGATGGCTACCAATCCAAACCAAGACACCACGTTCTGAAGCACTGATTTCTTCTAGAGCTGATTGTACGCTCCAACCACTGCGCCCTGTGGTATCGTTTTTAGCCGCAAATAAATCACGTAATGGATGGAAGCCATGAACACGTACAGTACTAACGCCTTCGCTAACATCGCCTTTTACCAAGGCTATATGAGTCTCATCAGCACCAAACTCACGGAAACGATGCAGAGTGAAAGTACCATATTCAGTCTCAAACGGATGCGATTCAATCTCTTCTACCGTTTGCTCATTAGCGATGCGATAGTTGATAAGGTCAGCAATGGTGCCGATTTTGATATCGTGTTCTTTGGCGAATATCTCAAGGTCATCACGGCGCGCCATCGTACCATCAGCATTGATAATCTCTACAATAACGGCTGCAGGCTCAAGTCCTGCTAGGCGTGCCAAATCACAGCCAGCTTCGGTATGTCCAGCACGGTGTAATACGCCACCATTTTGTGCCATGATTGGGAAGATATGGCCAGGTTGGACGATGTCTTCAGGCTTTGCTGCTGATGAGACTGCTGCTTGGATAGTACGTGCACGATCTGCCGCAGAAATACCAGTAGTAACGCCTTCAGCAGCTTCGATAGAAACGGTAAAGTTGGTGCTGAATTTTGCTTCGTTACGATCTGACATCAGTGGCAATGCAAGCTGTTGGCAACGCGCTTGTGACAAGGTTAAGCATACCAAACCGCGGGCATGGGTAATCATAAAGTTAATGTCTTCAGGACGGACATGCGTGGCCGCCATGATGATATCACCTTCGTTTTCGCGATCTTCATCATCCATCAAAATGACCATTTTACCGGCGCGAATGTCTTCAATAATTTCAGGAATCGTATTTAAACTCATAAGAAGTCTCAATGATTTATTATTTATAGAAATGTAGGGGTATAAAATTTTATCAGCCTATTGTAGCAGATAGGCTAAAGGGCTGTAATTGTCGTTAGTTGTTGACAGTCATTGGTTAAGATTTAATGACCATCTAAACGGCATATTTTAAAGGTTTTTTTGCCATGGCGTACGGTTTCATCGTTAGACCAGAGTGTTTAATTAGTTAATTATTGCTATTTAGCGCTAGCCATTTAAATAAAATAATCTGAAGCATAACAAGGGATGTAACGAAAGCTTTCTTTAGTCATTACTTGCCGCTTGGCTTTTAAGCCAGTCCATAAACTGTTTACTATGTTGTTCGCGTTGGTTATCTGCAAACTCATAAAAACGTGTACCCACCAGATTATCAGGCAAATAAGTCTGCGGATAATAATGATTAGGGTAGTTGTGCGGATAAGCATAGCCTTTGCCATAACCTTGTTCACGCATAAGTTTAGTCACCCCATTACGGAGATGGAGCGGTACAGGTGAGGCGTCTTTTTCTGCCAGCGCCATCGCAGCATTGATAGCATTGTAGGTGCTATTGCTCTTAGCACTAGTCGCCAGATAAACCACGACTTGCCCTAGGATGATTCGCGCTTCCGGCATACCGATTGATTGCACACTGCGTAAGGCAGCATCGGCAAGTAATAAGGCATTAGGATTGGCATTACCAATATCTTCACTGGCCAAAATGACTAAGCGCCGAGCAATAAAGTCAGCAGGCTCACCGCCAACTAGCATCCGCGCCATCCAGTACAAAGCGGCATCAGGATCGGAGCCGCGTACGGACTTTATCAGCGCTGAGACAATATCATAATGCTGCTCGCCATCTTTATCGTAGCGCACTAATGCTGTTTGAGCGACTCGGCCAACCAGCTCATCATTAATAATAATCGGCGACTGCTTTGAATCAGCGGTTTGTACTGCAAGCTCTAACAGGTTTAATGCTTTACGTGCATCGCCATGCGCTAACTGGCTAATAAAATCCTGTGCTTGCAAGTCAATAGATAGCGATTTTAATACCGTGTCTGCCGTAATAGCACGCGTTAGTACGGTCGCGATTTGCTCTGCGATGAGTGGTTCTAAGCGATATACTTGGCAGCGTGAGAGTAGGGCATTATTAACACTAAATGAAGGGTTTTCTGTAGTGGCCCCAATCAAGGTAATATCACCGGATTCGACAGCGCCCAATAATGCATCTTGTTGTGCTTTATTAAAGCGATGAATCTCATCGATAAAAACCACTGGTGACTCAAAGCTTAATGAGTCCTTGCTATCTAACACCTCACGTAACTGCTTTACGCCAGTATTAAGTGCTGAGAGTGCATGAAAAGGTCGCCCAACTGCATCAGCTAATAGCATGGCAATAGTAGTTTTACCAATACCTGCCTCCCCATGCAAGATAATCGAAGGCAGATGATTCTGTTCGACCAAGCGCCGTAGAGGTGCACCTTCCGCTAATAAGTGCGCTTGACCGATGATATCGTCAAGGGAGTCGGGGCGCATGCGCTGGGCAAGTGGCGTATCAGCATGAAAGTTAGGGGCCATAAGACTCTCTATGTTTTTGTATTGAACCTCATATAAATCGGCTACGGTAGCAACTGTGCTTACTGTACGATATGAGTTATCTATGCACAGCTCTTCTTTACATCACAAAATAGTAACCATGATAGTAATATCGAAATTATATGAAATCAGACAAATAATAATCTAAGTTAATTTTTTAGTAGTAATTATCATTAATTTTTTAATAAATACTATTAAAAAGTCACTGATAATTAAAGCAAAGGTTAGGGCACTTTTGGCTCAAAAAAGCCATACAAGTGTACAACTTCTGTCCTTTGCACTTTTATTTCATGGTCATAAGCTTTATTTATAGCCTATTAATCCATCTATTAGCTGACAGTGCTAAACATTAACCATGGAGATATTCATCGCCTATGACACATTCCGTAAAGCAGTTATTGAGTCAAAGCCTGCGTTTATCAAGTCGTTTTGCCAAGCAATCACGTAAGCTTAGTGCGGGCGAGATCATGTTAGCGCGTTCAGTCTTTGGTGATGGTATCGAGCTTGAGGCAGTGCGGTTAAAAACGGCCTGGTGGGTACTCAAAAATTACGCAGTCAGCCCTAATGGAAATATATATTTTCATCCGGAGGACTGGATAGCAGACTTTAGCAACGCCACTCTTAGTAAGCAAAGCTGGCTAATTCATGAGCTTACTCACGTTTGGCAATTGCAGCAAGGTTTAAAAGTTATTCGCGGCGCCCTTGTTGATCGTCGCTATGATTATGACTTAGAGCTGGGTAAGTCATTCTTTAAATACGGTATTGAGCAGCAAGCACGCATAGTGCAGGATTATTTCATCCGCCATCAGCTTGGTCAAGATTGTCAAGATCTAGAAGCCTGTATTCCTTTTTTGACGGTAGGCTCTAACGCGGAGACTAAGCGTACTAATAAACCATTCACAGTTTAACCTTCAACTAAGGTCTCATAACCGCTATTATAAAATATAAGTAA